>DASVUZ010000044.1:0-133459 GCA_036386795.1 Allosphingosinicella sp.
GACGGTGCCCGCGCCGCGATAGCCCATCGCGGCCATGGCGCGGGCGACGATTCCGCCCATCCGTTCGCGCTGCTCGGCGGTGACGACGGGCGATGGCGCCTCTTCCAGCACCTTCTGGTGGCGCCGCTGAAGCGAGCAGTCGCGCTCGCCGAGATGGACCGCCCTTCCCTCCCCGTCGCCGAAGACCTGGAACTCGATGTGGCGCGGATCGCCGAGATATTTCTCGATATAGACGGTGTCATCGCCGAAGGCGGCCTTGGCTTCCGACCGGGCCTGGCTGAGCTGGCTGTCGAGCTCCTCCTCGTTGCGGACGATCTTCATGCCCCGCCCGCCGCCGCCCGACGCGGCCTTGACGAGCAAGGGATAGCCGGTCCCGGCCGCCACCGCCCGGGCCTCCTCCGGCCCTTCGACGGGGCCGTCCGACCCGGGCACGAGCGGAAGCCCCAGCTTGGCCGCGGTGCGCTTGGCCTCGACCTTGTCGCCCATCACCCGGATATGCTCGGGCTTGGGGCCGATCCAGATGATGTTGTGAAGCTCGACGATCTCGGCGAAGCGGGCATTTTCGGAAAGGAAGCCGTAGCCGGGATGGATGGCGTCGGCGTGGCTGATCTCGGCGGCCGAGATGATCGCCGGGACGTTGAGGTAGGAATCGGCGGCCGGCGGCGGGCCGATGCAGATCGCCTCGTCGGCGAGCCGCACGTGCATCGCCTCGGTGTCGGCGGTCGAGTGGACCGCCACCGTCTTGATGCCCATTTCGTGGCAGGCGCGGTGGATCCGAAGCGCGATCTCGCCCCGGTTGGCGATCAGGACCTTTTTGATCATCGAGCCGTCAGCCCGGCGGAAGCCGGGACCTGGGGGAGGCCCGCCGAGACTTCTCGTCCTGGGGTCCCGGCTTTCGCCGGGATGACGCCGATAGCCCTCATTCGAGGATCACCAGCGGCTGATCATATTCCACCGGCTGGGCGTCGACAACGAGAACCTGCGAGACGATCCCGGCGCGGGGCGCGACGATCGGGTTCATCACCTTCATCGCCTCGATGATCAGCAGCGTGTCGCCTTCCTTCACCCTGGAGCCCGGCGAGACGAACGGCATTGCGCCCGGCTCGCCCGCCAGGAACGCCGTCCCGACCATCGGCGACTTGACCGCTCCGGGATGGCTGCCCGGCGCGGGCGCCGCGGAGCCGCCGGCGGCCGGGGCCGCGGACGGGGCCGAGGCGGCGGGCGGGAGCGGCGGGGGAGGGGGCGGAGCGGCCATCATGACGCTTCGCTTGACGACGATCTTGCGATCGCCGTCCTCGACTTCGATCTCGGTCAGGTCGTTCTGGTTGAGAAGCTCGGCCAGCTGCCGAACCAGACCGGCCTCGATCCGCATGCCGCCTTCCGAAGCGCCTTCGTCGTCGCTCATCTGGACTCTCTTTCCTGCGTCCCTGGGGCGCCGCCCCCGAACCGCGGCTTCCTGTCAGAGACCGGCCGCCGCGTCCAGAGCCAGCAAGTAGGAGAGCGGGCCGAAGCCGGCGATCGTCCCCTTCGCTCCGGCGGCGACCAGGCTTCGCCGGCGGAAGCTCTCGCGAGCCTGCGGGTTGGACAGGTGGACCTCGATGACGGGGGTCGAGACGGCCAGGACCGCGTCGAGCAGTGCGACCGAGCTGTGGCTGAAGCCGGCGGCGTTCAGGATCACCGCCTTGGCGCCCTTCGCCTGGGCCTCGTGGATCCAGTCGATCAGGTGGCCCTCATGGTTGGACTGGCGGATGTCGACCTCGACCCCGAGCTCCCGGGCTCGGTCCTCGAGCCGGCCGGCGATCTCGTCGAGCGTGTCGGAGCCGTAGATTTCAGGCTCGCGGGCGCCGAGCAGGTTGAGGCTCGGGCCGTTCAGGACATAGATGACGGGTAGCGACGCCATTGCGAAGCGCTATAGGCGTCGGGCTTCGGGAGCGCAAAGCGGCATGGACGAGACGGCCTCGATCACGGTCAACGGCGAGCACCGGCGGGTTCCGAAGGGAATCAGCGTCGCCGATCTCGCGCTCGAGCTCGGCCTCGAGCCGAGCCGGGTCGCGGTCGAGCGCAACCTTCAGATCGTTCCCCGCTCGACTCTCGGCCAGGTGGCGGTCGAGGACGGCGACGATTTCGAGATCGTCACCTTCGTCGGCGGCGGCTGAGGTGTCCCGTCACCCCGGACTTGATCCGGGGTCCACCTCCTTCCGGGCTCCTTGCGAAGGAAGGTGGATGCCGGATCAAGTCCGGCATGACGAGAAAATGGGCGATCCGCTCAAACCGTGGGCGGTATAGACCAGGGCGGAGTTGGCAGCCGGGCGCCGTACCGGCGTGCGATGCGCTCCACCTCGTCGAAGGTGGAATCGATCGCCCGCTCCGCTTTCTCGAGCTCGGCGGCAGCGGACGCCGAAGACGATCGCCGGGCCGCCTCCTCGGCGTCGGCGAGCCGGCGCCAGGCGGCGACATGGGCTCGATAGGCCAGCCAGAAATCGTCCGGGGCCCGGCCTCGGCCGATTCCGCCGATCGAATCGGCGACCTCGCGGGCATCGAGCCGGGACGTGTCGAGATTATCGTCCCGAAGGATTCGCTCGATCTCCCGCCGGGCGGCGTCGCCCTTGACGACGATGTCGGGGGCCTGCGCCGCCGCGGGCGCGACCGGGACCGCCAGAAGCGCGAGCGCGGCCAGCCACATTTTCATCCCGTCCTCCTCCCGTGGGCGGCTCCCGGCGAAAGCCATGGCTTACGCCGGGCGCGATCCGCACTATATCGCAGGTCGTTCCACTTCATCCAGCGGTGCCCCAGAGTGAATGCAGAAGGCCGAATCGCGACTTCCCTCACGGACTCGGACGACCGCTGGACCGTCGCGGGCCGAACCTTCCGCTCGAGGCTGATCGTCGGGACCGGCAAGTATAAGGATTTCGCCCAGAATGCGGCCGCGGTCGAGGCGTCGGGGGCCGAGATCGTCACCGTGGCGGTGCGGCGGGTCAACATCTCGGATCCGAAGCAGCCGATGCTGATGGATTTCATCGATCCCGGGAAGGTCACCTACCTTCCCAACACCGCCGGCTGCTTCACCGCCGACGAGGCGGTGCGCACCCTGAGGCTGGCGCGCGAGGCCGGGGGATGGAGCCTCGTCAAGCTCGAGGTGCTCGGCGAGGCGAAGACCCTCTATCCGGACATGCGCGAGACTCTGCGGGCCACCGAGACCCTGGCCAAAGAGGGGTTCGAGCCGATGGTCTATTGCGTGGACGACCCGATCGCGGCGAGGCAGCTCGAGGAGGCGGGTGCGGTCGCGATCATGCCGCTCGGAGCTCCGATCGGCTCCGGGCTCGGGATCCAGAACCGGGTGACGATCCGGCTCATCGTCGAAGCCGCCAAGGTCCCGGTGCTGGTCGACGCCGGGGTCGGAACGGCGTCGGACGCGGCCGTGGCGATGGAGCTGGGCTGTGACGGCGTTTTGATGAACACCGCCATCGCCGAAGCCAAGGATCCGGTGGCGATGGCCCGGGCGATGAAGCTCGCGGTCGAGGCCGGCCGCCTCGCCTATCGCGCCGGCCGGATGGGGCAGCGCCGCTACGCCGATCCGTCGAGTCCGCTGGCGGGACTCATCTGATCGTTTCGGGGGGAACCTAACCCAGGTTATCACGTTCAGTCGCTCGGTTGAGCCCCCAAAGGTCACGCGGGGCTCCCATGGACGCCTCAGCCCCATGCTGCTGGGGCGTCCTTTTGTGAGGGACCGAACAAGGGGATTAAGAGATGAAGTTCACGTTGAAAGCCGCGCTCGGCGCGGGACTGCTCGCGCTCGCCGCCTGCGGCGGCCAGGGCGACGACACCGCCGGCGACAATGTCGCCGACAATGCCGACGCGGTCGCGGACAATATCGAGGCGGTCGCCGACAATGTGTCGAACGAGGCCCTCGAGGAGAATCTCAACGACAAGGCCGATGCCGTCCGCGAGGCCGGCGAGGACAAGGAAGAGGCGATCGACGACGCCGACGTCCAGACCAACCAATAGTTAGATCGCGACTTCTCCTTTCGCGCGATCGGGCGCCCCGGAGCGTAATTTCCGGGGCGCTTTTCGTTTGGGCGGGGGGTCCGCTCCGCCGCGCCCAGGCTCCGCCGGGGACTCGCCTATTTGAGGCGCTCGATCCGCTGGGCGGCCTCGTCGAGGATAGCGGCGATCTCGTGCAGCCTCTCCTCGCTCGAATCCTCCGCGGTCACCCGGTGCCACAGGGCCGAGAGAAGGTTGCCGACGGCGCGCTGGATCGGCCGTCCTCCGGCCCGGCGCTTGCCCTCGCCCGCCCCGGTGAGCCGCTCGAACAGGGCCTCGACCTCCTCGGTCCGCTCGGCGAGATGGGCCTCGCCCTCGGGCGTGATCGCGAAGGCCTTACGCGGCCCTTCGGCCGCCGCTTCCTGGATCAGCCCCATGTCCTGGAGCATGGTCAGGGTCGGGTAGACCACGCCGGGGCTGGGCGCGTAGCTGCCGTGGGTCAGCTCTTCGATCGCCCGGATGAGGTCGTAGCCGTGGCGCGGCTGGTCGGCGATCAGCTTCAGGAGGACGAGCCGCAGCTCGCCCGATTCGAACATTCGCCGGCGATTGCCGCGGCGGCCGCGGCCGTGGCCGAACTCGGCGCTCCAGTCGCCGCCCTCCCAGCCGCCGCCCCAGCCGCGCGGTCCGAAGCCCATCGCCATGAGTCCGGGCGGAATGTCGCGGAAGGAGAAACGGGGGCCACATCCGATGCGCATGTCATGTCTCCAATCTATCTGGACTGATCTTAGATATATCTTAGATGCAGCGTCGTCAATCCTTCGGTCGGGCGCCGGCGACGATCGGCCAATGAGGCGCGCGACCAGGTTCGACGATACCCCGCTTGCCCATCGCGGCTTTGTACCTAGTGTCGGAGGGCGATGCGGCGGCACCAGCCTTATTATCCGGCGATGGACTGGCTGCGGCTCGCCTGCGCCTTCGCCGTGCTGCTCTTCCATCTGGGCTGGACCTCGGCCGGCGGCGGAGAGGTGGCCCGCCTCGTCGGCTCGGGAATCGCGGTTCCAGGGCGCGCGCTGCTGTGGGTGCACGGCTCCGTCGGAGTGCCGATCTTCTTCGTCATCTCCGGCTTCGTCATCGCCGGCTCCGCGGCGGAGGGCGGGGCGATGCGCTTCCTTCGCCGGCGAATCGAGCGGCTCTATCCGGCGATCTTCATCTGCGCACCGGTCTCCGCCCTGGTGTGGTGGGCGGCCGGCCGGCCCTTGGGCGAGGGCCTCATCCTGCTCGCCAAGTCGATGCTGCTCTGGCCGAGCGGCGGCTGGGTCGATCCGCCCTATTGGACTCTCGGGGTCGAGATCGGATTCTACGCCTACGTGCTTCTCCTTCTCGTCGTCGGGGGAGCGCGCTGGCTGAGACCGGGCGCGATCGCCCTGGCTTTGGCCAGCGCAGCCCTGTGGACGCTCTTCCTCCTCCGTGGCGGGGCGATTTCGCCGCTTTGGCTGCTGCCGCTCTATTGGGGGATGCACTTCTCGCTCGGCGCCCTGCTCCATTTCCTGAGGGACGGATCGCTTCGCTTCTGGGGCGCGGCTTCGGCGGTCGCCGCCGGCGGCGCCGGCGCGGTGCAGACGATGCAGCTGCTCACGCCCGAATGGACCGGGTTGGCTCCTACGATCCTCTGGCTTGCCGGGATCGCGGTCGTAGGCCTCGCGCCCGCCCGGCCGTCGTCGCGGGACCTGCCGATCTCGCGGCTGGCCGGGCTTGCGACCTACCCCCTCTACCTCCTCCATTTCGGCCTCGGCCTCGCATTGATGGCGGCCCTCGTTCGGCTGGGCCTGCCGCCGCTGGCGGCGATGGCGGCCGCCGGCCTCGTCCTCCTCGCCATGGCGGTGATCGTGGCGGCCTTTGCCGAACCCGCGGTCCGCTCGGGTCTCCGCAAGGCTCTAGACTCGGTCGAGCGCGGCTGGCGCGCGCGCCGCTTTGGGCTAAAGGGAAAAGGTGGCCGACCTCTTCGCTGACGATCCCGATCCCCCCGCTGCGGCGCCTTCGGACTCGGCGCCGCTCGCCGATCGCCTCCGCCCGCGCTCGCTCGGCGAAGTGGTCGGCCAGGACCATCTCGCAGGCCCGGAGGGCGCGATCGGGCGGATGGTCGCGGCCGGCAAGCTCGCTTCGATGATCTTGTGGGGACCGCCCGGCACCGGCAAGACGACGATCGCCCGGCTGCTCGCCGACGCGGTGGGAATGCGCTTCGTCGCCATCTCGGCGGTCTTTTCCGGGGTCGCCGACCTCAAGAAGGTGTTCGCCGAGGCGCGCGACCATGCCAGGCTGGGGCGGCAGACCCTTCTGTTCGTGGACGAGATCCACCGCTTCAACCGCGCCCAGCAGGACGGCTTCCTGCCCTATGTCGAGGACGGCACCGTCGTCCTGGTCGGCGCCACCACCGAGAATCCCAGCTTCGAGCTCAACGCCGCTCTCTTGTCCCGCGCCCAGGTCCTGATCCTCAGCCGCCTCGACAGCCATGCCCTGTGCAAGCTGCTCGACCGCGCCGAGGCGCTGGTCGGCCGGCCGCTGCCGCTGACCCGCGAGGCCCGCGACGCGCTGGTCGCCACGGCCGACGGCGACGGCCGCTTCCTCCTCAACCAGGCCGAGACGCTGTTCTCGATTTCCCTCTCCCCTTCAGGGGAGAGGGGGCCGAGCGAAGCGAAGGTGGGAGAGGGGACGCCGGGGCAGCTCCTCTCCCCGGCCCTCTCCCCTCAAGGGGAGAGGGAGTTGCTCGATCCCGCCGCGCTGTCCGCGCTTCTCCACCGCCGCGTCGCGGTCTACGACAAGGACCGCGAGGGGCATTACAACCTCATTTCCGCGCTCCACAAAGCGATCCGAGGCTCCGACCCGCAGGCGGCGCTCTATTACCTGGCGAGGATGCTGACGGCGGGCGAGGAGCCGCTCTACCTGCTTCGCCGGCTGACCCGCGCCGCGGTCGAGGATATCGGCCTGGCCGACCCGCAGGCGCTGGTCCAGTGCATCGCCGCCAAGGACAGTTACGACTTCCTCGGCTCTCCGGAAGGCGAGCTGGGGATCGCCCAAGCCTGCCTCTATCTCGCCACCGCGCCCAAATCGAACGCGGTTTATACCGCCCAGAAGGCCGCCTGGCGCTCGGCCCGCGACACCGGCTCGCTGATGCCGCCCAAGAACATCCTCAACGCCCCCACCAAGCTCATGAAGCAGGTCGGCTACGGCAAAGGCTATCAATACGACCATGACGCCGAGGGCGGCTTCTCGGGCGACAATTACTGGCCCGAGGAGATGGAGCCGCAGATCTTCTACACGCCCACCGACCGCGGCTTCGAGAAGCGCGTCGCGGAGCGGCTCGCCTGGTGGGACGAGCAGCGCAAGGCGAAGCGCGATGGCTGAGCCGATCGCGAGCTGGGAGGAGGCGGTCGCCTTCGCGCTTTCGCTGCCGGAAACGGAGCTTTCGACCAGCTACGGCAAGCCGGCGGTGAAGGTGAACGGCCGGGCCTTCCTCTTCATCGGGCGCGAGGCGGAGAGCTCGTTCGGGGTCGCGGTCGATCTCGATACGGTCGAGATGCTGAAGGAGACCGATCCGGAGACCTTCTGGCAGACTCCGCATTACGAGGGCTGGCCGGCCGTCCTCGTCCGGTTCGGAAGCAAGGATCCCGACCGGGTTCGCGACACGATCGAGCGCTCGCACGCCTGGACCGCCGCCAAGCCCAGGCCGAGGCCGAGGAAAGGACAGTGACTATGCGACATTCCGCCATGCCGGCGAAGGCTGGCATCCCGGCGGGTGAAAGGCGTCGGCGCCCTTCATTCCCCGGGACACCGGCCTTCGCCGGCGCGACGAAGATGTGGATCGCCGCTCTGTTGCTCGCCGCGCCGGCCTCGGCCCAGGTCGACCGCCCCGAATATGTCCGGGCCATCGCCGCCGGCTACAAGGCGTCCTTCCTGTGCAGCGACCTGTTCAACGCAGGCCAGAGCGAGGAGCAGGTCGCAAGGGACGATCTCAAGCGGACCTACCCCGAACTCGAGCCGATCATGCCCGGCCTCGAGGCGAGGGTCGATCGGCAGGCGAAGACCGTCAGCGTCGCCTTCAGCGACAGGATGCCGCCTCGGATCGCCGCCTGGCGACCGCATCTGGGCTGCGCCCAGCTTCCCATCGGGGCAGGGGCCGAGACGGTCCGGCTGCTTCCCCGGCTCGATGTGGACCGCTCCGTCGACCGCAACGACCGCCTTCCCTGGCCTAACGGAGACCGCGACGCCGCCGCCGCGCCCAAGGGGGATTCGAAGGCCCTCGCCCGGGCCCTCGCCGCAGCCTTCGACCGGCGAAGCTACGGCCAGGGCAGCGAGACGACGGCGGTGCTGGTGGTCCAGGACGGGAAGATCGTCGCCGAGCGCTATCGCGACGATTTCGACCTGCACATGCCGCAGCGCACCTGGTCGGTCGCCAAGAGCCTCGCCGGGACCGTGATCGGCGCCGCCGTCCGGCAGGGGCTGCTCGACGTCGAGGCTCCCGCCGCGATCCCGGAATGGAGCCGGCCCGGCGATCCGCGCGGCGCGATCACCACCGACGCCCTTCTCCGGATGGCGAGCGGACTTCACAGCGACTCGCCCGGCAACCGCACCGACGCGACCTATTTCGGAGGAAGCTCGGTCACCGAGAACGCGACCCAATGGCCGCTCGAGGCGCCGCCGGGCACCCGCTTCCGCTACGCCAACAACGACACTTTGCTCGCCGTTCGCGGGCTCCGCGCCAAGCTTGGCGACGGGGAGCGGGCGCTCGCCTTCCCGTTCGACGCGCTGCTGTGGAAGATCGGGATGACCCGCACCTTTCCGGAGACCGACTGGCAGGGCAATTTCATCCTTTCGAGCCAGGTCTGGACGACGGCCCGGGACCTCGCCCGGCTCGGCCTGCTCTACCAGAATGACGGAGTCTGGAACGGCGAGCGGATCCTTCCGCCGGGCTGGGGCGCCTATGTGTCGAGGCGCGGCCCCGCCCAGCCGGCCTCAGGCTACGGCTACGGAGCGACCTTCTGGACCTTCCCGGCCGATCTCGGCCTCCCCGCCGACGCCTTTATCGGCCAGGGCAATCGCGGCCAGTATCTGGCGATCGTCCCGTCGCGGCGGATCGTCATCGTCCGCCGCGGCTATGACGGGCCGGGCACCGGCTTCGACCCGGGCGCCTTCGTCCGGGACGTGCTCGCCGCCCTGCGCTGATGCCCCGGTTCGAGCGCTTCGCCGCGATCGACTGGTCGGGCGCCAAGGGGCGGAGGCACAAGGGCATCGCGATCGCCGTCGCCGAGGCCGGCGATTCGGCGCCGAAGCTGGTCCGGCCGGACCATGTCTGGTCGCGGAGCGAGGTCCTCGACTGGCTTGTCGCCGAGGCGGGGGCGGCTCCGACCCTGTTCGGCTTCGACTTCAGCTTCGCGCCGCCGATCGCCGAGCGCGGCGAATATCTTCCGGGCGAGGCGGGCGTCCCGTCCACGGCGCGGGAATTCTGGGCCTATGTCGAGAGCCGAAGCGGCGACGAGGATTTGGGCGCCGCGAGCTTCCTGGAACAGGCCCACCGACGCCATTTCTATTTCGGGATCGCCGACGGCGAGAAGGCGCCCTTCATGCATTTCCGCCAGTGCGACGCACGCCTGAACGCGCAGGGCGGGCGGAAGACGGCGAGCGCCTACGACGCGATCGGAGCCGCCCAGGTCGCCAAGGCGAGCTTCTCGGGAATGCGGCTGCTCCACCGGCTAAGCGGACGGGTCGCTGTCTGGCCGATGGACCCGCTTCCGGAGGAAGGCAGCGCGGTCGTCGAGATCTACACCCGGATCTACCTTCGCCGGGCCGGCCTCAGGGGAACCAAGCTGAGGTCGAGGGCCGATCTCGATCGCGCACTGCTCGCCCTCGGCAGCCGGCCGGCGCGCCTCCGCTTCGAGCCCAACGACCACCAGACCGACGCCCTCGTCACCGCCGCGGGGATGCGCTCGCTCGCCTCGACGGAGCCGACCGCCTTCGCGCCGGAAGGCCTGACCACGGAGCTCGCCCGAACCGAGGGCTGGACGTTCGGAATCCTGTAGCGGGCCCGCCCGGCCGGGAGAGGCCTAGTCGCCGGCCGCGGGCTTTCCCACCGGCGCGGTCGAAGTTTTCGGCATCCTCGCCTCGAGCGGCTTCAGCCAGGAATCGACCCCGCCGCCGATGCTGACCTGGGGGTAGGAGGGGGCGAGCTTCCTCGCCGATTCCCACTCGCCGACCAGCCTCAGCGCCTCCGTCGAGGCCGCGGCGAGCGGCTGCGGCTTGCGCAGGGCGCGGTTGATCATGGCGTCGCCGAAGAAGGTCCAGTCGTTGTCGGCGGCGCAGCCGAACGAGGTCCGGTTGGCCGAGGCGGCGGTGAACAGCGCCGTGGAGTCGCCGTACAGGGCCGGGACGAACAGTCCCGAATAACAGGCCGACAGGATCAGCAGCCGGTTCTTGAGGCCGAGCTCGCCGAGCAGGCCGGCGAGGCGGGCGGGGGTGAGCACTCCATAGCCCTCGTCGCCATAATGGTAGGTGAGGCCGTAAGGCGCTCCGTGCCCCGTCGAGTAGAGCACGAGCACGTCCTCGTCGCGGTCGGCAAGCTCGGCGACGCGGGCCAGCGCCAGGCTGAGCGCGTGAAGCGACCCCCTCGGAAGCTCGGCGCCGCCCCGCCCGTCGCCACCGGCGAGGACGAGGGTTCGGCCCGCCGAATCGAACCGGCGCGACAGGACCTTGCCCGCCTCGCGGGCCTCCCGCCCGAAGACCGGATCGCTGTCCAGCCCCGCGACGATCACATAGGCGTCGACGACGCCCTTGCGCTGCGGCTGGAGGCCGGCGAGCGCCGCCGCCAGACGGCGATGCTCGGCGAGCTCGGACCGGGCGGAGCGGCCCCGCTCGAGGTTCGGGCCGAGATCGAGGCTCGCGCTGAACTCGGCCGGGTTGCTTCCCGAAACCAGGGCCGGCCACGAGCTCCTGTGCGGCCGGACCTCGCCCTGAGCCGCCGCCGGCTGAGCGCCGGCGGGCCGCTGGCCGCCGAGCATCAAAGCGGCCGCCGCCAACGCCGCCGCAAAGTGACTTGAGAATCGCATTCCTGTCCCCCGAAGCCGAGCCGCTTCGCTCAAGCTCACTCTCTCCCGGCGGGGCGGGCGCGGTCAACCGGCCGAGCGAGGGCTGGACCTCGCGCCTTTAATCACCCATTTGTGGGCCCGGGCCGGGTTAGCTCAGCTGGTAGAGCAACCGCCTTGTAAGCGGTAGGTCGTCCGTTCGAGTCGGACACTCGGCACCATTTGGCACGCCAGTGGGGAACGGCCCGCCTTGCGCCGACGAGCGAGTCAGTCGGAGCGGCCCCGAGCGTCGATTCGCCAGAGGTCGACCAGAACGTCCCCCCGAACCACGTGATAGGCGTCGTAGAGGTTCACGGTCGGGTCGCAGTGCGGGACGTTGCACACGACCACCGTCCCCGCATCGAGCCGCCGGCCTTCGGGCAGCGCGAGGCCGCCATGTTCGTCCCCGAAGAAGAAATAGCTCGTCCCTTCCGGCGCTCCGGAAACCACGTCCGGCACTCCGGCATCGGTGGCGAAGGACTTGTAGCCGGCGTCGATCGTCGCGAGGCCGGGCGTGTTGGCGCTGATCACCGTCGACTGAACGAACAAGGCCGTCTCGAAGGGCGGCGCGCTCTCCTTCCAGACGTCGTTATATTGCCGGTCCATGAAGACGTATGAGCCGGCCTGGATCTCGGTGAGGACGTTCGCCTCGGGATCGATATCGTATGTGCCCGTGCCGGCCCCGGTCAGAATGCGGGCGGTGAGGCCGGCTTCCGAAAGCCGCGCCGCCGCCGATCGCAGGATCTCCATCGCGGCCAGGGATCGGGAGCGCCGCTCGTCCCGGCCTTCGACGTGCATGAGGTGACCGGCATAGGCCTGCAGGCCGAGCAGATTCAGCGCGGCCTGGGAATCGACGGCGCGCGCGATCTCGACGCAGGAATCGACGCAGGCCCCCGTCCGGTGAAGGCCGACATCGAGGTCGATCACGACGTCGAGCACCAGGCAGGCTTCGAGCGCGGCGGCGGCGAGGTCGCCCACATTCGCCAGCGAATCGGCGGCCACGGCCAGCCGGACCCGAGCGGCGAGCTTCATCAACCGCGCGATCCCGGACGCAGTCACGACCGGGGAGGTGAGGAGGAAGGAGTCGATTCCGGCCTCGGCCAGGGCCTCGGCTTCGCCGAGCTTGCCGCAGCATTGCCCGAGAGCGCCGCTCGCGATCTGCCTTCGAGCGATCTCGGCGCATTTGTGGCTTTTCGAATGCGGCCTCAGCCCGATCTCCTTGGCTCTACAGTGCGCCGCCATTCGATCCAGATTCCGCTCGAAGGCGTCGAGATCGAGCACCAGGGCCGGGGTGTCGATCGCCCACCGGCTTGCGGGCGTCCCGATCAGGCGCCGGTCGCGCTCGAATCTCGGCGACATCATTTCCACCTCCGCCCGGTCCTCCAGATCAAGTCCGCGAGGCCGCCCCGCCTCGTCCTCAAGGATTCCATACCAGATGCAACTCGCGGGGCTGGCGGAATTCGTAGCCTTCCGGCCGAGACGGCCGTTTGGGATCCAAGGCGAGCCCGGGAAGGCGTGCGTACAGGGTCCGAAGCGCGATTTGCGCTTCGAGCCCGGCGAGATGGAGACCGAGGCAAAGATGCGGACCGGTGGCGAAAGCGAGATGCCGGGCGGAATCGCTGCGCCCGGGCCTGAAAATGTCGGGCTCCCCAAAACGCTCCGGATCCCGGTTCGCCGCCGCCAGCATGCAGTTGACCACCTCGCCCTCGCGGAAGACATGGCCGCGAAACTCGACGTCGCGCCTGACATGACGGGTCGCGGACTGGACCGGCGGCTGCCAGCGCATCACCTCGTCGACCGCGGCGGAGCAGGCGGCGGGATCGGTCACGACCGAGGCCGCGAGGGGCGGCCGGCTCGAAATGGCCCAGACGCAATTCAGGAGCAGGGCTTCGACGGTGGAGATTCCGCCGAACAGGATGACCGCCGCGTTCCGGCTTATCGCCGCGTCGTCCAGTCCATTGCCTTGCGAGCCGGCGACGGCCCGGCCCAGAAGCGAGCCGGTGGGCTCGGCCCGCTCCCGGGCGATCGCCTCGCGAAGATGCGAGCTGAACGCCTCGGCGCTTCGGCGACCGGCCGCTCGGATGTCGGCCCGCCAGGTGAAGTTGGCCAGGGCCGCTTCGAACTGGTCGTACCAGCGCCTGAGCCGAGCCTCGTCCTCCGGCGGCAACCCCAATACGCGAAGCATCGTCAGGACCGGCAGCCGGGCGGCGAATTCGCGCCTGAGCTCGCAGCGCCCGCCCGAAAGGCCGTCGATCAGGCGATCGACGTCATGGGCGATCTGCGCCGCCAGGCCGTCCCTGACCGCCTTGGCCTGGAAAGCGTCCCGAAAGCCGCTCCGGTAGCGCCTGTGCCTCTCGCCATCCGAGGAGAGCATCTGGTCGCCGAACGTGTCGTAGATGGTCGAGCGTTCGGACGCCGTGCCGAAATCCGAGTCGTTCTTGAGGATCTCGACGACATCGTCGTAGCGCACGACCCACCACATTGAGAGGGCTTCGATCCACGAGATCGGCTCCTTCCGGAGAAGCGCCCGGTAGGCGGGGTAAGGATCGCGGACCAGCGCCGCCTCGGTGAGCGCCGCCCCGATCGGATAGGAGCTCGCCCGCGGGCCGCCGGCCGCGCTCAGCACAGCGCGATGCTCCGATAGTCGTTCGAGCAGGGAGGACCGGCCGTCACGTGCATCACCGGAGGCCTGTCGAGCTCGTAGACGATCGAGCCGGCGGTGAATCCGATCGCCGAGCCGCGGACGTCGGCATCGGTTCTCGACACCGGATTTTCCGGATCGTCGTGGGCTCTGAGCGCCGCCTTGGCATGCTCGACCGTGACCTCCGCCCACCCCGAAAGGCGCGCGGCGGTCGTTTCGAAGCGCCTCCGGGAATTCAGGAAGGTCGGGCGCTCCCATTCTTCGAGAGTGCCGAGAAGCCGTTCGAACCGCCCGCGAGCCTCACTCGCCAGTGCATGGTTCGTATGGCAGATTCGTCCAGCGCCATCACCCCGATATTGCGCCGCGCCCGCGGCCGAGCATTCGAAGGCGCCGACTCGCCCGGGAGCGGCGACCAGATAGTTCTGGCCCGAGGCATGCGGAACCTCGTTCAGGAAGGCTTCCGCCTGGTCGAAGGACGAGAGCTTCAGCAGGGTTCGAAGGACATAGGCGACCGGCAGGCCCTTGAGCGACGGATCGAGCTCGTTGAGCGAGTTGCAGCATATCGACAGGGGCGCCGAATTGATCCCCGTGAGCCCGATGAGCCCGGCAAAGGTGAAGACGAGGGTCTCCAGCTCCTCGTGGCGGAAGCGAAGCAGCGCCTGGCAACCGTCGACGAAAGGCGGAACGTCCATGTTCTGCCCGGCGATCGTCACGGTCCGTCCCACCGCTCCGAAGCTCGTGCATTTCTGACGCGGCCGGGCCGGCTTGTGCCTGAAGAAGCCGTGCTGCCATTCCTCGTCGACGAGCTGCATCTGGTAGACGGTCGGTTCGGGCAGCCCGCTGCCTTCGGCAATGCCCATCACCTCTTCCAACAGGTCGGGAGCGAAGCGCTCGATCGCCGGCCGGTGATTGGCCTCGGCCGCGAACGCGGCGAGGTAGGCTTCCGGATCCATTCCGAAATAGTCGCCGCGATAGGCGAGGTGGCGCTCATGAACTTCACGGATCTTCGACCGCAGGCTCTCGCCGTGCGCCCGCCCCCTTTCCCTCGGCGAATCCGGCAGGTCGACGATTGGAAGGAGGCTCGAATCCACGTTGCCAGTGTCCCTATTCCCCGGCCTCGAGGCCGGCCCGGCGGCGAATGCGGGCGCGGATCAATTGCTGGCGCCGCCGGTCGAGCGGGAAGAACCAGGCCACGACCGCGGCCGCCAGCCAGAGCAACGTCGGAATGCCGATGAAGACGAGCAGGAATCCGTTCGTGGCGGCCTCGCCGTTGGACTCGCCGACCCGGTAGCCGATCGAGCCGAGGAGCAGGAAGGCGACTCCGCCGCCGATCGCGAAGTTGAGCTTGGCGACCAGGGTGAGCGCCGCGAAATAGCTTCCGCCGCGGTCGACGCCGCTTCGCAATATCTCGTAGTCGACGACGTCGCCGAGCAGCGCATAGGGCGCTACCTTGCCGGCGGCCTCGGCGACGCCGAAGGCGAGGGAAAGGCAGAGCATCGGCACGAACGCCCCGGCGCCGGGGGCGACGAAGGCCATTGCGAGCTGGACGATGCTCACCGCCGCGAAGCTGAGCGCGAGCGCCTTGTGTCGGCCGATCGCGTTGGAAAGCCGGTGCCAGAGCGGGATGGCCGCGAGATTGCCGAGCGCGCAGACCACGTAGAGGATGATGAATCGCTCGCCGATGCCCAGATGGTTGTCGACGAAAATGAAGAAGACGGCGGTGAACACGCCGGTCGCCAGGCCTCCGAACACGTAGCAGGCCGAGAATATGCGGAGCGGGCGGTTCTTGCGGAGCGAGGCGAGAAGGTCGGCGACGCTTGACCGGGACGGCGCGACGACCTCGCCGGCCGGAACCCTTGCGACGGCCAGAGCGACGCAAGTCGGCAGAAGGACGGCGAGGACGAGCGCCATCGCCGTCAGCGTCGGAGGCGTGATCTCGCTCGAGTCGAAGAAGGGCAGGAGCGGGACGCTCATGAACAGGATCGTGCCGGCGGCGCCCATCATCGCGATGCCGGTGGAGACCTGGGAGCGCTGGGCGTAATCGCGGGTCAGCTCCGCGCTCCACGCCCGATAAGGTATCTCCAGGATTCCCCAGCCGAAATAGAGGGCGATGGACATGGCCATCAGATATCCCGCGCCCGCGTCGCTCGGCGGCGTGAAGAGGAAATAGGCGGCGATCGACGCGATCGCCGCGCCCGCGACGATCCAGGGCTTGCGGCTGCCCCATCGAGTGCGGGTACGATCGCTGGCATAGCCGATCGCCGGATCGACGAGGGCATCGAAGATCCGCGACACGAGGAACACGAGCCCGATCGACGACAGCGAAGCCGTCGTGAACTTGGCGTAGAATCCCGGAATCACCGCCCCGACCGGGATGTGCATCATCGTGATCGGAAGCGCCGGCAAGGCGAACAGGAGCAGCGTCGCGAGAGGCAGCCGCGCTGCCGGCGGGCCGGACGCCGGGGCTCGGCTCATGGGATTCGATAGCCTGTGAAATTGTAGTGGCCGAGAATGGCGCCGAGGCCGACCGCTCCGGCCGCGAGCACCGACAGATGGATTCGAGCGCCCAGGGAATGCGCGCTTCGAGCCCAGGCCGACAGGGCCGCGACCGCCATCAGGACGGCGGCGATCGCGATGACGTTGGCCAAGGCGATCGGCAGGTACAGCATGCCCGGCTGTCCGAGGCCCCAGGCCAAAGCGGGATTGCCGACGATCCAGAAGCCGGCCGCCAGGGAGGCCGGAAGCGCCAGGCCGGAGGTCGCGACGGCGCGGCTGAGATAACGGGCTCCCCGGTCCCAAGCGCTCGGACCCTGTATGTGACGGGTCCGAAACCCCGTCGCCAGCAGGAGGCAGAGGGCGATTGCGGCATATGCGAGGAAGGCGGGGGAGAACGAGGCCGGAGTGAAGATGTCGACGGCCAGGGCCTGGGCGATATGGCGGACCCGACCGTCCGGCCCGAAGACGAAGGCATAGATATCGGAATCCGCCGGCGAGGGCACGTACGGCGCCTCGCCGGCCTTCCAGAACAGGCCCGGCCGAACCTCCCGATAGCCGGGCTTGCCGTTGACGATTAGGGTGTCGCCTGGCCCCCGCCTGACCTCCAGCATGACGCCGCGGCTGAAGGCCGCTTCGAGCGTTCGGTGCGGCCGCCTCCGGGATCGGTAGAGGCCTTCATAATCGCCCAGCGGACGGCTTGGCTCGGCCATCGGGCGCCAGCCCGGCGACGGCCCGAACCGGTCGAGGAAGGATTGGCGGACTGCGAACATGCTGAGGCCGGTCCAGCGGGCGCCGCTCCTCGCGGCCTTGCCGGGATCCGAGTCCGAGACTCCGCCCATGATCAGGGCCACCAGGGCCAGGTCGCGATCCGGAAGAAGAATGAGGACGGCCTGGAAGCCCGGGCCGGACCCGGCATTCTCGGTGACCAGCTCGCCCCCGCGCAGGGAGGCGATAAAGCTCATCCCGAACCCGGAGACGTACGGGGCGTTGGCACGGTTGCGCCGGTGCATGAGCAGGGCCGTCTCGCGGTTCAGGCCGAGGTCGCCGCCGCCACGGTGGGCGCCGAGATGCGCGGCCGCGAAGCGGGCCATGTCCTCCGCGGTGGAAACGATTCCGGCCGACGGCAGGATGAAGGGATGGTAGGCCCAGTTCTGGGCGACCGCCTCGCGCCGGCCCTCGAAGTCGGTGTCGACGGGCGTCGCGACAGGGTCTTGCGGCCTCGTCCGGACGAAGGAACGGGCCATTCGCGCCGGAACCAGGATGTGGCGCTCGACATGGTCGCGGTAGCTGCGGCCGGTCAGGTCCTCGATGAGCACTCCGAGGATTCCGTAGCCGCTGTTGGAATAGACCGAGGGAGCGCCGGGCGGGAATATGACGGGCGGGATTCTTCGCCGGATTTCGGGCCCCGACAGCGGCGTCGGGACAGCCCTCGATATGCCAAGGCCGAAAGTGCTGTCGTCGAAGCCGGCGCGATGGTCGAGCAGGTCCCTCACGCTGATCTCGCGGCCGAAGGCGAGTGGAAGCCGCACCCGCTTCAGATATTTGTTGGCGGGATCGTCAAGGCTCTCGATTCGGCGCGCCTGGAGCAGCTGGGCGACTGCGGTCCCGGTGAAGTTCTTGGTGATCGACCCGATCGAGAACAGGGTCGAGCGCGGATCGACGGCCACTCGGCCCTCGGCGTCGGCGGTGCCATAGCCCCTGAGGAGGACGGTCCGCCCTTCGCTGACCAGGGCGACGGCGGCGCCGGAGGCGCGACCATCGGCGACCGCAGCGGTGAAGAGCCGGTCGGCCCAGGCCTGGACGGCGGGCAAGGGCGGCGGCGGCGGCGCCGCCGCCGATGCCGGCGGCGCGCAAAGGATCAGGCCCGCCCACAGGAGAAGCGCTCGAACTACGGGAACCGGCCAACGCATCAGAAGCGAGTCGCCAGCCGCACCCCGTAGGTTCGGGGCGCGCCGTAATTTATCCCGCTCTGGCCCAGGATGCTGCCGAGGACCGGCGTTCCGAGCGCGTTGACGTACAGCTTGCCGGTAAGGTTCTTCGCCCAAAGCTCCAGGATCAGCCTGCCATCGCCGAGCTCGACTCCCAGGCGGCCGCCGAGCAGGCCGTAGCCGCGGATTCGCCGCTCATTGTCCGGATCGTAGAAATATCCCGCCCTGAACGCATAGTCGCCGCGGACGAACAGCCTCGAGCCCTTGCCGAAGCGATGGGCGTATTGGGCTCCGACGTTGCCGGTCCAGCGCGGCGCGTTGGCAAGAGCGTTGCCGTCGAAATCCACTCCCGCTCCTCCGGCATTCTTGAAGGAGGTGAATTTGGCGTCGAGATAGCCGAGGCCGCCGTCGAGGCTGAATCCGGCGAACGGTCCGACGGACGCGTCGAGCTCGGCGCCGCGGATCCTCGCCTGGGCCGCGTTGGAGATGACGAAGCCCGAAAATTGCGAGAAGGTGATGACCTGGAGGTCATTATAATCCATGTGGAATATGGCGAGGTTCGCTCGGATTTTCCCGCCCGGGCCGACCCACTTGGCGCCGGCCTCGTAGTTGACCACGGTCTCGGGATCGAACTCGACCTGGGCGTTGGGGACGTAGTCGGCGTTGAAGCCGCCCGCCTTGAAGCCCTTCGCGACCTTCGCGTAGAGGTTCAGGGGCCGGCTGACCCGGTAGGCGACTCCGAACGTGGGCGAAAAGTCTTTGTCCACATGCTTCTGGCCCTGGATGGCGAGAGTCGCGATTCCGAAGATCGGCGATCCGTTCAGCGCCATGTCGAGGATCTTGCGCTCGTAGGTATAGCGAGCGCCGGCGGTGACGATGAAGCGAGGGAAGGCCTCATATTCCAGCTGGCCGAACGCCGCGTAGCTCTCGGTGTCAACGCTTCCGTTGAGACTTACGGTGATTGGAAAGGGCAGCAGGTTGGTGAGCGGCGTCAAACGCCTCGTGTCGACGTCCTGCTGGTAATAGAAAAGGCCGAAGACATATTCGAGGCGCGCGCGCCCGTCGGAGGCGAGGCGGAGCTCCTGCGAGAACTGGTCTTGATCGTCCTCGAAGTTCGAGGTCAGGAAGGGCTGGGGGGAGGCGTCGTCGTCCGACAGGAACTCCGCCCGGGCACCGCGGAAGGCGGTGATCGAGGTGAGGCTCGCGGGGCCGAGGTCGAAGGTCGCCGTCGCGGCCAGGCCGTAGACGTCGCGATCCTGGAATACCGGGGCGTTGATATCGACGACCCGCGGCGTTCCGGTGGCGCCGAAGCTGCCGGCAATAAGCTCGTTGACGTTCGGACGATAATTCTCCCCCAGATAGTCGGCGGACAGAAGGAGGTCGAAATCGTCGGCGGGGCGAACCAGCAGCTCGGCGCGCCCGCCCCAGGCGTCGTCGTTGTATAGGTCCTTCCCGTCGAAGCGGTTGTGCTGGAAGCCGTCGCGCTTCCTCCGGAAAAACCCGACCCGCCCGGCGAACTTGTCGCCGCCGATCGGGCCGCTGACCGAGCCGCGGAACCGCCAGGCATCGAAGTTCCCATATTGGATTTCGGCCGAAACTTCGGGCTCGAAAGCCGGCCGGCGAGTGACGATGTTGATCGCGCCCGCCGTCGTGTTCTTCCCGAACAGGGTGCCCTGCGGTCCCCGAAGCACCTCGATCCGCTCGATGTCGAGCGTGTCGACGTTGAAGGAGCTCGGGCGGCCAGTATAGGCGCCGTCGACATACATGCTGAGGCCGCTCTCGAAGCCGATATTCCGGGCGTCGCTGGAGATGCCGCGGAGCGAAACCTCCGGATTGTAGCTGGTATCGACTCCCGAGATCATGAGGTTGGGGACCGAATGCTCCAGTTCGCGGAAATTGTTGATGCCCTTCTCGGCCAGGTCGCCGGCGTCGAGGACCGTCATCGAGATCGGCACTTCCTGAAGCGGCTCCTCGCGCTTTCGGGCGGTTACGAGGATGATATTGTCGTCCTTGCCCTCCTCGGTCCCGGCGGCCCGGCTCGGCGGCGCCTCCTGGTCGGGTCGCTCCTGGCCGAGCGCAGGCCCGGGCAGGAAGGCCGCAATCAAGGCCGGCGCGGCCCAGCCGCCCGTCATTCGCCGCCCAAGCCCCGCCCGGGCCCCGGCCAGGCGAAATCCCCTCTGCATCTTCCGCATGTCGCTGCCCTCCTCGCGAGTTAAGTCACGGCGCCTTCCATCGCTGGTGCGTCGCTTTTGCCCTTGGCTCCGGCCGGTTCGTCGAACGGCCATTTGGGCCGGGTCAGGCGCCGGTACCGGCCGGCGTCCGAGCTGAACGTCAGCGCCGCCGGAGTCTCGACATAGGCCACCTCCGCCGCGAGCGAGGCGAAGGTCGCCGTGAAATGCTGGGCGGATTTGACGACCAGGACGGCCCGCTCGGCCGGCTCGACTCCGACGCAGCGGAACGCATCCGGGTGGAGGCATTGCGACCGCTTGCTGCAGACGACCAACTCGAGATTGGCGCTGGTGAGGAGGACGACGTCCCCCATCGGCCACGGCCAGCCGTCGACATGCTGCGCGGCCTGCTCGCAAATGGCCGCGACCCGGAACCGCAGGTCGAGCGGCGGGCCTGAGAAGGGCGAGGCCTTGCCGCCCACGCGCATGAAGGCTTCCCCGCCCACTCCGAGGCCCTTGGCCTGGGCGACGGCGCCCGGATCCCAAAGGGGGCCGGCGGCAAAGGTCGCGGCTGTTCCGTCGAGCAGGGCCTTGATCAGGAAGGTCGAATCCCCCGGCGCGCCGCCGCCCGGATTGTCGGAGACGTCGGCGAGGATCAGCGGCCCCCGTTTCGCCTTCCGCGCCCTGTTGACCGCGGCCTCGGCCTGAAGGAGCGGCGGCATGGTCTGCCCTCGCAGCGAGACCAGCCGGTCGCCGAAATGATTTGCGAGGGCGTCTCCCAACTGCCGGGCACCGTCGGTGTAGACGATCATTTTGGTGCCCATCGCCGGGGTGTCCCCCCACGGAAATCCGTGCACCAGCGACGCGGAAAGGACGCCCGGCTGCTGCTCGGCGCCGCGAAGTTCAGCGACGAACGAGCGCATCGGCTCCCGGTCTGTGAAGTAAAAGCCGATCATCTCGCAGTCGCGGACGGAAGCGACCGGCTTCACCTCTCCCGCAATGCAGCTTTCCAATATCGAGGCGAGAGCGTAAGCGCTCTCGAAGATGTCCGTATGCGGGTATTCCTTGAAGAAGATGAGGATATCCGAGTTGCGCAGCATGCGATCGGAGAGATGAGCGTGGGGGTCCAATACCGCGCCGACCGGTACTTCACTTCCGACCAGCGCCCGGACGCGCTGGAGAATGTCGCCTTCGCAATCGTCGCACTCAGCGGACATCATCGCGCCGTGAAGGCTGAGAGCGACTCCGGCGACCGGCAAAGCGTCGCGCAAGTCATCGAGGATCCGATCCCGAAGCGTCTCATAATCCCTGTGGGAGACGGGGGCCGCCGGCGGCGCTGCCGCGTACAGCCCCTGGACCAGCTCGAATCCGGACTCGGCCGCCCAGCGACGGAAGGCCTGGAGGGGCGCCGGCCACTCGCCTCCGGCCTCCGATTCGCTGGAATGACCCGGCAGGAAGAGGTGGGACTCGAAACTTTCCAAGTCGGTCGGGATCGGCGAGAACATGTTGGTTTCGGCAGCGAGAGCGGCAGTGAAAATCCTCTCTTTGGCCATGCCGAATTTCCTGAGTGACAGTCAGTCACTCAGAATGTGCTTCGATTGCCTGACTGTCAAGTGACGGAAAAAAGGGCCGGTGGGAGAAGATTGTGCAGCACCTGAAGCGAGCCCAGGGCGAAGGCTCCGGGCCCATCGCCACTCCGCCCAAGCGCACCCTTCCGGCCGAGGTGCGCAAGGAGCAGCTCCTCACGGCGGCTCGCAAGGTGCTGGCGGCCAGCGGCTTCTCGAAAATGCGGATTTCCGACGTGGTCCGGGAGGCCGGCCTCAGCCAGGGGATGTTCTATCTCCACTTCGCGTCGAAGGAAGACGTCGTCGTCGAGCTGGTCAGGGCCATGATCGCCGAGGCGATCGCGGCGCTCAACGAAGGCTTCGACGAGAAGGCGAACATGCGGGCGGGCGTGGAGACGGTGCTCGGCCGCTATTATGCGGTCTGCTTCCGCTACCGCGATGTCCTGGAAAGCGGTGACGGGGGAGCCGCCGTCGGAAGCGAGCGAATGAATGAAGTCTACAAGCCGCTCAACGAGTTCGCCCATCGAATTATCGCGCTTTGGCAGTCGAGGGGCGAGATCGATCCGGCCGCGCCCACCGATGTGGTGTCCTGGCTGCTGATCGACACCGTCAACGGAGCGCTGGCGAGGCTTTTCGGCCATTCCGGCGATCGAATCTCCGAGGACTATCAGCAGCATATCGTCGACTGGCTTGCCGCCGCTCTCCGAAGCTATCCGGCGAAGGCCCTTGACAGCGGATCGCCGAGAGGCAAAGTCACTGACTAACAGTCAGTCAGAAGGGGCGGGCGGATGCGGAGCGACGAATATGCTCAGCTCGACGGCCTCGCCCTCGCCGGGCTGATCCGGTCCGGCCAGGTCTCGAGAAGCGAGGTCATGGCCGCGGCTCAAGCGGCCGCCGAGGACCTGAACCCCCGCCTCAACTTTCTCGTCGGCAAGATCGAGCCACACCGTAGCGACGATCGCCCGCAGGCCGCCTTCAGCGGGCTACCGCTGCTGGTGAAGGACATCGGCCTGGCCCTAGCCGGGGTCCGCCAGGAAATGGGGAGCCGCCTTGCTTCCGGCCATTCGCCGAACGAGGATTCGGAGCACGCGCGCCGGCTTCTCTCGGCCGGCTTCGTCATCTTCGGGCGCACCGCGACCCCGGAGCTTGGAAGCGCCTTCACCACCGAATCCCGGGCTTCGGGACCGACCCGCAATCCGTGGGACATGTCGCGCTCGCCGGGCGGATCGAGCGGAGGAGCGGCAGTTGCCGTGGCCTCGGGCGTCGTCCCGATCGCGCACGCCGGCGACAGCGCCGGGTCGATCCGGATTCCGGCGCATTGCTGCGGGGTCTTCGGCCTCAAGCCGACTCGAGGCCGCAATCCGGTCGGGCCGCAGCAGGGCGAAGTGAATTCGGGACTTACGGCCGTGCACGTCCTCACTCGCTCGGTACGGGATTCGGCGGCGGTTCTCGATTCGACCGCAGGCCCCGATCCGGGCTGCGGCTATTTCGCCCCGCCGCCGCCGCGCCCCTATCTCGAAAGCGTTTCGCGGCAGCCCGGCCCGCTTCGAATCGGGTTTTCCGCCGAAAGCCCGCTGGCCGGCCGGATCTCGCCCCAGATCCGGGACTCGGTGCTCGCCGCCGCCCGCCTTTGCGAGGATCTTGGCCACCATGTCGAAGCCGCGACCATTGGCTTCGACCCCGATGAGTTCGTCGGGGACGTGGAGACGGTGTGGTGCTCGAACATGGCCTTCCTGGCGGGTCTGCTCGAAGCCTCCACCGGCCGCTCGGCCGGGCCCGACACCGTCGAGGGCGGGACTTTGGCGATGATCCGGCGAGGCCGGGCGATCGGAGCGGAGGCGCTGCTGGGCGCACTTTCGGGCCTGAACCGCTTTGCCCGCTCCTGGGCGGCGCAGACGGCCGAATACGACATCTTCCTGACCGGCTCCTTCGCCGACGTCGCGCCGCCTTTGGGGGCGATCGTGAACGACCGGGAGGTTGGCGACGTGAACGGGCTGATCCGCGAGCTTCTCGGCTGCGCCCCGTTCACCGTCCAGTTCAACGTCACCGGGCAGCCGGCGGCGTCCATTCCGTTGCACATGTCGTCGGAGGGCCTGCCGATCGCGCCGCAGCTGGTCGGGCGCTTCGCAGAGGAGCATGTCCTGCTGGCGCTTTGCGCTCAGCTGGAGGCGGAAGCGCCCTGGCGGTTGCGGCATCCGCCCGTCTCCGCATTCGGCTCGCCGCCGGCGCCCGCGGCCGCGGCCTGATGGACGTTTTTGCCAATCCCGGGACGGATGCTCCCCCGATCCCGGCCGACTGGGCGCAGCGGCTCGGCCGGGCCGGCGCGGCGGAGGTCCTGGAACTGCTGGCCCATTGCCCGAACTACAGCCCCACGCCACTCCTCGCCTTTCCCGCCCTCGCCGCCGAGCTTGGCCTCGGCCACGTCTTCGTCAAGGACGAAACTCATCGGCTCGGGCTGAACAGCTTCAAGGCGCTCGGCGGCGCCTTCGCCACCCTCCGGATCTTCCAGCGCCACCTTTGCGAGGCTCTCGCGGCCGAGGTGGAGCCGGCCCGGCTGCTCGACGCCCGCTGCAGGCAATTGGGCACCGAGCTCAATTTCGTATGCGCAAGCGACGGCAATCACGGCCTGGCGGTCGCGGCCGGCGCTCGGCTCGTCGGGGCCCGCTGCACCGTCTATCTCCACCAAGGAGTCGGGCCGGGGCCGCAGCGCCTCATCGAGGGGATGGGTGCCCGCGTGGATCGCCGGTCGCCCAATTACGACGAAGCGGTCCGAACGGCTTCGAAGAGCGCCGCGACCAACGGCTGGATACTGGTTTCCGACACCGCCGAAGATCCCGCCGAGCCGGTGCCGCTTCGTATCATGCAGGGTTATTCGGTGATCGCCCACGAGACGGTCTCCCAATTGCCGCCAGGGCTCGAGCTCACCCACCTGTTCGTCCAGGCCGGAGTCGGCGGGCTGGCGGCGGCGATGGCGGCCTATTTCCGCGACCGGCCCGGACCCGCGCCGAGGACCATCGTCGTCGAGCCGGAGCGCGCGGCCTGCCTCCTTGCAAGCGCCCGGGCCGGAACGCTGGTCGAGCTCGAGGAGAAACCGGCGACGGCCTTCTACATGCTGGAATGCCATCGCCCGTCGGCGGCGGCCTGGCCGATCCTCCGCTCGCTCGCGAACATGTTCGTCGCGATCGGCGACGAATCGGCGGGTCCGGCGATCGATCGCCTCCGGTCTGGACGGGGCGGCGATCCGGTACTGGAAGTCGGAGTCTCCGGGGCCGCCGGGATGGCGGCCTTGCTGAGCGCCGCCGCGGGCGAGGGGTTGCGCGGCCGGCTGGCGCTCGACCGGGGATCGTCGGTGCTCCTGGTCGCGACCGAAGGGCGGGGAGCCGCCGGGGTCGGGCCCGACTCCTCCGCGAGCCCCCGAGGCGCGCCGGTTTGACTGGCGTACCCTGTTCATTCTATCCAGTCGCGCGGCTGCGCCGAGTCCGAAACGGAGTGAATTTGCGGTGTCCCTCGTCAACGACCTGAGAGCCGCACATCGCCAGAATGGGCTTGCCGTCGTTCAGGACTTCGTCACCGCCGCCGCGGGCGCGGCCAGCATGGCCGACCTGCGCACTCTGATCGAGGTCGCGGTGAAGGCGCTGGACTTCGATTATTTCGCGATCGTCCACCACGTCTGCTTCGGCCGCCCAGCCGGCGAGCATGTCCGGCTGACCAACTATCCGCTCGAATGGGTCGGCTTCGTGCGCGAGCTGGACAAGCTGGCCGACCCGGTGGTGAGGGCCGCCGAACGCATGTCGAGCGGCTTCAAGTGGGACCAGCTCGAGACCCTGCTCGACCTCACCCCCGCCGAGCGGGACTATATGCGCCAAGCGGCCAGGCATGGCATCGCCCAGGGCTATACGGTGCCGAACCACGTTCCCGGCGAGACGTTCGGCTCGTGCAATTTCGCGATCGGCGACGGCCGGCCCTTCCCGGACGCCAGCGTTTCGGCCGCCCAGGCACTGGGAAGCTTCGCGTTCGAGGCGGCGAGGAAGCTGGTCAAGCAGAGGCCCGGCGAGATCTACCTTCGGCCGGCGCCGCTCTCGGACCGCCAGCGCGAATGCCTCCTGTTCGTCGCCCGGGGCAAGAGCGACTCGGTGATCGCCGACCTGCTCGCGATCCGCCCCAAGACGGTCAACGAGCATATCGAGGCGGCCAAGCGCCGCTATTCGGTGGCGACCCGCTCCCAGCTCCTGGTGAGGGCGCTGTTCCGAAGCGAGATCTGCTTTTCGGAGGTGATCGACTAAAGGCGCGGGCGAAGGCCGATCCGCAAGGTCCCCCGGGGCCGGCAGTTCGGCCAGTGATACCAGCGCGGCGACGGCCCACGGTCGGGGACCAGCTCGTGGCGGTCGAGAAGCGACCGGAGCAGCGCCCGCACCTGCAGATAGGCGAAATTGGCGCCCAGGCAGCCATGGGCGCCTCCGCCGAAGGGAATGAAGGCGAAACGGTGCCGTCCCCTCGATCGCTCCGGCGAGAAGCGCAGCGGATCGAAGCGGAGCGGATCCTCCCAGATTTCCGGCAGAAGGTGGGTGAGCATCGGATTGACCCCGGTGATCGTCCCTTCGGGAAAGGCGTGGCCGCCAAATTCGAACGGCCGCACGGACCGCCGCCACAGCACCGGAGCCGCGGCGTTGAGCCGAAGCGACTCCTTGATCGCGCAGGCGGCCAGCTCGCAACGATTGAGGTCGGCCATGTCGATCGAGGCCGGATCGGGGATCCGGCTGCACAGCTCGTCTCGCACCGCGTCCTGCCAGTCGGGATTGGCGGCGAGGTAATGAAGGGTCGCTACGGTCCCGGAGGAGAGCGTGTCGAACGAGGCTGCCACCACGAACATGAGGTGGGCGACGACCTCGCCGTCGTCGAGCAGGCCGAGGTCGCGCAGCCGCGACAGGCTTGCCAGCAGGTCGGTGCGTTCGGGGGCGACGGCTTCCGCCAGCATCGGCCGGATCAGGCCCTCGACATGCCTCTTGGCCCAGGCCGCCCGCGCCTCCGCGCTGCCGGGCAGGGGCCAGGTCACCAGCGCGGTGGCGGCCCGCATCAGGTAGCGGAAGGCGAGCAGGTCCTCGCGCTTCGCCAGCGCCGGGTCGCGGCCGAGGAAGGCGGCATAGCCGTTCGCGAAGGTCAGCTCCTGGGCGAGCTCGTAGACATCGAGCGAGCGCCCCGACCAGCGCTCGGTCGCCCGAGCGTTGTTGCCGGCGAAGATGCCGAGATAGGATTGCAGCTGCTCCTGCTTGAAGGCGGCGCCGACGAGCTTGCGGTGCCATTGATGGTCGTCGCCGTCGCGAAGCAGCAGCCCGCCTCCGAAATGGCGGCCGAAGACCGGCCTCCAGCCGCCCTCCGCGGAGAAGTTGCGAGCTTCGTCGAACAGGACGAATTCGTTCGCCTCCGGTCCGACGAGCTGGACGTTCCAGTTGCCGCAGGCGCGGAAGCGGTGGATCGGTCCATGCGCCTCGTGCATCCGCCGGGCGAACGCGAGCGGGTCGAGCACTGCCTCGGGCAGGATTCCGAAGATGGGAAGGCCGCGCTTGCCAGGCACCGACTCCAGGTCTCGGCCGAGCACTCGCGGAAAGTCGCGCCGGACGGAAGGCGGCTTCTCCCGGCGGCCGATTGGGGGAAAGAAGGGGGCGGTCACTCAGGCTCCTGTGGCTGGGGACGCTACACGCGCGCCGGGTCCGGCCCCACCCGGTAACTACCGGGGTTTGATTCGAGGCTCCGGCGGCGGAATTTGAAGCCGTCGGAGGTTGGTGCATGATCGATTTGGTACTTCCGGAATGCCGTCTCGGCTTCGCCGCGGCGCTGATGGAGATGCACCACGACCGGAAGCAGGTTTTCGTCGATCGGTTCGGATGGCGCCTGCCGGCTAAGGGAAGCTGGCTGGAGGTCGATCAGTTCGACGACGATTATGCAATCTACCTGCTCGCCCGGTCGCCCGAAGGCCGGCATCGCGGGTCGGTGAGGCTTCTCCCGTCCTCACGTCCCCACATGCTGAACACTCTCTTCAGTCATCTCTGCCCGGATGGGGTTCCGGTCGGAGATGATTGTTGGGAGATATCGCGGCTGGTGACCTGCCCGGCCGACGCCACCGGCACCACCGTGCTTCGAATCCACCGACTCCTCGCCCTGGCCCTGGTCGAGTTCGCCCACGCCAACGGGATCGGCCGCTACACGCTCGTCGCCGAGGCGCACCGGGTTCCGGCCCTGCTCTCGGTCGGCTGGCCGGTGGTGCCGCTCGGACTGCCCACCTGGCTGGACGGCGAGCAGCTCCAGGCGCTCCAGATCGATCTTCGAGCCGGCACGCTCGAGGACATGCGCCGGCGCCTCCGGATCGAGGGGCCGGTGCTCCGAATCCTCGAACCGGCGCGGAAAGCGGCGTGATGGTCGCCCAGGCGCCACGGCGGCAGGGACGCGGCGACGACGGCCGCATCGCCGCCGAAACCGAACGGATCATCTTCGAGATTGAATCCCGGCTCCACCGGCTGATCGAAAGCTCCCGGCGCGAGGCCGGGGCCGGAGCCCAGCGGTCGATCCTGGCCGCGGCCGCGGAAGCCTGTGCCGCCCGGCGCAAGCTCTACGGCCTGTTCGGCCGCCGGCTGTTCTGCGATCCCTCCTGGGACATCCTGCTCGAGCTGTTCGTAAGCACGCTCGAGGGCCGCAAGGTCACCGTCTCGACGGCCTGCATGGCGGCCTGCGCTCCGACCACGACGGCGCTTCGCCACATCGCCTATCTCGTCCAGGAGGGGCTGGTGGTCCGCTGCCCGCATCCCGGCGACGCTCGAAGCACCTATCTTGAGCTGACCAGCCAGGCGGTCGCCAAGCTCACCCAATATTTCAGCGAATCGCGCTGAGCTGCGGATAGTCGCGAAGGATGGTGTCGACCGCCATCGCGACATAGGCCGCCGGGCCGTGAAGCTGGGCCTCGTCAAGGGCGTCGAGCAGGTCGGTGAGCTGGCCGTGGAGCGCTTCGACTCGGTCCCGCGGCTCGGTAGCTTCCGATACAATGGCGTCCATTAGCGGCGATTCCCTGTGCGATCGCCGCCGCCATAGCGCAAGCTTGGGTTTGCGTCACGGACCGAGTTGCGGATCGCTACCGACCATGGCCCCCGTTGGCACAGGCCTCCCGGCCCGCACCGACCTCTACCGGGCCTAGGCGGTCCCCGCGGACGCTTCGTCGAGCCGCGCCAGATGGGCGGGGCCGAGGTCGAGGGTCATCGCCGGAAGCAATTCCTCCAGCTGCTCCGCCGTCCGGGCGCTGGCGATCGGGGCGGCGATCCCGGGCTGGGCGGCGACCCAGGCCAGCGCGACCTGGGCCGCAGTCGCGCCGATTTCCGCGGCGACGGACTCCACTGCCGCAAGAACGGCGGGACCGCGGCCTTCGACATATTTGGCCATCCGGTCGCCGCGCACGCTCTTTGCGTAATCGGCCTCGCTTCGATACTTGCCGGTGAGATAGCCGGAGGCGAGCCCGTAATAAGGCAGGAGCGCGATCCCCTCCGCGAGGCAGAGCGGCTGAAGGCCGCTCTCGACCTCCTGGCGGGCCAGAAGATGATATTCGGGCTGAACCACCTCGTAGCGGGCGAGCCCGAGCCTCGCCGAGGCGGCCAGCGACTCGGCGAGCCGCTCGGCGGTGAAGTTGGAGGCGCCGAGCGCCCGCACCTTGCCGGCCCGCACCAGCGCATCGAACGCCTCCAGCGTTTCCTCGACCGGGGTCCCGGGATCGTCGCGATGGGCGTAATAGAGGTCGATCCGCTCGATGCCGAGCCGCTCGAGCGAGGCTTCCGCCGCCTTGGCGATCCGCCAGGGCTCGAGCTTGCCGCCGCCGTGGCGGTGGAGCATCCCGACCTTGGTGGCGATCCGGACTCCCTCGCTCGACCCGCGGCGCTTCAGCCACTCGCCGATCAGGGTCTCGGATTCGCCGCCCCGGTGGCCGGGAACCCAGGCGGAATAGACGTCGGCCGTGTCGATCGCCGTTCCGCCGGCCTCGACGAATCGGTCGAGGATCCGGAACGCTTCCGGCCCGGTCGCGGTCCAGCCGAAGACGTTGCCGCCGAGGACCAGGGGCGGGGTGTCGAGGCCGCTTCGGCCGAGCGGGCGCCGTTCAGCCATGGATCGCCTCGCTCACGAGTCCGCCCGCCGCGGCCGGGCCTCGAGCGCCTCGATCGCTTCACGGACCCGCTGGCTCTCGCCCCTCGGCACGACCAGCACCGCCCGCTCGGTCGCGACGATGACGAGGTCCTCGACCCCGAGCGCGACCACCACCGGCCCGTCGGAGCGGACGAGGCAGTTGCGGCTGCCCGGGGCGACGACGTCCCCGGTCAGCAAATTGCCTTCGGAATCGAGCGGCCCGAGCGAATGAAGCGCCTCCCAGCTGCCGATGTCCGACCAGCCCATCGCCACCGGAACCACCGCCACCTTGCCCGCTTTCTCCATCACCGCCTTGTCGATGGAGGCCGAAGGCGCCGACTCGAAATCCCCCTCGACCGCAGCGAGCAGCTCCGGCGAATGCTCGCTGAGGGCGTCGAGCACGGCCTCGCGGGAGAACAGGAAGATGCCGGCGTTCCAGTCCCAGCCGCCTTCGGCGAGCCAGGCGGCGGCGGTGGGCCGGTCGGGCTTCTCCGCGAAGCGCGCCGCGCGGAACGCGCCCGGAGCGAGCGCCTCGCCGCGCTTGATATAGCCATATCCCGTCTCCGGCCGGTCGGGAGCGATTCCGAACGTCACCAGCCAGCCCTGCCGGGCGAGCGGCTCAGCCGCCGCGACCGCGGCTCCGAACGCCGCCTCGTCCTCGACATGGTGGTCGCTGGGCATGACGAGGAGCAGCTCGCCCTCGGCTGCGGCCAGAGCCGCCAGCGCGACCGCGGCCGCGGTGCCTCGCGCGGCCGGCTCGAGCACCAGCCGGGCGTCGGGCACTTCGGCTCGGACCGCAAGCGCCTGCTCGCGCCCGGCGACGACGATCGGCGCCCCCCAGGCCGCCGCCCGAAGCGCCGTCGCCTTGAGCAGGCTATGCTCTCCGGCCAGCGCCAGGAACTGCTTGGGCCGGTCCGAGCGCGACAGGGGCCACAGCCGGGTGCCGGCGCCGCCGGAAAGGATGACCGGCCTGATCGGTGGGGAGACCATGGAAGCGCTGTAGCAGAGGCCGGACGGAGCGCCAGTCCGCTCCGCTCAGCTGCGGACGATCGGCTCGCCCATCTGCAGCGTCTTGCCCTTGGTGACGATGACGATGTCGCCGAGCTTCGCCGCTTCGAACAGCTTCTTGGCGAAGGCGACCGGGACCGCGACGCAGCCATGGGTGGCATAGCCCGGGGCGACGCTGTCGCTGCCGTGGATCGAGATTCCGTCGTTGGTCATCCGCATCATGTAGGGCATCGGCGAGCCGTAGAGGTTGGAGACGTGGCGGGCCCGCTTCTGGGTGATCGGGAAGGCTCCGAGCGGTGTGGGCTTGTCGTCGCGGCCGTAGAGGATCGCGGCGGCGCCGATCTCGTAGCCGCCGCGGAAGATGGAGAGCACCTGGGCCTCGAGGTCGACGGTGATCACGACCGGCCCGTCGGCGGGGACTCCCTCCTCGTTCCAGTGGTGGTCGCCCATCTTGAGCGGTCCGTCGATGTCGAGGATCCGCCGGACCACGAAGCGCTCGTCGGGCGCGGCCGGGGCGGGGGTGGGGGGCGCCGGCTGGGCGACGGCGGCGGGCCGCAGGGGCGGGAAGGGCGCCTCGCCCGAAGCCGGAGCGCCGGCGGTGACGCTGGCCACCGCGAGGGCGACGGCTCCGAGGGCCGCTCCGAACAGCGACCACACGATCCGAACCGCCGTCCTTGCCTTCATCTCAAGTCGCTCCCTGGCCTGTCGTCGAGGCCATGGCGCAACCGATCGCGGCGCGCCAGCCCCCGATCCCGGCTGTGCCGCGGCGGGACGGGGACGGGCCGAAGGCTAAAGCCAGCGCGCGAAGCGCTAGCCGGGGCTCGGGCCCGCCTTCGCCGACGGGCGCCGAATCACGAGTAGGAGACTGAGCCCTGGATGTTCAGGTTGAGAAAATGCGCGCCCGGAAGCGGCCCGGCCGGCCAGGCGCGGCGGCGGTCTGGATCGGCCTCAGGGGCTGATCGGATCGCCGTCGTCTTCCCAAAGCAGGATGATTCCCGCGAGAAGCGCGAAGATCACGCCCAGAGCCTCCTCGGTCTGGATGCCGTCGCCGTCGTCATTCTGCGCGACCGCCATGCTGGGCACCGCTGCGATCAACGCGGTGGCCGCAAGTGCGGAGATCAGCTTCGAGGCCATAAAATCACTCCTTGGTGGAGGCGAATCAATTGCCACAGGAAGCCGGGGTCCCACAAGCCTGTAATGCTCGTTCCGGCAGTCCGTGTCGCTTCTGTGGCCCGAAAGCGGCGCCGCGGACACCGGGGACTCGGCCCGGAACCGGCTTCGAGGCTCGCCCGCCGGCCCCCGATCCCGATTTCGAAGCCGCCCCGAGCCTCGGCTTCCCGCTCCGATCGCGCCCATTTTCCATCCGATCCGGACCTTTAGCGGTTTCGTAAGCGTCTCGGCGCTATCGCTTGCGGCGGGCCACGGTCCCCCCACGACCAAGCCCGGATGATTGGGGCCCGTCGCCCGGGTTCGGCGGCGGGCCCTTTCCTTTGCCGGGCCCGGAACCCAATACGCTTCCGAAACGTCTTCCCTTCATCGGCCGCCCGGCACCACGCCGGAGCGCCGCGGGAGACTCCAATCATGAGCCTGATCATCATCCTCATCGTCGGCGCGGTCGTCGGCTGGCTGGCCGGAATCATCACTCGAAGCGGCGGCGGGCTCATCTTCGATATCCTCGTCGGAATCGCAGGCGCGCTGATCGCCGGCTGGCTGTTCGGCGGCGGCGCCTCGATCATCAACGGCCCGCTCAACATGATGGCCTTCCTCTACTCGCTTCTCGGAGCGGTCCTCCTTCTGCTCGTCGTCAAGCTCATCCGCCGGGCGACCTGACCGCGCTCCTTGTTGCCCGCGCCAGGGCGGAGGCGATCCAAGCGCCTTCGGCTCCGGCCGGGTGATCCGCCAGTTCGCTCGCTCGAAATGGCCGGCGATATGCTCGGCCACGGCGGCGTGGACCTGTGGTGCCTCGTCGGGATTTTGCCGCTTCTGCAGCGACGCGACCTGGTATTTCTCGAGCGCCCTCCAGATATGGCTGGGCATCACCCGGAGCCATACCCTGATGGCCCGGGCAAGCTCGGTCGGGGTTACGGCGATTCGCTTGTCCATGGAGAACATATAGCGAACAAATGCCTGGCTTGGAAGCCGCCGCGAGCCTGCTACCTTGCCTCGATGTGCAATCTCTATCGCCAGCGCAACACCGAGGATCTCGCCCGCCTGTTCGAGGCCCGGCCGCTCCAGCTCCCGTTCGAGGCGCGGCCCGAAATCTATCCCAAATATGAGGCGGTGGTCGTCCGCAAGGAAGCCGGGGAGCGGTTGCTCGAGGCCATGGCCTGGGGCGTGATCTGCACCGTGCGCAGCAAGAGCGGCAAGCCGGTCAAGAAGGCGGTGACCAACGTCCGCAACCTCGACAGCCCGTTCTGGCGCTCGACCATCGCCGATCCGGCCCAGCGCTGCCTCGTCCCCTTCACCAGCTTCGCCGAGCCGCGCCCCGGCAACGATCCCGAGACCGGCCGTCCGGCCAACTGGTGGTTCAGGATCGAAGGCGAGGAACGCTGCGCCTTCGCCGGAATCTGGCGCTGGAGCGAGGACCGGCCCCGCTTCGCCTTCCTCACCTGCGAGCCCAATCCGCTCGTCGCCCCGCTCCATCCCAAGGCGATGCCGGTCATCCTCCAGCGCGAGGATTACGATCGCTGGCTCGACGGCGAGGCGGGCGACGCTTGCGCCCTGGCCCAGCCTTTCCCCAGCCAGCTGATGCGGGTGGAGTGACCCGCCCGACGCAAGGCGCGGTGGCGCATCCGTTCTTCGCCGTCGGCCATTGCACCCAGCCGATAGCCGGTTTCGTCGAGCGGCTTCGTCTCGGGATCCGGTCCGCAACCGGCCAGCTGACCCTGGAACGAGTTCAGGGTGACGGGGAGGGACGGGACCCGGCGGTCCCCTTTGGGAAAAACGGCCCTTTCACCCTTTGTTTGTCAATTTGAGCGACACTGGCGCCCTGTCGGAAGAGTTTACAACAGGCGAGGCGCCTCCTCCTTGATCAGGCTGTTCAAGCATTATGTCCCCCACAGCGTGCTCCTGCTGGGCGCGATCGACTTCCTGCTTCTGATCGCGGCGGGGGAGGCGGGGTGGCTACTTCGGCTGTGGCAGGTCGAAGGCCAGGCCGATCCGGCCGACGCCCAGCGCATTCCGCACCTGCTCACCTTCGCCGTCGTGCTCCAGCTCGCCATGGTCGGAGTCGGAGCCTATGGGGTCGATGCGCTGCGCTCGATGCGGCTCGCGGCGGCCCGGCTGGTGGTGGCGGTGTCGCTCGGAGTGCTCCTTCTCGCGCTGATCTTCTTCCTGCTTCCGGCGCTGACCTTCTGGCGCTCGAACCTCGTCTACGCGATGGCGTTCGCCTTCACCTTGCTGTTCCTCGCCCGCTTGGCCTTCGGGCGGGTGCTCGGCGGCGAGGCGTTCAAGCGGCGGATCCTCGTGCTCGGCGCCGGGCCGAGGGCGGCCCGGCTCGAGGCCCTGGCCCGGGCCGAGGGCGCGGGCTTCGCCATCGCCGGCTATGTCGGGATGAACGACGGGCCGCAGGCGGTGCCGCACGCCGTCAACCGCGACGACATCGCCCACCTCACCGCCCACGTCGTCAGGCTTCGGGTCACCGAGGTCGTTCTGGCGCTCGAGGAAAGGCGAAACGCGCTTCCGCTGGCCGACCTGCTCCGGATCAAGACCACCGGAGTCCATGTCAACGAATTCTCCTCGTTCATCGAGCGCGAGACCGGCCGGGTCGATCTCGACAGCGTCAATCCGAGCTGGCTGATCTTCTCGGACGGATTCTCCTCGGGACGGCGGCTGTCGGCGGCGGGCAAAAGGCTGTTCGACATCATCGTCTCCGGGATCATCCTCATCCTGTTCGCGCCGCTGGTCGCTCTGGCTGCGGTCGCCGTGAAGCTGGAGAGCCGCGGCCCCGCCTTCTTCCGCCAGCGCCGGGTCGGCCTCTACGGCCAGAGCTTCGAGCTGGTGAAGCTGCGCTCGATGCGCGAGGACGCCGAGGTCGGCGGCAAGGCGGTCTGGGCCCAGAAGGACGATCCCCGGGTGACGAGGGTCGGGGCGGTGATCCGAAAGCTGAGGATCGACGAGCTTCCCCAGGCCTGGACGGTTCTGACCGGCAAGATGAGCCTGGTCGGGCCGCGGCCGGAGCGGCCGCAGTTCGTCGCCGATCTCGAGGCCCGGCTTCCTTATTATGCCGAGCGGCACGTGGTGAAGCCGGGGATCACCGGCTGGGCGCAGATCAACTTCCCCTACGGCGCGAGCGTCGAGGATGCGAGGCAGAAGCTCGTATACGACCTCTATTACGCCAAGAACTACACCCCCTTCCTCGACCTGCTGATCCTCCTCCAGACGGTTCGGGTGGTGCTCTGGCCGGAGGGCGCGCGATGATCGTCCTGCTCGGCTTCTGGACCCACGCGCTCGCCGCGCTGCTCTACGGAGCGCTGGCGCTTTGGCAGCTGCGCCGCTGGAACGAGGACGGCGGCAACCGGCGCCTCGTCGCCGCCTTCGCGGTGACGTCGGCCTGGGCGATCTTCGTCGCCTTCCAGGGGCCCTACAGCCTGGGCGCCGGAATCGCCGAGGCCGCGCGCAACTTCGCCTTCCTCGGCTTCATGTACGCGATCGTCAGCCGGGCCGCCGACGAACGCGGCCAGCCGGGGGTGAAGCTCGTCTATACGGTGGTGGCGGCGGTGATCGGCCTGCAGCTCACCCTCGCCGCGGTCACTCCGCAATTTCCGGGCCCCGCCGTGCTCGGCGAGGCGCTGGCCTCGACCGCCCAGGCGATCGGCCTCACCATCGCCGCCGGCTCGCTGATCCTGGTCCACAACCTCTACGGCCAGGCGGCCCACGAAAGCCGCTGGGGCCTTCGCCTGCCGATGATCGCCTTGGCCGGAATGTGGGCCTACGACCTCCATCTCTACACCGTGGCATGGCTCACCCGGGCGCCGGTCGACGACCTCTACGCGATGCGCGGAACGATCCTGTCGATGCTCGTGCCGCTGTTCGCCCTGGCGAGCCGGCGCAGCGCCCGCTGGCGGATGCAATTGTCGCGCGCGGCGACCTTCCAGTCGCTCTCGCTGATCGCCATCCTCGGCTATCTCATCCTGATGATGACCGCGAGCCGCGCGCTCGAGGTGCTGGGCGGCAATTGGGTTCGGACCGCGCAGGTCGGGCTGGTCTTCGCGATCACCCTGGCGGCCGGGCTCCTGCTGCCTTCGGGCCGGATGCGGGCCTGGTCGCGAGTCATCGTCGCCAAGCATTTCTTCGAGCATCGCTACGATTATCGCGAGGAATGGCTTCGCTTCACCCGAACCGTCGGCGGCGACGCGCCGCTCGGCGAGCGGATCATCAAGGCGATCGCCGACATCGCGGAATCGCCCTCGGGGCTCCTTCTCGTCCCCGAAGCGGGCCGCCTGAGCGTCGCCGCCCGGTGGCGGTGGCGGGAGGATCTGCCGCTTGCCGGAGCCAGCGACTCGGAGCTGATCGCCTATCTCGAGAGGAGCGGCCACGTCCTCGATTTCAGCTGCCTTCGCTCGGGCGTCCTGAAGACGGCCGAGGCCGAGGTGAAGGTGTCGGAGGGCCTCGCCTCGGTCGAGGGGTCATGGGCCGGAGTTCCGCTGATCCACGGCGACCGGCTGGTCGGGCTCGTCCTGCTCGAGCATCCGATCGTCAGGCGACCGCTCGACTGGGAGGATTTCGACCTTTTCCGAACCGTCGGAATCCAGGCGGCGAGCTACCTCGCCGAGGCCAGGACCCAGGACGCCCTCGCCGACGCCCGGCGGTTCGACGAATTCAACCGGCGCTTCGCCTTCATCATCCACGACATCAAGAATCTCGTCAGCCAGCTCAGCCTGGTCATCCGCAACGCCGAGCGCCATGCCGACAAGCCCGAGTTCCGCGAGGACATGATCGCGACCCTTCACAGCTCGGTGAAGAAGATGAACGACCTCCTCGCCCGCCTCCACCGCGGCAGCCAGAATGTCGAGGCGGAGCCGGTTCGGGCGATCCCGCTCGGCCAGGCGGCGGCCGCGGTCGCGGAGGTCAAGCGCCGGGTCCATCCGGTCGAGGTCGAGGGCAATCCCGCGATCGCGGCTCTGGCCGATCCGGTCCGGCTCGAGCAGGCGCTCGGCCATCTCGTCCAGAACGCCATCGACGCCAGTCCCGCCGGCGCTCCGGTCAGGATCCGCTTCGGGACTCGCGGCGCCGAGGCGACGATCGAAATCTCCGACCGCGGCGAGGGCATGTCGGCGGACTTCATCCGCACCCGGCTGTTCCAGCCCTTCGCCTCGACCAAGGAGAGCGGCTTCGGGGTCGGCGCCTTCGAGGCGCGCAGCCTGGTGGCGGCGATGGGCGGCCGGATCGAGGTCGACAGCCGCCAGGGCGAGGGAAGCAGCTTCACCATCCTTTTACCGCTGGGTGACACCAGCATTTTCGAGATCGGACGGATGCGCGCATGAGCGGGGACATGAGGGCGAAACTGCTGATCGTCGAGGACGACGAGGGGCTTCAGCGCCAGCTGCGCTGGGCCTATGACGATTACGAGGTGCTGGTCGCCTCCAATCGCGACGCGGCGATCAACCTGCTTCGCGCCGAGGAGCCGCCGGTGGTCACTCTCGACCTCGGCCTTCCGCCCGATCCCAACGGAGTTACCGAGGGCTTCGCTACCCTCGAGACGATCCTGTCGCTGAAGCCCGAGACCAAGGTGATCGTCGCCTCCGGCCACGGCGCCCGGGAGAGCGCGCTGAGGGCGATCGCTTCGGGCGCCTACGATTTCTACCAGAAGCCGGTCGACATCGACCAGCTCGGCCTGATCGTCCGGCGGGCCTTCCAGCTCCACGGCATCGAGACCGAGAACCGCAAGCTCGAGGAAAGGGTCGGCGAGGACCAGACGGTGCTCGGGACGATGATCACCGGGGCTCCCGAGATGCTGAAGGTCGCCCGAACGATCGAGCGGGTCGCCAATACCGGGGTTTCGGTGATGCTGCTCGGCGCGAGCGGCACCGGCAAGGAATTGCTCGCCCGCGGCCTCCACGCCGCCAGCAACCGAGCCGGCGGCGCCTTCGTCGCGATCAACTGCGCCGCGATTCCCGAGAACCTGCTCGAGGCCGAGCTGTTCGGCTATGAGAAGGGCGCCTTTACCGGGGCGATCAAGACCACCGAGGGGAAGATCGAGCTCGCCCATGGCGGAACGCTCTTCCTCGACGAGGTCGGCGACATCCCGCTTCCGCTCCAGGTCAAGCTGCTTCGATTCATCCAGGAGCGGGTGATCGAGCGGATCGGCGGCCGCAAGCCGATCGCCGTCGACACGAGGATCGTCAGCGCCACCCACCAGGACCTGCCGGAGATGATCAAGGCGGGGAGCTTCCGCGAGGATCTCTATTACCGGCTGGCCGAGATCGTCGTCCGGATCCCGAGCCTCGCGGAGCGCCACGGCGATTCGGTTCTGCTCGCCAAGCATTTCCTTCACCGCTTCGCCGCCGAGATGAACCCGCAGGTCAAGGGCCTCAGCCCGGGAGCGCTCGCGGCGATCGACGAATGGCCGTGGCCGGGCAATGTGCGCGAGCTCGAGAACCGGATGAAGCGAGCGGTGATCATGGCCGACGGCAAGCTGGTGACGGCCGAGGACCTGGACCTCGAGGCCGGAGCCGAGGCGCCGCTGCCGGTCAACCTCAAGTCGGCTCGCGAGCAGGCCGATCGCCGGGCGATCCGGCAGGCGCTGGCGAGGACCGAGAACAATATCTCCGGCGCCGCCAAGCTGCTCGGGATCAGCCGGCCGACGCTCTACGACCTCATGAAACAATACGATTTGCAGCCATGATCGCCCGCAACGCCCTCATCGCGCTGCTTCTGGCCGGCGCCGCCGCCTGCTCGAACGCCGGCGCCGACCCGGCCTCGCCGGCCGAATCCTATCGCCGCGGCCTCCAGGCCCTTCAGCAGGGACAGCCGCGCACGGCCCGGATCGAGCTCCTGAACGCGATCAAGGCCGATCCCGACAACAAGGCCTACCGGCTCGCCCAGGCCCGAACCTATCTCCTGCTCGGGGACGGAGCCGCGGCGGAAGCGGAGCTGAAGCGCGCCAACGCGCTCGGAACCGCCGAGTCCGAGACCGGCCACCTGATGGCGCATGCATTGCTCCTGCAGGGCCAGGCGGAGCGGGCGATTCCCGAAGCCCGGAAGGCCGGCCCGGCCCATTCCGCTTATGCCGACCGGATGCTCGGCCGGGCCTTCCAGATCCTCGGCAGGCTCGAGGAATCCGCGGCCGCCTTCGGCCGCGCCCTGGCGGCGGCGCCCGGCGACAGCGCCCTCTGGGCGGACCTCGGCGACTTCCGCAAGGCGACCGGGGACCTGGCGGGCGCCATCGCCGCGGCCGACCGGGCGGTCGCCCTCGATCCCCGCAACGTCGCCGCGCTGACCCTTCGGGGCGACCTCACCCGCGGCCAGTACGGGCTCGCCGCGGCGATCCCCTGGTTCGACCGGGCGCTCGAAGTCGATCCGTCGAGCCTTCCCGCGCTGATCGAGCGGGCCGCCACCCTCGGCGACATCGGCCGCACCCGCGACATGCTCGCCGACACTCGCCGGATCCTCGCCGCCGCCCCGGGCCATCCCGCCGCTTATTACCTCCAGGCCGTGCTCGCCGCTCGAGGGCGCGATTACGACCTGGCGCGAAGCCTCTACCGCCGCACCGGCGGCGCTTTCGACAATCGCCCGGCCGCGATGCTGCTCGCCGGAACCATCGAGCTGGGCTCCGGCAACGCCTATCTCGCCGCGCAGCGGTTCAAGCGCCTGCTCGAGGCCCAGCCCGGCAACCTCAAGGCCCGGCGCCTCCTCGGAGCCGCGCAGCTGCGCAGCGGCGATGCCGCCGCCGCCGTCCGCACCCTCCACCCGCTCGCCGACCGGCTCGACGCCGACGCCTACACGCTGAGCGTGATCGGCAAGGCCTATGCCCGGCTCGGCGACGAAGCCGCCGCCGCCCGCTACCTCGCCCGAGCGGCGGCTCCGGCGCCGACGGCGATGGCGGCGCTCGACGACCCGCTCGGCGACGGCGAGCTCGAGGCCCTTCGGCGCGACGCCGAGGCCCGGCCCGGAGCCACCGGAGTCCAGGTGGTTCTGATCCGCGCCTTGCTCGGCCGGGGCCTCGGGCCGGAGGCGCTTCAGCGAGCGCGCCGGCTGCAGTCGGCCAATTCGGGGGCGCCCGACGCCCATGTGCTGGTCGGCGACGCGCTCGCCGTTCAGGGCGACCATGCCGGCGCCGCCTCGGCCTATCGCCGGGCCGCGAACCTCGCCTTCAGCGAGCCGGTCGCCTTGCGGCTGGTCGAGGCGCTTCGCAATTCGGGCGACGAGCGCGGCGCCACCCAGGTCATGACCCTGTTCCTCGAGCAGAATCCGCAAAACGTCCCCGCCCAGACCATGGCCGCCAACGCCTATCTCCAGGCCCGCCGCTGGGACGAGGCGATCCGGCTCTACGAGAGGGTCCGCAAGCGAGTCGGCAACAGCGACGCGACTTTGCTCAACAACCTCGCCTGGGCCTATGCCGAAACCGGCGACTTCGACCGAGCCGTCCCGCTCGCCCGCCGCGCCTGGGCGCTCGAGCCGCGCAACCCGGCGACCGCCGACACGCTCGGCTGGCTTCTGTTCAGGAGCGGCGAGAACCGCGTCCAGGGTCTCGCCCTGCTCGAGCAGGCGGTGCGCGGAGCGCCCACCGACTCGGAGATCAGGGCGCATCTCAAGGACGCCCGGGGCGGCTGATCAGACCAGCAGGAGAAAGCCGTTCAGGGTCAGTAGCGAACCCGCGACCCCCAGCGCGAGCGAGAGTCCGAGGATCCAGCGGTTGACCGCCAGGATCGCGACCGAGCCGAGCACCAAGGCGAGCTGGAGCGCCACTTCGGCGAGATCGAAATTGTTGTCGCGCTCCGACGCCTCCTCGAAGGCGGCCTCATAGGCCTTGGCCCGGGCGGAAAGCTCCTTCTTGCCTTCGCCCCTGGTCGGATCCGCGCCGTCGGGCTCGCTGTCGTAGCGGGCGATGGTCGCCTCATAGGCCTTGAGCCGGGCTTCGGCGGCCGGCCTTTCCGGGGCCGCTATGGTGCCGGCGGCGAGCGAGGCCTTCAGCTTGTCGGCCTCGATCTCGTACATCGTCTGGCGGACGTTCTTCGCCTGGTAGAAGGCCCAGGTGTCGCTCGCCTTGATGTTGTTGCCGACCATGTCGTCGGTGGCGTTGCCGCCGCCGAGGCCGCCGACGGCGAGCACCGCGGCGAGGACGGCGATGAGCAGGGCGGCGCGGTTGCGGAAGCCTTCGGCAGCTTCGTTTTCCGCCCGGTCCTCGTGGATTTCGGCAATCAGGTCAGCGGCGTCGGTCGAATCCATGGCGTTGAAGGCCCCCCTTTCGAAGGTTCGGCTCGCAAATTTTTCGAGGCAAGTCGAGAGGTTGGAATGTCGATTTTCGTCATGCCGGTTCCGGCTGAGGATGGACCCTTGCTCAAAGCCGGCGCCGGTGTAGAGGCGGAGACGTAACGATCACGGGGACCGCTGATGAAACTCGCCCGCCTTGCCGCCCTGCTCGCCTTGCCGCTCGCCGCCGCGGCCGCGGCCCAGCCGGCGCAAAAGCCGAAGCTGGTCGTGGTCATCTCGGTCGACCAGTTCTCGGCCGACCTGTTCGCCCAATACCGCGCCCGGTTCGACGGCGGCCTCGAGCGGCTTTCCGAAGGCGTCGTCTTCCCCTCCGGCTATCAGGGCCACAACGCGACCGAAACCTGTCCCGGCCACTCGACCATCCTCACCGGCTCGAGGCCGGCCCGGACCGGGATCATCGCCAACAACTGGTTCAACCTCGGCCTCGCCCGCGAGGACAAGGGCGTCTACTGCTCCGAGGATCCGAGGGTCGCGGGAAGCAGCTCCAAGGGCGGCAAGTACACCGTCTCCTCCTACCATCTCAGGGTGCCCGCCTTGGGCGATCACATGAAGCGCTCCGATCCGCGCAGCCGGGTCGCGGTCGTCTCCGGCAAGGACCGGGCGGCGATCATGATGGGCGGCTACCGCCCGGACCAGCGCTGGTGGTGGGACCATGACTCCAAGGCTTTCGTCAATCCGGGCGCTCCGGCGACCCCGAAAGCCGTGGCCGAGGCCAATTCCGCGGTGACCGAGGCTCTGGCGCGGCCGCGCCCGGCGCGCGACCTGCCCAAGGCGTGCGAATCCCACAGCCGGGCGGTCCCGGTCGCCGGCGGCGGCAAGCCGGTCGGGACCTGGCGCTTCGACCGCGAGGCCGGCGACAAGAACCTGTTCCGGGCCTCGCCCGATTTCGACCGCTCGACTCTCGACCTCGGCGAGGCCCTGAGGCGCGAGATGAAGCTCGGCGAAGGCGGGTCGACCGACCTGCTCATCCTCGGCCTCTCGGGGACCGACTATGTCGGCCACTCGTTCGGGACCCAGGGCAGCGAGATGTGCATCCAGCTGCTCGCGCTCGACGAGGCGCTGGGCGGCTTCTTCCGAAATCTCGACTCCACCGGGATCGACTATCTGGTCATGCTGACCGCGGACCATGGCGGCCACGACATTCCCGAGCGGCACCGCGACCACGCCGCCGGCGACGCCTCCAGGGTCGATCCCGCGCTCAACGCGGGCAACATGGCGAAGTCGCTCGCCTCGAAGCTGAAGCTCTCCGGAGACGTGCTCTACGGCGACGGGGCGTTCGGGGACATGTATGTCGACCGAAAGCTCGCTCCGGCGCAGCGGGCGCGGGTCCTTCGCGAAGCGGTCGCGACCTACAGGCGTCATCCCCAGGTCGCGGCGGTGTTCACCCGGGCCGAGCTTGCGGCGGCGCCCGGCCCTTCCGGCTCGCCCGACGGCTGGAGCCTGATCCAGCGCGCCAAGGCCAGCTTCGACCCGGAGCGCTCGGGCGATTTCGTCGTGATGCTCAAGCCCCGGGTGACTCCGATCTTCGATACCGGCCGGGGCTATGTCTCGACCCACGGAAGCCCGTGGGACTATGACCGGCGGGTGCCGATCCTGTTCTGGCGCAAGGGCATGACCCCGTTCGAGCAATCGCTGGCGGTCGAGACGGCGGACATCCTGCCGACCCTGGCCGCAATGATCGGAGTGCCGATCCCGCCCGGAACGATCGACGGCCGGTGCCTCGACCTCGACGAAGGGCCCGCCTCGACCTGCGCGCCCTGAGGGGCTTCGGAATCCGTGTTTATCGCGCCAGGAATCCTTTTAAACCGCAAGTGGCCAATGCATTCAGTTTAGTAACCGTTTCGGTTTCATAAATCATTGTTGTTCCCCTCACTTGGTCTAGACTGATATCAAGTTGAAGGGGAATTGCGATGAAAGCCACTCATCTTGCCGCCCTGCTTGCGCTGCCGCTCGCCGCCACGCCGCTGTTCGCCGCGGAACCCGCGCCGCCCAAGTTGATCGTCGCCATTTCGATCGACCAATTCTCCGCTGACCTCTTCGCCCAGTATCGCCAGCATTTCGACGGCGGCCTGAAGCGCCTGTCGGAGGGAGTCGTCTTCCCGTCCGCCTATCAGAGCCACGGCGGCACCGAGACCTGCCCCGGCCACTCGGTCATCCTCACCGGATCGCGCCCGGCGCGGACCGGGATCTTCGCCAACAGCTGGTACGACCAGTCGCTCGAACGCCCCGACAAGAAGGTCTATTGCGCGGAGGATCCCACCATTTCCGGCAGCGACAGCGGGTCGAAGCGGGTCGTTTCGCCTTACTTGCTGAGGGTTCCGACGCTCGGCGACTGGATGAAGCGCGCCGATCCGCGCGCCCGCTCGGTGGTCGTGTCGGGCAAGGACCGGGCGGCGGTCATGCTCGGCGGCCACGATTCCGACCAGCGCTGGTATTGGAGCAACGATCGCTTCGCCGGGACCGGCAAGCCGAGCCCGGCGGCGGCGGTCGCGGCGGTGAACGGCGATGTCGCCGCGGACCTGGCAAAGGACTTTGACGCGATGGCGCTGCCGCAGGTCTGCAGGCCGCGCAGCCGCGCCGTCGACGTGGCGGGAGGGGGCGCTCCGGTGGGGGCGGGCCGCTTCGCCCGCGACTCCGACGATCCGATCAACGCGGTGAGGTTCATGGCCTCGCCGGAAGTCGATGCCGCGACGCTCGATCTCGCCGCCGGCCTTCGCGGGGAGATGCGCCTCGGCGAGGGCCCGGCGACCGACCTGCTCGCGATCGGCCTTTCCGCGACCGACTTTATCGGCCACATTTACGGGACTCAGGGCAGCGAGATGTGCCTCCAGCTGATGGCGCTCGACCGGGCGCTGGGCGACTTCTTCCGCAAGCTCGACGGCGCCGGCATCGATTATCTGGTCATGCTCACCGCCGATCATGGCGGCAGCGACATACCGGAGCGCAAGAACCAGCATGCGATTCCGGGCGCGGGCCGGGTGGACGCCAATTTGGCGCCTTCGGTCGTGAACGCCGGCCTGGCGGCGAAGTTCGGCCTCAAAGCGCCCGCATTGCTCGCCGGAGACGCGTTCGGCGACATGTATGTGGACCGGTCGATCGCCCGGCCGACGCGGAAGCGGGTGCTCGACTCGGCGGTGAACACCTATCGTACCCATCCGCAGGTGGAGGCCGTGTTCACCCGGCCGCAGCTCGCCGCGGCGCCCGTTCCGACCGGCCGGCCCGAGCTGTGGAGCCTGCTCGACCGGGCCAAGGCCAGCTTCGATCCGGAACGGTCGGGCGATTTCGTGGTCGTGCTGAAGTTCGACGTGACTCCGGTGTACAACACGATGAGCGGCAGCGTCGCCGCCCACGGCAGCCCCTGGGACTATGACCGCAGGGTGCCGCTGCTGTTCTGGCGCAAGGGGTTGGTGCCGTTCGAGCAGTCGCTGCCGGTCGAGTCGGTCGACATCCTGCCGACCCTGGCTGCGATCGTGGGGGTGCCGATCCCGCCGGGGTCGATCGACGGACGCTGCCTCGACCTGGACGAGGGGCCGGGGACGAGCTGCCGGCCGTAGCGCCTCCCCGTTCCGGGGGAAGAGCTAGAGCGGGATGCGCAAATCCTGGATCGTCACCCCGGGCTCGACCCGGGCTCCATCTTCTTCCTGCCAGTCACGCAAAAAGAAGGTGGATGCCGGGTCAAGCCCGGCATGACGGGATGATGCAGATTTAGCGCCCGATGCTCTAGCCGGCCAGCGCTTCGACTTTCTCCGCCAGCTCCAGCCACCGTTCCTCGGCGGCGTCCCTCTCCGCCCTCGCCTTGTCGATCGCCGCGGTCAGGGCCGCGAAGCGCTTCGGGTCCCTCGCGTACAGGTCCGGATCGTGGAGCGCTTCCTCGTCGCGGGCGATCTGGGCCTCCAGCTCGTGGATCCGGTCGGGGAGCAGGTCGTAGTCGCGCTGGTCCTTGTAGGTGAGCTTCCGGCTCCCCGCCGAAGGCCGGGGTCCGGGGTCGGGCGCAGTCTGGGCGCCGCCCTTGGCCGGGGAACGGGCCGGCTCCGGGGCCACCCGCCTGCGCTGCCAATCCTCATAGCCGCCGGCGACGATGTCGACCTTGCCCGAGCCGTCGAGGCCCAGGGTGATCGTCACCGTCCGGTCGAGGAAGTCGCGGTCGTGGCTGACGATCAGGACCGTTCCGTCATAATCGGCGATCACCTCCTGGAGGAGGTCGAGAGTCTCGAGGTCGAGGTCGTTGGTCGGCTCGTCGAGGACGAGCAGGTTCGAGCGGCGGGCGAACTCGCGGGCGAGGAGCAGGCGCGATCGCTCTCCGCCGGAGAGGGTCCCGATCTTGGCGTCGACGAGGTTCGGCTCGAACAGGAATTCCTTGAGATAGCCCTGGACGTGCTTCTTGTGGCCGCGCACCTCGACCCAGTCGCCGCCGTCGGCGAGGATGTCTCGGACCCTCTTGTCGGGATCGAGCAGCCGGCGCTGCTGGTCGATCATGATCCCCTGCAGGGTCTTGGCGCGCTGGATGGTGCCTTCGTCCGGATCCAGCTCGCCGGTCAGAAGCTTGAGCAGGGTGGTCTTGCCGGCGCCGTTGGCGCCGACCACTCCGATCCGGTCGCCGCGCTGGATCCGCAGGGTGAAGTCGCGGATGATCCTGCGCTCGCCGAAGCTCTTGGCGACCTTCTGGGCGTCGATCACCATCTTGGTCTTCACGTCGTCATTCTCGAGGCCGAGCTTCGCGGCGCCGGCCGGGCCGAGCATCGCGGCCCGGGCGGCGCGCATCTCGCCGAGCTTGGCGAGCCGGCCCTGGTTGCGCTTGCGCCGGGCGGTGACTCCGCGCTGGAGCCAGTGAAGCTCGAGCTTGAGCCTGGCGTCGAGCTTCTCCGCGGCCCGGGCTTCCTCCGCATAGACCGCTTCGGTCCAGGCGTCGAAGCCGCCGAAGCCGATCTCGGCCCGGCGAAGAGTCCCGCGGTCGAGCCAGAGCGAGGAGCGGGTGAGGCGCTTCAGGAAGGTGCGGTCGTGGCTGATCGCGATGAAGGCGCCGGTATAGCGGGACAGCCAGTCCTCGAGCCATTCGATCGCTCCAAGATCGAGATGGTTGGTCGGCTCGTCGAGCAGCAGCACGGCGGGATCCTGGGCGAGGGCCCGGGCGATGGCGGCCCGTCGGCGCTCGCCGCCCGAGGCGGTCGCCGCCGGGCGGTCGAGGTCGATTCCGAGCTGGTCGGCGATGGCGTCGACCTCGTGCGGGGCGGGCGCCTCGGGCCCGTGGAGCGCGAATTCGCGAAGCGTGGCGAACTGGTCCACCCGGGGGTCCTGCTCGAGCAGCACGACCTTGGTGCCGGGCTTGATCGTCCGCCGGCCCTCGTCGGTCTCGATCAGGCCGGCGAGGCATTTGAGAAGCGTGGTCTTGCCGGCGCCGTTGCGGCCGATCAGCGCCAGCCGGTCGCGCGCCCCGACGAACAGGTCGATTCCCCGGAACAGCCAGCCGGAGCCCTGGACCAGGCCGAGATTTTCGTAAGCGAGGACTGGGGCTGCCATGGTCGGGGCGAGATAGGGGGCCGAAAGCCATTCGTCACCCCGGCGAAAGCGGGACCACACCACTCGTCATCCCGGCGAAAGCCGGGACCTCGGGGAGACCGACACCGCTCGTCATCCCGGCGAAAGCCGGGACCTCGGGGAGACCCGCCGGGCCTTTTTCGTCCTGAGGTCCCGGCTTTCGCCGGGATGACGGGTAGTCTCCGGCGTCGCTCTCTGGCAGCCTGTCGCGATGGCGCGGACGATCACCCTTTACGCTGTGGCCCTGGCGCTGGCCGTCGCGGCGCTGCAATGGCTCGAATATCGCTACCTGGCCCGGGTCTTCTCGACCGAAATATATGTCGCGCTGATCGCCGCGCTCTTCGTCGGGCTCGGCCTTTGGGTCGGCCGAAGGCTGACTCCGGCGCCCGCCGCCGGCCCGTTCGAGCGCAACGCCGCGGCGATCCGCTCGCTCGGGCTGACGGCGCGCGAATGCGAGATTCTGGAGCTTCTCGCCTCGGGCCAGTCGAATAAGGAGCTGGCTCGGACGCTCGGCATTTCGCCCAACACCGTGAAGACCCATCTCGCCCGGCTCTACGAGAAGCTGGAAGTGCAAAAGCGGGTCCAGGCAATCGAAAAGGCGCGCTGGCTGGCGCTCATCCCTTAGCCGCATTCGGCGCAAATCACCCTTTCGGGCGATAGTCCGCGCCGCCTGCCGCGGGCTATGCCGGGCCTGGGAAGCCGTCCGCGGCAGTTCGAGGGAGGACGTGAGAGATGAGATACGCGCTCGTTTACGGAGGCATGGCCGGAGCCATAGTGATCGGAGTCCTCGTCGCCGGCCTGGCCTTCGATCTTCACAGCCACGCCACTTCCGAATGGTTCGGCTACCTCGTCATGCTGGTCGCGCTGTCGCTGATCTTCGTCGGGATCAAACGCTATCGCGACGTCGAGTGCGGCGGAGTGATCCGCTTCGGCCGCGCCTTCGGGCTCGGCCTCGGGATCGCCGCGGTGGCGGCGCTGGTCTACGTCGTCGTCTGGGAGATCTACCTCGCCGCGTCGGGCGTGGACTTCATGGCCCAATATACCGGGATCGTCGTCGACGGCATGCGCTCCAAGGGCGCGAGCGCGGCCGAGATCGAGGCCAAAGTGGCCGAAATGCGCGAAATGGCCGAAATGTACCGCAACCCCCTCCTCCGAATCCCGATCACCTTCGTCGAGATCTTCCCGGTCGGCCTTCTCGTGGCGTTGGTGTCGGCGGCGCTGCTGCGCAACCCGAAGGTCCTGCCGGCCCAGCGTTGAATGGGATCAGGCGCTCGCACGGATCATCTCATGCTGGATCTGCAGGATCGGGCCGGTCACATGCCAGGCGAGAAATGGATGCTGAACCAGGTTCAGCACGGGGGCTCAGGCGGCCCGGGGGACGATTCGATCCAGCTCGCCGTTCAAAGCGCGCTTGGCTTGGAGCAGTTCGTAACTGGTCTGCAAGCGGAGGAAGAAGCCTTCCGACATCCCAAAATAGCGGGCCAGGCGGAGGTCCAGCTCCGCGTCCATCGGCCGCGCGCCGGCGATCACCGCCTCCACATGTTCGGCGCTCGAGTCGATCGCGCCTGCAAGCGCCGCCGCGTCCAGGCCGAGCGATTCCATGAACTCGCTGGCCAGGATTTCGCCGGCATGCGGGTTATGCAGCCAATCCGATTTAGTGATAGTCCGTGATCTCGACACCGTCGGCGCCTCAGGCAGCGTAGATCGCCGGGCGATAGCGTGGTTCCGGGATCGGGAATCCCCGCTCATGGGCGACTTCGAGCCACCCTTGAATTGCGTCGTGGATATTCGCCAGAGCCTCCGTGCGGGTGTCGCCGTGGGCCGAGCAGGGCTTCAGGTCCGGCACGTCGGCGATCCAGCATGCGTCCTCGTCCGACCAGAAGAGATTGATGTGGTAACGAGGCTCGTTCATTCCTCGATATGTAGTCCGTAGGTCTCCACAAGTTCAAGGAATTCCCGGACCTGATAGCGCTTCGCGTCCTTGCCCTGCGGCTGCACGGGAAAGGAACGGGGTACGCTGGGATGCACGTACTGGCGGTGGCTGCCGACGGTGCGATCAAGCGAAAAGCCGAAAGCCAGCAGGAGCCTCTCGAAGTCACGGAAGGCGATTATTGACTTGGGCCCGGAAAGCAGTCGCGCGTAGAGTTTCTCCGGCTTTGTCACGCTTCAACCAATGCATCCAAGCGACGCCATGCCGGGTCCAGAGGACGCATCGCTTCCCAGAAGCGCAGGCCATTCACGTTCGTCCGCGTGATCGCTGTCGCCGCGGCCGACGGGCTCGTGTGGCGGTGACCGTGCTCGTCGACCCAGTTGCCGTCACAAATTTCAGCCAGAAACTGACGCTGCTTGTAGCGGGCACGGAGCCGAGTGCCATTGGGCAACCAAAGGCCGCGTGAAAAGAAGCCGCCCTTTCCACTTTTCGCGTGCAATGCGCGCTGTATTCCGTCGCCAAGTTCCCGAAGGCCAAGCGGGTCATCAGGCTCCGGCTCGACAACCGAGTCCAGTGCCAAGAGTTCGCGCAGCACATCATCGTAGCTCAGCCCCTCCTCCAAGCGCGCGGTAAGAGCCTTATAGACCGTTAGGCCAACTTGGATGGAGTAGGAAACAGGCATCAGCCCTAATAGCGCTTATAGCTGCTATTAGGCAAGAATTTTGGCTACCGCCGTCCCCCCATCTTCTTCCCCATGCGGATCGCCTGCTGCTTGCCGAAGCGGGTCTTGCGGGTGCCGGGCTTGCCTTCGGTCGAATGGCCGAGGAGCGGCGCCTTCTTCTCGTGGTCGGGGATTCCGAGCTCGTCGGCCTCGAGCCTTCGGATCTCGTCGCGCAGCCGTCCGGCTTCCTCGAACTCGAGGTCGCCGGCGGCCTTGCGCATCCGCGCCTCGAGGTCGGCGATATAGGCCTTGAGGTTGTGGCCGACGAGGTGGGGGCGGTCCTCGTCGCCGGTCTCGACAATGACCGAATCGCGGTTGGTGACGTGGCTCAATATGTCCTGGATGTTGCGCTTGATCGTGGTCGGGGTGATGCCGTGCTCTGCATTGTAGTCGAGCTGCTTCTGCCGCCGCCGGTCGGTCTCGCGAAGCGCTCGCTCCATCGAGCCGGTCATCCGGTCCGCGTAGAGGATGACCCGGCCCTCGACGTTGCGGGCGGCCCGGCCGATCGTCTGGATCAGCGAGGTCTCCGAGCGAAGGAAGCCCTCCTTGTCGGCGTCGAGGATGGCGACGAGGCCGCATTCGGGGATGTCGAGCCCCTCGCGAAGCAGGTTGATCCCGACGAGGACGTCATAGACTCCGAGGCGAAGGTCGCGGATCAGCTCGATCCGCTCCAGAGTCTCGACGTCGGAATGCATGTAGCGGACCTTGAGCCCCGCCTCGTGCATGAACTCGGTCAGGTCCTCGGCCATCCGCTTGGTGAGGGTGGTGACGAGGGTCCGGTAGCCCTTGCGCGCGGTGATCCGCGCCTCGTTGATGAGGTCGTCGACCTGGTCCTCGACCGGCTTGATCTCGACCGGCGGGTCGATGAGGCCGGTGGGGCGGATGACCTGCTCGGCGAAGACTCCGCCGGTCTGCTCCAGCTCCCACGGGCCCGGCGTCGCCGACACCGCCACCGTCTGCGGGCGCATCGCGTCCCATTCGTTGAACCGGAGCGGCCGGTTGTCGATGCAGCTCGGCAGTCGGAAGCCATATTCGGCGAGCGTGATCTTGCGCCGGTGGTCGCCTCGCGCCATCGCTCCGATCTGGGGAACCGTCTGATGGCTCTCGTCGACGAAGAGCAGGGCGTTCTCGGGCAGATATTCGAACAGGGTCGGAGGCGGCTCGCCGGGCAGCCGGCCGGTCAGGAACCGGCTGTAATTCTCGATTCCGGCGCACGATCCGGTGGCGGCGATCATCTCGAGGTCGAAATTGGTGCGCTGCTCCAGCCGCTGCGCCTCCAGCAGCTTGCCTTCCGCGACCAGCTCCTTGAGGCGCTCGGAAAGCTCGTGGCGGATCGCCTCCATCGCCTGCTTCAGCGTCGGACCCGGCGTGACATAGTGGCTGTTGGCGTAGACCTTCACATAATCGAGCGCCGCGATCTTCTTGCCGGTCAGCGGGTCGAACTCGACGATCTCCTCGATCTCGTCGCCGAAGAAGGCGACCCGCCACGCCATGTCCTCATAGTGGGACGGGAAGATCTCGAGATTGTCGCCCCGAACCCGGAAATTGCCGCGCGCGAAGGCCTGGTCGTTGCGCTTGTACTGGAGCGCGACCAGCTTCCTGACGATCTCGCGCTGGTCGACCGTGTCGCCCTTCTTGAGAGCGAAGGTCATCGCCGAATAAGTCTCGACCGACCCGATCCCGTAGAGGCAGGACACCGAGGCGACGATGATGACGTCGTCGCGCTCGAGCAGCGCCCGGGTCGCCGAGTGGCGCATCCGGTCGATCGCCTCGTTCACCGAGCTTTCCTTCTCGATATAGGTGTCGGAGCGCGGCACGTAGGCCTCGGGCTGGTAATAATCGTAATAGGAGACGAAATATTCGACGGCGTTGTCGGGGAAGAAGCTCTTGAACTCGCCGTAGAGCTGGGCGGCGAGGATCTTGTTGGGGGCGAGGACGAGCGCCGGGCGCTGGAGCGCCTCGATCACCTTGGCCATGGTGAAGGTCTTGCCGGAGCCGGTGACTCCGAGCAGCACCTGGGTCTGCTCGTCCTGGCGGGCGCTCCCGACCAGCTCGGCGATCGCCGCCGGCTGGTCCCCCGACGGCTCGTAGTCGGAGACGATCCTGAACTTCCTGCCGCCCTCGGCCTTCTCGGGCCTCTGCGGCCGATGCGGGACGAATTCCCGCCCCGTCTCCGGCTCCTCGAGGCCGGTCCTGATCGCTATCGGCATGGTCCCTATATGGTCATTGACCGCCATTCGCGCTAGCGTTCCCGGACAACAAAAGGGGGATGAGAGATGCGCGGCCTGATCATCGTACCGTTGTTCCTGGCCGCCGCCTGCTCGGGCGGCGAAGAAGCGAAGATCGAGGAGGCCGCCGCGACCATGCAGGCGGGCCAGTGGGAGGTCAGCTCCGAGGTCACCGCCTTCCGCTCCACCGACAAGGCGACTCCGGCCCTCAAGGCCGCGGTCGGCGACAAGTCCGCCGCGCCCGCCTGCATCGAGGCCGGCAAGGAGGGCAAGCCGCCCGCCGGGATGTTCGCCGGCGCCGGCTATGAGTGCGACTACAAGGACAGCTACATAAGGTCCGGCCGGATCACCGCGACTCTCGAGTGCGAGCGGGACGCCCTGGAGGGCAAGATCTTCATGACGGTCGAGGGCAGCTACAAGGGCGACAGCTTCGAGGGCACGTCGAGCTCGACCTCCTATCTGTCGGGCGAGGGCGACTTCGCGATGAACTCGAAGTTCAGCGGCCGCCGCACCGGCCCGACCTGCGCCGCTCCGGCGGAGGAGAAGGGCAAGGCGAAAGCGGGCTGAGCAGCGGTCGAGCTTCGGCAAGCCCCGCCATGCCGACTTGATCCGGCATCCACCTTTTCCCTCGGGTGACGATATGCGGAAGAAGGTGGACCCCGGATCAAGCCCGGGGTGACGACCCGAGCGCTTTGTGCCCGGCCCCCGCCTCGGCTATGACCGCCCCCGATGCCGCTCATCCCCTGCCAGCGCGCCCTCTTCGACATTCCGGAGGGCGTGGCCTATCTCGACTGCGCCAAGATGGGCCCGCTGAGCCGGGCGGCGATCGAGGCCGGCCGGCGCGGCCTCGAGCGCAAGGCCCATCCGTGGAACGTCCGCGCCGAGCATTTCTTCGACGAATCGGACGCGGTCCGGGCCCTGTTCGCCCGCCTCGTCGGAGCCTCGGCGGACGAGGTCGCGATCGTCCCGTCGGTCAGCTACGCGATGGCGACGGTGATGGCGAACGTGCCGGTCGCGGCCGGGCAGAAGATCGTCACCCTGGCCGACGACTTCCCGTCCGGCATCCTGGCGTCCAGGGCTCTGGCGCAGCGGGCCGAGGCCCGGGTGGCGACGGTGGCCCGGCTGGAGCAGGGCGACTGGAGCTCGGCGATCCTCGAGGCGATCGACCGCGACACGGCCCTGGTCGTGGCTCCCCACACCCACTGGGTCTGCGGCACGATGATCGACGTCGAGGCGATCGGCCGGCGCTGCCGCTCGGTCGGAGCGGCGCTCGTCCTCGACACCACCCAGTCGACCGGCGCCCTGCCGCTCGATCTCGCCGCGGTCGATCCCGACTATCTCGTCGCCACCGCCTACAAATGGCTGCTCGGCCCCTACAGCCTCGCTTTCCTCTACGTCGCCCCGCGCCACCAGCAGGGCCGGCCGCTCGAGGAGGCGTGGATCGTCCGCCGCAATGCCGAGGATTTCCGCAGCCTCACCGCCTACGAGGAGGGTTTCGCCGCCGGCGCCCGCCGCTTCGACATGGGCGAGCGGGCCAATTTCGCGCTTCTTCCGGTGGCCGGGGCGGCGATCGGGCAGCTGCTCGACTGGGGGGTCGAGAATGTGGCCGAGACTCTCGGGGCGGCGACCGGGAAGCTCGAGGCCCGGCTCGCCGAGCTCGGAATCGCCGGGGCGCAAGGGCGTGCCCCGCATTTCCTGTCGGTGCGCTTCCCCGGCGGGCTTCCCGAGGGGATTGAGGCACGGCTCGCCGCCGCCGACATCCATGTCAGCCTTCGCGGGGACCGGATGCGGATCACGCCGCACCTCTACAATGACGAGGGGGATTTCGAGCGCCTGATCGAGGCGCTTCGGCCCCAGTGAGGAAGCGACTCATTTTCCGTCACCCCGGACTTGATCCGGGGTCCACCTTCTTCCAGGCTGTCCCCCAACGCCAAAGATGGATGCCGGATCGAGTCCGGCATGACGACACGGGTCCTGGAGATAATCGAATGCGCCTGAAGTTCCTGTTGCTGGCACTCACTTTTTGCTCGGCGCCCGCGGCGGCGGCCGATTTCGCCGACTCGATCAAGGCCGATTACGACAAGAGGCTCGGCGCCATGTTCGTCGACTTCCACCGCAACCCCGAGCTGAGCTTCAGGGAGAACCGGACGGCGAAGATCATCGCCAGGGAGCTTCGAGCCGCCGGTGCGGCGGTGACCGAGGGGGTCGGGGGCACCGGCGTGGTCGGGGTCCTGCGCAACGGCGCCGGCCCGACGGTGCTGGTCCGGGCCGACATGGACGGGCTCCCGGTCGAGGAGAAGAGCGGCCTTCCTTATTCCTCCCGGGCCCGCCAGGTCGGGGTCGACGGCCTCGACATGCCGGTGATGCACGCCTGCGGCCACGACGTCCACATCACCTCGCTGGTCGGAACCGCCCACCAGCTGGCGGCTCTGAAGGACCGGTGGCGCGGCACCGTCGTCCTCATCGCCCAGCCGGCCGAGGAGCGGGTCGGAGGCGCCAAGGCGATGCTTGCCGACGGGCTCTACACCCGCTTTCCCAAGCCCGATTACGCGCTCGGCTTCCACGTCAATTCGGGCATGCGCACCGGGACGGTGAGCGCCGCCGACACCCTCATGTACAGCTCGGCCGACAGCGTCGACATCACCGTCCACGGAGTCGGAGCCCACGGCGCCGCGCCGCATACCGGCAAGGATCCGGTCTATATCGGCTCGCAGATCGTCACCGCCCTGCAGTCGATCGTCAGCCGCGAGGTCGGCCCGCTGTCGCCGGCGGTGATCACGGTCGGCTCGTTCCACGCCGGCACCAAGCACAACATCATCTCCGACCGCGCCGAGCTGCAGGTCACGGTCCGGGCCAATGACGAGGCCACTCGAAGGCAATTGCTGACGGCGATCGAGCGGATGGCGAAGAATATCGGCCGGGCCAACGGAGTCGCCGAGAACCGGCTTCCCGAGGTCAAGGTCTCCGAGGGCACTCCGACCACCAGCAACACGCCCGCTCTCGCCCAGCGGATCCGCTCGGCCTGGAGCCGGGCCCTGGCGGCGGGCACCGTGGTTCCGTTCGCCCAGGAGAGCATGGGCGCCGAGGATTTCACCTATTTCGTCCAGCCCGAGCTCGGAGTGCCGGGCTTCTATTTCCAGGTCGGAGGAACTCCTCAGTCGGCGTTCGACGCCGCCAGGGCCGGCGGGCCGCCCGTGCCCTCGCACCATTCGGCCCTGTTCAAGATCGATCCGGAGCCGTCGATCCGGCTCGGCACCGAGGCGATGACCGTCGCGGTGCTCGACCTGCTGGCTCCGGGGGCGTCCGCATCCGGCCACTGACCATGAGAAGGGGGAAAGAGAAATGAAGTCTAAACTGATCCTCGGCGCCGCGGCGCTGGCGCTCGCCGCCTGCGGAAGCTCCGGCAAGGGCGACGGCAATGGCTCTAGCGGGGCGTCGGGCGGCGGCATCTCGGGGGCCGGAGTGACGCTCCAGCCGGGCGAATGGGAGATGAAGACGGAGGTCGTCAACGTCGCCGCCGAAGGGCTGCCGACGGGGATGATGGACAGCATGAAGGCCAATGCCGGCTCGACGGCCAAGACCTGCATGACTCCCGAGGACGCCAAGGGCCCGAAGGGCGACCTCTTCTCCGGCGACAAGTCGGGCAATTGCAAGTCCGAGAGCTTCAGCTGGAGCGGCGGACGGATCCAGGGCAAGACCACCTGCGCCGGCCAGGGCGTCGCCGGCAAGACCGTCATGACCATGGACGGCAAGTACAGCGCTCAGTCGATCGACATGACGATGAAGTCGGAAACCGATCTCGGCGGCAAGCCGATGACGATGGAGATGCGGATCACCGGGCGCCGGGTCGGCGAATGCCCGGCGGCGGCCCGGAAGGGAGGCTGAGATGATCGGCTACGTCACCCTCGGAACCGACGATCTCGACCGCTCGCGCGCCTTCTACGACGCCTTGTTCGGCGAGATCGGAGTGTCCCGGCTGATGGAGATGGAGAGCGGCTTCACCCTCTACGCCCCCGGCTGGGGCAAGCCGGGAGTCGCGGTCACCCGGCCTTATGACGGCCGGCCCGCGGTTCCCGGCAACGGCGACATGGTGGCGTTGGTGATGGACAGCCGGGACAAGGTCGACCGGCTCCACGCCAGGGCGATCGAGCTCGGCGGAACCGACGAGGGCCCGCCGGGCGTTCGCGGCGATGAGGGCCCTCGAGCCTTTTACGGCGCCTATTTCCGCGATCCCGACGGCCACAAGCTCTGCGCCTTCAGAATCGGCCCCGCCGCCTGAATCCTCCCCATCGCGAGAGGCGACTATGAACGCCGTCGCTGGTTACGGAGGCGCCTCTTTTGGCTTTGGCTGTCCGACGCAGCAGCGGCGCCACTCGCCTGTGGATAACGTGTGCATATACATATTGCAATTGACCACATGTCAGTTTATATCTGACTTTAAATCGGTTGCAATATGGATATGAAGCATGCTCTACCTTTATCCAGAGCTAGACGGCCCTGAGGCCCGCGTCCTCGAAAAAATCGAGGAATTGCAGCGCGATCTGCGGCACTTTGTCGTCCAGAATCCAAAGCGGTGGACCGGCATTCTTGCTAGGACCACCCGCGCTCGGGCTTTGCGGGCTTCGAATAGCATTGAGAATATAAACGTCTCACAAGAAGATGCCGTGGCTGCCGTTGACGGTGAGGACCCAGCGGAAACGGACCGGGCCACCTGGCGCGCTGTCGTAGGCTATCAGCAAGCGATGACCTACATCTTACAGCGATGCCGCGATCACGACTTTCAGTTCAGTGTTGACGCCATTTTAGCCATTCATTTCATGATTTCGCAGAGCGACCTCGATGCCAACCCCGGCAATTTCCGGCGTGGATGGGTGGGAGTTAGGAATACCCGCACAAATGAGGTCGTCCACGAAGGGGTGGCAAGAGATCAACTGGAAGCGCTTATGGATGAACTGGTTGCGTTCCTCAATGCTCCGCCGCAAAACCACCTTATTATAAAGGCCGCTCTTGCACACCTCAATCTAACGTTGCTTCACCCCTTTTCGGACGGGAACGGGCGAACCGCCCGCTGCCTTCAAACTGCGGTACTGGCAAACGAGGGCATTGCCGCCCAGACCTATTCCAGCATCGAAGAGTATATTGGTCACAACCAGCAGGAGTACTATGATGTACTAGCGGACGCTGGTGGCGGGGGCTTCAACCCTCAACGTGACTGTAAACGGTGGATACGATATTGCCTGACTGGCCACTACCACCAGCTACAGACCCTACTAAGGCGCAATTATGAATATGGGTTAGTATATGTCGATCTTGAGGAGATTGTGAAAGAGAGGGGCTTGCCAACAAGGTGTGCGCTCGGCTTACTGGAAGCCGCCTTTGGCGCGCGAGTCCGAAACGCCTCTTATCGTGTTAGCACCGATATTTCTAATAACTTGGCTAGCCGAGATTTGAAGCAGCTCGTGGACGCTGGACTCTTAGAAGCAAAAGGGGAGAAGCGTGGCCGCCATTATGTGGCGGCAGCGCCCGTCCGCGAGGTGCGCGAACGCAATCGCCGTCCGAAGGGCATTGAGGATCCGTTCGAATTGTACAAGGACGCAGCGCCGCCGGACCAACTAAGATTCGCGGTCTAAACTGGACACGTGATAGGGAGGCATATGACCTCGCCCAAACCAAGCCAGCTTGAGAAGTTCAGGGATGCTGCTCGAACCCTAGAATGCGACGACGATCCCGAGCGCTTCCGCGAGCGCGTCGGGAAGCTGGTGAAGCATAAGCCGGTGACGAAAGAGGCGCCTTAATGTGGGCGAAGCTCATCGAGCACCTAATAAAAATGGTGGCAAGCGAAGCCGAGGAAAGAAATCGTATCCGCAATGGTTGAGTTGCGCGATGCCATGGTCGCTTGTCAAACACACTATGAAAAGTTCCAGCGGGACGGCTCGGATAATGCTTCGGCTGGACCGTGGATGCGCTCTCTACGAAGGATAGCAGGCGTAATAGAAGAGTTTGACAGGATATTAGAGACCTTTGGGCCAGAAGCACGCGAGACAATGCGGCGATATCTAGACTGCGACTCGAAGTACGCTAGAGAACGAGAGGTTTTCGTGTATACGGCGGGCAGGATGGAAGCGGACGACATGGGCGTGGACTATCGAAATGAGAAACTTGCGGCATCATTTACTTCGGCTTTAGGCGAGCTAGATAAATTTATCCGATCCACGTTCAAGCCAGAGGAAATTCACGCGGCGCGGAAAAGCCGCCTAGATCCAAGCTGTCATCTCTCGGGCTTGTAAAGTGCATAATCGCCTCGCGAGATGGGGAGGGGGACCATGCGCAGCATGGTGGAGGGGCGAATGGCGCAGGCCGGTTCAGCTGCCGCTTCACCACGGTCCCTCTCCCCATGCGATGCATGGGGAGGATTAAGGCACCTCGAAGCTTCGGCCGACCTCCGTCGTCACGAACCGGCCCTCCGCGATTCCCCGCGCGCGCCTCGCCGCCGCGAGGCGTCGCGGCGGGTCGTCGATCGCCTCGAAGGTGAGCTGGAACGTCCCCCAATGCATTCCGAGCGCCACGCCCGGGTTCAGCGCCTCGAACACCCGGACGGCTTCCTCCGGGTTCATATGATTGGCTTGCATGACGTCGCGCGGCTCATAGGCCCCGACCGGGAGGATGGCGAGGCGGTAGGGTCCCCATTTCGCGGCTTCGCGAGCCCAGCCGCCATTCCCCCAGCCGGTGTCCCCGGCGAAGAAGATTCGGCCTCCCGCGGTTCGAACCGCGAAACCCGACCACAAGGCGCGGTTGCGGTCGCTGCCCCAGCGCGACGACCAATGATGGTTTCGAACGACGGTCACGAACGCCTTGTCCCCTGGACAGGAGGAGTCCGGGTCGCACCGGAATCCGAGGAGTGGTTCGATTCCGTCGTCGGTGACGATCGCGGTTTCGTCCCAGTCGAGCGCGGTCGAGGGAATTGCGGCCTTCCTCAGGATGGAATCGTTGCCGAGGCTGGTGACGATCAGCGGCCGGTCGCGGCGATGGAGGCGCTCGAGCGTGGGCAGATCCATATGGTCGTAATGATTGTGGCTGACGAGGACGAGGTCGATCTTCGGCAGATCCTCGAAGCGAACGCCCGGCGCCCGGACGCGCTTCGGCCCGGCGAAGGAGAAGGGCGAGGCGCGTTGCGACCAGATCGGGTCGGTCAGGATGTTGAGGCCCTGGGTCTGGACGAGGACGGTGGCGTGGCCGATCCAGGTGACGAGCATCCTTTCGCCGTGGACTCGCCGAGGCGGCACGGTCGGGGCGACCGGAACTCGATCGGGCCAGCGGGCGCGTTCGTCGTCGCCGCTCAGCCAGCGGTTGAAGAAGCGGGCCGGGCCGCCATGGGCGGCGGAGCTCGGGCCGGGATCGGGATTGAAGAAGCGCTGCCCGTCGAAATGATCGGACGGCGGGCCCCGGTGGTAGATTCGGTCGAGGAAGGGTGGGATCAGCGACGGCGCGAAGCACAGTCCGACGAGGAGGAAGAGGAGAGCGGTGCCGAGGCGGCGGAGCCAGGTTCGCATCGGCGCTTCCTAGCGGTCGCGGACGCCTGGCGCCAATCAGCGGCCGTCGAGGACGAAGCCGGGGACCGGGCGGGTCTCGACATGCTCCTCATGGTAGAAGTCGAAGGCGAGCAGCACCCGACCCGGCGCCGCGGCGCCGCAGTCGAGCGGGTAGCGCTCGGTGAGCGTGCCGTAGGCGCCGACCGGGCCGCCGCTTCGGGCCCCGATCTGGGGGCGCGAGCCGTCGGCGCAGCGAAGCCGGCCGATATAGGCCCGGGCGCCCTGCGGCCCTCCGACCCGGACCGGATTCTCGACCGTTCCGAGGGGATGGATCGCGGCCGCCGCGGCGATCTGCTCGGCTTCGGCCATCGGATCGGCCGGCGCCATGCCGCCCAGCACCTGCTGGGGCGTGGCGGTGCGGGCGCCGAGCTTCTGGGCGGCGGCGGGCGCGGCGACGAGCGCGGCGGCGAGCAAGGCGGACAGGAGGCGCATGGCGCCGCCGCTAAGGCCTTCGGCCGGAAAAGGAAACCGTCATTGCGAGCGCACGCGAAGCAATCCAGCGCGGCGAGCGTCGACGAGCGCGGAGCTGGATTGCCGAGTCGCTTCGCTCCTCGCAACGACGCGGGAGGATCATTCGAGCTCGAACGAGACCGACAGGCTGACCGCGACGCTCTGCTCGCCGGGATCGATCGAGGTCGAATCGGCGGCCGCGCCCCGGTTCGCCTGGCGCATCATCACCACCGGCGGAGCGTAATTGCCTCCGGCCTCGCTGATCGAAAGGATCCGCCCGACCCGCTTGCCGAGCGCCTTCGCGTAGAGCTCGGCCCGGGCGCGGGCGTTGGCGAGCGCCTGGGTGCGGGCCTCGTCGAGCGCGGCCTCGGGCTTGTCGATGCTCAGCATCGGCCCGTTGATCTGGTTGGCGCCCTGGGCGACGAGAGCGTCGAGGATCTTGCCGCTGTTGGCGATGTCGCGGAAGCGGACGCTGACCTCGTTGCTCGCTCGATAGCCGATGATCTGCGGATTGCTGCCCTGCGGGTCGTGGCGATAGTCGGGATAGAGGTTGATCGAGCTGGTCTGGATGTCGCGGTCGGCGATTCCGGCGCGCTTGAGCGCGGCCCGGACCGACGCCATCTGGGTGGCGTTCTGGGCGAGGGCGGCGGTCGCGGTCGGGGCGACCGAGACGACTCCGGCGGTGATTCGCGCGAGGTCGGGGATCCGGCTGACCTCGCCGGTGGCGACGACGTCGAGGCGGGTTCCTTCGAGAAGGACCGGGACGGCCTGGGGCGGCTGGGCCGCCACGGGCGCCGCGGAAAGCGCCAGGGCGGCGCCGAGGATCAGGTTACGCATGAGCTTACTCCGAAAGTTTCGCCCCCGGTCCTTTCAACGCGGAACCGGCTGCACCGTTGCTGAACGCCCCGCATCCCCCCATCCGTCATCCCCCCATCCCGTCATCCCGGCGAAAGCCGGGACCTCAGGTCGAGAAGTCTCGGCGGGTCTCCCCGAGGTCCCGGCATTCGCCGGGACGACGAAACAGTTGACGTGGAAGCGTTTAGCTGAGAGTTGAGGGCGCGATGACGACCCTGGCGACCCGCACCGGCTCCTTGCGCGCCTCTTCCGCGCCGGCCTCCGCGCACGCCTGGCATTGGTGGTGGGACTCCTCCTCCGCCGCGGCGCGCGTCCATCGATGGTGAACCGGACTCTCTAGAAAGGTCCGAACTCCCAGCAGAAGGCCCGCCGATCCGGCGGGCCTTTTCTTTTGCGCTCCACCCAAGGAATCATCGCCATGTCCACCCAGCCCAAATTCGTCCTCCCGATCTCCGACGCCACCGACTCCGAAGCGGCGCTCGCCCGGCTCTACACCGGCGAATCGCTGTCCGAAGCCGAAGCCGAAGCGCTGTTCGGCGAGCTCGTCGCCGGCCGGCTTCCGGAGCCCGCCATCGCCGCCATGCTCATCGCTCTCCGGCTCAAGGGCGAGACCGCGGCGGAGCTGACCGGAGCCGCGCGGGCGCTTCGAGCCGCCGATTCGGACTTCCCCCGGCCCGATTATCTCTTCGCCGACAGCTGCGGCACCGGCGGCGACGGCTCCGCCTCGATCAACGTCTCGACCGCCGTCGCCTTCACCGCCGCCGCCGCCGGCCTTCCCGTCGCCAAGCACGGCAACCGCTCGGTCACCTCCCGCTGCGGCTCCGCCGACGTCCTCGAACAGCTGGGTGCAATACTGGACGTATCCGCCGAAGCGTCCCACCGGGCCCTCGACGAAACCGGAGTCTGCTTCCTGTTCGCCCCGCTCTACCATCCCGGCCTTCGCCACGCCGGTCCCGTCCGGCGGATGCTCAAGGTGCGGACGATCATGAACATGCTCGGCCCCTGCGTGAACCCCGCCGAGCCCGGAGTGCAGCTGCTCGGGGTCGCCGACCCGGCGCTGCTCGAGCCGGTGGCCCGGACCCTCGCCGCGCTCGGAGTCGCCCGCGCGCTCGTCGTCCACGGCTCCGGCCTCGACGAGGTCGCCCTGCACGGCGAGACCCAGGCCGTTCGAGTGGGCGGCGGGAAGCTCGAGCCGATGACGATCCGGCCCGAGGATGCCGGGCTCCAGAGGCATCCGGTGCAGGTGCTGCGCGGCGGCGGCCCCGAGGAGAATGCGGAGCGGCTCAAGGCGCTGCTGATGGGTTACGGCCTCGCCGGCGAGACCGAGGTGGTGGCTCTCAACACCGGCGCTCTGCTGCTCACCGCCGGGCTCGCCGCGGACCTGCGCTCGGGAGTCGCGATGGCGCTTCAGGCGCTCGCCTCCGGCGAGGCCTTCCGCCGGTTGAAGCTGTTCGTCGAGGCCACCAATGGCTGAAGGCCTGCTCGCCGAAATCGTCGCTCGAAAGCGGGTCGACGTCGCCGCCCGGCTCCGGGGCTTCGGCCCGGAGGCGGCGGAGCCGACCCGGCGGAGCCTGAAGGCGTCGCTGGCCCGGCCGGGCGCTCGCTTCATCATGGAGGTGAAGCGCGGCTCCCCCTCCGGCGGAGCGATCCGGCCGAACGCCGACGCCGCCGCCCTCGCCCGGGCCTATCGCGGCGCCGCGGACGCGATCAGCGTTCTCACCGATTCGCCCTTCTTCGGAGGCTCGCTCGACGACCTTCGGGCCGTTCGCCGCGAGTTCCTGGGGCCGATCCTGGCCAAGGATTTCATCGTCGATCCGCGCCAGGTGGCCGAGGCCAGGCTCCACGGCGCCGACGCCGTCCTCGTCATCCTCGCCGTGCTCGGCGACGAGGCCGCGGCGGCGGTGATGGCTCAGGCGCGCCGGCTCGGAATGGACGTGCTGGTCGAGGCGCACAGCGAAGCCGAGCTTCGCCGCGCCGTCGGGCTCGGCGCCGACCTCATCGGGATCAACAATCGCGATCTCGCCACGCTCGAAGTCGACCTCGCCACCACCGAGCGGCTGGCGCCGCTGGTTCCCAGGGACGCCCTCGTTGTCGCGGAATCGGGAATCTCCACCCGAGCCGACGTCGCCCGGCTCGCCCCGTTCGCCGACGCCTTCCTGGTCGGATCGTCGCTGATGCGCGCCGAGAATCCGGGCGAGGCGGCCCGGGCGCTGGCTTACGGCCGGGTCAAGGTCTGCGGCATCACCGACGTCCACGATTCGGCGATGGCGGCCGAGCACGGCGCCGCCTTCGCCGGCATCGTGATGGTGCCCAACACCCCTCGAGCGGTCAGCTGCTCGGCGGCCGAAGCCATCGCCGACTCGTCGCCGTCGCCGCTGGTCGGAGTGTTCCGCAATGAGAAGCCGATGCAGGTCGCCTACAGCGCCCGGGCGCTCGGGCTTCGAGCGGTCCAGCTTCACGGCGACGAGGACGCCCTCTACATCCGGGCGCTCCGCGGACTCCTCCCGGAGGAGACCGAGATCTGGGCCGCGGCGGCGGTCGGCCGCGAGGTTCCGACCCACCGGCTCGGCGCCGACCGGACCTTGTTCGACAGCCTGGTCGCCGGCCGCTCCGGAGGCACTGGAATCGCCTTCGACTGGAGCCGCCTCGACGGCCGCGCCGATCTCGGCCGCTCGCTTCTGGCGGGCGGCCTCAAGCCGTCCAACGCCGCCGCCGCCGCCCGGATCGGAGCCTTCGCGCTCGACGTCGGCTCGGGCGTCGAGATGGCTCCGGGCCGAAAGGATTCCGGAAAGCTCCAGGCCTTTTTCGAGGCGCTGAGGCTGCCGGTCCGTCGGGAGCTGGCGGAGTGCGCCTGAGCGGCCGCTTCGGCGCCTATGGCGGCGCCTACGTTCCGGAAATCCTGGTTCCCGCCATCGAGCAGCTCGAGGCGGCCTTCCTCGACGCGGCCGGCGACCCCGCCTTCGGGGCCGAGCTCGACGGCCTTCTCGCCAATTATGCCGGCCGGCCGACCCCGCTCACCCGCTGCCGCAACCTCGGAAGCGAGCGCGCGCGGATCTACCTGAAGCGCGAGGACCTGCTTCACGGCGGAGCCCACAAGACCAACCAGGTGCTCGGCCAGGCCCTGCTCGCCAGCCGAATGGGCAAGCGCAGGCTGATCGCCGAAACCGGCGCCGGCCAGCACGGAGTCGCCACCGCTCTCGCCGGAGCCCTGTTCGGCCTCGAGACCCGGATCTACATGGGCGCCCTCGACGTCGAGCGCCAAAGGGCGAACGTCTTCCGGATGGAGCTCCTCGGCGCCGAGGTGGTGCCGGTGGAAAGCGGCAGCCGAACCCTCAAGGACGCGATCAACGAGGCTCTGAGGGACTGGGCGGCCAGCTTCGAGGACACTCACTATCTGCTCGGCACCGTCGCCGGGCCTCACCCCTTTCCGCTGATGGTGCGCGAATTCCAGCGGGTGATCGGCAAGGAGGCGCGGGCGCAGATACTGGAGGCGGAAGGGCGGCTCCCCGACGCCTGCATCGCCGCGGTCGGCGGCGGGTCCAACGCCATCGGCCTGTTCGCCGATTTCGTCGCCGACGAGGGCGTCCGGCTGATCGGGGTCGAAGCGGCGGGCAGGGGCCTGGACGGGTCCGAGCATGGCGCGACCCTGCTCCGCGGCCGTCCCGGGATCCTTCACGGCGCGGAAACCTACATTCTTCAGGACGAGGACGGGCAGATCGACGAGAGCTGGTCGGTCTCGGCCGGCCTCGATTATCCCGCCGTCGGGCCGGAGCATGCTTTCCTCAAGGACAGCGGCCGGGCCGATTATGTCGGAGCGACCGACCGCGACGCGCTCGACGCCTTTGCTCGGCTGGCGCGGTCGGAAGGGATTATCTGCGCCTTCGAATCGGCTCACGCGCTCGCTTATGCCCTCGAGCTCGCGGAGGCGGCGGCCGGCGACATGGTGCTCGTCGTCAACCTCTCGGGGCGCGGCGACAAGGACATGGAGCAGGCGCGCCGGCTCCTGGGAGCGTCGGCGTGACCCGCTATGCCGCAATGTTCGAGCGGCTTCGCGAGCGCGGCGAGGGCGCGTTCGGAGCCTTCGCCATGCTCGGCGATCCCGGCCTCGCCGCCAGCGCCGGGATCCTCGACTCGCTGGTCGAGGGCGGAGCGGACATGATCGAAGTGGGAATCCCCTTTTCCGACCCCGTCGCCGACGGGCCGGTCATCCAGGCGGCGGCGGTTCGGGCGCTGGCCGGCGGGGCGAGGACCGCGGATTGCCTTCGGCTGCTCGGGGATTTCCGGGCCCGCCATCCCGGCGTGCCGGTCGGAATCCTCACCTATGCCAATCTGGCGACGGCCAAGGGGCTCGATTCCTTCTACCGCTCGGCCGCCGGGGCGGGGGTCGACAGCGTCCTCGTCGCCGACGTTCCGCTGATCGAGGCGGCGCCCTTCCTGTCCGCCGCGCGCTCCGCCGGAGTCGCTCCGGTGCTCATCGCCGCTCCCAACACGCCGCCGGAGCGGCTGGCCCGGATCGCGTCGGAAGGGGAGGGCTACACTTATTGCGTCGCCCGCGCCGGAGTGACCGGCGCCGACTCCGAGGTGCGCTTCGCCGAAACGGTGATCGCCCGGCTCCGCGAGTCGAACGCGCCGCCGCCCGTTCTCGGATTCGGAATCTCCGAGCCGGACCATGTCCGCCTGGCGCTCGCCGCCGGCGCCGCCGGAATCATCTGCGGGTCGGCGATCGTCGGCCGGATCGCCCGGGGCGAGGACCTGCGTCCCTTCCTGCGGGCGATGAAGGCCGCGACCCGAGCTAGCGGCGGCGGGCGATCAGCCGCCAGATGAACAGGATGATGATCGCGCCGATTATGGCGGCGATGAAGCCCGCCCCCTGGCCCTGCCGGTACCAGCCGAGCATGTTGCCCAGAAAGCCGGCCAGGGCCGCGCCGGCGATTCCGAGGAGGATGGTGACGATGCAGCCGCCCGGATCGCGGCCCGGCATGATCGCCTTGGCGATGACTCCGGCGATCGCTCCGATGATGATCCAGGCGATCCACCCATGGTCTGCCAGCAGGTTCATGCGTCCCTCCTTACCCTCGCTTGCTTGTTCGCCGTCTTACCGCTTTCGAGTGGCCAAGCCTCAACAAAAATTGTAGATGGCCGTTCCGCGTGGGGGGCTGCGCGGCAGATTTGACTTGAGGCAGGTGATATATTCGGCTAACACAGTTGCCGAAGCGGCCCTGCCGCCTGTCCGGTGTGGGGATTATGAGCACTATGAATTTCGAGTCGCGCAAATGGCGCAGCGGCGCCGCCGATAGCGAGGTTGTCGTCATCGACGACGAAACGGCGGCCCGTCGCCGCCGAAGGAACATCATCATCGCCGTCGTGGCGGTGCTGGTGCTTCTGGTCGCGGCCTATCTGATGTTCGGCCGAGGCGGCGACGACACCAAGGTCGCGGTCAAGGCCGGAGGCGCCGAGGGCTCCGAAGCCGCGCCGGCGGTCAGCGTCGTCGTCCCGGGGCGCCAGCAGGTCGCCCGCACCATCTCCGCCACCGGCCAGCTTGCCGCCCGCTACGACATGCCGGTCGGAGTTCCCGGCGAGGGCGGCAAGGTGGTGAGCGTCCTGGTCGAGGCCGGCCAGTGGGTCGGCCAGGGCCAGACTCTCGCCGTCATCGATCGCTCGGTGCAGACTCAGGAAGCCGCCCAGCTCGCCGCGCAGATCGATGTCGCCCGAGCCGACGCGCGCCTCGCCCAGCAGGAGCTCGACCGCGCTCAGAAGCTGGTCTCCCGCGGCTTCGTCTCCAAGGCCGACGTCGAGCGTCGGATCGCCACCCGCGACGCGGCGCTCGCCCGGGTTCGGGTCGCCCAGGCCAATCTCGGCCAGAGCCGGGCCCGCATCGGCCGGCTCGACGTCCGGGCCCCGGCGGCCGGCCTGGTGCTGACCCGCACGGTCGAGCCCGGCCAGATCGTCGGCCCCGGATCGGGCGCCCTGTTCCGGATCGCCCGCGGCGGCCAGCTCGAGATGCTCGCCCGGCTGCCCGAATCGGACCTGTTCGCGATGAGCGCCGGAGTCCCGGCGCAGGTGACCCCGGTCGGCTCGAGCAAGACCTACCAGGGCAGCATCTGGCAGATCTCGCCGATCATCGATCCCGCCTCGCGCCAGGGCGTCGCCCGGATCGCGGTGCCCTATGACCGCGACCTGAGGCCCGGCGGCTTCGCCACGGCAAGCATCACCGCGGGCTCGACCGACGCTCCGATGCTTCCCGAATCGGCGGTGCTGAACGACAGCCAGGGCAGCTACGTCTACATCATCGACAAGGACAACGCCGTCCGTCGCCGGCCGGTCAAGGTCGCAGCCGTCACCGACAAGGGAGTCGTGGTCGGCGAAGGGCTCAACGGCACCGAGCGGGTGGTCCTCTCGGCCGGTCCGTTCCTGACCGAAGGCGAGAAGATCCGGCCGCAGCGCGCCACCGCCGCCCGCTGACCAGGCCCCTGACGGAGACGGACCGACATGCGTAACATTTCCAGCTGGGCGATCCGAAACCCGGTCTTCCCGCTCGTGCTGTTCGCGGCCCTGACCCTGCTCGGGCTGGTCAGCTTCCTGCGCATGGACGTCAACAACAACCCGGACATCAGCTTCCCCGCGGCGGAGGTGACGGTCGTTCAGCCCGGCGCGGCGCCGTCCGAGCTTGAGACCCAGGTCACCCAGCGGATCGAAGCGGCGATCCGGGGCATCAACGGGGTCGACGAGATTCAGTCGACGGCCCGCGAAGGCTCGAGCACCACGTTCGTCCAGTTCGACATGGGCACTCCCGTCGACCGCGCCGTCAACGACGTCCGCGACGCCATCGCCAACGTGCGCTCCGATCTTCCCGACGGCATTCTCGAGCCGCGGGTCGAGCGGGTCGAGGCCGACGGCGGGCCGATCGCCTACATGGCGGTCGAGTCGACCGCGATGGGGCTCGAGGAGCTCAGCTGGTATATCGACAACACGATCAGCAAGCGGCTTCTCGCCATCCCCGGAATGGCCAACGTTTCGCGCGGCGGCGGAGTCAGCCGTGAGATCCGGATCATCCTCGATCCGGTCAAGATGCAGGCTCACGGGATCACCGCGGCCCAGGTCAACGCCCAGCTGAGGCAGACCAACGTCAACGCCGCCGGCGGCCGCGCCGAGATCGCCGGCTCCGAGCAGTCGGTCCGGGTGCTCGGCAATGCGGCGGACGCGCGCGACCTCGGCGAGAAGAACGTCTCGGTCGGCAACGGGCGCACGATCAAGCTCTCCTCGATCGCCACGGTCCGCGACCTCTACGCCGAGCAGCGCAACGTCGCCCTGATGAACGGCCGGCAGGTGCTGAGCTTCTCGATCGAGAAGGCCAAGGGATCCTCCGACGTCACCGTCTGGGCGGCGGCCGAGGAGGAGATGAAGAAGCTCGAGGAGGAGAGCGGCGGCAAGGTCAAGTTCCGGCTGCTCTTCACCAGCGTCAAATATACGGAAGGCCAGTATCACAGCGCCATGGAGGCCCTCGTCGAGGGCGCTGTGCTCGCGGTGCTCGTCGTCCTCCTCTTCCTGCGCGACTGGCGCGCGACCCTCATTTCGGCCGTCGCCATTCCGCTGTCGGCGATCCCGACCTTCTGGTTCATGGACCTGATGGGCTTCACCCTCAACGGAGTGACGCTGCTCGCGCTCAGCCTGGTCGCGGGCGTCCTGGTCGACGACGCGATCGTCGAGATCGAGAATATCGTCCGGCACATGCGGATGGGCAAATCCGCCTACCAGGCCGCGATCGACGCCGCCGACGAGATCGGCCTCGCCGTCGTCGCGACCACCTTCTCGATCGTCGCCGTGTTCCTTCCCGTCGGAATGATGGGCGGCCTGATCGGCCAGTATTTCAAGAGCTTCGGAATGACCATCGTGGTCGCGGTGCTGATCAGCCTTCTGGTCGCCCGGCTGATCACTCCGCTCATGGCCGCCTATTTCCTGAGCGCGAAAGGCGCCGCCAAGCATGGCGAGGGCTGGCTGATGGATCGCTACATGGGCCTGCTCCACTGGTCGCTGGTCCACCGCTGGAAGACGATGCTGATCGGAGTGGCGGCCTTCATCGCGACCATATTCGCCTTCGCGACCCTGCCCTTCACCTTCCAGCCCAACGTCAACAGCGACTTCAGCTCGGTGGCGGTCGAGATGGCGCCGGGCTCGACTCTCCAGCAGACCCAGCGGGTCGCCAGCCAGGCGGCGGACATCATCCGCAAGGAGCCCGACGTGGTGAAGGCCTTCGCCTCCATCCGGGTCGGCGGTGCCAACATCTACATCACGCTCAGCGACGACCGTGAGCGGACCAGCAGCGAGTTCGAGCGGCAGACCGCGCCCAAGCTTCGCGAGATCGCCGACGCCCGGGTCTATTTCCGCTCGCAGCAGGGCTTCGGCAACCGCGACGTCGGAATCATGCTGTCCGGCGACGATCCGGTGAAGCTCGAGCAGGCCGCCAACGCCCTCGTCCAGGACATGAAGAAGCTGCCCGAGGTGAAGGCGCCGAGGATCGAAGGCGATCTGAGGCGGCCCGAGATCACCATCAAGCCGCGCTTCGACCTCGCCGCCGACATGGGAGTCACCACCCAGGCTCTGAGCCAGACGATCCGCATCGCCACCCAGGGCGAGATCGACCAGAACAGCGCCAAATTCTCGCTGTCGGACCGCCAGATCCCGATCCGGGTCTCGCTCAACGAGGAATCGCGGCAGAGCCTCTCGACGATCGAGAATCTCCCGGTTCCGACGACCAGCGGCGGCTCGGTCCCGCTCAAGGTCGTCGCCGAGATCGGCTTCGGCGCCGGCCCGACCCAGATCCAGCGCTTCAACCAGCAGCGCCGGATCGTCGTCGGCGCGGATCTCGCCCCCGGCGTGGTCGAGGCGATGAGCAAGATCAAGCAGCTGCCGTCCTACAACAACCTCCCCGCCGGGGTGGAGCACGCCCGCCAGGGCGAGCAGAAGATGCAGGCCGAGCTGATCTCGAACTTCATCATGGCCGTCGTGGCCGGCATCTTCCTTGTCTTCGCGGTGCTGGTGCTGCTCTACAAGCGGATCGTTCCCCCCTTCGTGAACATGGGCTCGCTGCTGCTTGCGCCGCTCGGCGGCGCGATCGCGCTCCACCTCACCGGCAACGCCATGTCGATGCCGGTGCTGATCGGAATCCTGATGCTGCTCGGGATCGTCGCCAAGAACTCGATCCTTCTGATCGACTTCGCCATCGAGGAGATGGGCAAGGGAGTCGAGAAGCACGAGGCGATCGCCGACGCCGGCCACAAGCGGGCCCAGCCGATCGTGATGACGACCGTGGCGATGGTCGCGGGCATGCTCCCGACCGCCATCTCCCTGTCGGGCGACGGCAGCTGGCGAGCGCCGATGGGCATCGTCGTGATCGGCGGCCTGATCCTGTCGACGGTCCTGACTCTGGTCATCGTCCCGGCCGGCTTCAGCCTCGCCGACGGCTTCGAGCGCTGGCTCGGGCCCAAGGTCGGCCGCTTCCTCACCTACGGCGGCGCCAAGGACCACGGCCCGGCAGCGGTTCAGCCGGCGGAGTGACGGGTCCTTCGATACGCCGCTTCGACTCGCTCAGCGGCTACTCAGGATGAGCGGGTCGAGCCTGTCCGCTCATCCTGAGTAGGGACTGACCCCGGACTTGATCCGGGGGAAGGCCCGTATCGAAGGACCGGCCATTGCCGGTAACCGCCCGGCACCTTAGGTTCTCCCCTATGCGCAACATCTCAAGCTGGGCGATACGCAACCCGATCTTCCCGCTCGTCCTCTTCGCCGCCCTGACCCTGCTCGGCCTGGTCAGCTTCATGCGGATGGACGTGAACGACAATCCGGACATCGAATTCCCGGCGGCGCTGATCTTCGTGTCGCAGCCCGGCGCCGCTCCGACCGAGATGGAGACCCAGGTCACCCAGCGGATCGAGGCGGCGGTGCGCGGCATCAACGGAGTCGACGAGATCGCTTCCACCGTCGGCGAGGGCAGCTCGCAGACCTTCGTCCAGTTCGTCATCGGCACTCCGGTCGACCGCGGAGTCAACGACGTCCGCGACGCCGTCGCCAACATCCGCTCCGACCTGCCCGAAGGCATATTGGAGCCGCGCGTGCAGAGGGTCGACATCGCCGGCGGCCCGCTCGGAATCTACTCCGCCGAGACCAGCGACATGTCGCTCGAGGAGCTCAGCTGGTATGTCGACAACACCGTCGCCAAGCGCCTGCTCAGCGTCGAGGGCATGGCCGAGGTGCGCCGGTCCGGCGGAGTCAGCCGCGAGATCCGGGTGGTCCTCGATCCGGTCAAGATGCAGGCCAACGGGCTCACCGCCTCCCAGGTCAACGCCCAGCTGAGGCAGGTCAACGTCAACGCCGCCGGCGGCCGGGCCGAGATCGCCGGCTCGGAGCAGTCGGTCCGGGTCCTCGGCAACGCCGCCAGCGCCTACGCCCTCGGCGAGACCCAGATCGCTCTGCCCGGTGGGCGGGCGGTCAAGCTCTCGGCGATCGCGGACGTTCGCGATTCCTATGCCGAGCAGAGGTCGCTTTCGACGATGAACGGCCGCCAGGTGCTCAGCTTCCGGCTGACCCGGGCCAAGGGCTATTCCGACGTCACCGTCTACGAGGAGGCGATGAAGGCGCTCGAGGCGATCGAGAAGGCGAACCCCAAGGTGAAGTTCACCGAGATGTTCACCAGCGTCGATTACGTCAAATCCCAATATCACAGCGCGATGGAGGCGATGGTCGAGGGCGCGGTGCTCGCGGTTCTCGTTGTCTTTCTTTTCCTCAGAGACTGGCGAGCAACCCTCATTTCCGCGCTGGCGATCCCGCTCTCGGCGATTCCGACCTTCTGGTTCATGGACCTGATGGGCTTCTCGCTGAACGGGCTTAGCCTGCTCGCTCTCAGCCTCGTCGCCGGGGTTCTGGTCGACGACGCGATCGTCGAGATCGAGAATATCGTCCGGCACATGCGCATGGGAAAGAGCGCCTACCAGGCGGCGATCGACGCCGCCGACGAGATCGGCCTCGCCGTCGTCGCGACCACATTTTCGATCGTGGCCGTGTTTATGCCGGTCGGGCTGATGCCGGGCATCTCGGGCCAGTTCTTCAAGAATTTCGGCTTCACCGTCGTCGCCGCGGTCCTGACCAGCCTCGCCGTGGCCCGCCTCATCACTCCGCTCGCCGCGGCCTATTTCCTCAAGGCGAAGGGCGTCGCCAGCCACGGCGAAGGCTGGATGATGGACCGCTATGTCGGGATGCTGCGCTGGTCGCTGCGCAATCGCTGGAAGACGATGCTGGTCGGAGTCGCCGCCTTCGCCGCCACCATCGTCGCCTTCGCGACCCTTCCGATGACCTTCCAGCCGCCGCTCAACCTCGATTTCAGCCAGGTCCAGATCGAGATGCCTCCGGGCTCCACGCTGGAGCGGACCAACGTGGTCGCCAACAAGGTCGTCCGGCTGATGCGCTCCAAGCCCGAGGTCGAGGACGCTTTCGCCGACGTCAGCCCGACCAGCGCCGAATTGTTCGTGACCCTGAAGAAGGACCGGTCGCGGACCAGCGTCGAATTCGAGCGCGCTTACTCGCCCGAGCTTCAGGCCATTCCGGACGCCCGCATCAACTTCCAGTCGCAGGCCGGCAACCAGAGCGGCCGCGACCTCAACATAACCCTGGTCGGCGACGACCCCGCCAAAATCGAGCTCGCCGCCCAGCAGATCATCGCCCAGATGCGGGGAATGCCCGAGATCCGGGCGCCTCGGATCAACGGCGAGCTGCAGCGGCCCGAGATCACCATCAAGCCGAGGCTCGACCTCGCCGCGGACCTCGGAGTGACGACCGCCGCGCTCAGCCAGACGATCCGGATCGCCACGCTTGGCGACATCGACCAGAACAGCGCCAAATTCTCGCTGTCCGATCGCCAGGTGCCGATCCGGGTGGCCTTGCCGCTGACCTCGCGCCGCAACCTGTCGACGATCGAGAACCTTCCGGTGCCGACCGCGAACGGCGGCTCGGTGCCGTTGAAGCATGTCGCGGAGATCAGCTTCGGAGCCGGCCCGAGCGAGGTGAAGCGCTACAATCAGCGCCGGCGAACTTCGATCGGGGCCGATCTCGCTCCGGGCGTCGTCACCAGCGACGCGATGAAGAAGATCGAGGCGCTGCCTTCGGTGCTCAACCTGCCGGACGGGGTCGAGAAGGTGGAAGTCGGCGCGGCGAAGTGGCAGGCGGAGCTGGTCAACAACTTCATCCTGGCGGTGATCGCCGGAGTGTTCCTGGTCTTCGCCGTGCTGGTGCTGCTCTACAAGAGGGTGCTTCCGCCCTTCGTCAACATGGGCTCGCTTCTGCTCGCTCCGCTCGGCGGGGCGATCGCCCTGCACCTCACCGGCAACCCGATGTCGCTTCCGGTGATGATCGGGCTACTGATGCTGCTCGGCATCGTCGCCAAGAACTCGATCCTTCTGATCGACTTCGCGATCGAGGAGATCGGCAAGGGCGTCGCCAAGGACGAAGCGATCGTCGACGCCGGCCACAAGCGCGCCCAGCCGATCGTGATGACGACGGTGGCGATGGTCGCCGGAATGGTCCCGATCGCCCTGTCCTTCACCGGCGACGGAAGCTGGCGGGCGCCGATGGGAGTGGTCGTCATCGGCGGGCTGATCCTCTCGACCGTGCTCACCCTGGTCATCGTCCCGGCCGGCTTCAGCCTCGCCGACAGCTTCGAGCAATGGCTCGGCCGAAGGTTGCGGCGCGCCCTCACCTACAGGCCCGAGGACGGCGAGCCACGTCCCGCGCCGCAGGCGGCCGAGTGAACCATCGCGCCTCGCGGGGATTGGAGGCCCATGGTTCCCGCTGAAGCGCCTCGGCACGGCATCCGCGAGATGCGGATCATCGCGACCGGAATGCTGGTGGCGATGGCCGCGATCTTCGTTCTGGCCAACGCCTATGACGAGGGCCGGCCGTGGCTCGGCTTCGTCAAGGCCTTCGCCGAGGCGGCGATGGTCGGCGGCCTCGCCGACTGGTTCGCGGTCACCGCCCTGTTCCGCCACCCGCTCGGCCTGCCGATCCCGCACACCGCGATCATCCCCCGCAACAAGGATCGGATCGGCGCCGCTCTGGCCGCCTTCCTTCGCGAGAACTTCCTGATCCCTAAGGTCGTGGCCCGGCGGATGCGGAGCGTCGACGTCGCCGGAGCGATCGGCCGCTTCCTCGCCAACCCGCCCCCCGAGGGCCGCCTTCGCCAGGGCGGCTCGCGCCTCATCGCCGACCTGCTCGAATCGCTCGACCAGGAGCGGCTCGGCGGCATGGTCAAGGCCGCGGTCGCGTCGCGAATGCGGACCCTCGAAGTCTCGCCCCTTCTCGGCCAGACTCTCGAGGCCGCGATCACCGAGGAAAGGCACATCCCGATTCTCGACGGGATCGTCACCTGGGCCGGCCGCACCCTCGACGCCAACGAGGATCTGATCCGCAACATGGTGCACGAGCGCGCCGGGATGATCATGCGGCTCTCCGGCCTCGACGAGAAGCTTGCCGACAAGATCGTCGACGGGCTTCGCCGGCTCACCATCGACATGGCGATCGATCCGGCCCACCCGCTTCGGGCCAAGGCCGAGGAGGCGCTCGCGGCGCTCGCCTGGGACATGCGCTTCGATCCCGACATGCAGGGGAAGGTCGAGGGCTGGAAGAACGAGATCATCGCCAACAAGGCGGTGACCGACTGGCTCGGCGGCCTCTGGGAGAATAGCCGCGCCGCCCTTCTCAAGGCCGCCCGCGACCCCGAGGCGGCGATGGCCGGCCGCTTCGGCGAGGCGCTCAAGCAGCTGGGCGAGACTCTTCAGCAGGACGTCCGACTCAACAAGGCGATCAACCAGTTCGCCCGCCGGATGGTCGTCGGCACCGCCGCCACCTATGGCAGCGGGATCGTCACCCTGGTGTCGGACACGGTCCGCGGCTGGGACGCCCGAACCGTGACCGGGCGGCTCGAAAATGCGGTCGGGCGGGACCTTCAATATATCCGGATCAACGGGACTCTGGTCGGCGGCCTGGTCGGCCTCGTCATCCACGCCGTCGAGGTGCTCACCTAGGGCGACCTGGACCGTCATCCCGGCGAAGGCCGGGACCCAGGAACGCGGGCCCGCGAGAACTTGCTCCGATCCATGTTCATGGTTGCCCGGCCTTCGCGGGATGACGTCAGGGCTCTTGATGTCGCCGCGACTTTCCGGCTTTGGGTCGCCACGAACCATCAGGGGACCGACATGCCGCTCCGCCCTTCGCTCGCCGCTTTCGCCTTGCTCCTCGCCGCCCCGGCTTTCGCCCAGACCGCTGCTCCGGTCGCGGCCCAGGCAGCGGAGCCGGTCACCGTGATCCACGCCGGGACGCTGATGGACGTCCCCGGCCGGCCGGCCCGGCGCGAGTCGAGCATCGTCGTCCGGGGCCGACGGATCGTCGAGATCCGCAGCGGCTATGTCGACATGCCCGGCGCCCGGATCGTCGACCTTCGCGACAGCACGGTGATGCCGGGCTTCATCGACATGCACGTCCACCTGCGCGGCCTCGACGACCGGCTCCAGGCCCGACTGCAGATGGCGCAGCGCGATTATGAGGATGAGGCCTATACGGCCCTGATCAACGCCCGGAAGACGCTTCTCGCCGGCTTCACCACGGTCCGCGACCTCGGCAACGAGCCGCGGATGATCACGACCCTTCGCGACGTCATCGAGGCCGGGCAGTTCGCCGGCCCGACCATCGTCGCCGCCGGCCGCGGAATTTCGGTCTCAGGGGGCCATGGCGACGTCAATGGCCTCAACCGCGACCTGACCGAGATCGGCCTCGCCCGCGCCGACAACACCTGCAACGGCGCCGACGACTGCCGGCGGGCGGTGCGCCGCCAGATCTCGGCGGGCGCGGACGTCATCAAGTTCGCCGCCACCGGAGGAGTGCTCAGCAACGTCGCCGGCGGCCTCAACCAGCAGATGATGGCCGACGAGATGCGGGCGATCGTCGAGACCGCGAAGACCTTCGGCCGCAAGATCGCGGCGCATGCTCACGGAGTCGACGGGATCAACGCCGCGCTCGAGGCCGGAGTCGATTCGATCGAGCACGGCACCTTCACCGACGACCGCACCTTCGCCCTCTACCGCCGGACCGGCGCCTATTACGTGCCGACCTTGGTCGCTCCGGCCGCGGCGGTGGCCGACGGCGAACGCGGGGCTCTCACTCCGGCGCAGTTCGAAAAGGCGAAGCAGGCGTCGGGTAACGCCGAGCGGAGCTTCGCGCGCGCGGTGCGCGAGCGGATCAACATCGCCTTCGGCACCGACAGCGGAGTTTCTCCGCACGGCCTCAACGCCAGGGAGTTCGGACTGATGGTGAAGAACGGCATGGCCCCCGCCGCCGCCATCCACTCCGCCACGCTCGCGGCCGCGACTCTGCTCGGCCGGGCCGACCGGATCGGAACGATCGAGGCCGGCAAGGACGCCGACATCGTCGCGGTGCGCGGCGATCCGACCGCGGACATCCGTCTGCTCGAGAACGTCCAGTTCGTGATGAAGCACGGCCGGGTCCACAAGCTCGGTGGCGAGCGCCAGCTGACGACGGCGGACTAGGGCCTGATACGTCCTTCGATACGCCGGTTCGACAGGCTCACCGGCTACTCAGGATGAGCGTTGGGCATTTCCGCTCATCCTGAGTAGAGACTGAGCGAAGGCGAAGGCTCGTATCGAAGGACGTCCCTTAGCCGTCGCTCGCCCGCTCGACGTCCGCCCCGACGGCCTGGAGCTTCTCCTCGAGCCGCTCGTAGCCGCGGTCGAGATGGTAGACCCGGTGGACCTGGGTCTCGCCCTGGGCGGCGAGGCCGGCAAGGACCAGGCTCATCGAGGCTCGAAGGTCGGTCGCCATCACCTCGGCGCCGACCAGGCCCTCGACCCCGCGCACCACCGCCGAGCGGCCGCGCACCTCGATCTCGGCGCCCATCCGGTTCAGCTCGGGAACGTGCATGTAGCGATTCTCGAAGATCGTCTCGGTGAGCAGGCTGGTGCCGTCGGCGAGGGCCAGCATGGCCATGAACTGGGCCTGCATGTCGGTCGGGAAGGCGGGGTAGGGCGCGGTCGAGATGGACAGCGGCTTCAAGGTTCCGTCCGCGGTGACCCGGACCCCGTCCGCGGTGTCCTCGACGATGAGGCCTGAGTCGCTGAGGCCGGACAGAATCGAAGGCATCGTCTCCTTGCGCGCGCCGACCAGCTCCAGCGAGCCGCCGGTGATCCCCGCCGCGCAGGCGTAGCTGCCGGCCTCGATCCGGTCGGCCATGACCGCATAGGTGGCGCCGTGAAGTCGGTCCTTGCCGCGAATGGTGAGGGTGTCGGTCCTCAGGCCCTCGATGTCGGCGCCCATCGCGATCAGGCATTTGGCGAGGTCGGTGATCTCGGGCTCGCGGGCCGCGTTCTCGATCACCGTCTCCCCCTTGGCGAGCACCGCCGCCATCAGCGCATTTTCGGTGGCTCCGACCGAGACGAAGGGGAAGGTGATGGTGCCGCCGACGAGGCCGCCCTTCGGCGCCTTGGCCTTCACATAGCCGGCGGCGACCTCGATCTCGGCGCCGAGCGCCTCGAGCGCCTTCAGGTGCAGGTCGACCGGCCGCATCCCGATCGCGCAGCCGCCCGGCAGCGACACCGTCGCCTCGCCGGCGCGGGCGACGAGCGGGCCGAGGACGAGGATCGAGGCGCGCATCTTCCGGACGATGTCGTAGGGCGCGACGGTCGAGGCGAGTCGCGAGGCGCGCAACGTCATCACCCGGCCGAACTCGTCGGGCCGCGAGCCCTCGACGGTGATCGACACTCCGAGCTGGTTGAGCAGGTGGCCGAAGCTGTCGACGTCGGCGAGGCGCGGCAGGTTGCGCAGGGTCAGCGGCTCGTCGGTGAGAAGCGCGCAGGGCAGCAGCGTCAGAGCCGCGTTCTTGGCGCCGGAAATGGGGATCCGGCCCTCGAGGCGCTTGCCGCCGCGGATGATGATGCGGTCCATCTGGGTCCTTCGATACGGGCCTTCGCCAAGCTCAGTCCCTACTCAGGATGAGCGGTCGATCGATACGCCGGCTCGACAAGCTCACCGGCTGCTCAGGATGAGCGGATTGAAGCTTGCACCCCGCTCATCCTGAGTAGCGGCTGAGCGAAGTCGAAGCCGCGTATCGAAGGACAGGCTATGCCTTCTCCAGCGTGCACTGCAAGGGGTGCTGGTTCTGCCGGGCATAGTCGATGACCTGGGCGACCTTGGTCTCGGCGACCTCGTAGCTGAACACCCCGCAGACCCCGACCCCGCGCTGGTGGACGGCGAGCATCACCCGGGTCGCGTCCTCGATCCCCATCTTGAAGAACATCTGCAGGACCTGAACGACGAACTCCATCGGCGTGTAGTCGTCGTTGAGCATCAGCACCTTGTAGGGCGACGGAGTCTTGGTGCGGGTGCGCGTTCGGGTGGCGACTCCCAGGCCGGGGTCGTCGACGTCCCCGCCCTTGCGCTCGTCCGCGGCTCTTAGGTCATCCCAACTCATACGCGCCCTAGATATGGCAACCGGCCTTTTTTCGGCAAGAGATTCACGTGGTCGCCGTCGCTAAATCGCGACCGCGCGCCGGGTTCCCCGAACGCAAAAAGGGCGGCCCCCGCGGGGGCCGCCCTTACTGCACCAGCTGGCGCTGTGGCTCCCTTAGAGAGCGACGGCGGCCTTAACGCGCTCGGCGGCGACCGAGTAGCGGCTGGCGAGAGGCTCGGCGACGTCGCCGGCGAGCTTGATCATCGTCTCGGAGAGCTTCGAGCTCTCGGCGACGAAGCCGTCGAACTGGCCGCGGACGAAGTCGCTCTGGAGGCGGAAGAAGTCGGTGGCCGACTTCACTTCGGCGAAGCTCTTGAGGGCGGCGGAGGCGTCCTCGAAGCTCTTGCGGCTATACTCGGCGACTTCCTGGCCGACGGTCTCGAGGCCCTTCGCGACGACCTTGGTCGACGCGACCATCGCCTCGACATTGCCCTTGCTCAGCTCGGTGAACTGCTCGGCGATGCGGGTGTTGCGCTCGATCTGGGTGCGGGCGCGCTCGTTGACGTCGCCGAAGACGGCCTGGAGGCGGTCGGCGACCTGGGCGGTCTCTTTCTTCATGATGCGGGTTCCTTCGTTCTGAATGCGGTTAGTCTGGGTAGCAGCCGCGGCAACGGCGCGCTTCGCTGGGCGGCCGACCTTGCGGGCCGGCTTCGCGGCGCGGGCGGGCTTGGCGGCCTTGGCGGCGCGCGGCTTGGCCGGGGCCGTGGCGGCCTTGACGACCTTGGCGGCGGCCTGCGCCGGAGCGGCGGCGGCCTTGGCGACCGCGGCCGGAGCCTCGGCCTTGGGAGCCGGGGCGGCGGTCTGGGTCTGGGTCTGGGTGTCGGCCATTGGGTGTTCCTTCAGGATCTATGCTGCGATGCAACATAATGGAGCCGGCCCGACCTTTCAAGGGAAAATGTTGCGGTGCAGCACAGGCTTTTTCAGCCTTCCTCGACCCGCCGAAATCGATAGGGTGCGAGGGAAGCCGCGAGCGCCCGCTCGCCCGGAGGAGAGAATCTATGGGTACGGAACGGTCGTGGAGCTTCCTGCTGGCCTGCGGGCTGGCGCTCGGCGCCCAGGGATGCGGCTCCGATTCGGGCGAGGCCAATGCCTCCGATCTCCAGGCTTCGGCCAATGGCGGCGCGACCGCCGCCGCGACGCCGGCCGATGCCTGCGCCCTCGTCACCAAGGCGGAGGTCGGCGAGGCGATTGGCGAGCCGGTGGTCGAGGCGAAATCGGACGGAGCGGAGTGCAGCTACGAGACCGAGGACTCGATGGCCTCGTCGGTGAAGGTCGAGGTCGCCCGAAGCGGCGGCGGCAAGGAGATGCAGGCCGCGCGCGACGCGGCGGGCGTGCTCGGGCGGATCGGCGGGGCGATGGCGGACGGCAAGGGCGCCGAAGCCCAGGCCGGCGAGGCCATGGCCGAAAGCGGGGCGGCGCCCGGCCTTGGCGACCAGGCCTTTTTCGGGGCCAACCAGCAGCTCCATGTCCTGAAGGGCGATTCCTATATCGCCATCTCGCCGCCGACGATGCGCTCGCGCATGAGCGGCGGAAGCCCGCTTCTCTCCGGCGAGCAGAAGCGGGCCATGGCCCGGGCGATCGCCGAAAAGGCGCTGGCGCGGCTGTAGGGCCGGTCGGCGCCGGCCGAGCGACATCGCGCCGATGCGACAGCATCACCCTCTCCCGTCCTTCACGGGAGAGGGGTTTCCCGGATCAGCGCGCCCTGACGTAGCTCCCCGGCGCATCCTCGATCGCCTTGAGCTTGCCCTTGCCCGGCACCCGCGCGCCTTTCGCGGGCACCTTCTTCTCCGACTGGGCTCCGATCCACTCAATCCAGTCGGGCCACCAGCTGCCCTTGTGCTCGGTCGCCCCGGCGACGAACTCGTCGAGGCTGGCCGGCTTCCCGTCGTTGGTCCAGTACTGGTATTTCTGGGCCTCGGGCGGGTTGACCACTCCGGCGATATGGCCGCTTCCGGCGAGCACGAAGCGAAGCGGCCCCTGGAAATAATGGGTGATCTTCCAGACGCTGGCGGCCGGGGCGATATGGTCCTCGCGTCCGGCCTGCACGTAGGTCGGGGTCCTGACCTTGTGGATGTCGATCGGGGTCCCGTCGACGGTGATTGCGCCGGCCTGGACCAGCTTGTTGTCGCGGTAGAAATCCCGCAGATAGGCCTGGTGCCATTTGGCGGGCAGGTTGGTCGTGTCCGAATTCCAGTGGAGCAGGTCGAAGGGGGCGTAATCCTCGCCCATCAGGTAATTGTTGGTCACGTAGCTCCAGATCAGATCGCGGCCCCTCAGCATGTTGAAGGTGGCGGCCATGTAGCGGCCGTCCAGGAAGCCCTTGTCGGCCGAGATCTGCTCGATCAGCTGGAGCGTATCGTCGGCGACGAACAGGTTCAGATCGCCGGCTTCCGAGAAATCGACCTGGGCGGTGAAGAAGGTGGCGCTCGCGACCTTGTCCGCCTCCCCGCGGGCCTCAAGCAGGGCGAGGGTCGCGGCGAGCGTGGTTCCGGCGACGCAATAGCCGATGGCGTGGACGCTCTCCACTCCGAGAAGCTCGCAGACCGTGTCGATCGCGTCGACCTGGCCGCGGAGCACATAATCGTCGAGGGTCGCCTCGGCGAGACTCTCGTCGGCCGACTTCCACGAGACGACGAAGACGGTCAGCCCCTGCTCGACCGCCCAGCGGATGAAGCTCTTCTTCGGGTTGAGGTCGAGGATGTAGAAGCGGTTGATCCAGGGCGGGAAGATGATCAGCGGAGTCTCGTGCACCTCGTCCGTCGTCGGGCTGTACTGGATGAGCTCGTAGAGCGGAGTGCGCTTGACCACCTTGCCAGGGGTGACGGCGATGTTTCGGCCGACCTCGAACGCGTCGGGATCGGTATGGGTGAGCTGGCCCTTGGAGATGTCCTGGAGCATGTGCTCGAGGCCCTTGAGCAGGCTCTCGCCCTTGGTCTGCATCGCCCGCTCGAGCACGAGCGGGTTGGTCGCCGCGAAATTGGACGGCGCCATCGCGTCGACGAAATTCTTCGTGGCGAAGCGCAATTTCTCCCGCTGCTTGGGGTCGAGCCCTTCGATCGAGTCGACCGAGCCGAGCAGCCGCTCCGAGACGAGCAGGTAGGATTGGCGGATCATGTCGAAGAGCGGATTGTCGCGCCACTGCGGGGCGGCGAAGCGCTTGTCCCTGTCCGCTTTCTCGACGAGCTCGGTGCGCGGCCCGGTGTCGCCGCCGAGCGCCCGCTGCCAGATGGCGAGGCCCTGGGTCCAAAGGTCCGCCTGCTGCTCGGCGATCTTCGCGGGATCGGCGAACATGTTGAGCCAGGGCAGCTGCGGCGCCTTCGGCTCCGCGGCGCCCGCCTCGCCCATCGCCTTGGCGACATGTTCGAGCATCATCTGCTGGGCGCGCCCCATCACCCAGGTCCATTGCTGCATCTCCTCGAGCGTGGGCAGCGGCGGCGCCTCGGGGGCCTTGGTGTCCTGGTCGGCCATGATCGTCTCCTGTCGCGCGCTATCTAGGGAATGCGCGGGACGGACGAAAGGTTCGGCGGTTCGTCCCGGGCGACGGGCGGCTTTCGAGCGGCGCCTGCCAGCCTTCGCTGGCGCGGCGGGTCGGCGCGCGCTAATCGGGCCGCGACCCAAGCCGCCGGAGACCGAACTTGAATCGCTTCCTCCTTCCCGCCTCGCTCCTCCTCCTCGCCGCCGCGGCTCCGGCCTCGAGCGACGATCCCTATCTCTGGCTCGAGGAGATCGAGGGCAAGCGCGCGCTCGACCAGGTGAAGGAATGGAATTCGGCGACCGAGCGGCTGCTCACCGCCGATCCCAAATATGAAAGCTACCGGCAACGGGCGCTCGCCATCCTCGACGACAAGGAGCAGATCGCCACCCCGGACCAGCTGATCGGCGACAAGGTCGGCAACCTGTGGCGCGACGCCAGCAACCCGCGCGGCCTTTGGCGAGTGTCGCCGCTCGCCGCCTATCGCTCCGGCAAGCCGCAATGGCGCACGCTGATCGACGTCGACTCGCTCGGCCGGAAAGAGGGCAAGTCCTGGGTCTGGCACGGCGCGGACTGCCTCGCCCCCGACTATCGCCGCTGCCTCGTCTCGCTCAGCCCCGGCGGAACCGACGCCGACGTGGTCCGCGAGTTCGACCTTGCGACCGGCCGATTCGTCGAGGACGGCTTCACCGTCCCCGAAGCCAAGAGCAGCGTCGCCTGGGTCGACCGCGACACCCTTCTGGTCGGCACCGACTACGGCAAGGGCTCGCTGACCTCGTCCGGCTATCCGCGGATCCTGAAGCTGTGGAAGCGCGGCACTCCGCTGTCTTCGGCGCGCACCCTGTTCGAGGGCGAGGCCGCCGACGTCGCGACCAACCCGATCGCGGTCCACAGCGCCACCCGCCGCTGGGTCTTCGTCAGCCGTGGCAAGACCTTCTGGACCAACGAATATCATCTGCTGACGCCGACCGGCGGCCTGGTCCCGGTGCCGCTTCCCGCCGACGCCGAGTTCGAGGACGTGATCGGCGACCGGCTGATCGCGAAGCTCCAGAGCCCGCTCGGCCGCTTCGGGGCCGGCACCCTGGTCTCCTATTCGCTCGCGGACATCGTCAGCCGCGGCAACGCCGAGCCGCGGCTGGTGATGGCTCCGACGGCCAGGCAGGCGATCGAGGAGGTGTCCGCCTCCGACGCAGTGTTGTGGGTGAAGGCGCTCGACGACGTGTCGGGCCGGCTGTTCGCCCTTACCCCGAAGCGCAACGGGACTTGGGCGTCGCGCGCGGTCGCCCTTCCGGCGAACAGCACCGTCCACCTGCTCGCCGCCGGCGGCAAGCCGGAAGGGGCGTTCGCGACGGTCGAGGGAATGCTGACCCCGCCCGCCCTCTACTCGGTCCGCCAGGGCTCGAGGCCGGCCTTGGTGCAGCGGCTTCCGGCGAGGTTCGATTCCTCGGCGCTCAGCGTCGAGCAGCGCTTCGCGACCTCGAAGGACGGCACCCGGATCCCCTATTTCCTGGTCCGCCGCAAAGGCGTGAGCGGCCCCGTGCCCACGCTCATCCACGCTTATGGCGGCTTCCGGGCCGCGCAGACCCCCGGCTATCTCACCGGCCAGCCCTATCGCGCCGGGCCGCTGGGAATGTTCTGGACCGAGGAAGGCAATGCCTATGTGCTCGCCAACATACGCGGCGGCGGCGAATACGGGCCCGAATGGCACAAGTCGGTGCTTCGCGAGAACCGGCAAAAGAGCTTCGACGATCTCCACGCGGTCGCCGAGGACCTGATCCGGACCGGAGTCACCGCCAAGGGCAGGATCGGGATCTCCGGCCGCTCGAACGGCGGAGTGCTGGTCGGAGCCGCGATGAACCAGCGGCCCGACCTCTATTCCGCCGTCATCTCGGGCTCGCCGCTCCACGACATGAAGCGCTATTCCAAGCTCCTCGCCGGAGCCTCCTGGGTCGACGAATATGGCGATCCCGACAAGCCCGCGGACTGGGCCTTCCTGTCCAAATATTCGCCCTACCAGAACCTTCGGCCGGGAGTCCGCTACCCCGCCGTCTTCTTCTACAGCTCGACCAAGGACGATCGGGTCCATCCCGGCCACGCCCGCAAGATGGCGGCGCGCCTCGGCGAATATGGCAATCGCTTCTACTTCCACGAATATCTGGAGGGCGGCCACAGCGTCGGCGCGGACAATGCCGAGGACGCCAAAAGGGCGGCTCTGCTGATGGCCTATCTGAAGCGGGAGCTGGCGGGGGGCGGGCGGTAGCCGTCCCATGGCCGCACCGCCCAATTGTCACCCTGAACTCGTTTCAGGGTCCAGCTGGTCGCCGGCCGGGGCGGCGGAAAACTGGATGCTGAAACAAGTTCAGCATGACGGAGAGGCCGAATGACCTTCTGGCTTCCCGGCTTCGATCTCCACGCCTTCATTCGCTCGACCCTCGCCGAGGACCTAGGCGAGGCCGGGGACATCACGTCCCAGGCGGTGATCCCCGCCGATTCGCGCTTCGCCGGAGTGATGGACAGCCGCGAGCCGATCGTGGTCGCCGGCCTCCCGATCGCCGAAGCCTTCTTCCGGGCACTCGACCCGGAGGTGGAGATGGAGCGCCTGGCCGGCGAGGGCGAGCGGGTCGGAGCCGGCGCGGACCTGCTTCGGCTTCGAGGCAAGGCGCGGGCCCTGCTCACCGCCGAGCGCTCGGCGCTCAACATCGTCCAGCACCTCTCGGGAATCGCGACCCTCACTCGCCGCTATGTCGACGCGATCGAAGGGACCGGAGCGATCCTGCTCGACACCCGCAAGACCATCCCCGGGCTCCGGATCCTCGAGAAATACGCCACTCGAACGGGCGGGGCCCGGAACCACCGAATGGGCCTTTGGGATTCGGCGATGATCAAGGACAATCACGTCGCCGTCGCCGGCGGAGTCGCCGAGGCGGTGCACCGGGCGGCGGCGGCCGGGATCGAGCGCATCATCGTCGAGGTCGACCGGCTCGACCAGATCGAGCCGGCGCTCGCCGCCGGCGCCACCCACCTCCTCCTCGACAATATGGAGGTAGCGGTGCTTCGCGAGGCGGTCGCTTTGGTCGGGGGCCGGGTGCCGACCGAGGCCAGCGGCGGAGTCACGTTGGAGACGATCCGCGCCAAGGCGGAGACGGGGGTGACCTACGTGTCGGTCGGCCGGATCACCCAGTCGGCACCCGCGGCGGATATCGGCCTGGATTTTTCTGCCTCCCCATCGTGAGATGGGGAGGGGGGACCACCCGAAGGGTGGTGGAGGGGTGACCTGGCAAAGAACTCTACGGGTCTCCCTCCGCCAGGCTTCGGCTGGTCCTCCTCCCCATATTCGCATGTGGAGACTAGCGCTTCGCCACGATCTCGCCCTCGACCACCATCGTCTCGGGATGGTGCTTGTCGAGCCAGCGCTTGACGATCCTGAGATTGCGCGTGTTCGATTTGAAGAAGAAGTCCGGGATCGCCCCGACCCAGGGGATCGCTCCGAGCAGGAAGTCGACTCCGATATTTCCGCCCATCCGCCACAAATGCCATTTCGGCATTCCAAGGTTGCGAGCCTCCCAGGCCAGCCAGCTGCCCATCGCGGCCCCGATCAGGCTTCCTCCGACCGGGATCAGGTCGAGAACGACGTCGAGGCCGAACTTGCGATCGGTGCCGGGCAGGGTGAACATCCGCTCCAGCAGGGTCTCCATCGCCTCGATCCGGCGTCGAACCGAGGCGGGGTCGCGGCCGACCGGGAGCCGTCCGGCGACGGCATCGAACGGGTCCGTTGGACTTGGCATCCGGTCTTCTCCTGCGCAGGCAGCCCTGCATTCTGTCCCTGCTCCCCGGGGGACCGATTTCGGCCCGGCCCCGCCCTACGGCTCGGCCGCGACAAGCTCGCCCGCCGGGTGGCGGCCGAACGCGTTGGGGCGGAATCCGGTCAGCCGGGGCGCCACCAGCGACCAGCGTATCGGAGTCGTCAGAGGAATGAACGGCCCGAGGCCGGCAAGTATCCGATCGGCATTGGCGAGCAGCCCGCGCCGGGTCGCCGCGTCGGGGGCGATCCGGGCCGCAGCCATCATCTCGTCGGCGGCGGGATCGCAGACCCGGCTCGACTCGCAGGAGAAATGGCGCAGGTACCAGCTGGCGAGGCCGGCCGGAGCCACTTCGTCGATCAGCCGAAGGTCGGCCGGGGCGCCCGGGCCGGCGGGCAGGGCTTCGACTCCGACCGCCGCCCAGTCGCGCCGAAGGTGCGCGAACACGAGCCGGTAACCCGGTCCCGGAGGAAGCGCGACCCGGACCTTCAGCCGCCCGCCGTCGCCGCCCGAGTCGCGAAGGAGGGCCGCGGCCCGGGCCCGGCGCTCGGGCAGCGGATCCAGGATCCAGGCGGGCGCCGAGACTTGGCCGAGCCCCTCGATCCCCGACGGAAGCAGCGACTGCCGCTGCTGGAGCCCGGGCACGCCCAGGGCGGCGGCGAGCGCCGGCCGGTCGATCGCCATGGCCAGCGCCTGGCGAGTGTCGACCTCCGCGAACGGTCCTTCGGGAGCGACGAAGGCGAGTCCGAACAGGCCGCCGACCGGGTCGAAGCGCAGCTGGGCGGTCGGAGCGCCCGCCGCCCGGGCCAGCGGCAGGTCGCCGAGCGTTCCGCCCAAAACGAGGTCCGACTGCCGCTCCGCGAAGCGGGCGATTCCGGCAGCAGCGCTCTCCCCGCGCAGAAGGACGACCGGGGCTGGATCGTCGGAATCCTCTTCCTCGTCGCGGCTCGGCAGGCTCAGCCGGACCGATCCGTCGGTAAGCCCCTCGGGCCGATAGGGACCCGCGCCCTGGCCGTTTCGGACGATCGCCATCTCCGGTTGCGCCAGAAGCTGCAGGAAGTTGGGGCGGGGCGATTTGAGGCTGATCTCGAGCACGTCGTCGGTCATCGCGACGATCTCGTCGATCGCTCCCAGGATCGGCTTGAGCGGGTTCCGGCTCGACGCCGCCGCGGCTGCCTTGAGCCGGGCCACGGCCTGCTCGGCGGTGACCCGGCCGCCCCCGTTCCAGTTCGCCTTGCCGAGGCGAAACGTATAGCGCAGCCCATCGTCGGAGACGATCCAGCGCTGGGCCAGCGCCGGCTCGATCTCGCCTCCGGAATCGAACCGGACCAGGCCCTGGGCCGCCGCCTCGAGGAGAGTCGCCGAGGCCGGATCGAGCGGCTCCCGGTTCGGGTTCACGATCCGCGGCGGCCCTCCGATCGCGCTGACCGCGACCGGCCCGGTCTCCGACTCGCCGCAGGCGGCGAGGAGCAGGGCCGAGGCTAGCAAAGCGAGCGCAGGTTGGGGACGAGTCACCATCGGCGCACAGCGATAGCCCAGCGGCGATACATCGTCATCCCGGCGTCATCCCGGCGCCTTTTTTTACCCCGCCTTCATCTTTGGGCTCCTAGGGTCGGCCATTGGACCAGGATCTCCGAACCATGAAATCCGACGACGGGCGAAGCGGCCAGTTCAAGGCGCGCAAGTCAGGCCGCACTCCGGTGGCGGGCCGGACCCGGCTGCGGGCGCACAATTGGTACTGCATCGAAGTCACGGTCCACGACGTCTCGACCTCCGGCTTCAAGGCGGAATGTCCCGAGGCGGTGAGGATCGGAAGCTACGTCTCGCTCGACGTCCCCGGAGTCGGGCCGGTCAACGCCCAGGTCCGCTGGCAGCTCGGCGGCAAGATGGGCGGAATGTTCGTCGATCCGATCAGCCTCCACCGCTGCGAATGGACCGCGGTGCCCGCCGATCCTCCGCAGCAGGCGGCCTGAGCCGGCCCTACGGCCCGGTGTCGGTTCGCGGCCTCGGCCGGAAGCGAGCGACCCCATTCGAAAGGCCTGGTGCGGACGGCGGGACTCGAACCCGCACGCCCCGAGGGGCAGGAGATTTTAAGTCTCCGGCGTCTACCGGTTCCGCCACGTCCGCACAGGGAGGGTCTGCCTCAATCGTCATTCCCGCGAAAGCGGGAATCCATGCGCAGGCCGAGGCGACCGGTGGTATCAGGGAGGCGGAATTTCCGCTTTCGCGGGAATGACGAGGAAGGACTTCCGCGGGCAGCAGCCTTCAGACGTTGAGGCGCTCGCGCATTTCCTTGCCGGGCTTGAAATAGGGCACTCGCTTGGCGTCGACGTCGACGGCGTCGCCGGTGCGCGGGTTGCGGCCCTTGCGGGCGTCGCGCTCGCGGGTCGAGAAGGCGCCGAAGCCCCTCAGCTCGACTCGCCCGCCATGCTGCAGCTGCTCGGTCACCGAGTCGAAAAAGGCCGAGACCACCCGCTCGATCTCCTTGCCGGTAAGATCGGGATGATCATCGCAAAGCTTCTGCACGAGCTCGGAACGGATCACTGCTTCCCCCCACACAAGAGAAAAAACGGGCGCAGCGGGCCTCGTTTCACCCCCGAAAGCGGCCCGCTAACCCAAGTTAAATCGTAAAATTGCGGCGAGCGCAATATCCAAGGTTCAAAAAAACGAGGAAAATTCGACCCTTGCCTCGACGCGCGGAGCAGGGGTCGAAAAGGGCGGGCCGCGATCGGGCCCGCCCCTTCCAGGCTAGTCCTTGGCTTTGTTTTTCAGGGCTTCGCCGAGGATGTCGCCGAGCGACGCTCCGGAATCCGACGAGCCGTACTGGGCGACGGCCTGCTTCTCCTCGTGGATCTGGAGCGCCTTGATCGAGAAGTTGGGCTTCTTTGACCGGTCGAAGCCGATCACCAGAGCGTCGAACTTCTGCCCGACCTGGAAGCGCTCGGGCCTCTGCTCGTCGCGGTCGCGGCCGAGGTCGGTGCGCTTGATGAAGCCCGTCGCCCCGTCGTCGCCGACCTGGACCTCCAGGCCGCCGTCGCGAACCTCGAGAACGGTCACGGTGACCGTCTCGTTCTTGTTCACGCCGCCGCCCGCCGCCGCGGTCCCGCCCTTGGCGACCCCTCCGCGCTCGAGCTGCTTCATTCCCAGCGAGATCCGCTCCTTCTCGACGTCGACGTCGAGAACGACCGCCTTCACCGTCTCGCCCTTCCGGTGAAGGTTCAGCGCCTCCTCGCCGGTCACGCCCCAGGCGATGTCCGACATGTGGACCATCCCGTCGACGTCGCCGTCCAGCCCGACGAACAGGCCGAACTCGGTCGCGTTCTTGACCTCGCCCTCCACTTCGGTCCCGACCGGGTGCGACGCCGCGAAGGCCTCCCAAGGATTGGCCTGGGCCTGCTTCAAGCCCAGCGAGATCCGGCGCTTCTCCTCGTCGACCTCGAGCACCGACACGTCCACCTCCTGCGAGGTCGAGACGATCTTGCCCGGATGGACGTTCTTCTTGGTCCAGCTCATCTCCGAGACGTGGACCAGGCCCTCGATGCCCGGCTCCAATTCGACGAAGGCGCCATATTCGGTGATGTTGGTGACCCGCCCCTTGAACACTCCGGACACCGGATATTTGGCGCCCGCGCCCTCCCAGGGATCGGCCTCGAGCTGCTTCATCCCGAGCGAGATCCGCTGGGTCTCGCGGTTGATCCGGATGATCTGCACCTTCACCGTGTCGCCGATGTTGATCACCTCGGACGGGTGGTTGACGCGCTTGTAGGAGATGTCGGTGACGTGGAGCAGCCCGTCGATCCCGCCGAGGTCGACGAAGGCGCCGTAATCGGTGATGTTCTTGACCACCCCGTCGACCACCTGGCCCTCGGCGAGGCTCATGATCAGGCCCGAGCGCTGCTCGGCCCTTGTCTCCTCGAGGATCGCGCGGCGCGACACGACGATGTTGCCGCGGCGGCGATCCATCTTCAGAATCTGGAAGGCCTGCGGGATGTCCATCAGCGGCGTCACGTCGCGGACCGGGCGGATGTCGACCTGGCTTCCGGGCAGGAAGGCGACGGCGCCGCCGAGGTCGACGGTGAAGCCGCCCTTGACCCGTCCGAAGATGATTCCTTCCACGCGGTTGCCGGCGGTGAACTCGGTCTCGAGCTTGTCCCAGGCGGCCTCGCGGCGGGCGCGGTCGCGCGACAGCATCGCCTCGCCCTGGTGGTTCTCGACCCGGTCGACATAGACGTCGACGACGTCGCCGATCGCGATCTCGGCCTTCTGGCCCGGCGCCGCGAACTCGCGGAGGGCGACGCGGCCCTCGCTCTTCAGCCCGACGTCGATCACGGCCATGTCGTTCTCGATCGCGGTGACGGTCCCCTTGACGACCTTGCCCTCGAACCCTTCATTCTCGCCGCCGAGAGTCTCGTTGAGAAGCTTCGCGAAATCGTCGCGAGTCGGCATCGCCGTGCTGGCCATAAGCTCTGATATCCTTCGTTGCTTTTATTCCGGCCAGGGGTTGTCTCCCCCGGTCTTCAGAATGTGAAAACCGCGCCCGCCTCATGCGAGACGCGGCGTCCATCGGGGCGAGCGAAGCGAAGCCTCCTACAAAAGCAAAAAGGCGCGTCGGGGGCGGGCGTCTTCGCCTCTGCCTCCCGCGCGCTGAGCCTTAGCCGAGCCTCCACAGGCGCTTGGCGCCCGCTGGACGGAGGGGGATATAGGGGAGTGGGCACAGAGGGGCAAGCGGGTTCGTCGGCGCTCTTTATCCTGCAGCCTTGCTTAGGGCTGCGCTGATTTGGTTCGCACAAAGGCCACAAAGGCACAAAGGCGCCGACGGTGTTATGCAAGCCGGCGCGAGCCTTCTATCCGGATTTTGGGTGCGGGTTGTGGTCTGCCACAGACTGCTGGATGAGAAGCCCGGTCTTGACCAGTCGAGTGTGTATCTATACACACATCTCAAGCTAGACATGCGCAGCCGGGAGGTGATCCGCAAGCTGGAGGCGCATGGCTGGTACGAGGTGCGCCAGAATGGAAGCCACAAGCAATTCCAGCACGCAGCCCGGCTGGGAACCGTCACCGTCCCCCACCCGAAGGCGGATTTGGCGATCGGTACGCTTCGGAACATTGCGAAGCAGAGTGGCGTGCCGCTGCCCTGAGTAGCGGTCAATGTGAGGAGGTGAGGCGTGGCGACATATTATTATCCGGCCGTTATCGAGCGGGCGCGGCGCGGCTACAGTGTATTCTTCCCCGACCTGCCTGGCTGCACGTCGGCTGGGCGCACGGTGAACGAGGCCGCGGTGAATGCGGAGGACGCGTTGGCGGGGCACCTCCTCGTTTCCGAAGAATATGGCGACGAACTGGGGGAGCCGAGCGAACTCGACCGGATCGAGGTGGATCCGGACGTGGACGAGGTCGCACGGATTCTCGTCCGAGGGGAGCGCAGGGGGAAGGCCGTGCGGATCAACATCACGCTGGATGAGGGACTGGTAGCGGCGATCGACAAGGTGGCTGAGAACAGGTCGGGGTTTCTGGCGGAGGCGGCGCGCGCGGCGTTGGCGGCGCGGAGGGAGAGTCTGACCGACAGCGAGAGCAAGGCCGCCTGAGGGACGGGCTGGTGGTTGGCTTTCGAGTGGACGGAAGGCGTGGGGCTCGTGAACGTGGGGCTGGTCGAATGACGAAGATGGAAGAAGAGCGCGACTTCCCGCCGCTCTCGCCGGGGGCCGTGTTGCAGGAGCGCATCGTCGGCCGGCTCGGCGTGTTGCTGAGTACCAGGTACCGAGGAAGAAATCCTACGTACCTGGTACCATCGGAGACTCGATGGTGCCAGGTACCAAGGTAAAATCCTAGCGGAGGCGGCCGGAGCGTTCGGCGGCGCGGAGGGTGGAAAATTCACGGGTGCCAGGTACCGAGGGGAAATCCTAGCGGAGGCGGCCGGAGCGTTCGGCGGTGTGCAGGGCGGCGTGGTCGTCGGGGTCGAGGCCCTCCTCGAGAAAGGCGCGCCAGTCGTCGATGCGCTCCCGGGCCGGGGCGAGGTCGGTGAGCGGGTCGGCGGCGAAGCCGAGATGGGTGCGGGCGCTCGACCAGCGCCAGCCTTCCGGCCGATCGCACAGCCGGGCGCGCACGGGGTTGAGCTCGACGTAGCGGAAGCAGACGTAAAGACGCCGCTCGTCGAGCGGGACCGAGCCGAAGCGGCCCTGCCAGAAGGCGCCACACCAGCCCTGGCGCTGGTTGATCTCCAAGGCGTAGCGGCGGTGCGCCCGGCCGAGCGCGGCGGCGAGGCCGTCGGGGCTCGACGGCACGAGCAGAAGGTGGACGTGGTTCGGCATCAGGCACCAGGCCCAGATCGCGGTTCCGGCCTTCACGCAGCCGTGGCGGAGCAAGGCGACATAGCGCGCATAATCGTCATCCGAGTAGAATGTCGGCTCGCGCCGCGCGCCGCGCGCGGTGACGTGATGCGGGATCCCCGGCAGGACCAGTCGGGCGGGACGCGCCATGATGCAGATTAGGCGAAAAGAAAAGGTTTCGGCAACAGACTCAGCGGAAATCGTAGAACAAGGGGCGCGGGCCGTTACGTCAGGTCGCCGAGGCCGGCGCCGGCGACGGCAAGCGCGGCGCGATGGTTTTGGTAGGCGTTGGGGTTACTTAGTACCAGAACCGATGGTTGCTCCAGGTACCGATGGTTGCTGAGTACCAGGTACCGAGGAAGAAATCCTACGTATCTGGGAAGAAATCCTGCGTACCTGGTACCATCGGGCCAGTCGGGCGGGACGCGCCATGGTGCAGATTAGGCGAAAAGAAAAGGTTTCGGCAGCAGACTCAGCGGAAATCGTAGAACAAGGGGCGCGGGCCGTTACGTCAGGTCGCCGAGGCCGGCGCCGGCGACGGCAAGCGGCGCGATGGTTTTGGTAGGCGTTGGGGTCACTTAGTACCAGGTACCGATGGTTGCTGAGTACCAGGTACCGAGGAAGAAATCCTACGTAGCTGGGAAGAAATCCTGCGTACCCGGTACCATCGCGCCCCGAGGAAGAAATCCTACGTAGCTGGGAAGAAATCCTGCGTACCTGGTACCATCGGGCCCTGCGTACCTGGTACCATCGGGCCCCGCCGACATGAAGCTCTGTGCGCCCGGCGAGCTGCCGGCGGGACTGAGGTAGCGAGGGATCCGGAGGGCGCGAACGAAGCGCTAGCGCGCGCGAATTCGCAGGGAAGTTATCGGCCTTCATCAACCGCCGGCGCGCCAGGCGGCAGCGGCGGGAAGGGGCCGGCGGCCTGGACGACGACCACCCTCGGCGAGAGCAGGACGGCGCCCGAGGCTCGGAGGGTTTCGAGCGCGGCGGGGTCTTCGACGATCACCCGGATCGTGCCGGTGGGCACGTCCGGCTGGGAGGCGTAGCGGATGCCGGTGGCGCGCATCGCTCGAATCGCCTCCTCGTGCTCGCGGTCGAGGGCGACGAGGGAGAGGGGGGCGGCCGCGGCCACGAACAGGGGATCGGACGTGTGGCGGCGCAGGGTCGCCTCGGCGTCGGCGGTGAAGCGGACGACGACGCGGTAAGCGGGGCTGTGCTCCTTGGCGAGGCCGGCATAGGTGCCGGGCTCCGCCGCCTCGAGGCGTCGGTCCAGCTCGACGATCGCCCAGCGGTGCTGCTGGCGCCGCTCGGCTTCCTCGACCGTCACCCCGAAGGTCTCGGCATAATGCTGCAGGGAGCGGTTCCGGCCTGGCGAAGCGGGACGGTCCTCCGCCGCGGCGGGAACGGCCAGCGCGAGTGCAACGAGGGGGAGGAGGCGCATGGCCGTTTTTCACGCGGCGGGGGTGAAGTGGCGATGAACGCATGGTGCATGCTCGGCTTCCGCCCCAAACTCCGCGGCTTGGCGCCTTTGCGTGCACAACCTCTTTCTTGCCTCACGCGAAGCCGCGAAGGAGAAGGTGGATGCCGGATCCAGTCCGGCATGACGGCGGAATTACGGTGACAGTGCACTCATTGCTCGTCTTCGGGGTTGCCGACCTCGAGCCGCCTGGCGCCGCCGCTTGCCGGAATAAGTGCACTGTCACCGAATTCGCCGCTCGCTGTAATAAGTGCACTGTCACCGAATTTTCCACCGAATTTTCGGCATGACGGCGGAGGGAATCGGGTCTGTCGATTCGGGTCGCGGCTGCGAGCCGGCGAAAAAATCTTGGCGCGGTTTTTGCCCGAAACCCTATTTTTTCGAGCGTAGCGTTCGGGGGCTCTTCGGTTTTTCGCGATTTGAATAGGGTTTTGCGGGAAGGCCTTGAGCGGATTGATTTTTTTCGGGGGAAGGAGTACATAAACAGAACGTGTGATGGGGCGCGGAGGGAGTCGTGGACGAGGGTGAGGGGGCGCCGGCGGGGCCGGGGCCCGGCGGCAAGGGGGTCCGGATCGGGCCGAACAAGAATCGCGACGTTCAGGCGGTCCGGACCGGGAAGCGCAGGCTGTTCAAGGGCAAGGCGCGGCGGAAGTTCCTGGGCTGGTTCGCGGCGACCGGCAACGTGGCCTGGTCGGCTCAGAAGGTCGGGTTCAGCGACAAGACGGTGTGGAAGCACCGGATGAACGACCCGCGCTTCGCCGAGGCGTTCGACCGGGCGTTCGAGCAGAGCGTGGTCCGGAACAAGGCCCGGATGATCGAGCGCAAGGCCAGGGCGAAGCCGATCGCGGTCGACGGCGGGGTCGGCGAGTCGGAGCTGGAGGATTGCGACCTCGACAAGGCCTGGCCTTTGATCGTCGAGATCGAGCGGGCCAAGGGGCGGGGCGGCGGCGCTCCGGCCGGTCGGCCGCGGCGAGGCGGGGCGCCGCGGGCGGCGTCCAATGCGCAGGTCCGGGCCGAGGTGGAGAGGAGGCTCCGGGCTTTCGCCAGGCGGGTGCGGGCGTCGGGTCGGGAGCCGCCGCCCTGGCTTCCGCCGGAGAGGCCCAAGCGCAAGCGGGGCGCGGCGGGTTCCCCGGCAATTGCGCCGCCGGCCCCTCCACCGCCCTTCGGGCGGTCCCCCTCCCCTGGAAATCCAGGGGAGGAACAGGGCGACGCGTCATGATCCGCCCCGACCCTGCCGATTTCGTCGACCTGCTCGAGCGGGCGGCCTGGAGCCTGGGCGACGAGGATTGGGACTGGTTCCTGAGGGGCCTGTCGCCGCCGGTGCGCCGGCGATTGTTCGAGGAATTCTTCCACTGGCAGACCCATGGCGGCCAGGCCGAGCCCCCGGCTCGGACCGGCCCGGGCTCGGCGCCGTGGCGGGTGTGGTTCATCCGGGCCGGGCGCGGCTTCGGCAAGACCCTGACCGGATCGCACTGGGTGCACGACCGGGCCCGGGAGACCGCGGGAGCGCGGATCGCCCTGGTGGGCCACAGCATGGACGAGGTCAGGCGGGTGATGGTCGAGGGGCCGGCCGGGCTGCTCGCCACCGCTCGCTGCGGCGAGCCGGTGACGTGGCATCGCAAGGACGGGGTGGTCCGCTTCGCCTCGGGCTCGGAGGCGTTCGCCTATTCGGCGGAAGCCGCGGAGAAATTGCGCGGGCCGGAGCATGATTTCGCCTGGTGCGACGAGCTCGCCAAATGGCGGCACGGCGACCGCGCCTGGGACAATCTGCAGATGGGGATGCGGCGCGGGCCATGGCCGAGGCTGATCGTGACGACGACTCCGAGGCCGGTGGCTCTGGTCAGGCGGGTGCTGGCGCTGAACGGAACGGTCGAGACCAGGGGCCGGACCGAGGACAATGTCCATTCGTCGGAGGCGTTCCGGGAGTGGGCGCGGGAGACCTATGGCGGAACGAGGCTCGGGCGGCAGGAGCTCGACGGCGAATTGTTCGACGAGGTGGCGGGGGCTCTGTGGACCCGGGAGATGCTGGAGTCGGCCCGGGTCGATCCGTTCGACCCGGCCGGCGATTCGGCGAGGCTGGCGCGGGTGGTGGTCGGAGTCGACCCGCCGGCCTCGGCCGAGGGCGATGCGTGCGGGATCGTGGTCTGCGCGCTGGGCCGGGACGGGATCGCCTATGTGCTCGCCGACTGCAGCGTCTCGGGCGAGCGGCCCGAAGGCTGGGCCCGGGCGGTGTCGAGGGCGGCCCAGGCCTGGGGCGCGGACCGGGTGCTGGCCGAGAACAACCAGGGCGGCGACATGGTCGAAAGCGTGCTGAGGAACGCCGACGCCGCGATTCCGGTGAGGCCGGTCGGCGCCCGGGGAAGCAAGTCCGCCCGGGCGGAGCCGGTGGCGGCTCTGTTCGAGGCGGGGCGGGCCAGGCTCGCCGGGCGCTTTCCCGAGCTCGAGGACGAGCTTGCCGGGCTGACCCATGGCGGAGGCTATCAGGGGCCGGGCCGAAGCCCGGACCGGGCGGACGCGATGGTCTGGGCGATCAGCGCCCTGGTCCGGCCGAGGGCCGAGCCGAGGATCACCTTGCTGTGAGGCGGGATCGTTGCGGGGGCGGCTTTTCTTATTGAAAACATTGCGCTTTGCATCGCCGCGCAACAGGGTTAAGGCCCGGCCAGCCACCGAGGATTCATTTCTTCCGGAAGCGGGGGCCGGGGGCGGGTTTACGCGACCCCCGGCCCTTTCCGGCCCCGCCGCGCTTCGGCGCGCGAGGCGGGTGAACGGCGGCTGTCAGCCTCGTTCAGACGTTCATCATCGCTTATGCTGCAAAGAGGCGCCGCCCTCCACGGCCGGCGCGGAGTCGACGATGTATGTCGCGCGCCGGCCCCGACGGGCCCCTCGGGTTGCGTAACGGGGGCGGGGCCGGAGTCCGCGAGGGCTCCGGCCCCGACTCCCCCGCGCCGAGCCCGGCTTTCCTCCCTACTTAGTGGCGGTTGGACTGCGCTTCGTCGCCGCCGCCGCGACCCTTGAGATCGACGTCGACGTCGGCGCCCTCGATCCGCGCGGCGGCGTTGCCGACTCCGGCGGCGGCGCCCTCGGCCACGTCGCCGGCCGATTCGGCGGCGTTCTCGACGGCGTCGGCGGCGCCGTCGGCGGCCGCCTCGAGCCGGTCGGCGGCATTCTCGATCCGCTCGGCGGTATTCTCGTCGACATCGACCTGGCAGCCGGCGGCGGCGAGCGCGAGCAGTGCGGCGGCGGCTTTGGGGACAATCTTCATCGTCGGGCTCCCTCGTCGGTTCCGGAATTTCCCGCCTTAGCAGCGACGCCCGAAGGCGGACAGTCGGATGGACGGCCGGCGAGGCCGCCGTCTATAGCAAGCGGGGGGCCGAGGCGGCCGAAGCGAAGGGGCTCGAGGCGAGCGTGAAATGATCACCCGGATCGACCGCTATGTGGCGAGGCTGATCCTCGTCCCGCTGCTCGCGACCCTGGCGCTGGCCTCGATGCTGCTCGTGCTCGACAAGATGCTCAGGCTGTTCGACTTCGTGGTCAGCGAGGGCGGCCCGGTCGGGGTGGTGTGGCGGATGCTCGCCAACCTCGTGCCCGAATATCTGGCGCTCGGGATCCCGCTCGGGCTCCTGCTCGGCACCCTGCTCGCCTTCCGGAAGCTCGCTCTGTCGTCGGAGCTCGACAGCCTCAAGGCGGTCGGCCTCAGCTATACGAGGCTGCTGAGGGTGCCCTATATTTTCGCGGTCGCCCTGATGGCCCTCAACCTGCTCATCGTCGGATTCGTCCAGCCGGTCGCCCGCTACGGCTACCAGCAATTGCGCTTCGACCTGAGGTCGGGGGCGCTCGGAGCGTCGATCAAGGTCGGCGAGTTCACCAACCTCGGCAAGCGGATGACCCTGAGGGTCGAGGCGAGCGAGGACAAGGGGCGGCTTCTCCACGGGGTGTTCGTCCGCGCCGAGACCCGCGACGGGCGGACGATCGCGGTCACCGCCGACCACGGGACCTTCCTCGCCACCGACGATCCCGACGTCATCCTGCTGAGGCTTTCGAACGGCCGGCTGGTCCACAATTCGCCCAAGTACAAGGCGCCCAGGGTTCTGACCTTCCGGATCCAGGACCTTCCCGTCGACCTACCGGCGGTCGCCCGATTCCGCGGCCGCGGAAGCGACGAGGAGGAGGAGATGACCATCCCCGAGCTGTTCCGCTTCGGCGGAGCGGACGCGGTGCCGCCGGCGACCCGAAACGCGGTCAGGGCCAATTTCCACTATCGGGTGACCGAGATCGTGATGATGCTGCTGATGCCGCTTCTGGCGGTGGCGCTCGCGGTCCCGCCCAAGCGCAGCACTTCGGGCCTCGGCATCTTCCTCGCCATCATCATGGTCGTCACCTACCACAAGATAAACCAATATGCGGAGGAGGCCGCCGCCCAGGCCCGGGTCGATCCGGTGATCGGGCTGTGGACTCCCTTCGCCCTGTTCGCGGCCCTGATCCTGTGGATGTACTGGACTCTCGCCTACAAGCCGGGCGGCCAGCCGATCGGGGCGCTGGAGCGCGGCGCGTCGAAGCTCGCCAAGGGCTTCGGCCGGCTTCTCAGGCTCGGCGGCGGGCGGCGCGAGGCGGCGCCCGCTCAATGATCAATTTCGACTTCTTCCCGTCGAAGCGGATCGCCTTCTACATGGCGCGGATGTTCGTCCTGCGCTCGCTCGCGGTGCTGGCGATGCTGGTCATGGTGCTGATGACCCTCGACCTGCTCGGCGAGGCCGGCGACATCCTCCAGGTTCCGGGCAACGGCGACTCCGAATTGTGGCGCTACGTCAGCCTCAGGCTCCCCCAGCTGATCTCGCGCTTCCTGCCCTTCGCCGTCCTTCTCGGCACCCTGATCACCCTCGCCACGCTCAACCAGAACAGCGAGGTGGTGAGCATGAAGGCGGCGGGAATCTCGGCCCACCAGATCATCGCTCCGCTGATCGTCGCGAGCCTCGGAATCGCCGCAATCAGCTTCGCCTTCAACGAGCGGGTCGTCACCCGGGCGACCGAGACCCTGTCGAGCTGGGAGAAGGTCGAGTACGGGCCGGTGCCTCGCGACAGCGGGATCCGGCCCAACGCCTGGGTGCGCTGGGGCGACGACCTCATCCTCGCCCGCGAGGTGCGCGGCCAGGGCCAGTCGACCGAGCTTCGAAGGATCAGCCTCTACGACCGCAATTTCGAGACCCTGAAGTCGATCTCGACCGCCCGGCGCGCCGTCAGGAACGGCAATGGCTGGCGGCTCGAGGGGGTGGAGACGTTCGACGTCGACTCCGGCCTTACCCGGCGCTCGGCGACGATGGCCTATGGCGAGGGCCTCGACCCCAGCCAGTTCACCCTCGCCGGCGTCTCGGCCGAGGAGCAGGACTTCCTGACCCTGAGGGATTCGGTCAGGCAGCTCAAGCTCGCCGGCCGGCCGACGGCCGAGCTCGAATCCGGCCTGTGGCACAAATTGTCGGGACCGCTTTCGGCGGTTCTGATGCCGCTTCTGGCCGGAGTCGCGGCCTTCGGCCTGGCGCGCTCGGGCCAGCTGTTCTGGAGGGCGATCATCGGAATGTTCCTCGGCTTCGCTTATTTCGTCGCCGACAATTTCGCCCTGGCGATGGGCAATCTGGGAGCCTATCCGCCCCTCCTCGCGGCCTGGGCGCCGTTCGTCCTGTTCGCCCTGATCGGCGAGGCCGTGCTCATCCGAACCGAGGAGTGAGGGCGCTCAGACGTCGAACGAGGCGAGGATCGGGCAGGGGCCGGTCTTCCCTCCCCCGCATTCCGTGGCGAGGCGCCGAAGCGAGTCGCGCGCCCGCTCCAGCTCCGCGATCCTGTTGTCCAAAGCCTCGATCCGGCGCCTCGCAAGCTCGCGCGCCCGGCTCCGGTCCTCGCCGGCGTCAAGGTCGAGAAGCTCCCTAATCTCCTCGAGCGTGAATCCCGCCGACTGCGCCTTGCGGATGAAGCGAAGCCGGCGAAGGTCGTCGGAGCCGTAGCGCCGGACGCCGCTCTCGCGCGTTGGAGTTCCGAGCAGGCCCTTGCGCTGGTAGAATCGGATCGTCTCGACTCCCACTCCGCCGCCGGCGGCGAGCCGGCCGATGGTCAGCGATTTAGGGCCTTGACTCTGTACCATGGTACGGAACCTATATCCGTTCCGGCAAGATCACAAGGAGCGTGAAATGTCGGACATGAGCAAGCCCCCCAAGCCCGCCCGCAAGGCCGTCATCTACCGGATGGTGATGCCCGGGCACGTCTGCCCTTATGGGCTCAAGGCCGTCCATCTCCTCAAGCGCGCCGGCTATGAGGTCGAGGACCATCACCTGACCACGCGCGAGGAGACCGACTCGTTCAAGGCCGAGCATTCGGTCGCGACGACTCCGCAGATCTTCATCGGCGGCGAGCGGATCGGCGGGCATGACGACCTTCGCCGGTTCCTCGGCAAGCGCGTCGCGGACCCCAGGGCGACCAGCTACCGGCCCGTCATCGCCTTGTTCGCGATGACCGGGCTCACCGCACTTGCGGCGAGCTACGCCGTCACCGGAAGCGCCTTGACCCTGCTCGCGGCCGAATGGTTCATCGGCTTCTCGATGGTCGTCCTGGCGCTCCTGAAGCTGCAGAATATCGAAAGCTTCGCGACCATGTTCCTGAACTACGATCTGCTGGCGAAGCGCTGGGTGCCGTACAGCTACGTCTATCCCTTCGCCGAGGGGGCGGCCGGAATCCTGATGATCGCCGGAGCCCTGACCTGGCTGTCCGTCCCGATCGCCTTGTTCATCGCCACGATCGGAGCGGTGTCGGTGTTCAAGGCCGTCTATGTCGACCGGCGCGAGCTCAAATGCGCCTGCGTCGGAGGCTCGAGCAACGTCCCGCTCGGCTTCGTCTCGCTCACCGAGAATCTGATGATGATCGGAATGGCGGTGTGGATGGCGCTCGCCGCCTTCGGGCTCGCCACGGGCGGGATCCACGGCCTGGAGCGGGCTTCGCACGGAGTGGAGGCCTCCGCCCCGGCCGGCCCGGAGGCCGCCTCCACCGCCGCCTATCGAGCCGCCCATCACCGGATGATGGAGGCGATGAAGGTGCCCTATACCGGCGACGCCGACGTCGATTTCCTGGCCGGGATGATCCCCCACCACGAGGGCGCGGTCGACATGGCCGAAATCGTCCTCCAGCATGGCCGCGACCCGGAGGTCCGCAAGCTCGCCGGGGACGTGGTCGAAGCGCAGCAGCGCGAGATCGGGCAGATGACCCGCTGGCTCGAGCGCAAGTCCGGCGCCGCCCGGAACTAGCGTCCGCCGCGTCGAGCCGGAATCGTCACCCCGGGCTCGATCCGGGGTCCACCTCCTTCACCTCGCCTGCCGCGGAAAGACAAGGTGGATGCCGGATCAAGTCCGGCATGACGAGCCGGGAGGAAAGCGGTCCCGTCACCCCGGGCTCGATCCGGGGTCCACCTCCTTCACCTCGCCTGCCGCGGAAGGAAAAGGTGGATGCCGGATCAAGTCCGGCATGACGAGGCGGGAGGAAAGCGGTCCCGTCACCCCGGACTAGATCCGGGGTCCACCTGCTTCATCTCGCCTGCCACGGAAGGAAAAGGTGGATGCCGGATCAAGCCCGGCATGACGAGGCGGGAGGAAAGCGGTCCCGTCACCCCGGGCTCGATCCGGGGTCCACCTTCTTCACCTCGCCCGCCGCGGAAAGACGAGGTGGATGCCGGATCAAGTCCGGCATGACGAGGCGGGCGAAGGGCAGCATTCGTCATCCCGGCGAAAGCCGGGACCTCGGGCCGAACAAGGCGCCCTGATCTCCCCGAGGTCGCGGCTTTCGCTTTCTTGCTCAAAGGGGAGGGAGAGGGCTTCGACAGCTCAGCCCGAACGGAGACGAGGCGATCCGACCGGGGAACCGGCCGCCCGCCCACGCGGCCAGCGATAAATATATATTGTCGAATCCGTTCGCCCTGAGCCTGTCGAAGGGCCTTTCTTGCTCAAAGGGGAGGGAGAGGGCTTCGACGAGCTCAGCCCGAACGGAGACGAGGCGATCCGACCGGGGAAGCGGTGACCGAAAATCGTGACAGGATGGATTTTCCCGGGGCCGCCGCCCACCCGGCCGGCGATAAATCCATACTGTCACGCTTTGCCTGACAGCGGGGAATGCGGGTGGCCCGCGGTCGACCCCCAAGTCCCGGGGCGGCGCGGTGCAGGGCCGAAGCTTTTCGGTCCGGTCCGTCCCCTATCGGGACATTCCATTCTGGCCGGTTGCGCCGGCTCGAAATCCGGCCATGTCATGGCGCGCCCAAACAGGAGGTCTCCATGCGCATTCTCGAAACCCACGAGCTCAAGGCCGTCAGCGGCGCCGGCGCCAAGCCCGCCAGCCATCCCTATCCGTCGGGCCAGCACCCCAGCAAGCGCAACCCGGCGCACGCGCCCGGCGAGAGCTACAAGGGTTCGGCCGACAAGAATTTCGGCCCCCAATAAGCTTTCGACGGCTTATCGCGGGAGGGGCGGCTTCGGCCGCCCCTTTCTTTTCGGGCCCTCGGTGAGCCTCGCACCTGGACCGGCGCGCCTCGCGGGCCAGGCCAAGCGGGACGAGGCCAATCGCCCCAATCCGTTCGCCCTGAGCCTGTCGAAGGGCCTTTCTTGCTTAAAGGGGAGGAGAGGGCTTCGACAGGCTCAGCCCGAACGGAGACGAGGCGATCCGCCGGGAACCGGTGCCCGAAAATCCGTGACAGGATAGATGTCCCGGAGCCGCTCGCCGCCCATCCGGCCGGCGATAAATCTATGCTGTCACTCTTTGCCCTGAAGCCGTTCGCCCTGAGCCTGTCGAAGGGCCTTTCTTGCTTAAAGGGGAGGAGAGGGCTTCGACAGGCTCAGCCCGAACGGAGACGAGGCGATCCGAGCGGGAAATTGCCGGCGGAATCGGCGACAAGAAATCCGTGACAGTGCCTATTTTCCCGGGAGCCGCTGCCCGCCGCTTCCAGGCTCAGCGCCAGCCGGCCGCCTTCAGGGCCGCCGCGCAGCCCCGGCTGACCGGGGCGACCAGGCCTCCGGCGAGGCGCGCCTCGCCGGCGCCGCGCTTCCAGCGCACCGACTCGATCGAGTCGGCCGGCGCCCACCAGGAGCGGTGAAGGCGATAGCCGTGGGCCAAAGCCAGCTCCGCCATCGCCTCGGAGAAGCGCATCGCGACGAGCTCGGCGCCGGAATCGGTATGGACCCGGACATAATGGTCCTCCGCCTCGAGCGCGATCAGCCTCGCCGAGCGCCGCTTCGCCGAAAGCCGCATGCGGAAGTCGCGCTCGGCCTCCGGAAGCGGCGGAACGACGAGCGTCCGGGTCTCGACGATCCGGCGCCACAGCAGCCCGCGAAGCGCCATCACCAGGGCCATGACGACGAGCACCTGCCAGGCGAGCTGCGGGATCAGCCAGGGGCGTCTCGGAAGGTCGAGCAGGCTCGCGTTGAGAAAGTAGATGAACGGAGTGACGGGGACGGTCGCCAGCAGCGAGACCAGGGCGATCCGAAGCCAGAATCGGCGGATGCGCGATTCGAGAGCGGCGTCGACCGCGATTCCGGCGAGGCCGGCGCCGGTCACCGCGATCAGCCAGTAAGCGGTCCTGAGCAGGTCGGGGACGTCGAGGGTCCGATAGGGGCCGAGCGCAGCCATCGCCAGGCCGAGGGCCGCGAGAAGCAGGAGGTCGACGGCCAGCCGCCGCCGGCCGGGCCCCGCTCGCTTACCCTTCGCTCCGTTCACTCGAAACCGCCTTTCCATCCCGAGCGGCCGCGGCGCCGAGGCCCGCCAAGCCGCGCGGAGCTTATCACGGTCCCGGGCCCGATCCACTCGGCCGCCGGGCGAGACTGCGGCGCGAACGGCCTCGGAAAAGCGGGCTTGACGATAAGTCTACATATGTAGATATAATCGGAGATGGTCCGAAAGCGCGCCTTGTCCGATCCCGCCCGAGCCTTGCTCGCGGCGCTCGCGGCCGCCGGCCGGGAGTGGAGCTACGGCTACGAGCTGGCGTCGCTGACCGGGATCCGGTCGGGGACCCTCTACCCCCTTCTCATCCGGCTCGAGGCCCAGGGCTATCTCGACGCCGAGTGGCAGCAGCCGGCCGCGGCCGGGCGGCCGCCGCGCCATGCCTATCGGCTGACCGCCGCCGGCCGGCGCCTCGCCCTCGCCGAGGCGGCCGGGCCCGATCCGGCGGCTGCGCGCGGCTGGAGCGCCGGCGGGGCGGCGTCGTGAGCGGGCTCGCCCGCCGCCTGGCGTCGGCGCTCGCGGCCTCGGCCTCGCGCCTTCTTCCGCGCGCCGCGTCGGGCTGGTCGGGCGCGATGGAGCGCGAGCTCGCCGAGATCCCAGACGATCCCTCGGCGCTTCGGTTCGCGGCGGGCTGCCTTCGGGCCGCCGCCGGGCTTGCGATCGCGGCCTGGCTGAGCGCCGCCGCCCGGGCGCTGGCCTTCCCCTTCCTCCCCTCCAGCTGGAGCTTCCCCGCAATGACTCGACTTGCCGACCGCCCGCGACTGCTCGGACTCGCCTGCGGCGCCGCCGCCGTCGCCCTCGGCCTCGCCTATATGGTCGCCGCGGGGGCGCCCTCCCGCTACCTCCTCGTCAACCTCGGCGCACTGGTGCTGGGCGCTTCGGCCTGGCTCGCGCTCGGCCGGTGGTCGACCTCGAGCCTCCCCGCCGCCGGGCCGGCGGTCGTCGCGCTCGCGGTGCCGCTGCTGCTGACCGCCCTGTTCGGAGTCGCGGTCGAGGGGGCGTCGCGATGGGTCAGCGTCGGGCCGCTGAGCGTCCAGGTCAGCCTGATCGTCGTTCCGGTCATGCTCGTCCTCTATTCGAGGCGGCCGGACGCCGTCGGAACGGCCGGGATCCTGGTCGCGGCGCTCGCGCTCGCGCTCCAGCCGGACCGGGCGATGGCCGGAGCGCTGCTGGCCGGGCTCCTCGCTCTGGCCGCGGCGACCCGGCGCGGGCTCGCGCTGCTTGCGGTGGCGGCCTCGGCCCTCGCCTTCGGCTGGACCTGGCTCGCTCCGGACCGGCTCACCGCGGCGGCCTTCGTCGACCGGATCCTCTATTCGGCGTTCGACGTCCATCCGCTCGCCGGCCTCGCCGTCCTGCTCGGAGCCGCGGCGATGCTCGTTCCGGCGGCGGCCGCCCTGTCGAAGCGGCCGGGCGACCGCGCCGCCCTGCTCGCCTTCGCGGCCTGCTGGTCGGCGGCGATCGCCGCGGCCGCGCTCGGCAATTATCCGACCCCGCTGGTCGGCTATGGCGGAAGCGCCGTGCTCGGCTATCTGCTCAGCGTGTCGCTTCTTCCCGGCCGGCCGGGCGAGGCCGCCCGCCGCGGCGCGTCGGCGACGGCGGAGGCCGGGGCCGCGGGCGCCGAGCGGCCGATGTCGGAGCTTCGAGCCGCGCCCCTGGGCTGAGCCGGCGGCCGCCCGCTCCGTGCGCGCCGCGGGCCGCCCCGCTCACAAGCGCTTGCCCCTTACCCCCTCGCCGCGCCAAAGCAGGCGCCGATGGCCGCGACTCCGCCCCCCGACCCGTCCGAGGAGTCCGTCACCCGGGGCGAGGTCGCCCGAGGCGCCGGCCTCGCCGGCCTGTCGCGGGCGACGGCGCTGATCGATGCGGTCGCCCAGCCGCTCTATATCGGGCTCTACGGCCTTCCGACCTACGGCCTCTATGTGGCCTTGTGGGCGAGCATCAACTTCATCGAGAATCTCGTCGACCTGTCGCTGACCAGCGCCCTCCAGCGGATCGTCCCGACCGCCGGGTCGGACGAGGCCGCCCACGGCGCCGTCAGGGCCGCGCTCCTCGCCACCGTCCTTCCCGCCGCTCTGATCGCGCTCCTCGTCACCTTGAACGCCGGCTGGGTCGCCTCGCTCTTCTCCGCCGCGGCCGAGGACAAGGCCAGCCTTCCCACCGCCGTCGCCCTGTTCGCCTGGGGCCTGCCGCTCTGGACCTTCATCGAGATCGCCACCTCCGCCGCCCGAGCCCGCCGCGCCTTCGGGCCCGAGATCCGGCTCAGGCTGTTCTGGGAGCAGATCGCCCGGATCCTCTTCGCCTTGGGCTTCTTCGCGCTCGGCGCCGGCAATGTCGGCCTCGTCCTCGCCCATCTGAGCTCGCTGACCCTCACCGCTTTGCTCTGCGTCCCCTTGCTCGGCCGCTATTACGACCTGAAGCTGCTCGTCCGGGCCCGGATCCCCCGCTCCGACTTCCGCCGACTGATCGCCACCGGCCTTGCCCTCCTCCCCGCCAACGCCTCGCGCCGGCTCCTCACCGACGCCCCCGCGGTGATCCTCAACTTCCTCCTTCCCGGAGCCCGCGGGGCGGTCGCCGCCGGGCTGTTCGAGATCGCCCGCAAGATCGCGACCCTTCCGCTCGCCGTCCGCCAGGCCTTCCAGTACGTCATGGCCCCGGTCGCCGCCCACCAGGCCCGGGCCGACCGGGCCCAGATCGCCCCGCTCTACCGATTCGCCAGCCGGGTCTCGACCGCCCTCGTCGTCCCGCTCGCCGGGCTCCTCGCCTTCACCGGCCCCGACATCCTCTCGGTCTTCCGCCCGGAGGTGATGGAGGCGCTGCCGCTCCTCTACATCCTCGTCGCCGCCCGAGCCGCCGAGGCGATCGTCGGCCCGGCCACGCCGATCGTCGAGATGACCGGCCACCGCATCCTCCCGCTCCTCAACAGCCTCGTCGGAGTCGCCGTCTGGGGCGGGCTAAGCTTCGTCCTGGTGCCGCTCTGGGGCGCCGCCGGAATGGCCGTCGCGGTCGGAGCCGCCACCGTCGCCATCGCCTACATGGCGACCCTCGAGCTCAGGATCGCCGAGGGCCTGTCGCCGTTCGATTCCAAGCTCCTGTGGGGCCTGTTCGTCGCCCTCCTCGGAGTGGCCCTGATGGGACTCGCCGCCTGGTGGACCCGGGGCCCGCTCCGCTTCGCCTCGGTCCTCGCCTTGTGGGCCCTGGCGAGCTGGTGCGCGCTTCGCTTCGGCCTGGTGAGGGGCGACCGCGAGGCGCTCGGAGCCCTGTCGAGGCGGCTCGGGCTGGTGCCGCGAGCGCCGAGGCCCTAAAAGCGCCGCATTGCCAATCCAGTTGGACCGCCCATATTGGGAAGCCGCGGCCGGCCCGCGCCCAAGCGACGACGAGGATTATAGAGAGTGAAACCCGCCTTGACGATCCGCCCGAGCTTCTGGAGGCGCGAGCATCATCTCGACCGGATGAGCTTTCGCGAGCTCGTCGCCGCCTATTTCAGCTACCCCGCGATCATCGTCTACCTCGCCCTCGCCGCCGGCGCCGCCGCCCTCTTCGCGGCCCGCCCGGCGCCGCTCGCGCCGACCCTGATCGCGGTCGCCGTCGCGACCCTCATCTACCCGTTCGTCTGGTATTTGCTCCACCGCTTCGTCCTCCACAGCAAGTGGATGTGGAAGAGCCGGCTGCTCGCCCCGACCTGGAAGCGGATCCATTACGACCACCACCAGGATCCCAACCACCTGGAAGTCCTGTTCGGGGCCCTCCACACCACGCTCCCCACCATCGCGATCGCGACCCTCCCGATCGGCTGGGCGATCGGAAGCCCCTGGGGCCCCGATGCCGCTTTGGGCTCGGCCGCCGCCGCCTTCGCGACCGGCCTCGTCACCACCTGCTTCTACGAGTTCGTCCACTGCATCCAGCACCTCGCCTACAAGCCCAGGCGCAAATGGCTCGCCGAGATGAAGAAGCGCCACATGGCCCACCATTTCCACGACGAGACCGGCAATTTCGGGATCACCAGCTTCGTCTGGGACCGGGCCTTCGGCACCTTCTACGAAAGCGCCGCCAAGCGCGAGAAGAGCCCGACGGTGTTCAACCTCGGCTATACCGAGGAGGTGGCGGAGATTTATCCGCATGTGGCGGAGTTGTCGGGCGGGGTGGCGACGGGGCATCCGCGGGAGCGGGTGCGGAAATAATCTGATGCCCGGTCGCCGCTGGACGGAGGAGGAAGTGAGGCAGGCGCTCAACTTATATAGCCGCCTCCCATTCGGGCTCATGCACCACGGAAATCCCGACGTGATTGCCCTAGCCAAGGCGATCGGTAGGACCCCCTCGTCCGTAGCGATGAAGTTGGGAAATCTTTCGAGCCTTGATCCAAAAGTCACCCGGACCGGCCGCAAAGGCCTGGATCAGTCCAGCGCATTAGATAGAAGGGTGTGGGCAGAGTTCCAGCGCAAATAACCGCGGGTGCGGCAATGCCTTCCAGTGAGCCCCCCGTCACCGCTGCCCGCAGTGAGAATATGCGGCGTATCGGCAGACGTAACACAGGCCCAGAGTTAGTCGTTCGTAAGCTCCTGCACAGTCGGGGCTGGCGCTATCGAATCCACGTTCGGGGCCTGCCCGGAACTCCGGACATCGTCTTTCCTGGCCGCAAGAAAGCTATTTTTATCCATGGGTGCTTCTGGCATGGCCACGATGGCTGTCCCCTCTCGCGCCTTCCGAAAACAAGAAGCGCCTTCTGGGAACAGAAAATCGGAACTAACAAGCGGCGCGATCGTGCGAAGGCAGCTGCTCTGACTGAGTCAGGATGGAGGGTCTTTACGGTCTGGCAATGTGAGCTCAAGGATCCGGTGAAGCTTCTGTCCGGGCTTGAGAGTTTCCTCCGCGTCGGCTAAGACCTTGGGAGGAAATCTGCACACGCGCAGACGGTTGCCGCGGCCGAAGTTCCGCATTAGAACACTCCTCGGGAGCCGGGGAGTGACCCATTGCCTGCGGATGCGCTACGCCGAGAAATTGATAGCGATTGGCGAATCCTCGACAGCCCGACAGCCTTGGAGTCGCATTTCCCAAATGATGGGAGCGGCCCACTCTGCAGCGCTTTAGAAGCCGAAATCGATGTATACGACTTCTTTTCCGGCTGCGGGGGCACCACTGCGGGATTGCGAAAGGCCGGGTTAAATCCAAAAATCGCGGTGGACTTCGATGCGGACGCCCTTGCCACTTACTCAAGGAATTTCCCTGGCACCGCTGCGGTTTTGAGAGATATATCGCAACTTCAAACGTGGGAAATCGAGCGCTATTTCGAAAAGTCTCGGCACCGCCCCGTTCTTTTTTGCGCATGTGCACCATGCCAGCCATTTTCCAAGCAGAACCGCCAAAAGCAGCGGAAGGACGACCGCGCATCCCTTTTAGGACATCTGAGGCGCTTCATAGAGCGCTTTCGACCGGAATTGCTGTTTGTTGAAAATGTGCCGGGGATCGGGTGCGAGCCGGAGGATGGCCTCAGTCCCTTGGACGAGTTGATGGAACTACTGACAGACCTCAACTATTTTCATGACAAGGCTACGGTACACGCGCCGGATTTTGGCGTTCCTCAAGCACGGCGGCGCTTATTAGTGGTCGCCAGTCAGTTCGGGCCCATCCACCTTCCCTCCCCCACGCACGGTATGCCGCATTGTCCCCATGTGACGGTCGAAGAGGCAATCCGTGACTTACCGCCGATTTCAGCGGGAGAAACCCACCCGCAGGTGCCGAACCATCGTGCGGCCGGCTTGTCCGAGCTCAACATACGCCGCATACGAGCTGCCCGGCCCGGCGGGAACTGGCGGGAATGGGACGAGGATTTGCAACTTCCCTGTCACAAAGGTGTCACCGGCTATACGGATGTATATGGGCGGATGTCTTGGCGTCGCCCGGCGCCTCCTCTTACCACGAGGTGCATAAGCTTCTCCAATGGAAGATTTGGTCATCCTGAACAGGATCGAGCCATCAGCGTTCGGGAGGCAGCGTGCCTTCAGACCTTCGATAGAGAATTCGAATTTGTCGGAAACCTCGCCTCCATGGCCAAGCAGATCGGCAATGCAGTGCCCGTCGCGCTAGCGCAGGCGATCGGACAAATGTTCAACGAGCATGTCGCCCGACATCACCGGAGTGACGATGGCCAAGATTAATGTTCGAGCGAGAGCCGTCGACCTCCTCGGACGTCAGCAGGTCGCTGGCATTCCGACGGCGATCAGTGAGCTCTTCAAAAACGCACATGATGCCTACGCTAAGCGAGTAGAAGTCGACTACTATCGCAGGCAGGGACTGCTGATATTGCGGGATGACGGAGTTGGGATGGGCCGCTCCGATTTTGAACGCCGCTGGCTCACTATCGGCACCGAAAGCAAAGCGGAGGGCGTCGGTATTGCGCCTCCTCCGGTTGATCCCGATCAGCCGCTCAGGTCGATTATGGGGGAAAAAGGCATCGGACGGTTGGCAATCTCGCTAATTGGCACGCAGGTTCTGGTTATGACACGGCCTAAGTTGACTCGGCCGGAAAACACTACGGTAGCTTTTCTCAACTGGGGCATTTTCGCGCTGCCAGGAATAGATCTGGCTGAAATCGACATCCCGGTGATCGAGCTACCTCGGGGGAAACTGCCAGGCGCCTCGGAAATTGCAGCGATGGTCGATCTAGTTCGAGTCAACGTGGATCGACTCCGCGGCTCCGATGAAGCCACAAAGGAACGTATTCGAGCAGATTTGGCTCGATTTGTTGTCGACCCTGCTGCGCTAGCCGACAGTATTCCGGTTGGCCCTGATCTAAGAGCGAGTCATGGAACTCAGTTTTGGATCCAGCCAACTAGTGAACTTCTCTCCGACGATATCGACGGAATGGAACAACGAGAGAAGGCTACACCGCTCGAGAAAGTGCTTCTCGGTTTTTCGAATACGATGACCCCCCACCATGAGCCGCCACCAGTTGAAACCCGATTTCGAGACCACCTTGGGGGGAACCTTCTTCAGGAGCGTATCGCAGAGGATAACTTCTTCACCCCCGAGGAATTTCTCGCTGCAGATCACCACGTCGAGGGGGCTTTTGACGAGAGGGGTCAATTTAAGGGAACGATTCGCATCTACGGAAAAGAGCCTGTGGGATATCAGGTGCGATGGGCGAACCCTCAGCTAGAAGATACTATGTGCGGGCCTTTCAATATCAACTTTGCTTACGTACAGGGAACATTTAACGAAAGCCGGCTTCCCCGAGATGATTGGAACGCAATAATCGCTAAGCTAAATCGGATTGGAGGCCTTTATATTTATCGCGATGGAATCCGAATTCTGCCCTATGGCGATTCTGATTACGACTTTCTTGACATGGAAAATCGTCGGACGAGGCACGCTGGATACTACTTCTTTTCCTACAGGCGAATATTCGGTGTCGTCGAAATAAAACGTCATGCGAATAAGAACCTGGTGGAAAAGGCCGGGCGTGAAGGCTTCCAAGAAAATAGGGCTTATCGGCAGTTTAAAAGTATTTTGGAGAACTTTTTTATTCAGACTGCCGCCGATTTCTTTCGAGAGGAAGGTGTCCAGGCTGACGTTTATTCACATGAGAAGAGTCGAGTATCACGAGAAAAGGAATTGCTGGAGCGCAGGCGTAAGCAGATTACAGGACGAAGAGAGGAGCTAAAGCGGAGCTTAACTGTCTTTTTCGAGAGGGTTAATGAGCGGTGGTTTGAAGCAGAGATCGCCACGGCAGTGGATACTGCTGAACAGCAGTTTAACAATGCGTCGGCACAGGACCTTACGGTCGGAAGTTTAACCGACCTGATGCGTGAAGCGCGAAAACAAATTCAGAACTTCGCGCGGGCCGCTACAATTACTCGTCCTCGGGCAGTCGGACTGACGAGGGAATTATCTCGTTTGTGGTCTCGGTACCAGGTTGAGAAGCAGAGGCTGCAGGAGGATCTCTTCAATCCAGGTCTTGCCAGGCTTGAGAAGTTGACTAGCGACGCGGCGCGCCGCTTAGACCTGCCTTTGGACGTCCGACAAATGGTTGTGGAGGTATTGGAAGATCTAGGTGAGAGAGAGCGACGCCGCGCGCGTTCCCTCCAATCTGAGGTTCACCGAAATCTAGGAGACCTGAGAGAGCGGGCACTAGCTGTCGCTCGTACGGGGCTCCAGACTGTTGACGCCACCATAAAAACCACGCTGATAGATTTTGAACATATCGACCAAGGCGCCCTTTCGGATGAAAATTTGAGGACTACCCGTGAGCGGTTCGAGAACGAGATTCTTGAGGCAGCCGAGGAGCAAGCAGGATTGCTTCAGAAGCTAAGAGATCAGCTAAAAGGTGCCGCAACGCCGGAGGCGCTGGAGCGAGACGAAGTCCTCGAAGCGCTTGAGGGGGAACTGGAAGAGCGTCGCGAGCGCGATCTGGAGAGTCTGCAGCTCGCCCAAATGGGCATGGCTATCGGTATCGTGCATCATGAATTCCAAGCGGTCATCCGAAGCGTTCGCCACAATGTTCGAAAATTAAAGCCATGGGCAGATCGAAACGAGCCACTCCAGGCACTTTATCAGGACATAGACCGTAGCTACTCCCACTTAGACAGCTACTTGTCCCTCTTCGCTCCGCTTAACCGACGTCTTACACAAACCAAGACGGTCATCGCAGGAAGTGACATCTACGGGTACATCCGCGAGCTACTCGGAGATCGGATAAGGCGTCATGGGATAGAACTTGATCCTACGGCTGAATTCCTGAACGTGGAAGTCGTTGAATATGTTTCGACACTCTACCCGCCGTTTGTGAACTTGATTGATAACGCAATCTTCTGGCTTAACACCGGGGATCAGATTGTCCGGGAGGGCCACGCGTCAAGGTCAAAGAGAATCGTACTCGATTACTGCGGGGGAGCCTTTGTCATTTCCGATACCGGTCCTGGAGTCCTAACGGAGGATCAGGATGCCGTATTTGAACCAGGCTTTTCGAGGAAGCCTAACGGCAGTGGGCTGGGACTTTATATCACTCGTTCTTTGCTCGAGCAGGCGGGTTATGTGATGAGACTCGATCCGTACGAACGGGGAAAGGGGGGGACGTTTCGCATCTACGTTCCTTCTGAAACCGTCGCAACAGAGGGGGACGAAGATGAGGCGCTATGACGGCGTTCGATGATGTTTCGAGACGGGCTGCCGCTACGTTCCTTCAAACGATCGTGGTCGTGGACAACAAAGCCACATACGATCTGGCGACATCGGAGGTAACTCCGGCCGATGAAGCTGCGCCCTTAATCGAGCCAGATGCATTCCACAGTGCGGATGCATCGGCTCACCCAACAGTAGCGGAAGGCTCTTCTGACGACCCGCTTGATGCCGGCGCGATTAGCAGTGCCTTTGCCAAGGCGGGCCTAGTTTGCAGTGTCCTCAAGCCCACAGCCGCCGAGCGCCTCGAAGACGAGATAGTTCAGGCTTCGAGCCGGGCCGATATCGTTGTTTTGGACTGGCACATGGAGGATTCGGGCACTCTGGCAACCAGGGTAACCCTTCGACTACTTGAGCTTGATGAGAGGGCTGGCGGGCGCTTGCGGCTCATAGTGATTTATACCGGGCGAACTCAGCTCTCGCCGATCAGCGAAGAACTTGCGGGCGCTCATCCTAGGTTCGAAAAAATTCCCAACGCCATCACGCTGCAAGCGGGAAATGCCAAAGTTATTTTCCTCACAAAGCTAGAAGAAGGCGCAGACGAGAAGGAAGGAGGCCTTGCAGTGCCTCCTGAGCGTTTACCAGCACGCCTGATCGGCGAGTTCGCCGCATTCACCGGCGGATTGTTGCCCAACGCAACCCTGGCCGCGATTGCAGGGTTGCGACAGCATACGCACCGGGTCCTCGCGCGTTTTGATAAAGATCTGGATGCTCCTTTCTTGACCCACCGAGCCCTGTTGCGCGTCCCGGGTGATGCTGAGCAATTTGCTGCCGACCTAATCATGGCAGAGCTGGATGCGCAGGTTCCGATCGATCGAATTGTCCGGGACTATTTGTCCGCAGAAAAAGTGAAGCAATACCTAGAGCATCGTATGGAAGGCGGGTTGGAGCCCGCCCTCATGCTCGATCGCAACGGGGGGAAGTTAGACAAACTTGATCTCGACCGTGCCTGCCGACTCGTCGAAGACGGAATATCGTCCCTTGAGCCTGAAATCCCTAGGCTGGCGTCTGCGGTTGGTCAGGCTGACACTCTGACAAAATTCAAAGACGCCCTGAAGAAGGAATTTCACGAACGTCTCTACCGGCTCGCTGACAGTGATATTGCGAAGAGCCGAACACATCACGCCCGGTTTGCCATCCGGACCAAGCTGAAGCGAGATGCTGCTTCGGTGAGAGCTGACGATCCAGATACCATCCCGAAACTGCGGCTCGGTTCCCTGTTGGAAAGTGAAAGCCGTTATTGGATTTGCTTGACGCCTTATTGCGACAGCACCCGTATCCCGACGGCCGGAGGCAGATTTCTGCTGGCCGAATTGGAGCAGAACGACAAGCAGCCCGAAATCGTGTTGCCCGATGGTGACGAAAGTCGATCCGTATTTCTGCAGAAAAAGCGAGCTAACCTCGTAACATATTTTTTCACTCCCGACGCCGAAGGCAGTATCCGAGCAACATTGCATGGAGCCGATGCGATATTTGAGAGTGTCGCTGATCTGCCCCCTGGCGCGATTATGGTTCGTTTTCGGTGGCTAGGGGAGCTCAAAGCTATGCACGCTGTCCGCTTCATTCAAGCTTTTGCCGCCAATCTCGCCCGAGTAGGACTAGACGAATTTGAATGGCACCGAATAAGGCAACGGGAAGGTGATGAGTAGCCGCTGATCGGAGACGTAAGCGGCGTTTAGAACATTCCCCGGCCGCGGCGGCGGCGGGCTGAGCGCTCAGCGCCCCGCGGGCGCCGCGGGCGCCGCCGGAGCGACGGGCGCGGCGGGCGGCTCCTTCGAGCTGACATGGTTCATCGCGATCACCCAGCCCTGGCCCTCGACCTTGCGGAACAGGCGGGTGTTGATCCCGTCCTGCGGCCGCCCTCCGCCCTCCAGCCGGTAGCGGCCGATCAGCATCGCCGAGTCGGGGGCGAGGAGCTCGATTTTGAGGTCGAAGAAGCGAAGCCTGCCGCGCCTTTCGGGGTCGCCGCCATAGTCGCGGACATAATGGTCGAGAGTGCCCTGCCAGTCCTTCTGGAACTCGCCCCTCGAGACGAAGACGACGTCGGGCCTCTTGAAGCCCTTCATGTAGCCGGCGAAGTCGCCCCGGTTCCAGGCGGCCTCCATGCCCGCCACGACGTCCCTGATCGCCTGCTTCTCCGACTCCTCGTCGACGGCGGCGGCTTGGGCGGCGCCGGTCCCGCCGGCGGGGTCGGGCGCCTTGGAGCAGGCGGCGGCGGCGAGGAGGAGGAGTGGGACGAGGCCTTTGGCCAGGATCGTCATCCCGGCGAAAGCCGGGACCTCGGGTCGGAAGGTCCCCGCGGGTCTCCCCGAGGTCCCGGGTTGCGCCGGGATGACGGCCGTCACCGCGCCAGCCTCTCGCCGGCCTCCGACTTGCGCACCAGCAGGTCCGACAAGGTGAAGTCGCTTCCCAGCCTTTCCTGCTGGCGCCTCAGGCCCTCGACGATCCTGGGCAGCCCCTCGGTGTCGGCCCAGAACATCGGGCCGCCTCGCCAGACCGGCCAGCCGTAGCCGTAGACCCAGACGACGTCGATGTCGGAGGCGCGCTGGGCGAAGCCGCCCTCGAGGATCAGGGCGCCCTCGTTGACCATCGTGTAGAGGGTTCGCTCGACGATCTCCTGGTCGCTGATCTCGCGGGGCTGGACTCCCTCTTTGGCTCGGAAGTCGTCGATGATCCTGGCGACGACGGGGGAGGGGCTCCCACGGCGCTTCTCGTCATAATCGTAGAAGCCGGCGCCCTTCTTCTGGCCCCAGCGGTCGGCGGCGCACAGGGCGTCGCGGACATTCTCGATCCGGCTCGGGTCGCGGTGCCAGCCGATATCGACTCCGGCGAGGTCGGCCATCTGGAAGGGGCCCATCGGCATTCCGAAGTCGACATGGACTCGGTCGATCTGCTCGGGCGTCGCGCCCTCGAGGAGGAGCCGGTTGGACTGGACCTGGCGCGGCATCAGCATCCGGTTGCCGATGAAGCCGTAGCAGACGCCCGCAACCACCGCGACCTTTCGGATCTTCTTGGCGAGGGTCATCGCGGTCACCAGCACGTCCGGCGCGGTCCTGGCTCCGCGGACGACCTCGAGCAATTTCATGACGTTGGCGGGCGAGAAGAAGTGGAGTCCGACCACGTCCTGGGGCCGCGAGGTCGAGGCGGCGATCTCGTCGATGTCGAGGTAGGAGGTGTTGGAGGCGAGGATGGCGCCGGGCCTGGCGATCCGGTCGAGCTTTCCGAACACTTCCTTCTTGACGTCCATATTCTCGAACACGGCCTCGATGATGAGGTCGCAATCGGCGAGGTCGTCGAGGCTGAGCGTCGGCTTCAGGAGCCCCATCGCGCCTTCCGCCTGCTGGGCGGTGATCCGGCCCTTGGCGGCGGAGGCCTCGTAATTCCTGCGCATCACTCCGGTGCCGCGGTCGAGCGCTTCCTGGCCGGTCTCGACGATCGTCACCGGGATCCCGGCGCTGAGGAAGTTCATCGAGATCCCGCCGCCCATCGTTCCGGCCCCGATCACGCCTACGCGCTCGACCGGGCGCGGGCTCGTCCCTTCGGGAAGCCCGTCGATCTTCGCCGCCTGCCGCTCGGCGAAGAAGAAATATTGCTGGGCCTTCGCCTGAGTCCCGCTCATCAGCTCCATGAACAACCGCCGCTCCTCCAGCACCCCTTCGGCATAGGGCCTGGAGACCGCGGCCTCGATCGCCTGGATGTTCTTCTCGGGCGCCTCGAAGCCCTTGAACTTGCGGGCATTCTCCTTGCGGAACTCGTCGAACAAGGCGGGGTTGGAGCGCGCCTCCTCAAGCTTCTCGCCGCGCTCGCTCGACCTCGGGATCGGCCGGACGTTCTTCACTTCGTCGGCGAAGGCGACGGCGTGCTGCTCGAGCTCGCCCTCGATCAGCCGGTCGACCAGGCCGGCCTCACAGGCCTCCTTCGCCGAGACGGGGTTGCCGGTGGCGGCCATCTCCAGAGCCTTGCGGACGCCGGCCACGCGGGGCAGCCGCTGGGTTCCGCCGGCGCCGGGAAGGAGGCCGAGCTTGACCTCCGGAACGCCCAGCTTCGCCGAGGGCGATGCGACCCGGTAATGGCTCGCGAGCGCGACCTCGAGGCCGCCGCCGAACGCGGTGCCGTGGAGCGCGGCGACGACCGGCTTGGAGCAATTCTCGATGATGTCGACGACCTGGGGCAGCATCGGCGGCTGGAAGCTCCTGGGAGTGCCGAACTCGCTGATGTCGGCCCCGGCGAAGAAGGTCTGGCCGCGGCCGATGATCACCACCGCCTTGACGGCGTCGTCGCCCTCCGCCTCCTCGATCGCCTTGACCAGCCCCTCGCGAACCGAATGGCCGAGCGCGTTGACCGGCGGGTTGTTCGAGGCGACGACGAGGATGTCGCCGTGGCGGCGGGTGGTGATCGGGCTCATGGGGCGGGGTCTCCTTCGGTGGGCGCAATGCGACGCGTTGACGTGGACGTCAACCGTTGGGCGTTGGGCCTCGATCGGGCAGAGGGAAGGGTTCAGCGGCTGCTGGGGAGTACCGGCTCATGGCCGGTGCGGGCTCGAGCGCGGGGGTTGGTTCAAGCTAAGACGCAAAGGCGCCGAGGCTGTCGGGGATGGTGCCGCTAAGCCTGCGGGATAGGTGACAGTTTACATTTACAGGCGGATGCCCTTGCCGCCCGGTGCGGCGGTAAATGTATACGGTCACGGTTTTCCTGACAGGTCGCCTCGTCCTTGGCATGCCACGGGGTCCACAACCAGGTGAGCCGCCAGCCTGCTTCTGGTATGGGACGCGGGTGTAGTCGTGGAGGACCCGCATGGAAGCTTCACATCTCCTCTTGGAGTACCTGAACGAGCAGTACACGCAGGCGCGGCAACATGAGACGCGTCAGACCGCTGCAACGACGTTTCTAACAGCGGCAGCGGCCGCCGTGTTGGGGCTGGCGATCGACGGCGGCACACTCGTTTATCAAAATTGGTGGGCCGGCGTGGTCGTCGGCCTCATTGGCGCGGCGAATCTAGCCTTACTCAGCGCCCATCAGCTGGGCAACAGGTACCACACCACCCTGGCTGGAAAGGTAAGGCGAGAAATAGAAGATAAATTCATACAATGGGGCGACGCCAAGAGCCCCACTACGCTTCGCAGTGAAGCGCTGGAGAAGCATGGCCTGCGGGGCGCCGGAGTGAGCATCGGTGCGCATGTTTACGCCCGCTTGAAGCTTATCCCGATCCTGGTGATGTGCTTAGGAGCGGTAGTTGCCGCCGGCGCCCTGTCTATCGGCAACGATCCGGACCCATCACTGCTCAATGGACAGCAGGCAGTAACGCGGTAGGCATCGAAAGATTGCCAAGCACACGGGCGGCTGGTGGAAATTCGGTGACGAAATTCGGTGACAGGAAATTCGGTGACAGTGCACTAATTCCGGGGTCGAGCGGGAGGAGGAAGATGGATCCCGGATCGAGTCCGGGATGACGGTTCGGCCCGGTCGGGCGAGGCTCCGGCAACCGGGTTTCGATCGCGAAATAAGTGCACTGTCACCGAATTACCGAAATAAGTGCACTGTCACCGAATTACGAGCGGAGGAAGAAGATGGGTCCATTGATGAGGTGAGGATTCCCCTGACCTCCTCACCCGTGCCGAGGGGCATGGCGTGCCTCATCAATCAAGTCCGGGACGACGTTTGCCCCCCGGTTTCCCGGAAGCTAGGGGGCCGCGTTCGGGATCAGGGCGCGCGGGGACTCTCTTCCTGTCCACAAGGCCGCGCTCCAGCCGCGGGCGAGTGCCGCCGCCACGTTGGCGGGGCTGTCGTCGATCAGGAACAGCTCCGATGGCCGGAAGCCGGTTCGGGCTTCGATGCGCTCGTAGAAGGCGGCTTCCGGCTTGGAGCAGCCGAGCTCGGCCGAATAATGGAGGCCGTCGAACCGGTCGCGGAAGCCCAGGTCGTCCCAGAGGAAGCGTGCGCGCTCATGGTCCTGGACGGTGGCGAGATGGACCTCGATTCCGCTCGCCCGGATCGAGGCGAGCTCGCGGCACAGATCCTCGTTCACGTGGGCATCGTGCTCGAACCAGTAGCGGATCAGCGCCTCGCAGCCGACGTCCGGCGCGATCTCGCGCAGGACCGGCTCCAGCCGCTCTCTCAGCGCCGCGCGCCCGTTCGCCACTTCGTCCCAGTGCCGGGCGAAGAAAGCTTCCTGCAGCCGCGTCCCCGGGATGCCGAGATCGCGCTCCAGCCGCGCGCTCCAGCCATTCGCGTCGGGATGAGCGATCAGGACTCCGTCGACGTCGACCATGATCGCCCCGATCGCCATCCCCTCCGAGGAGCACGGCCCGGCCGGCGGGGCAAGCCGAATGTCCGGGCCGCGCCCGGCGGAGATTGCCGCCGAGAGGCCCGGCGACATAAGAACGGCCATGATCGTGAGACCCTTCCGCGCCGACGACGCCCCGTTTCTGTCGCGGATCTTCCACTCGGCCGTGCATCGGATCGGTCGGCTCCATTATTCCGCGGAGCAGGTCGGCGCCTGGGCTCCGGCGCCGCCCGGCCCCGAGACTTTCCTGCGCCAGGCCGGCGACGGCCGCCTGCTCCTGGTCGCCGTCGACGCCCTGGACCGGCCGCTGGCTTATGCCGACCTGGAGTCCGACGGCCACATCGATCATCTCTATTGCCGGCCGGACGTGGCCGGAACCGGGGTCGCGTCCATCCTCTACGACCGGATCGAAGAGGCCGCGGTCGAGCGGGGGATGAACCGCCTGTTCGCCGAAGCGAGCGAGCCGGCGCGGCGCTTCTTCCTCAAGAAAGGCTTCGTCCTGCTGAAGCGCCGCGATTTCGAATTGGGGAATGTGCCGATCCACAATTTCGAGATGGAGAAACGGCTCGCCAGGGCCGGCTCGCCGACCCAAGAGTCGCAACCGGTGGGCGCGAAAGGCGGGAAGCCATGGTGAAGGTCGGCCTCGAAACCTGTCCCGACTGCAAGGTCGCGCTGCCTCGAAGCGACGGGCCGCGGCACGCCTATCTCGGCGGCTCCGCGTCCTGCTGGGCGGCCTATGGCGAGCTGCTGGCCAGGGAATATGGCGATCGCGCCTACATGGCCGCGCACCGCCAGACCGTGGACTCCTATTGCGCCCAGCATCCGGGGCGGCCGGAGCGCCGAACGATCCAGTCGATCAACGTCCATCTCGCCGGCCTCTGCCTCGTGATCGAGCGAGGCTGCACCGGCGACTTCGCGAGGCGCCACATCGCGAAACTGACCGAAGGTTTCGAGGACCGGTTCCGCTGGCTCGAGCCGCCCCCGAGCCTCGGCGAGGTCCGGGTGACCGACATCCTCGCGGCGGACGGGGCGACGGCTCACGCTCGCGAGGTCCGGCGATGGGCGGAGTCGGTCTGGAGCGCCTGGGAACCGCATCATCCGCACGTTCGGGCGCTGGTCGACGCGGCTCTGAGGAGCTGACCGGGCGGCGCCGTCAACCTCGGGAGGCCAAGCGAAGCCTGCTCGGACCACTCCCCTGCCCGGTTCGCGAAGCGGATGCACCGTTCGCGCAAAAGCCTCTTTTCGCGGCCGGGCTGCCGGGCAAGGCAGGGCCGGACCGCTTCGGAAAGGGCCAATCCATGTCACCGATCCTTCGCACTGTCGCCTTCGCGATTTCGGCCGCCTGCCTCTGCGCCGGGCCGGCCAGCGGCGAGGACAGGCGCTCGAACGCCGTCGCGTTCGTCCACGCTTCGGTCGTGCCGATGGACCGTGAGCGGGTTCTCGCCGACCAGACGGTGGTGGTGGTCGACGGGAGGATCGCGGCGGTCGGGCCGGCGTCGCGGGTCGCAGTGCCCCGGGGGGCGGTCCGGATCGACGCTCGCGGGCGCTTCCTGATGCCCGCGCTCAGCGACATGCACGTCCATGTCGAGGGCGAATCGTGGAACGCGCTGTTCAGCCCGGAGTCGAAGGCGGCGGCCAGGAACACGCCGTTCGAGGACTTCCTCTTCCCCTATGTCGCCAACGGCGTGACGACGGTGCAGGTGCTTTCGGGGACCCACGAGCTGCTTCCGGTCCGGGGGCGGATCGCCGAGGGGGAGATGCTCGCGCCGAGGCTGGTGCTGGCTCGGATGATCGACGGTCCGGGCAAGGCCTGGCCGCCGCCTTTGGCCGACTGGGTCGCGACGGCGGATGAGGCCCGCGCCGCAACGCTCAAGGCCAAGGCCGACGGCTTCGACAAGATGAAGGTCTATTCCTTCCTCAACAAGGAATCCTACGACGCCGTCGTCGCGACCGCCAGGGAACAGCGCATGGATGTGATCGGGCACATCCCCTACGCGCTCTCCGTCGAATATGTGGTCGACTCCGGCCAGAAGATGATCGCTCACACCGAGGAGGTGGCGAAGCACGCCCACGGCGACTATTCGGCCGGGAAGGTCGACTATTTCGCCGGCCGGATCGCGGACGGAGGGGTGTGGATGACCCCGACTTTGGTCACCACGCGGCGGATCCTCGACGAATTCTCCGATCCCGACGGGCTCTTCTCCCGCCCCGAGGCGGCCTATGCCGCGCATCCGATGCAGAGGGAAATCTGGTCGTTCATCGCCAACATGTACAAGGGGATATCGCCGGCGGACCGGACCAAGCTGCGCGACGATTTCGAGAAGTTCCAGAGGCCGTTCACCAAGGTCTTCCACGACAAGGGCGGGCAGCTGATGACCGGCACCGACTCGCTGATGCCCCGGCTCGTCGCCGGATTCAGCGTGCACCAGGAGCTCGAGGAATTCGTCGCGGTCGGGATGACGCCCTTCCAGGCGCTCCGGACCTCGACGACGATCCCCTACGAATATCTCGGCGAGGCCAAGGAGGCGGGAACCATCGAGGTGGGGAAGCGGACCGACCTGCTGCTCGTCGAGGCCAACCCCCTCGAGGACGTCTCGGCCGCCTCGAAGCTCGCCGGGGTGGTGATGCGCGGGCGGTGGATCGGGCGCGAGGCGATCGACCGGAGGATGCGGGAGATCGCCGGGAAGTCCGCCGCTCCCAACGCCCCCGGCAGGTGAGGCGAGCGGCTCGGCCCCGTCCCGGGCGGGTGCGCGGGCTGACGCGGGCCGGGCAATCCGCGGCGGAGGGCCGTCGAGGGGGCGTGTCGGCTTCATGGGGCGGGTCGGCGAACCTTTCGGAACGGAACTTGGGGTCAGCTTCGGGACGTCATAATGAAGTGCTTCGTGGGGCGGCGTTCGGGAACGGCATCGGTGGAATGGTATGCGTAGGGTAATATTGGTGTGTGACGACGATTGCTCGGGCTCCTCCGCCTCTCCGAGCGCTCGCGCGACGTCGAGGAGGCGGCGCGGCGCGGCGCCGGCCTGGGCACCGCGCTCGACCGCTTCCGCGCCGCCACCGGCGACCTGAAATTGCTTCGCAAGCCTCCCGGCGACGCGTGACCCGGGCTTCCGATCATTCCTTCCGGCCGGGTCAGGGGCTGCCGATCGTGCGCTCCAGGAAAAGCTTCAGTCGAAGGCGATAGGCCTCGTCGGCAAGGTCGCCGATGCCGGCATGGCCGATTCCGGGGACGAGCCACAATTCGCTTCGGGGGCTCGCCTGCCCGTACAAGGCTTTCGTCTCAGCCGCAGGGGTGTAGCGATCGTCGAGGCCGCCGATGACCAGCACGGGGCCGCGATAGCGGCGAAGCGCCCGAAGCGGCGACAGTCGGGACGGCGGGACCCCGAAGCGGGGCAGGGACTGAAAGCTCAGCAGCGGCTCGAGCAGCGTGGCGGCGGGGAGGCCGAGGCGGGCGGCGATTCGGTTGCGGATCGCCCGGCGTATGTCGGGATAGACGGCCTGAAGGACCATCGCCTCGGCGGGGAGGGGACCCCTGTCTCCGAGCAGGCCGGCCGCGCCTCCGAGCGAGGTGCCGATGACCGCGACGGCCGAGCCGCGCTGACGGCGCTTCAGCCAGCGGAAGGCGGCGTCCGCATCCCTCGCTTCCCGGAGCCCGAAGCTGCGGCGATCGAGGTCGGACTCGCCATGGCCCCTGAAGTCGATGGCCAGGGAAGCGTAGCCGAGCCGAGCGAGCCAGGCCGCGTTCGCCGCACTGGCCTGCCGCGAGGCCTTGACCCCATGAAGATGAAGGACGGCCGGCGACCGGCCGGTCCGGCCGGGCCGGTAGGTCGCCGCCAGGCGCTTGCCGTCGGCCGTCATCAGGTGGAAGTCGACGGCCGGAGGCTTCGCGGCCGGAACCGCGGCGTGACCGCCGCGAGTCATGATCGAGCCCGCCGCCCAGCTGACGCCCAGAAGGCCGGCGAGGCAAAGGAGGAGGGCGGCGGCGGCTCTCGCCCATCCGCGGCTCGCGAGCGGAAATCCGGCAGGTCGGCTCATGCCCCCTTGATGAAAGCCCGCTGTGCAGATCCGATGAGCGGGCGGACTTCTTTTCCAGCAGGCGGCCGGCATTTTGGGTCGGCTCAAGCTGTTGCGCATGCGCCTTTTTCCGCCTGCCCCGCGCCGCTCGAGGTTCGATTCGTCCAATACGGGCGGCTGCGATAGTGTATCATCGCGGGAACGGGAGTAGGGTGCGGTGGACACAGGTTCCAGGGGCCGGAGGGCCGGCGGTCTTCACAAGCGTTTCTCGGCGTCGCTCGCGATACTGGCGTTGCTTTCGAGCTGCGGCGGTGGCGGCGGCGGCGGGGGCGGCGGCGGCGGCGGAGGCGGCGGAGTGGTCCCGGCGCCCCCGCCCCCGCCGCCTCCCCCGTCCGTCTCGGTCTGCTCGCTGCTCGATCGGCAGAACTGGGCGCTGGCCCAGCTCAACGAGTGGTATCTGTTCCCCGAATTGATGGCGACTGGCGTCAATCCCGCGGACTATTCCAGCGTCCAGTCCTATGTCGACGCCCTGGTCGCTCCGGCTCGAGCCCAGGGCAAGGACCGCTTCTTCACCGCCGCCGAGTCGCTCTCGGAGAGCAATGCGTTCTTCAACTCGGGGTCCAGCGCGGGCTTCGGAGTGCGGTTCTCCTACGACCTGGCGGGCCGGGTGTTCGTCTCCGAGGCGTTCGAGGGCGGACCGGCGCTGGCGGCCGGAATCGACCGGGGCGCCGAGATCCTGGCGGTCGGCACGAGCGAGGCCAATCTCAAGCCCGTTTCCGAGCTTCTCGCGGCGGGCGGCCCCGCCGCCTTCTCCGAGGCGCTCGGAGCGCCCACGTCGGGCGTGACCCGGGTGCTTCGAATCAAGGATTCGGCGGGCACTCGCAACGTCACTATCGGCAAGATCGAGTTCAACATCCCCCCGGTCTCCTCGCGCTACGGCGCCCAGGTGATCGACGACGGCGGCAAGAAGGTCGGCTACGTCAATTTGCGCACCTTCATCGCCACGGCCGATCCGGCGCTTCGAAGCGCCTTCGCGCAGTTCAAGGCGCAGGGCATCACCCAGGTGATCGTCGACTTCCGCTACAATAGCGGCGGCCTGATCGCGACGCAGATCTTGCTGAACAACCTGCTGCTCGGGCAGCGCACGCCGGCGGACGTCATCCAGTTCAGGGTGCACCGGGCGTCCAAGTCGAGCTTCAACGCGGCGGCGAACTTCTCGCCGCAGCCGGAATCGATCGCGTCGACGAAGATCGCCTTCATCGGCACCGGCGCCTCCGCCTCGGCGAGCGAGATGACGATGAACGCCGTCCTCCCTTATCTGGGCGCGAACGCGGCGCTGATCGGCACCAACACGTTCGGAAAGCCGGTCGGGCAGGTCTTCCTCGATCGCGCGCAGTGCGACGACCGGCTTCGGGCGGTGGCTTTCCACACCCAGAATGCGGACAAGCAGGGCGACTATTTCAACGGCATCGCGTCCAAGTTCCAGTCGACCTGCCAGGCCCCGGACGACCTCACCCGACAGCTTGGGGATCCGCTCGAGGCCTCGGTGAAGGTCGCGCTCGACTTCCTCGCCGGGCGCCCTTGCGCGCCGATCGGCGGCAGCGGAGGCGGAGGCATCACCACCCAGTCGGTCGGCAAGGCCTCCACTGGCGAGCCGGTCACGCCCGCCGCCCCGACCATGGCCCAGCGCGAGGTCCCGGGCTTCTTCTAGGGCTGGTCCGGCCCGGGCGGCGCAAGGGGCAGCGCCGTTGCGGCTTATGGCTAACGTGCTACACTCGCGCTGGTTTTTGCATATGACGGGTCGGGCGCGCCGGATGAGCGGTGAGGAAGAGGGGCGTCGCTATCACGGCGTCGAAGTGGCGGTGCGCACCCTTGGCGGGGCCAAAGCGAGCCGGGTCATGCACCCGGGCAACCAGAAGATCGACACTCATAAGCACGACTGGGCCTGCATAACCATCGCGCTGGTCGGAAGCGGCCGCGAGGTGTTCGAGGGGGGCGAGGCGAGACTCGACGGTCCCTGCGCCATCCTGCATCCGGCCGGGAGCTATCACGGCGACGAAATCGGCCCGTCGGGCCTCGAAACCTTCTCGATCCAGTTCGACCCCGAATGGCTGGGCGGCGGGCCCGGCCTGAAATCGGGCCGATCCTCGGCCTGGACGGGAGCCGGCGCCGCCGCGGTCGCAAGGCGCCTCGCCGCGGCCTGGAACGAGCCGGGCCGGCCCGAATCCGCTCTGAAGGAGGCCACCGTAGAATTCGTCCGCCGCGCCTCCGGGCTGGCGCCTGCGGCAACGCCGGCCTGGATCGAGCGGATTCGCGAGGAGACGGGCGGCATCCCGACTCTGAGCACGGCCGAGCTGGCGCGCAGGGTCGGCCTCCACCCGGTGTGGGTCGCCCGGTCGTACCGGCGGGCGATGGGCGAGGGACTGGCCGACGCGCGCCGCAGGCACCGGGTCGCGGCCGCGGCTCAGCTCCTGCGCCGATCCGACAAGCGTCTCGCCGAGGTCGCGGCGGCGTCGGGCTTCTGCGACCAAAGCCATATGAACCGCAACTTCCTGGAGGTGCTCGGAAGGACTCCCCTCCAGGTGCGCGAGGAGCGGCGGCTGTTCGCCGCGCAGGTATCGCCGGCGGCCTGATGCGCCCGCAGGTCGATCGCGACCTGACGCCCGCGCCAAAAGATGCTAATCGCGTCGCCGCCGCCTTGGACAGGAGAAGCTGATGACCGACGTTCGCTGGACCCTCAAGGGACGCGAGTTCGTCCATTGCAACTGCGCCTATGGCTGCCCGTGCCAGTTCAACGCGCTTCCGACCAACGGCGATTGCCGGGCGGTGGCGGCGATCGACATCGAGGAGGGCCATCATGGCGAGACCCGGCTGGACGGCCTTCGGATCGCCGTCGTGCTGGCGTGGCCGGGGCCGATCCACGAGGGCAGCGGCGAGGCGCTTCCGATCGTCGACGAGCGCGCGAGCCCGGAGCAGCGCGAGGCGCTTCTCAGGATCATGAGCGGCGAGGACACGGTTCCGGGGGCGACCTTCTTCGCCGTGTTCGCGACCACCTATTCCAAGGTCCACGAGCCGATCTTCGCGGCGATCGACTTCGAGGTCGACGTCGACGGGCGCAATGCGAGGCTGGTCGTGCCGGGAGTGATCGAGGCCCGCGGCGAGCCGATCCGCAACCCGGTCAGCGGCGAGGAGCATCGCGCCCGAATCAACCTTCCGCAGGGCTTCGAATATGACGTCGCCGAGATCGGCCGCGGCTGGGCCGAGACCCAGGCTCCGCTGAGCATCAGCCTCGCCGACTCGCATGCGCAATTCGCCCGGCTCCACATCACCGAGAGCGGAGTGGTCCATTAGCCGCGTCGATCGGTGGCGTCATTGCGAGCAGAGCGAAGCAATCCAGAGCGGTCTCGGAGACTGGATTGCCGCGTCGCTTCGCTCCTCGCAATGACGGATTGGTCAATGTCGTCAGGCTCCACCCGCAGATGAGCTCCGAGCTTCTCGAATCGGTCCTCCGCCGCGACCGCCTGGTGATCGCGGCGGCGCTCGCGGTGCTGGCTTTGCTGTGCTGGACCTATCTCGGCTGGCTCGCCGCCGCCCCGGCGCACTCGATGGAGGCGATGGCTCCAATGATCGGCCATTGGTCGGCCGCCGATTTCCTGGTCATGCTGACGATGTGGTGGGTGATGATGGTCGGGATGATGATCCCGGCGGCGGCGCCGATGATCCTGATCCATGCGCGAGTCGCCCGCCAGGCGCGGGAGCGGGGGAGGCCCTTCGCCGCGACCGCCTGGTTCGCTGCCGGCTATCTCATCGCCTGGCTCGCCTTCGCGCTGGCGGCGACCGCTCTTCAATGGGGCCTCGAACGAGCACTCCTGCTGGCGCCGATGACCGCGACGGTCACGCCGCGGCTCGGCGGCGCCCTGCTGGTCGCCGCGGGCCTCTATCAGTTCACTCCGCTCAAGGATTCCTGCCTGGCGCACTGCCAGTCGCCGATGCGCTTCATCCAGCGCTTCGGCTTTCGCGGCGAGCGCGGCGCCGCGGTCCGGCTCGGCCTTCGCCACGGCGCCTATTGCATCGGCTGCTGCTGGGCGCTGATGATTCTGCTGTTCGTCGGCGGGGTGATGAATCTCCTGTGGATCGCCGCCATCGCCGCCTTGGTGCTGGCGGAGAAGCTGATCGCCGCCCGGTTGATCCAGCGCGCCAGCGGGCTCGCGATGATCGCGGCGGGGGTCGCGCTTCTGGCCTAGAGCGGCGAGCGTTCAGGTTGAATCGTCATCCCGGACCCGATCCGGGATCCATCTTCTTCAACCCGCTGGAGCCAAGGAAAAAAGGTGGATGCCGGATCAAGTCCGGCATGACGAGGACTTGTCTGTTCAGACGTTCGCCGCTCCAGCCCTTGCGGCGAATTAGGCGTTTCTCAAGTCCGCTCTGCTAGTCCGAGCGCATGTCGCGCCTCAGGGCCTGGTGGGCGCTTGCCCTAGCCTTCATCGTCACGCTCGGCTTCGAGCTGGCGCTGGTCGAGCGCAAGCATGCCATTTTCGCCGGCGGCTTCGGGCAGTCGAAGACGATCGACGAGGCCGGCGAATGGCTGATCTTCGTGCCGGCGCTCCTGGCCGTCCAGGCGGCGCAGGTGCTCGCCGCCTTCCTCGTCCTTCGAACGCTTCATGGCCGGCGGGCGGCCAATGCGGTGTTCGTCCTCAACTTCCTGTTCGTCACCGTCGGAATCGGCTGCGCCCTGCTCGTCGCCAAGTTCCAGGCGCTGGCCTATTTCAGCGACGCGATGGGCTTCGAGCTGATCCGCAATCTCGGCGGCGGAAGCCTCGCCACCGCGGCGCTTTACGTGCTCGACGAAGCAGCCCTGCTCGGTCTCGCGGCGGCCGGCGCGATGCTGGCCTATGCCGCCGGGCTCGGGCTCGTGAAACGGTGGCTTCCGGACTGGAGGCGCGGCGAGGACGGACTCGGCTGGCGCCATCTCGCCGGGCTGCTCGCGCTTGCGGTCCCGCTCGCGCTCGCCGCCGGCTCGAGCCCGGACGTGCGCTACGGGCTCGGCCGGTTCAACGCCTTCGCGGCGGTCAATCGAGGGCTCCAGGCCGCGACCGACTTCGACGGCGACGGCTATAGCTGGTTCAGCGCCCGGCGCGACGACGCCCCGTTCGATCCGAAGCGGCACCCGCTCGCGCTCGACGTGCCGGACAACGGAGTCGACGAGGACGGGTTCGGCGGCGACTTCCGCTTCGCCGGGGCGCCGGAGCCGGCGCCGGAGCTGAGGCTTCCGGCCCGGCCCAGGCACCTGGTCATGATCGTCCTCGAGAGCATGCGCGGCGACTCCGTCGGCAAGGTCGTGGCCGGCCGGCTGGTGACTCCGAACCTGACAGCGCTTGCGCGCGGCGGGAGCTGGGTAAGCGAGGCCTACAGCCATGTCGGATTCACGACCCAGTCGGGAATCAGCATCTTCGCCGGCGCCCTGGAGCCGCGGCGGGGCGGACCCTCGCTGTTCCGGGACCTGAAGGGCGCCGGCTACCGGATCGGAGTCTTCTCCGCGGCGCCGGAGGATTTCGGGGGCATCTCCGCGACCGTCGGCATGGAGGCCAGCGCCGACCTGTTCGTGGACGCCCGGCGGCTCAAGGCGGAGCGGGCTCATGAATCGGCCTCGCTCGGCTCCCTGGCGCTGGACGGACGGATCGTCCTGCGCGAGCTCGACCGCCATTTCCGATCGCCCGCGGACTGGGCCCGGCCGACCTTCCTCTACCTCAACATCCAGGAGGCCCATTTCCCCTACAGCCACCCGGACATGCCGCGCTTCCTGCCCGGCCGGCTCGCGAAGAGGAGCGAGATAAAGGCCTCGAACCGGGAGATGGTGGAGCGCACCTACTGGAACTCGGTCGCCTATTCGGACTGGGTGGTCGGCCAGGTGATCCGCCGGCTCAAGGCCCAGGGCGTCTACGACCATAGCCTGATCCTGGTGACCGGCGATCATGGCGAGGCTCTGTTCGAGAACGGCTTCCTCGGCCACGGCCACGTCATCGACCGCGCCCAGACCCATGTGCCGCTGATCCTCAGCGACCCGTCGCTGCGCGTGGCCGGGCCCGTCGGCCTGGCCGATTACCGAGGAATCGTCCTTCGAGCGCTTTCCGGCGGAGCGCCGCCGCCGGCCAAGGCCAGGGTGTTCCAGTATATCGGGACCCTCGACCGGCCGGCGGTGATCGGCATGGTCGAGCCCGGCGCGGTGTGGACGACTCTCGACCTCGAGACCGAGGAATTGCGGTTCGGAGATTCCGGCGCCCGCGCCCGCTACCGCGACCTCAAGCCCGGTTCCGAGCGCAAGGCGCGGGCGGACCGACTCGTCGACGAATGGGCCCGTCAGCGGTGGCTGGCGCGATAATTGGCGTCAGCGCCGATCAGACGGCGGTCCTTCCATATTCCTGGTGGTTGAAAGGGTGGGAGATCGACAGGCCGCCATCGACGACGAGGGCATGGCCGTTGACGTAGCTGGCCTCGTCTGAGGCGAGGAAGAGGGCGGCGGCGGCGATCTCCTCGGGGATTCCGCCGCGCTTCAGGGGATTGAGATGGCCGATCCGGTCCTCCTTGCCCGCGGCTCTCGCCCATTCGTAGACCGGTCGAGTCATTCCGGTTTCGATCAGGCCGGGGCAGATGGCGTTGACCCGGATATTGGCTCCGGCGAGCTGGGTGGCGGCGACCCGGACGAGGTTGATCACGCCCGCCTTGGAAGCGGAATAGGCCGGGCCGCCGGCGCCGGCGCGAAGGCCGGCGACGCTGGCCGTGCAGATTATCGAGCCGCGGCCATTCTCCTTCATCGCCGGGGCGGCATATTTGATCGCCAGCGACGGGCCGATCAAATTGACCCGGAGGATCTCCTGCCAGTCGGCGACCTCCTGCTCGAAGATCGAGGCGAGGCCGCCCGATATGCCGGCATTGGCGAAGAAGACGTCGAGGCCTCCGAAACGCTGGAGAGCGGACTGGACGAGATCCTGGACGTCGTCCTCGATGCCGGCGTCGGCCTGGATGCCGATGGCGGCGTCGCCGATCGCGGCCGCGGTCTCGTCCTGACCCTTGAGGTCCGCGCAGATCACCTTGGCGCCCTCGGCGGCGAAGCGGATCGCGCTGGCCCGGCCGATTCCGGAGCCGGCGCCGGTGACTATGGCGATCTTGTCGGCGAGTCTCATGGCTTTACTCCGTCATCCCGGCGGAAGCCGGGACCTCTTCGAGAAAAGGGCTCAGCGGGCCTCCCCGAGGCCCGGCTTCCGCCCGGATGACGGGTTAGAGGCCTACGCCAGTGGTGCTTCCTCCATCTACCACGATCGCCTGTCCCGTCACGAATGTAGACGCGTCGCTGGCCAGGAACACCGCGGCTCCCGCGATCTCCTCCGGCTCACCGATGCGCTGGAGGGGGGTGTGGGCGGTGACCATCTTGAGGGTGTCGGGATTCTCCCACAGCGCCCGCGCGAAGTCGGTCCGGATCAGGCCCGGAGCGATGCAGTTGACCCGCACCTGGTGGGGGCCGAACTCGGCGGCGAGGTTGCGGGCGAGCTGGAAGTCGGCGGCCTTGGAGACGTTGTAGGCGCCGATCACGGCCGAGGCCTTGAGGCCGCCGATCGAGCTGACGATGATGATCGAGCCGGCCCGGCGCTCGATCATCTCGGGGGCGACCATCTGGATCAGCCAGTGGTTGGCGATCACGTTGTTCTCGAGGATCTTGCGGAACTGGTCGTCGCTGATCCCGCCCATCGGCCCGTAATAGGGGTTGGAGGCCGCGTTGCAGACGAGGATGTCGATCCGGCCGAGCTGCCGGCGGGTCTCGTCGACGAGGTTCTGGAGGGCTTGCTTGGAGGAGATGCTGGCGGGGACGACGATGGCGGCGTCCTTGTGCCTGGCGTTGATCGAGTCCGCCACCTCCTGGCAGGACTCGGCCTTGCGGCTGGAGATGACCACCTTTGCGCCCTGGTCCGCCATGGCTTCGGCGATGGCCCGGCCGATTCCGCGCGAGGACCCGGTAATGACCGCGACTTTGCCGGTGAGGTCGAAGAGGGACATTCGCTTTCCTTTCACGTCATCCCGGCGAAAGCCGGGACCTCGGGGAGAACCGCCGTGACCTCTGGTCTTGAGGTCCCGGCTTTCGCCGGGATGACGGGTGGGGCCGCTCCTCCCCGATCAGTCGAACACCACCACGCTTCGCGCCGCGTCCCCGCGATTCATCCTTTCGAAGCCTTCATTGACCCGCTCGAGCGGGATGGTCTCGGCCACGATCGAGTCGAGGTCGAGAAGCCCGCGAAGGTAGAAGTCGACCAGGCGCGGGATGTCGACGGGGAAGCGGTTGGCGCCCATGAAGGCGCCCTGGAGCTTCTTGCCGGAGAGCAGGTCCATGGCGCCCAGGCCGACCTTCTCGCCGAGCGGCATCATCCCGAGGATGGTCGCGGTGCCGCCTCGGCGGAGCGCCTTGACGGCGAGCGCGGCGGAGGCGGGGCGGCCGACCGCTTCGATCGCATGGTCGACCCCGCCTTTGGTCATCTCGACGATCGCGGCGCCGGCGCCTTCCTCCATCGGATCGAGGACGTCGGTCGCTCCGAGCCTGCGGGCGAGCTCCCGCTTCTCCGGCACGGGATCGGCGGCGATGATCCGCCCGGCGCCGGCGATCCGGGCGGCGTTGATCGTGGCGAGGCCCACTCCGCCGCAGCCGATCACCGCCACCGTCTCGCCGGGGACGAGCTTGCAGGCGTTGAAGATGGTTCCGGCCCCGGTGGTCACCGCGCAGCCGATCACCGCCGCCCGGTCGAGCGGCATCTCCCGGTCGATCGCGACGCAGGCATGTTCGTGGACCAGCATCGCCTCGGCGAAGCCGGAGAGGTTGAGCATCTGGTTGACCGGGCTCCCGTCTTCGCCGGTGATCCGCGGCGGTGCGCCTCTGGAGCGGCGGGTGTCGCCGCCCGGGCAGAGCGACATCCGGCCGGTGACGCAATATTCGCAATGGCCGCAGAAAGCGGAGAGGCAGGTGACGACATGGTCGCCGACCTTCACGGTTCGGACCTCGCTCCCGACCGCCTCGACGACGCCGGCGGCCTCGTGGCCGGGGATGCAGGGGAGGGGGTGGGGGTAGGTGCCCTCGATGAAGTGGAGGTCGCTGTGGCACAGGCCGCAGGCGGCGGTGCGGATGAGGACCTCGCGCGGGCCGGGGGAGTCGAGGACCGCCTGCTCGATGGCGAGGGGGGTGCCGGGTTGGCGGAGGAGGGCGGCTTTCATGTCACACCCCCGTCATTGCGAGGAGCGTAGCGACGAAGCAATCCAGCGGGCGGAGGCGCAGCACTGGATTGCTTCGCTTCGCTCGCAATGACGGCCTTTCCTCAAACCGCATGCTTGGAGAACTCGATCCGGGCGATGGCGCGGTTGTGGACTTCGTCGGGGCCGTCGGCGAGGCGGAGGGTGCGGATCCCGGCCCAGCTCTTCGCAAGATCGAAATCCTGCGACACTCCGGCGCCGCCATGGGCCTGGACGGCGTCGTCGATGATCCTCAGCGCCATGTTGGGGGCGTAGACCTTGATCATCGCGATCTCGGCCGCGGCGGCCTTGTTGCCGGCCTTGTCCATCATGTCGGCGGCCTTGAGGCAGAGCAGGCGCGACATGTCGATGTCGATGCGCGCGGCGGCGACCCTCTGCTCCCAGACGCTGTGCTCCATCAGGCGCTTGCCGAAAGCGGTCCGGGACTGGAGGCGCTTCACCATCGCCTTCAGCGCCTCCTCGGCGACTCCGATGGTCCGCATGCAATGGTGGATCCGGCCCGGGCCGAGGCGCCCCTGCGCGATCTCGAAGCCGCGGCCCTCGCCCAAGAGCATGTTGGAGGCGGGGATACGGACGTCCCTGAGCTCAATCTCCATGTGGCCGTGGGGGGCGTCGTCATAGCCGTAGACGGTGAGCGCGCGCTCGACGGTGACCCCGGGGGCGTCGAGCGGCATCAGCACCATCGACTGCTGGCGGTGCTTGTCGGCGGACGTGTCGGTCTTGCCCATGACGATGGCGACCTTGCAGCGCGGGTCGCCCGCCCCGCTCGACCACCATTTGCGGCCGTTCAGCACATATTCGTCGCCCTCGCGGCGGATCTCGCACTGGATGTTGGTCGCGTCGGACGAGGCGACGGCCGGCTCGGTCATCAGGAAGGCGGAGCGGATCTCGCCGTTCATCAGCGGGCGAAGCCACTGCTCCTTCTGCTCGCGGGTGCCGTAGCGATGGAAGACCTCCATGTTGCCGGTATCGGGCGCGGAGCAGTTGAAGACCTCGGACGCCCAGCCGATCCGGCCCATCTCCTCGGCGCAGAGGGCATATTCGAGGTTGGTGAGCTGGGTGCCCTCGAACTCGAAGCTCTCGTCGACATGACGCAGCGCCTGGCCCGGCGGCATGAACAGGTTCCAGAGCCCCGCCGCCTTCGCCTCGGGCTTCAGCTCCTCGATCACCTCGATCGGCTGCCAGCGGTCGCCGGCCTCGAGCTGCGCCTTATAGTCCTTGTTGCGCGGGCGGATGCGGCTCTCGACGAAGTCGCGAACCCGGTCGCGATAATGAGCCTGCCGTTCGGTCAGATCGAAATCCATGCCGCGCAATCCTCTCCTGTGCGCCCGATCCCTGTCAGAAAGCGCGGCGGGGCGCCAGTCAGACGCGGGCGCGGAAGGGGGTGAAGTCGGTGGTCCGGTCGTAGACGTCGATGCCCTCGCTGCGCTTCAGCGCGCCGACCACAGCATAGGTAACCGGGGTCAGAATGACTTCCCAGCCGACCTTCAGCGCCCACTGGATCGCGAGCACCGCCAGCAAGGTGTCATTGT
>DASVUZ010000045.1:0-59065 GCA_036386795.1 Allosphingosinicella sp.
TGCGCCTGCCGGACGACCACGTTGCCGGAGATGATGGCCCGGTCGGCGCGGTCCTGGACCTCGATCCGGTCCGCGGCGACGTCCACCGGCGCGTCGCTGTTATGGCCCCTCAGGGCCGAAGTCTGCGACCAGGCGGGCGCCAGCGCGGCCAGCAGCAACAGGGGAAGGAGGCGCTTCATTCCGCTCATCTGAGCGCCCCCTGCTCGATATGCAAGCGGACACGGCCGGTGAGGACCACCCGGCGCTGCGGAAGGTCGACCGTCATCCCCTGGGCTGTGAAGCGGCCGAGCCGCATCCGTCCCTCGACTCCGCCGCCGCTGACGAGACTTTGCTTGTTGAGGTCGATGTCGACGTCCCTCGTCTCGAGCCGGTAGCCGTCGGCGGCGGTGAACAGGATCGGGCCGAGCACGTCGACCTTCTGGGTCTCGATATTGTAGCGGGCGCGGTCCGCGGTGATCCGGGCCGGGCCGTCCCTGAGCTCGATTCGAGCGGCCATTCCGCCGATGTCGACCACCGGAACGCTCGACTTGGCCTGAACGGCCTGAGCGGCCTGGATGGTGAAGGGCCGCCCCTCGTCGTCGAGGCCGCGATATTCGGCCGACTGCATCTTCATCCGCTCGCGCGCCTGGTCGACCTTGTTCTTGTCGAGGAGGAAGCTGATCTCCTTCTCCTTGGAAAGCGGCGACAGAAGCAGATAGGCGAGAAGCAGCCCGACGCCCGCCGGAAGGATCACCTTCAGGAAGCGCATCAGCCAGTCATGCGCTCCGCCGGGCGCGGCCCAGCCGCGCTTGGCCTCCCGCCGGTCGCGCGCCAGCTCAGACATGAGCGAAGATGTCGATCTCGGCCCAGCCGGCGAGGTCGAGAAGGGCGCGGTGCGGCAGGAAGCCGAAGCAGGCCTGCGCCAGAGCCGTCCGGCCCTCGCGCTCGAGACGCTCGTCGAGCTTCTCCTTCATCTGGTGGAGATAGCGCACATCCGAGGCGGCATAGTCCTTCTGGGCGTCGCTGAGATCGGGCGCCCCCCAGTCCGAGGTCTGCTGCTGCTTGGAGATGTCGATCTGGAGCAGCTCCTTGATCAGCTCCTTCAGGCCATGGCGGTCGGTATAGGTGCGGATCAGGCGCGACGCGGTCTTGGTGCAGTAGACCGGCTCCGCCATGACTCCGAGATAGGCCTGCATGATGGCCAGGTCGAAGCGGGCGAAATGGTAGAGCTTGAGCCGATCGGGATCGGCCAGGACGGCCTTGAGGTTGGGCGCGGAATAATCGCTGTTCGGGCCGAAGCGGACGAGATGCTCGTCGCCGCGCCCGTCGGCGATCTGGACGAGGCACAGCCGGTCGCGGCCCGGCAGAAGCCCCATCGCCTCGGTGTCGACTGCGACCGGGCCGGGGGCGAGCACGCCTTCGGGCAGGTCCTCTTCATGGAAATGGACGGTCATGACCTTGCGCATAGGCCGAAGCGCCTTAACGCTCAACGACCGTCGTGGCGTGGAGCTTCGTCATCCCGGCGGAAGCCCGGATCTCGGGGAGACCCGCCGAGACTTTTCGACCTGAGGTCCCGGCTTTCGCCGGGATGACGGGGAGAGGCGGGCTTGATCGAAGCGCTCCCCGCCGCCACAGGGACGCAACCGCCAGCAGGAGCCTCATCCCCATGCCTTCCGGTCTCGCCGCACTGCTCGACGACGTCGCGGCCATCGCCAAGCTCGCCGCCGCCTCGGTCGACGATGTCGGAGCCGCGGCCGGGCGCGCCGGCGCCAAGGCCGCGGGCGTGGTGATCGACGACACCGCGGTGACCCCGCGCTACGTCACCGGCTTCACGCCCGACCGCGAGCTTCCGATCATCGCCCGGATCGCCAAGGGATCGCTTCGCAACAAGCTGCTCATCCTTCTGCCCGCCGCGCTCGCGCTGAGCGCTTTCCTGCCCTGGGCGATCACGCCCCTGCTCATGCTCGGAGCCGCATATCTGTGCTTCGAGGGGGCCGAGAAGGTCTGGGAAGCGGTGTCGGAGCGCGAGCACAGCCTCGCCGAGGACGCCGCCGAGCTGAGCAGCGCCGACCATGAGAAGATGATGGTGGCGGGGGCGGTTCGGACCGATTTCATCCTGTCGGCCGAGATCATGGCGATCGCTCTCGCCGAAGTCGCCGCCGAGCCCTTCGTGACCCGGGCGATGATCCTCGCCGTGGTCGCGGTGGCGATCACCGTCGGAGTCTACGGCCTGGTCGGGCTGATCGTGAAGATGGACGATATCGGGCTGCACATGGCCGAGCGCCGGAGCAGCGGCGCCCGGGCGCTGGGCCGGGGGCTGGTTCACGCCATGCCCAAGGTGATGGCGGCGCTCTCGACGATCGGGATCGCGGCGATGATCTGGGTCGGCGGCGGGATCATCGTCCACGGCCTCGAGGTGTTCGGCTTCGGAGCGATCGCCCACGCGCTGCACGACGCCGGCGAGGCGGCCGCTCACGCCGTGCCGGCGCTGGGCGGGATTCTCGAATGGTCGGTCGGAGCGCTCGGCTCGGGGCTGCTCGGGCTCGCGATCGGAGCGCTCATCGTCCTCCTCCACCACAAGGTCGCCCGCAAGCATTGAGGCCGGGCGCCGCCGGTGGCGCCAGCACCTCGCCTGAACCGTCACCCCGGACTTGATCCGCGGTCCACCTGACTTGAGCGTCGGCTGCGAAAGCGCAAGGTGGATGCCGCATCAAGTCCGGCATGACGAACACGAAAAGCGACTCGCGGCTGCAAAGTTTTTCAGCTATAGGACTCGGCAGTGCGCCATTTCAGGGGGCGTACGAGACCGTGGCGCGACAGCCCCGCGCGGTGGTTTGCACGTGAAGGCAGGGGCGCGGAAAGTATAGACGGGCATGGGTTTCGACAGAGGGCGCCGCGGCGAGCGCGGCGGGCGCGGCAGAGACAAGCGCGAAGGTTTCGGAGACGAGAATTTCAGCGGATTTGAGGAGCGCGGCGGCGGCGGCTTCGGCGGCGCACCCGGCGGCGGCGGCGGCTATCGCGGCGGCGGCGGCGGCGACCGCTTCGGCGGCGGCGGCGGCGGCGGTTACGGCGGCGGCGGCGGCGGCGGCTTCCGAAGCGGCGGTGGCGGCGGCTTCGGCGGCGGCGGCGGCGGCGGCGGGTTCCGCGGCGGCGGCGGCGGCGGCGGCGGAATGCCCCCCCAGGTCGTCGGCCAGGGCAAGGGCGTCGTCAAGTTCTTCAACGGCCAGAAGGGCTTCGGCTTCATCGTCCGCGACGATGGCGGCGAGGACGTGTTCGTTCACATCTCGGCGGTCGAGCAGGCGGGGCTTACCGGCCTGGCCGACGGCCAGCCGCTCGAGTTCACGCTCGTCGATCGCGGCGGCCGGGTCTCGGCGACCGACCTCAAGATCGAGGGCGAGCCGATGCCGGTGCAGGAGCGGGCTCCGCGCGACGATCGCGACGGCCCGCGCGGCGGCGGCTTCGGCGATCGCGGCGGCGGGCCGCAGCGCCAGCTGACCGGCGAGAAGGCCCAGGGCACGGTCAAGTTCTTCAACGCGATGAAGGGCTTCGGCTTCATCAGCCGCGACGACGGCCAGCCCGACGCCTTCGTCCACATCTCGGCGGTCGAGCGCGCCGGCCTGGTCAGCCTCAACGAGGGCGACCGGGTCGAGTTCGAGCTCGAGGTCGACCGCCGCGGCAAGACGGCGGCGGTGAACCTGCAGCCGATCCAATAGGGTTCATCCTCCCCATCGGAAGATGGGGAGGGGGATCACCCGAAGGATGGTGGAGGGGTAGAAGGCGCGGACCTCGACGGTTCTCGCGCAACCCTTCCGATTCCCTGCCAATTACCCCTCCACCAGGCTCCGCCTGTCCGCCTCCCCATGCTGCGCACGTGGAGGATTTTACGCCGCTCCCGCGAATCTCCAGCGCAGGGTCTCCCCCGCGTGGAAGGGTACCACCCTTGTATCCGCCGCCCGAAGCGCCTCCGGCACCTTCGTTTCCCTCCGCTCCAGCGCCACCCGCTCGTCGTTGAGCGGCAGGCCGTAGAACCGAGGCCCGTTCTCGGACGCGAACGCCTCCAGCCGGTCGAGCGCCCCTTCCTGCTCGAACGCGGCCGCATAGCTCTCCAGCGCGAACGGCGCGTTGAATATGCCGGCGCAGCCGCAATCCGCCTCCTTGCGCTCAACGGCGTGCGGAGCGCTGTCGGTGCCGAGGAAGAATTTCGGCGAGCCGGAAGTCGCCGCGCGCCGGACCGCAAGCCGGTGGGCCTCGCGCTTGGCGACCGGCAGGCAATAGGCATGGGGCCTGAGCCCCCGCTCGAACAGGGCGTTGCGGTTGATGTGGAGATGGTGGGGCGTGACGGTCGCGGCGATATTGGGGCCGGCCGCCAGCACGAAATCGGCCGCATCCGCTGTCGTGATATGCTCGAACACCATCCTGAGCGCGGGGAAATCGCTCAGCAGCCCGGCGAAGACCCGGTCGATGAAGGCCTTCTCCCGGTCGAAGATGTCGACGGCCGGATCGGTGACCTCGCCGTGGATGAGCAGCGGCATTCCGACGCGCTGCATCGCCTCGAGCGCGGGACGGATGTTCGCGATCGCGGTGACCCCGAAGGCGGAGTTGGTCGTCGCATGGGCGGGATAGAGCTTGGCGGCCGCGAACACGCCGGCCTCGAAGCCGGAGGCGAGCTCGGCCGGATCCGCGTCGTCGGTGAGGTAGAAGGTCATCAGCGGGGTGAAGCGCGCGCCGCCGACGGCCTCGAGGATCCGGTCGCGATAGGCCCGAGCCGCGGCGACGGTCGTCACCGGCGGGTCGAGATTGGGCATGACGATGGCGCGGGCGAACTGCCTCGCCGTCGAAGGCGCGACCGCATCGAGCATGGCGCCGTCGCGGAGGTGGACGTGCCAATCGTCGGGCCGGCGGAGGATGATGCGGGTTGGTTCGGTCACCGCGTCCCCCTATCAAAGGGGCATGACGGGAACCACCTTGATCGAAAGGACGCTGCTTCGGCTCTCCGGCGAGGACGTGCGCGGCTTCCTCCAGGGGCTGGTCACCAACGACCTCGGCCGGCTCGAGCCCGGGCGGCCGCTCTGGGCGGGGCTGCTGACGCCGCAGGGCAAGGCCCTGTTCGACTTCATCCTGTGGGCCGACGGCGACGACGTGCTGATCGATTGCGAGTCCGAGGCGTCGGCCGACCTGGCGAAGCGCCTCGCCCTCTACCGCCTGCGCCGCAAGATCGCGATCGACCCCGATCCGTCGCTCGCCGTGCACTGGTCCTTCCCGCAGGGAAAGGCGGGAGGGCCGCCGCCGGATCCGCGCCTTCCCGAACTCGGCCATCGCTGGCTCGGGCGGCCGGGGGAAGCGGCCGGCAGCTGGCTGCGCCACCGGCTCTCGCTCGGAGTGACCGAGGGCCGGGCCGAGCTCGGCTACGACAAGATCCTCTGGCTCGAATGCAACGCCGCCGAGCTGAACGGGGTCAGCTTCGCCAAGGGCTGCTATGTCGGCCAGGAGAATACGGCGCGGATGAACTACCGCTCGAAGGTCAACCGGCGGCTGGTGGTGGTGCCGGCCGACGCGCCGGGCGAGCGGACCCGGATCCACTATCCGGAGCTGGGCGTGGCCGTCGAGCACCGGCGGGTCGACGATCTCGGAGCCGCGTTGAGGCCGGATTGGCTGGCGGCTGCGCTCGGCGGCGGCGCGCCTCCGTCACCCTGAGCTCGTTCAGGGTCCAGGTCTCCGCCCGCACCGCGGGTCTCCGGACTGGATGCTGAAACAAGTTCAGCATGACGGAAGGGTCAGGACAGCGAGCCCTTCACCCACCTCACCTTCGGGTCGTTGAAGTCGACCACCTCGTTCAATTCGCGCACGTTGGCATAGCCGTATCCGACCAAGTTGATGAAGGTCTGGATGTTGAGCGCCAGGCGCACCGACTTGACGGGAACGGGCGGCTCGTCGTTGCGGAAATTGTTGTTGCAGTAGATCAGGATGGGCCGGTCCTTCCCGCCGATGACCGCGGCGAGGCTTTCGTCGGTGAAATCGGTGAAGGGCAGGTTCACAGCGCCCTTGATGTGGCCGCGGGCGAAAGCCGAGGCCGAGCGGGCGTCGAGGATCAGCGCGTCGGGTTGAGCCGCCGCGGCTTCGAAGCCCTTCCAGTCGACGAGGCGGGTGCGGCGATAGTCCTCGACGCTGAGCGTGAGCTCGCGAAAGCCGGGATAGTCGATCTGCGGATTGGCCGGGGCCGGAGTCGCTGCGAGCAAGGCGGCGAGAACGAAATGGAGCATGACGGGCTTCTCCTTTCGCCCCCGGAACTAGGCCGCCGAAACTGTCCCCGCCCTGAACGCCTTCAGGCGGTTTCGGCGAAGGCCCGGACCGGGAAGGTGCCCATTCCGGCGACCTTGGGCGGAGCGGCGGTGAAGCGGAAACCCGATGGAGGAAGAGCGCCGAGATTGGTCATGTGCTCCACGATCAGGGTGCCGGCGCCGAGCAGGACGGTGTGGACCGGGCGGCCGCGGGTTCGGGTGTCGTCGATATTGTAGCTGTCGATTCCGACCAAAGCGGCGCCGCGCTCGGCCAGGAGTCGGGCGGCGGCTTCGGCGAGGAAGGGATGGTCCGAATAATAGGACTCGCTGCGCCAGTGGCGGTCCCAGCCGGTGTGGACCAGGACGGCCTTGCCGGCGACGTCGAGGCCTTCGAACAGTCCGGCGCCGGCCTCCAGCCCTTCGGCCCGGACGCAAAGGCCGTCCAGCCCGGCCAGCCGCTCGAGCCCGACGGAAGCAAGGTCGTCGCCGTCCTCGAAGCGGTGGAAGGGGGTGTCGAGATAGGTGCCGGTATTGGCGACCATGTCGATCCGCCCGATCTGGAAGGTGGAGCCGTCGTCGTAATTGGCGGCGGTATCCTCGCGCTTCCAGAAGTCGCAAATGTGCGGCGCGGGCAGGCCCCTGTAGGTGACCATTCCGTGCTCGATCTCGTGGCTAAGGTCGATCGGCATGGAACATGGCCCTGCAATAGGAGCGTTGGGCGGCAAATGCTTTGGGGTTCATCTTCCTGAGCTGCTTGTAGAAGCCTTCCGCGATCCGCAGGTCCGCGCTGTCGACCTGCTCCCTGGTGCGCCCCGCCTTGCGGCCGGTATCGGCCATGATCATGCCCCAGGTCATCATGTCGGCGAACTGCTCGGAGGTCGGCTCCTTGCCGACCTCGAGCTTGACCAGGATCGCGCAGGACACGGCCTGATGGTAGAAAAGCTCGGGGGGCGGCTCGTATTTCGCCTCCGGCTTGGCGAGCAGCGCGAGCAGCAGCAGGTCGATCATTGAGCCAGCCTCTCCGGTCAGGCCGCCAGCTTCCTCAGCACGTAATGGAGGATTCCGCCGGCCCGGAAATATTCGAGCTCGTTCAGAGTATCGATCCGCACTCGCGCGGTGAAGGCGAAAGTCGACCCGTCCGCCTTCGTCACCTGGACTTGGGTCTCCTGGCGCGGCTGGAGGTCGCCGATTCCGGTGATCGTGAAGGTCTCCGTGCCCTCGAAGATCGGCACGTCGCCGACGAACTGGAGCGGGACGACCCCCATGCCGACGAGGTTGGAGCGGTGGATCCGCTCGTAGGTCTCGGCGATGACCGCCCGCACTCCGAGCAGGTTGGTGCCCTTGGCGGCCCAGTCGCGCGAGGAGCCGGTGCCATATTCCTTGCCGGCGACGACGACGAGCGGAGTCCCCTCCGCCTTGTAGCGCATCGCCGCGTCGTAGATGGGCAAGGTCTCGCCGCTCGGGACGTGGCGGGTGAGGCCGCCTTCGGTGCCGGGAATCATTCGGTTCTTGATGCGGATGTTGGCGAAGGTGCCTCGCATCATCACTTCGTGATTGCCCCGGCGGGCGCCGTAGGAGTTGAAGTCCGCCCTCGCCACCTGGTGCTCGGAGAGGTAGGTTCCGGCCGGGCTGTCGGCCTTGATCGCGCCCGCGGGCGAAATGTGGTCGGTGGTGATGGAATCGCCGAAAATCGCCAGTGGCCGCGCGTCGACGATGTCCGAAGGGGGAGTCGGAGTCATCGTCATGCCCTCGAAGTAGGGCGGGTTCTGGATGTAGGTCGAGCCCGCCGACCAGGCATAGGTCTCGCCCCCCGCCACGGGAATCGAGCGCCACTGTTCGTCGCCCTTGTAGACGTCGGCGTAGCGGGCTCGGAACATGTCGCCATGGACATGGGCGTCGATCAGCCGCCGGACCTCGTCGTTGGTCGGCCACACGTCCTTGAGGAAGACCGGCTGGCCGTCCGAGCCGGTGCCCAAGGGCTCCTCGATCATGTCGCCCGCGACACTGCCCTTCAGGGCATAAGCGACGACGAGAGGCGGCGAGGCGAGATAATTGGCCCGGACGTCCGGCGACACCCGCCCCTCGAAATTGCGGTTGCCCGAAAGGACCGACGCCGCCACCAGGTCGTGCTTCGCGATCGCCGCGGAGATGGGCTCGGGAAGCGGCCCGGAATTGCCGATGCAGGTCGTGCAGCCATAGCCGACCAGGTCGAACCCGATCGCGTTCAGGTCCTCCGAAAGGCCGGCGCGGTCGAGATAGTCGGTGACGACCTGGGAGCCCGGCGCCAGCGAAGTCTTCACCCAGGGCTTGGAATCGAGCCCCTTCGCCCGCGCCTTGCGGGCGACGAGGCCGGCGGCGATCAGGACGGCCGGGTTGGAGGTGTTGGTGCAGGAGGTGATCGCCGCGATGACGACGTCGCCATGGCCGATGTCGGGCACGTCCGGATCGCCGGCGACCGGGTGGCGCTGCTCCAGCTCGGCGAGGCTGTGGCCATATTCCCTGGTGAAATTGGCGATGAACTCCTCGTCCACCCGAGACAGCACGACCTTGTCCTGGGGGCGCTTGGGGCCGGCGAGGCTGGGCTCGACGCTGTCCATGTCGAGCTCGAGCGTGTCGGTGAAGAGCGGCTCGTGATAGGCGCCCGGCTCCAGCCACAGGCCCTGCGCCTTGGCATAGGCCTCGGTGAGGGCGATCTGCTCGTCCGAGCGGCCGGTCAGGCGCATGTAATCGAGGGTCTTGCCGTCGACCGGGAAGAAGCCGCAGGTGGCGCCATATTCGGGCGCCATGTTGGCGATGGTGGCGCGGTCGGCGACCGACAAGGCCGACACGCCCTCGCCGTAGAATTCGACGAAGCGCCCGACGACTCCGCGCGCCCGGAGCATCTGGGTGACGGTGAGGACGAGGTCGGTGGCGGTGATCCCCTCCTGGAGCGAGCCGGTGAGGTGGAATCCGACCACTTCGGGGATCAGCATCGACACCGGCTGGCCGAGCATGGCGGCTTCCGCCTCGATCCCGCCCACGCCCCAGCCGAGCACGCCCAGGCCGTTGACCATGGTCGTATGGCTGTCGGTCCCGACCAGGGTGTCGGGATAGGCGACCGTCTCGCCCGACGGATCGGCGGACGACCAGATCCCGCGGGCGATATATTCGAGATTGACCTGGTGGCAGATTCCGGTGCCGGGCGGCACGACCTCGAAATTGTTGAACGCCTTCGAGCCCCATTTGAGGAATTCGTAGCGCTCCATGTTGCGATGATATTCGAGCTCGACGTTGCGGGCGAAGCTCTGCGGGGTTCCGAACGCGTCGACCATCACGCTGTGGTCGATGACGAGGTGGACCGGCACCTGCGGGTTGATCTGAGCCGCATTGCCCCCGAGCTTCGCCATCGCATCGCGCATCGCGGCGAGATCGACGACGGCGGGGACCCCGGTGAAATCCTGCATCAGGACCCGGGCCGGGCGGTACTGGATCTCCTTGGTGGAGGAGCGCTCCTTCTGCCAGTCGACGAGGGCCTGGATGTCGGCGTGGGTGACGGTGACTCCGTCCTCGAAGCGCAGCAAATTCTCGAGCAGGACCTTCATCGAGAAGGGGAGCCGGGAGATGTCGCCGAGGGCGGCCGCGGCTTTGGAGAGGGAGTAGTAGGCGTAGCGCTTCGGGCCGACCTGAAGCTCGGTCCGGGTTCCCAGGGAGTTGTTGCCGACGGCGGTCATCGCGGGCCTTTCGAGGGATTGTCGCCAGACGGGGAATGTCGCCGACCGGCTAATGTTGCGGGCGCTCTAGCAAGGGCGTCAGCGGGGGGGAAGGGCGAGGCCCTGCATGGCCGGGTTTCGGCATTGAGCGAGAGCCGTGGCGCGGGCGAGGCTGGGAGCCTCTGTAGGCCTCAGGCGGAGAAGGAAGATTTCGGAAAACGATGTCTGATTGGCATGGGCAGCTTGAAAAACGAGCAGAGCAGTGATAGCCATGCTTCCGAGGAGTCGCCCATGAACGATCTCGCCAAAGTGACCCGACGAGGAGGCCGCCCGGTCGTCGCGCTGCCCGAGGGCGTCGACGTCGATGGCGACGAGCTTCGGGTGCGGCGCGAGGGGCGTAATCTCGTTCTGGAGCCGGTCGACGGCGGGGCCGGGGGTGCCGAGTGGATCGAACGGATCATGGGTACGCTCGACGAGGATTTCGAGCGCGGGGCCCTCGCGGCCCGGGCCTGAGCGCAGGCGAGGGCGCATCGCGCCGGTGCGCTATCTGATCGATACCAACATCTTCATCGCCATAACGGTCCATCGGGACCGCGTGGCGGCGCGCCACCTGGGGCATCACAGCCACGAGAGTGGCCTCTCCCCGATCGTTCTGCATGAACTCTATGCCGGCGCCTATGAGAGCCAGCGCCGGGAGCGGAGCCTGGAAATCGTCAGAAGCATCGGCCTGCCATTGCTCCCGTTCGACGAAGACGACGCCCGCGCCGCCGGCGAGATCAAGGCTCAGCTCAAGCGGCGTGGGACGCCCATCGGACACAATGACGTGCTGATCGCCGGCCAGGCGCGGGCTCGGGGGCTGACGGTGGTGACCCGCAATGTGGGGGAGTTCGGTCGGGTCGAGGGGCTAAGGGTGGAGGCGTGGGCGGATTGAGCCGGGCGGGCGCTAGGTAGTGCGGGTGGGGGAAGGGCACGCCCAACCGACCCCCGCGCAGACCTCTCTACTTGCAAAATGGGGGGAGCTAAGTCTAACATCTTCAGAGCAGCCTAGGTGTAGAAATGGCTAAGCCAACGCGACTGATCGTTAGGAAAGCTACTGTCCTAGACGGCGCTGTCCCTTGGAAGAATCAGAATGTTAATGATACCTACCGCGGCACTATTTTAGGACCTCACAACGAAACGGCTAGGGCATACTTAAAAGATCTGGATGCAAGGCAGTTAGCAAATGAGCTCTTAGCCGCTGCGTTGGGAATTACGGCGGGGCTCCCGATACCTCAACCATATCTTGCATTCGTCGAGCGCGGTCTCCTACCAGTGTCCAAATTTCCAATGCCGGACGGAACGGGCCACATCGTCTACGCCTCAGCTGACGTCCATTCTCAGACTGTCGCTCAGGTAATAAATGTTGAAGGTCCCGCTTCAGAGCTGTTGGCCAAGCACCTTGGAAAATGGGAACAACTGGGCGCGGCATACACGTTCGATACTTGGATCGCGAATGTAGACCGCCACATGAACAATTTGTTGCTAAGTGGTAGCGGCGGCGTGACGCTGATTGATCATGGACACAGCTTCACCGGCCCGGCTTGGGCGCCCACTGACCTCCACCCTTCGGCGCCCTATGTAAATCGACTAGCGCAATGGCTCACGCCAGCACTCTCGCCGGAGCAGAGAAGCAGGGCGGCCGCTCGCATTACGGATCTGTTCCGGGCCCTCGACATCAATGAGGTACCGTCTATTTCGGCAGCCAATTTTGTTGACGACCTTCTAGGTCGGGACGCTGCACCGCTCCACGCATTTCTCCGTGAGCGTGTGGGACATACTGCCAGACTTTCCGCAGACGCGTTGGGGGTGCTCGTATGATCAGCGACGCATTCGTTAGAGGTGCATTTCCGTCCCGTGACGGAATGATCCGCGGAACTTGGGTGCCTATATTTTTCCAGCCCAATCCGGACTCACTAGAGCGATTCGTCATCGGTGTCACCGCGTGGGACGGCCAGAAGCACTTCCTCGCAGTCGCAAATGTCCAACGGCGGTTACGCTGCCTGTTCGGAAAAGAGGCGGAGATTGCCGAACTCGCAATTCGAGTTGGCCTAGACTCCCTTAGAGAACAAATCTCGCGGCGTGGCCCAGAGGCGCTCGATAACGGGAATTTGGTTTCAGGTGTGCGTTACGGCTCTCCTGAGAAAGGGGAAGCGGTATCCGTTGAAGAGCTGGCGTGGAGAGCCCTCGAAGGCACGGCCGTCTTGCATGATGGGCGCCCGAGGATGACCCATGTGGGTGCTGTAATGTCCGACGAAGATCATGAAGAACGCTTGCTTCGTAAGCGAATAGTCAATGATCGGCTCCCAATCTTAGTCATGAAAGAGCTTTCCAGAGAGAAGCCTGCATTTGAGAATTCTTTCAACACGAACATCCGCCGAAGCGACTCACGGGCGATTCGCATAAGGCCGCAGGAGGTCTACATAGCCTATTCGAGCAATCGGCTTGTTGCGAATTTTGCGACTCTGCCTTCTTCCCAGCCAGCGCGTGCGGTAGATGTTGTTAAGAGACTTATGTGGGACTTAGAGCAAGACGCTAAGCGAGAGACGGGCCGGCTTGATAGCCGCTCACATGAAATGATAGTCTTTCACCGCTCGCTAGCGGATCCAGAGATGACTGAAGCTCAGTACCAGAGAGTGCAAACTGTAGTCGAGGAGCTAACGGACCAAGCTCATTCGGGTGGCCTTGAACTGGTCTCCAGAGATAGTGTACCCGCCATCGCGCAACACATAATTGATACAGAGATACCTCGCCGGTTGCCTCTTCATTGAAGCGCACGATGACGATAATTCGAAACCTACTGAACGTCTCCCAGCAAGTTCGCTACAGCAAATTGCTCAAGCTCGGTATAGGTAGGGGCGAGGACGTCAATCATTGGCCGCGGATCACCTCGATACCATTTGTTGGCCCTTCCGCGCGTCTTTCGGGACTTCTTCTGGAAAATGTCCTTATAACGCTGCGGTGAAATTCCTAGAAACGGCATAAATGACACCTTTGAGGTACTAGGCTTCTCGATCTCTATTTCATTCTTGTGAAGTTCTTTTGCTTTGCTTTTTGGGTAAGGTTCCATATATATCACACGCCTTATTCCTGCGGCGATGATGTGTTTCGTGCAATTATGACAGGGAAAGGTAGTGACAAATAGCACGGCTCCGCGAAGGGATATGCCTGCGCGAGCTGCATCACATATCGCCCCCATCTCCGCATGAACGACGCGACCGTATTCTGTAAGGTCACCCACGTACGATCCCTTAAGACATCCCGCACCAGGGCTCGGATTGTCATCGGTGGGCGCTGTCAACAGGCTATCAACGAACTCTGCCGAGGCTCCTGCTGCTTTGGCGGTAGGTGACAATAACCCCGCGTCCGAGAGGCGCTCGAGAAGGTCCCGGACGGTCTCGCGCTTCAAAATATCGTTTGGATCATATCCGATTTTGATATCTCGAAAATCTGGCTCTTCACCATCCCAATATGTGCCTCCGAATGCGCGAGGAACCTCGTTGCAGCCTTGCGTCAGAAGCATTCCTTCCTCGGAAAATGAAGCGGCACCGACCTGACGAGACAGGTCGGAAGACCGAAAGGACGCGCTCTTAGCGGCGTACATCCCGTATTCGCTTTTAGTAGGTGCAACTTCGTTAAGGCCGAAAAATGCATTTATGAACCGGGAAACCTTAGCGCCCATCGCACTCTTCGCGATTCCGTCAACAAACACGTCGGCCAATGGAAATGTGTCACGGAGGTGTTGCCCATACTGATTGCCCTCTTCGTCCGTATCTCGGAATATGAGGTCATCGGCGAATTTGCTTATCTCCACAGGGGAGGTTCCAATTGGCATCTGGCGTTTGAGCGCATCCTCGAGAATGCCCTTGCGATCTGCTTCGGAGCCATAAGCCGAAATTAGTATGAACTGGCGCCCGTAGACCTCTCGCAGCAGTTCGACCTCTTCAGGGCGTTTCACCTGGCGAATGATGTAGGCAGCACGTGTGGCGATCGGCTCATATTCCGGCATTTCGGCCAGCAGTTTTCCGGGGGGCGCCAATGGTAGGCGGGCTATTTCACGTTGCTCCGTCGCAAGGAAATTTCTCCGCTCGCGCCGGATTGCGTCTATTGCGATACGCATAAGAATGGCCGGGTCGCCGTGCTTTTCACACACCGCACTCGCATGAGCCATTTTGTAGAGGATCGAATGATAGAAGTCTGTCTTGCGAGTTTTTCGAACACGGGTTTGGTAGCTGGCAATCTCGTCGGTAATACGGATGCCGACGCTCTTGTATCCGACGGCATTGAGCGCTTCAGAGATTGCAGCACCAACCCCGTCGATATCGATCCCGATCGGACCGGCGATCCCAAAAACCAGCTCCGGATACCGCAGAGCGTAAAAAGTTTTCGACATATCGCGCACGCCTCCCCAAGGCCTCTAGGCAGCTTGGAAATGAGTGGTACTGTGTTGTCTGCGTAAAGGGGAGATGGTTATGCGCGATCCCACAAACGATAAAATCCAGCGTCTATCGACGACGGCCGACCGGCTGGCGCGGCAGATGGGAGCAACGTTTGTGCCTGTCGAATCCAAACGTGCGGATTACGAAAGGAGGGAGCGCGCCATGGCTGGCCCTGACAGGAGGAATGACCTTCCTAGGTGATCCTCAGAGGGAAGCCTCTACGTTCATTTCAAGCCTTCCAGGGTCATCCGTTGCCTGTGCGTGGTTGTGTTTCCACTAGCAGGGTAAAACTGTACGGCGTGCTTTCGAGCAGGCCGCGGTCGCGGACGAAGTGGGGCTCGCTGGTGTCTGCGACGATGCGGGCGTTGAGATGGATGACGTGCGAGGCTTGAAGCCAGCGCGGCTCACTCCGCAAGGCGCGCCATCGTCTTGGGATACCGCTTCATGACGCGCTCGTACATTTCATCGCCGTCCGGCTGCCGGCCGGTAGGGCACGGCTCGAGCGGCGGGTGCTTCGGCTTCTTCTTGCGGGGGGCGTCCATCGCCTTTCTCCTCGGCGGATAAACTCCGCCCGGGGCGGAAGGTTGTCAATGTCGGGGTTCGGATATGCGAAGTTCGGGTAGGGAGGGCCCTCACCCTGCCGGCGCTTCGCGCCGGCTGTCGCTCGCGCCTGGAGGAGAGGGGCGGGACGTCACGGGCGGCCGTGACGTCGAAGCGGCTCGTCCGGCAGGGCCGGACGCCCGCCCGGCCGCGCGGGGGCGAGTCCGTTCGCTGCTCCGGCGGCGCTTTGCGCCGGCGTCGCGGCTCTCGGCTTGCCCTGTGCGGAACAAAACAGCTTCAAAGGTAGAACACTTTCTGTTATAATCCTTGCATGGGTGATTCGCCCGGCGGCGGTGGGGCCGTGGCCGGCGGGATCGTGGGAGTGGCGAGATGGGCGGGGTGAAGAAGCGGCCGCGGCGGGCGCCGGTGACCGGGCGGGTCGACTGGGAAGAGACCCGGCGCGAATATGCGGCGGAGCTGGTGGCGCTCGGCGCGGAGCCGGCGGAGGCCGAGGCGGAGGCGGCGAGGAAGGCCGGGCGAGCCCGGATTCGGATCGAGTGGGCGAGCGAGCGGCTCGACGACTTCTTTGAGATGCAGGAGCGGGCCGGCGAGGCCTATATGAAGCAGATCGAAGAGCATCCCGACGTCGACTGGGAGTCGGAGGATGCGCCCAAGCTGCCCGATCCGCCGGAGGAGGCGGTGGCTCAGGCCATCTATGCCGAGGTGATGGCGGCGATCGAGGAGGATCGCTGGCCCAGGCACCTCCATTTCCGCGACGTTTGAGAAGAGGGAGGGGCCGGCATGGCGCATCGGGGGTGGAAAAGGAGCGGGTTTACTCCGGCGAAGAAGGCGATGGCGATCGAGGCGCTCGCGAAATATGGCAACGTCACCGACGCGGCTCGGGTGGCGGGAGTCTCGGACACGACCTTCTACCGGCATTTGAACAAGGATCCGGAATTCGCCAGGCTGTGCGACGCGAGCCGGGCCAAGGCGGCCCGGCCGCTGGAGATGCTCGCCTGGCAGCGGGCGGTCGAGGGGGCTCCGGAGACGATCATCCGCAAGGGCGAGGTCGTCCAGATCAAGGTGAAGCCGTCGGATTCGATGATGCGGCTGATGCTCCAGGCGTCCAACCCGAAGAAATATGGGCGGCTCTCGCGCGGCGGGCCGAGCCGGCGCCAGGTCGAGAAGAAATTGCGAAAGACGATCGAGGCGGAGGTCCGCGAGTCGATGCGGCTCGAGATGGTCGCGAGCGACGAGGAGGTGTTCGAGTCGCTTTGCGGGGCGCTTCGGGTGCACGGCATCCGGGTCCGCGAGGCTTTGGCGGAGGAAGAGGCGGCGGCGCGGGCCGGCGGCGACGGGAGCGGCGGGACGGCGGGGAACGGCCCCCCGGGCCCGGAACCCGCTGGCCCGGAGCCGGCCTAGCGGCTAGCCCGGAGCGGGTCCGCGCAAAGGGAGTCGAGGCTCGATGAGCAACACGCTGCAGATCACGCCCTTCATGCACGTCCGCGAGCTGGCGCCGGCCGTCGCGTTCCTCGAGGAGGTGCTGGGGTTCCGGACCGTGCTCCGGATGGGGGACGATTATGCCTATCTCGATCGGGAGGGGGCGGGGATCAGGGTGCTGGCCTATCGGGACGCGCATCGGTTCGAGGGCGGGCGGGACCGGTTCGCTTATTATATCGACGTCCGGGACGTGGACTCGGTTTATTCGGAGCTGAAGGGGCGGCTCGAGGCTCTGCCGGCGGGGGACGTGCATGGGCCGGCGGACAAGGCTTATGGGCAGAGGGAGCTGCTGGTCCGGGCTCCGGATGGGCAGCTGGTCGTGTTCGGGGCGGAGATTCGGAAGTAGGGGAGTAAGGGTGGCAAGCGACGTCACGGGCGGCCGTGACGTCGACGCGGTTCGTCCGGCCTCGCCGGACGACCGCCCGGCCGCGCGGGGCGAGTCCTCGCGCTGCTCCGGCGGCGCTTTGCGCCGGCGTCGCAGCGCTAGGCTCGCCTTGTGCGGCGTCGCAGCGCTAGGCTCGCCTTGTGCGGCGTCGCTGCGGCAGGCTCGCCCTAAGCGCGGGCGGCGGTTCGGACCGGGCGCCTGAGCGGGGTGACGGCTCCGGCTTCCCTCAGCCGCTCGATCTCCTCCTCCTCGAGCTCCTCGATGCCGGCGAGCTCGTCGCGGGCGCGCTTGGAGGCGATGAGGAGCTCGTCGAGCTTGGCGTGGAGGGCGACATCGCGGCGATGGGCGTCCTTCTCCCGCTCCTTCTGGCGGTTGAGCACCATCTGGGTGAGGGTGATGGCGAGGATGGACAGGATCGCCGTCAGCCAGTCGACCCGCCAGGCGAACAGGAACCAGGCGGCGCAGACCAGCACCAGCCCGACCTGCGCGAACGGGTGGGCGGCGACGTCGGCGACCTTCTCGGAAAACCAGCAGCCCAGCGATTCGAGTCGGCTCTGCTCTTGGGACATACGCTTACACTCCCCTCCTGGGGCGAAAGCGGATTAACGTGGATTAGTAACCCAGGTTCCCTTTTGCGCGGCGCAACGGTCCGGCCGAGCGGCCGCGGAGTGAGCGGCGGGGCGCCCCGCCGCCCTTCCGCTCAGCACTTCTTGTTGCAATTGCCGTGGCCGTGGCCGTTGCCCGAGCTTCCATTATTGTCGCCCGAGCTGCCGTTATTGTCGCCGGAGCTGGTGCTCGCCGACGTCGTGCTGGTCGAGGCGCTGGTGCTTGCGCTGGTGCTCGTGCTCGTGCTGGTCGAGCCGGTGCCGCCCGCCGACGAGGCGCTGGTCGCGCTGCTCGTTCCGCCGGCGCTGTTCGAGCTGCCGCCGCCGTTCGAGCCGCTGGTCGTCGTCGTGTAGGTGGTGGCGTTGGCCTGGGTCACCTGGGTGAAGACCCGCCGTTTGTCGGTGAGGGTGATCGGCGGCATGTCGAAGAAGACGAATTCGAGCGGCACCGTATAGGACATGCTGATATCGATGAAGTTGTTGCCGTTGGCGTCGGTGCCGCGGACCACGGTCGGAACCGCCCGGTCGCTCGCGTTGCTGGCGGCGAGCCGGCCGTTGACCGCGGCGAGGATGGCGGCGTCGTCCGGGATCGGCCAGACCGAGGCGGCCCGGGCGCCGGCGGCGGCGGCGTTCTTCATGTCCGCATTGGCGAAGAACAATTTGCCCATCTGGCTGACGCCGACGATCATGGCGATGAAGGCCGGCGCGATGAGCGCGAACTCGACCGCGCCGATCCCCTTCTGGTCGCGACGAAGCGAAGATTTCAGCATCATTGGGTCCTCAGAGCGCCGGAGGCGGCCATGGCGATGGAGTCGAAATAGAACTGGCCCTGGAAATCCTTGACGATGCGGATCCGAAGATAGCGGGCGGTGTCCTCATCGGAGTCGCAGGTGTCGGTGATCCTGGGCTGGGGCACGCCGTCGCATTCGAGCCAGCGGGTCATGGTGACCTGGCCGGGCTCGACGCCCGCGGCCCTCACGGCCTCGTCCTTGACGAAGGTGTAGTCGAGATCGGTCGCGTCGGCGCCGGCGACGGCCGGGCGCGCCTGGACCAGCTCGAGGCTGTTGTTGACCGCCTGCTGGAGCGCGAAGCGCTCGGCGAGGCCTCGGCTGAGGTCGATCACGCCCATCGTCAGGAAGGCGAGGAACGGCGCGAGGAAGCCGAACTCGATCAGGCTGGTGCCGCGCTCGTCGCGGGCGAGGGAGCGAAGGAGGCGCCTCATGCCACCAGCCTCACGACGGTCTGCTGGAAGGCCGAGGCCCCGCTGCCGGTCGGGCAGACGTTGGTGATCGCCGCTCCGCCCCGGAACTTGAGCTTCTGGCCCACCATCTGGAGGCACTTGACGTCCATTCCGGCATTGCCGGCGAAGGTGATGTCCGAGCTCGGGAAATAGAGCGCTCCGGTCAGCTTCGAATTGGCGCCGCCGTTGATCTTGATCTCGATGTTCGAGGCCCGGCGGTCGCGGTAGAAGAGCACGCCCTTATAGTCGCCGTCGCCGGGCGAGCTCATCACGAGATTGGCCTGCGCGTTGATCTTGAGGTCGCCGGCCTCGCCGTTCGGCCCGGTCATCACCCAGGTGATCTCCGAGGCGGTGAGGTCGCCCTGCAGGTCGACGTCGCCGCCGTTGACGATGATGGTGAGATCGTCCGGAAGGTTCCAGGATTCGTTCGACTTCAAATTGACCGACTTGAAGCAATAGGTTCCGCCGGTGGTCGGCAGGTTGTCGATGGTCAGAGCCTGCGTGCTGCAGTTCGGAGGAACGGTCGGGTCGGGGAGGTAGCCGAGCGGATCGGCCTGGACCGCGGCATAAGGCTGGAGCTTGGTCGGAGCGATGAAGTTGTTGGTATCGCCCTTGAGGCCGCCGACCGACGAGATCGGGAAGGCGGTGATCGTCGAGTTGCCGCCGGCGGTGACGCAGTCGTCGCCCTGGCAATTGCTCTTCATGCCGCAGCCGAGCGTGACGTCGGCATTGCCGTTGACGTCGATCCCGGCGTCCTCGCCGTCGTAGAGCGAGACCATGCAGAAGGTTCCGTCGTCGACGAGCGCCGCGGTGGCGTCGGCGTTGAGGGTGGTCGGCGAGTCGGTGAAGATCGAAAGGAATGGCAGGGTGCGGGTCGCGGTCAGAGTGACCCGGACCGTTCGGTTGAAGCCGAGTCTCGGGCCGACGGCGATCCCCTCCTCCCGGCTGAGGGTCGGGAAGCTGTTCCTGTCGAGGTCGCGGTGAATGGCGTCGTGGGTGTCGTCCTCCAGCGCCAGCGCATAGGCGCCGGCGATCGCGCTCGAATCGGCGGCCCGCTGGAGCTGCCGCTTCCAGACGCTGAGCTGGATGGTGTCGACGGCGAAGGCGGCGGAACCGAGCAGCAGCGGCATCGTCGCCGCGCCGACCACGAGCACGTTGCCGCGCTCGCTCGAAAAAAGGTCCTTAAGCCAGCCCAATGCCCTCATCATATCTGTCCTCATCCGGCGCAAAGTCGAGCTAGAGGGGACCGCGATTAGGGCAGCGGGGTTGCGAGTTGGTTGAAGCCAATGGTTACCGGAAGGTTCGCCACGTTTGGGCGGCCCCGTCATCCCGGCGAAAATTGGGACCTCGGGACAGGAAGCCTCGGGGGTCTCCACGAGGCCCCGGCTTTCGCCGGGGTGACGGGCGTCAGCGGGTCGAGGGCTTGCCCCAGACGGCGGCCAGCCGCGCCTCGCGGCCGCAGCGCCAGCGATAGTAACGGTAGCGAGCCGGGTTCTTCTTGTAATAATCCTGGTGGTAGGTCTCGGCCGCGTAGAAGGGGGCGGCGGGCAGGATCAGGGTCGCGACCGGCTTCCTGAGCAGGCCGGCGGTCCTCGCCTTGGTCGACTCGGCGATCCGGCGCTCGGCGCTGTTGGCGACGAAGATGGCGGTTCGATATTGGTAGCCGCGGTCGCAGAACTGGCCGCCCGCGTCGAGCGGGTCGACGGTCCGGAAGAAGCGGGCGACGAGCGTCTGGTATGTCACCTTCGCCGGGTCGTAGACCACCTTCACCACCTCGATATGGCCGGTGCCACCGGCCGAGACCTGCTCGTAGGTGGGATTGGCGAGCCTTCCTCCGGAATAGCCGGACGTGGTCGAGACGACGCCCGGGATCTTGTCGAAATCGGCTTCGGTGCACCAGAAGCAGCCGCCGGCGAAGATCGCCGCCGCGAGCTTGGGGGCCGGCGGCGCCGCCGACGGCCCGGCCGGGTGGAGCAGAAGCGCCGCCAGGGCCGCGAGGCCGAGGAAAGCGAGGAGGGCGCGCCTCATCGCCCGCTCACGCCGGCCGGAACTTGAGGGCGAGCCCGTTCATGCACCAGCGCTTGCCGGTCGGCGGCGGACCGTCGTCGAAGACGTGGCCGAGATGGCCGCCGCAGCGCCGGCAATGGACCTCGGTGCGGACGGTGAAGAGGGTCCGGTCCGGGCGGGTCCGGACCGCGTTGGGAAGCGGCCGGGTGAAGCTCGGCCAGCCGGTGCCGCTGTCGAACTTGGCGGCCGAGCTGTAGACCGGCAGGTCGCAGCCGGCGCACAGAAAGGCGCCGCGCCGCTTCTCGCGGTCGAGCGGGCTCGATCCGGCGCGCTCGGTATGGGCCTCTCGAAGAATCGCGTAGCGCTGCGGGCCGAGGATCCGGCGCCATTCGGCCGGGGACTTGCTGACCTCGAAGCGCTCGGCGGCCTCGGCGGCGCTTTCGCCCCGGCCGAAGAGGAAGAAGCCGCCGCCGGCAAGTGCGGCCGCGGCCGCGGCGGAGCCGAGGACGGTGCGGCGGGATAATCGGTTATCGGACATGAGAGCCTCCGGGGAGGCCTATATAAGGTCAGCGAGGGGCGACGCTAACCCCTCTCCCGCTTTCCGCGGGAGAGGGAGGGGCCCGCGAAGCGGGAGGGTGAGGGTCTGGACACCGGACTCGGCAAGACCCTCACCTCCCACCGCTGCGCGGTGGGCCCCTCCTCTCCCGCAAAAAGCGGGAGAGGGGGTTTCCGAATCAGAAGTCGAGCGAGACCCGCCCGTAGAGGAAGCGGCCGTTGAAGCCGAAGGGCGAGAAGATCGAGTAGGGGATATATTCCTGGTTGGCCGGATAGACTCCGCCGATCGCGGCGGGCCGGGGGCCGAAGGGCGAGCGGGTCGGGTAGACGTCGAACAAATTGTTGGCTCCGATCGCCAGCTCGAGCCCGCTGAACGCCTTGTAGCGAAGCTCGAGGTCGGTGATCCACTTGGCCTTCAGGAAGATGTCGTCCGGACCGTATTCGGTGAGGCTGAGCGCATTCGGAGCGAGCGGCGCCGTCGCGCCCGGCGAGACGACCTTGCCGTAACGGGTGGTTCGGGCGGTGATGCCGAATTTGCCGATGTCGCCGTCGGCGCTGAACACGATCTTGTCGCGCGGCTGGCCGTGGGTGAAGCGGATTCCCTCGACTCGGCCGAACAGCACCAGGCCGGGGATGGTGGCGAGCGGCCCGAGGGCGTTGAGCCGCTCGTCGATCTTCGTCTTGTTGTAATTGTAGGCGGCGGACAGCGACCAGTTGCCGAAGCCCGCCATCCGGGTCCGGTAGACGGCGACGACGTCGATTCCCCGGGTCGTCGTGTCGAGGCCGTTGATGAAGAAGCGGGCGGCTCCGACGCTCTGGAAGCCGTTGGCGTCGAGGATCGCCTTGACCGCCGCGTTCTGGGCGGCGGTACCGCTCCCGGCGGCGCCCAGATTCTCGGTGAGGACGATCCGGTCGTCGATCTTGATCTGATAGAGATCGGCGGTGATGGTGAGGCCGCGAAGCGGGTTGGCGGTGGCGCCGAGGCTGACGTTGAACGACTTTTCCGGCTCGAGCGGCTGCGAGCCCAGGGCCAGGGCGACCGGGCTGGTAACCGCCAGGGTCGAGATGTCGACCGGAAGGCCGGCGATGAAGTTGGTCGAGGTCGTGGTGAAATATTGCTGGTGCAGCGACGGGGCGCGGAAGCCGTTCGACACCGAGCCGCGAAGGGCGAAGCCGTCGACCGGCTCCCAGCGGGCGGCGAACTTGCCGTTCCAGGTCGAGCCGAAATCGGAGAAATGCTCGTAGCGGCCGGCGATGGTGGTGGTGACTCCCTCGATCGGATCGGTGTCGAGCTCGACATAGGCCGCCCAGCTGTGGCGGCCGACGTCGGTGGCGCTGCTCGTCGGAATGCCGGGGAAGCCCTGGGCGCCGGCCGGGGCCGCCCGGCCGGGGAAGCTGCAGACTCCGGTGGTGGCGTTGAACACGCCCTGCTGGGTGGTGCAGTTGGCGGCGGTCGTCGTGATCGAGGCGCGGAACAGGGGCCCGGTCGCGAACGACTGGTTGTCGCCGGGCCGGATCTCGAAATTCTCGGAGCGATATTCGGCGCCGGCGGCGATAGCGAGCGGCTTGGCGGTGCCGATCGCGAACTCCTTCGAGAAGTCGAGATTGACGATGTCCTGGGCGTAGCGAAGGCCGCCGGCGTCGAACACGCGCTGGCTCGCCGGGCCGAACGAGGTGTTGAGCGTGTCCCTCACCGTATAGTCGAACTTGTTCTTGCCGTGGCCGAAGGAGAGATCGGTCTTCCAGCCGCCGATCGCGCCCCGGAGGCCGACGGTGACGGCGCGATCGTCGAGCTCGGAATCGATCAGCGGCAGGAAGCCGTCCGGGGTCAAGGCGACGAAGTTGGCGGCATTGGGAGTGGTGCCGGGCGTCAGAACGCTGAAATCGCGATTCTGGACCGAGCCCCCCTGCCGCCAGTTGGCGGCGCTGATCGTGTCGCGATGGCCGTAGGTGCCGAAGCCGTAAAGCTCCCAGCCGTCCGCGATCTCGAAGCCGAGATTGGCGAAGATGTTGTAGTCGACGCTGTCGGGATCGCCGAAGCGGAACTGGAGCCGGTTGAAGCCGGCCTCGCGGGCATCGAAGGCGGGCGGGGCCGGGCGGTTGTAATTGGGCCTGAGGTCGAAGCCGGCGCGGTTGGTGCGGTTGCGGTCGCGGACCTCGCCGGTGACGTTCAGATAGCCCTTGCCGAGCGGAACTCCGACATTGACCCCGAGGCTCAGCTGGCGGCCGTCGCGCGCCTCGCGCTCGCCGTCGACATTGGCGAGCAGGTAGCGGTTGTCGGCCGGGTCGAGCTGCGGCTGGCCGCCGGCGGTGAGGGCGAGGCCGGTGACGTTCGCGACATTGTCGATCGTCGTATAATATTTGCCCCAGGTGGCCGAGGCCCGGCCGCCATGATCGGCGCTCTTGAGCTGGACGTTGATGACTCCGGCGATCGCGTCCGAGCCGTACTGGGCGGCGGCGCCGTCGCGAAGCACCTCGACCCGCTGGATGGCGAGGCCGGGGATGAGGTTCATGTCGACGGCGGCGCTGCCGCGGCCGACCGTGCCGTTGATGTTGAGAAGGGCCGAGACGTGGCGGCGCTTGCCGTTGATCAGGACCAGGGTCTGGTCCGGGCTGAGGCCGCGAAGGGTGGCCGGGCGAAGAGCGTCGGAGCCGTCGGCGATCGAGGGCTGCGGGAAGTTGAACGACGGCACCAGCTGGTTGAGGATCTTGGCGGTCTCGGTCTGGCCCGAATTGGTGATCGCCTCGGCGCCGATCACGTCGACCGGGACCGGGCTGTCGGCGACGGTCCGGTCGGTCCGGCGGGTGCCGGTGATGACGATGGTCGAATCCGGCGCCGGCTCGGCGTCGACGGCGGCCGCGGCCTCGTCCTGGGCCGCCGCCTGCTCCTCCGCCGTGGGCGTGTCCTGGGCGAGGGCCGGAGCCGCCATGAAAGCGAGCGAGGAAAGAGTCGTCAGCAGGGCGACGCGCGTCGTGCGAACCATTTGAAATCCCCCAAAAGGCAGCGTCAGGGCTGCGTAGCGGACTCAGCTTATGGCAAACGCCGCCGCAGGGAAGGCCTTTCTGCTGCAACGCAAAAATCGCGAAGCCACTGTGCCCGCGGCACCACAGGGCGAAAAGCCTTGGAGCCGGGCGCCCGGGGCGGCTAAGGGCGGCGCCATGAGCAGTCCAATGACCGTCGACCTCCCCCACAAGCTGGGCGCTGAGGAAGCGCGCCGCCGGATCGAGCGCAACGTCGGCAAGCTGACCGACCATATTCCCGGCGGCGCCCAGGTGAGCTCGCGCTGGACCGGAAACCGGCTCGACCTCGACGTCGGAGCGATGGGCCAGCAGGTCGCCGTCCAGATCGAGATCCAGGAGGCCCTGGTGCGGATGACGGTGAACCTGCCGCCGGCGCTCGGCTTCTTCGGAGGAATGATCGAGGGGCTGATCCGGAAGCAGGGCGCCGCCCTGCTCGAGGACCGGAGCAAGAAGGGCTGAGGTCCTCGCCCGATCTTACCGAATCGTCATGCCGGACTTGATCCGGCATCCACCTCTCCCTTTGCTCCGAGCGGCTGAACAAGATGGACCCCGGATCAAGTCCGGGGTGACGATTCACTTCGTCAACTTGGGCGCTTCGCCGTCTGCCGCTTGCGAGGCGGCGGCTCGCTCCGGGTCAGCGAGACGATCATGCAGCGCTGCCCCTCGACCAGGATCGAGCTGCCGCGGCTGAGGCTGAGGCCGCCGCGAGCGTCGTAGCCGATCGCATTGGCCCATCTGAGGCCGACGCAGGTCGAGCCCAGCTCGGCGCGGTACCAGCGCCCGCGACGGTCCTTGAGATAGACGAGATCGTCGGTCGGAGCCTTGAAGCTTCGGATCGAGCGGGGCTGGCTGACGAACGGGATGCTGGTTTCGGCGCGATCGGCGGCGGGCTGTGCCGCGAGCGCCGGGGCGGAGAAAGCGGCGGCGGCGGCGAGGATGAGCGGCGTCTTCATGGCCGGGCCATGCCCGCGGGCGCCTGAACCGCCGATGACGAAGGCGGCTTGCCTCTCGCCCGCGCGGCGCTAGCATCGCGGGGGCTCGGGCGGGAGGTGCGTTGATGCGGCATGTGGCGATCGTCGGCTCGGGGCCCGCCGGCTATTACACGGCCGAGGCGCTTCAGAAGCTCTACGGCGAGTCGGTGGCGATCGACATGATCGACCGGCTGCCCGTGCCCTACGGGCTGATCCGGTCCGGAGTGGCGCCCGACCACCAGTCGATCAAGGCGGTCTACCGGCGCTACGAGAAGGTGGCGCTTTCGGCCAATGTCCGGTTCGTCGGCAATGTCTGCATCGGCCCCGACGTCAGCGTCGGGGAGCTGGCCGGGCTCTACGACGCCGTCGTCCTCGCCACCGGAGCCCCGAACGACCGGCGGCTGGACATACCGGGCTCCGACCTTCCCGGAGTGGTCGGATCGGCGGCGTTCGTCGGCTGGTATAACGGCCACCCGGATTTCGCCGGGCTCGACCCGCCGCTCGACAAGGCCGGGGCGGCGGTGATCGGCAACGGCAACGTCGCCCTCGACGTCGCCCGGATCCTTGCCAAGACCCGTGCGGAGTTCGCCGGATCGGACATCGTCGGCCGAGCGCTCGATGCGCTGGAGCGGAGCGCGATCCGGTCGATCCACGTGCTCGGGCGGCGAGGCCCCCACCAGATCGCAATGACTCCCAAGGAGCTGGGCGAGCTCGGCCATCTCGAGGCGGCTTCGCCCAGGGTCGACCCGGCCGACTTCCCGCCGGTGGAGGACGACGCCCTGCTCGAGCCGGGGATGCGCAAGTCGGTCACCCATTTGCGCGACTTCGCCTCGCTCGCGCAGGACAAGGCCAAGACGATCGACTTCGACTTCTTCGCCATGCCGGTGCGGATCGAGGGCGAGGGCCGGGTCGAACGGATCGTCGTCGAGCGCACCCGGCTGACCGACGATCTGCGGTCGGTCGGAACCGGCGAGACCTATGCGATCGAGTGCGGGCTGGTGGTGAGCTGCATCGGCTATCAGACTCCGCCGATCGAGGGCGTGCCCTACGAGCATGGCCGGGGCCGCTTCGCCAATCTCGACGGAATGATCGCCGACGGGCTCTATTGCGTCGGCTGGGCCCGGCGCGGGCCTACGGGCACGATCGGAACCAACCGCCCCGACGGCTTCGAGGTCGCCGAGAGGATCTTCGCCGCTTATTCTGCCGGCCGCGGCGGCAAGGCCGGGGGCGCCGGGCTCGACACGCTGCTCAACGCCCGCGGAGTCGAGCCGGTCGCCTTCCGCGACTGGCAGCGCATCGAGGCCGCCGAGACCGGCCGGGCCCGCGAGGGCAGCCCGCGCGAGAAGTTCACCTCGATCGCCGAGATGATCGCGGCGCTGGGCCGGTAGCGGCCGGTCGCCGGAGAGGGCGCTTGCGCTCCCCTCAAGCCTCCCTTATGGAGCGCGGCCTGTCTCCCGGGCGGCCTTCGAGCCGGTTCCGGTCGGGGAGTAGCTCAGCCTGGTAGAGCACTGTCTTCGGGAGGCAGGGGCCGGAGGTTCGAATCCTCTCTCCCCGACCATTTCCTTTCCGGCCCGCCGATCAGCCCTTGCCGGCCAGCCAAAGCGGGCGGCGATAGTCTTCGAGGAAGGCCTCGACCTGTGGGCGCTCGCGAACGATCGCCCAGTCGCCGCCCCTGACCAGCACTTCGGGGGCGAGCGGGCGCGAATTGTAGGTTCCGGCCATGGTCGCGGCATAGGCGCCGGCGGTTCGGATGATCATCAGGTCGCCGGCCTGGACGCGGTCGATCCGGCGCGACCGGGCGAAGGTGTCGCCGGTCTCGCAGACCGGGCCGACGATGTCGGCGACCATCGAACCGTCGGAAGGCTCGACCGCCTCGATCGCGTGCCAGGCGTCGTAGAGGGTCGGCCGCATCAGGTCGTTCATCGCGGCGTCGACGATCACGAAGGGCAGGGCCGGGCCCGGCTTGATCCGGATCACCCGGGTGAGGAGGATCCCGGAGTCGCCGACCAGGAGGCGGCCGGGCTCGAAGATCAGCCGGGCGCCCCAGCCGCGGGTCGAGCGGGCGACCATCGCGCCGTAATCGGCGGGCGACGGCGGGGCCGGGGCCTGCGGGTCGTAGACCAGGCCGAGGCCCCCGCCGAGGTCCGCGGTGCGGATGTCGTGGCCCGCCGAGCGAAGCGCCCCGATCAGCTCACCGAGCCTCGCGAAGGCCGCCTCGAGCGGAGCCAGGCTGGTCAGCTGGCTTCCGATATGGACCGCGACTCCCTTGAGGGCGAGGCCCGGCAGCCCGGCGATCCGGTCGCAGGCGGCGAGGGCGTCGGCGATCGCCACTCCGAACTTGTTGTGCGCGGCGCCGGTCGAGATCTTGGCGTGCGAACCGGCCTCGACGTCGGGATTGACCCTGAGCGCGACCGGCGCCTCGAGCCCCATCGAGCCGGCGACGGCCGACAGCATCTCGGCTTCGGGGACCGATTCGAGGTTGAACTGGCAAAGCCCGCCCTCGAGCGCGAGCGCCATCTCCGCTTCGGTCTTGCCGACTCCGGAAAAGACGATCCGGTCGGCCGCGATTCCCGCCGCCCGCGCCCGCCGATATTCGCCTCCCGACACGACGTCCGCGCCGAGGCCCTGCGCCGCGAAGGTCTCGAGCACGGCGGGGTTGGGATTGGCCTTGACCGCATAGGCGATGAGCGGATCGTCGAGCGGAGCCAGCGCCGCCTTCAGGGCCCGCACCTGGCCGAGCATCGCCGCGGTCGAATAGACGTAGAGCGGAGTTCCCACCTCGCTCGCGATCCGCGGCAGCGGCACGTCCTCGCAATGGAGGATTCCGTCGCGCAGCGGATAATGATCCATGACCTGCATTCCTTCAGCCGGCCCCGCCGCTCGCCCGAGGTAGGACGCAGCGGGGCAAAACAAAGGCCGCGGCCAGGCTAGGCCGCGGCCTCTAAAGGTCCAATCGCTCGACCGGAGCCGCTACCGCAGCTGAAGCCGGATTCCGGCCCGGAAGGTGCGCCCGAGCAGGTCGCTGAACGTGCTGTTCGCCGCGAGACCGGTTTCGGGAAGCAGCAGCGCACCCTTGTTGAACAGGTTGGTGACGTTGAGGAAGAACTCGCCGTCGCCGCGCCCGAGCGCGTCGAACTTCACCGTCGTGTTGAGGTCGACGTAGAAGGTCCCCTTGACGTCGAGGTCTTCATAGGTCGGGAACTGGGTCTCGATGGCCGCGGGACGGCCGGTCGGGCAATTGGTCTGGCACTCGATTCCGCTGGCGGTATATTTGCCCTTGCTGACCCCGCGGCCGACGGCCGTGATCGAGTATCTCGGCGTATCGAAGCCGGCGCTCACCCGGAATATCCAGCTGGGCGTGCTGTACTGGCCGCCGTTGAAGCCGGCGGAGTCGAGCGGAATCTGGCCCGGAATTCCGAAGTCGGTGATATTGTCGATATAGCGAGTCGCCAGGCCGCGCAGGCTGACCGTGCCGGCGCCCGCGCCGGAGAACAGGTCGCTCAGCCGCCGCCGGTAGGAGGCCTCGAAGTCGATTCCGCGGACCAGCTTGCTGGCGAAGTTGAACGGCTGGTTGCGGAACAGGATTCGAGACGCGTTGTTCGGATCCTGGGTGATCGCGGCGCAGAAATCCTGGTTCCCCTGCTGGCAGAAGTTGATGATGTTCTGAGCGGTGAGGATGTCGATCACGTCCTCCATCTCGATCCGGAAATAATCGACGGAGGCGCTGAAGCCGGGGAGGAAGCGCGGCGAGATGACTCCGCCGATGTTCCACGAATCCGCCTTCTCGACCGACAGGTTCGGGTTGCCGGTCGCGTTCTGCGAATAGGAGATGCTCGCACCATAGGTATTTCCGAGCGGCCCCACCCCCGGGAAGAACGGGTTCGACACCGAATCGCTGTTCGCGGTGCCGGCCTGGAACAGCTCGTTGAGGTTGGGCGCCCGGATGTCGCGCGAGCGCGTGATCCGAAGCCGGATGTCGTCGATCGGCTGCCAGGTCGCGCCCGCGCGCCAGGTGGTGACGAAGCCCGAGCTCGAATAATCGGTCGCTCGGATGGCGCCGTTGAACTCGAGTCCGAAGCCCAGCGGAACGACCGTCTCGAGATAGGCTTCCTTGACGTCGTAGCGGCCGTTGGTCGGAAGATAGTTGCCGACGGACCAGGCGTTGGCGGTGACCAGCTGGCCCTGAGCGTTGGTGCTGACCACCGGCTGGAACTCGGCCGGAACGAAGCCCTTGATCTTCTCCTCGCGATACTCGCCGCCGACCGCGATGGTGACGGCGCCTTCCCAGGTCGCGAAGGGCGAGAAGGAGAAGTTGGCGCCGGCGACGGTCTGCTCGACCACCTCGTCGCGATAGGGATCGCCGAGGACGTAGTCGATCGCCGCCGGGCTTGCCACGCCGAGGCCGAGCCGGTTGAGCGGCACGCAATTGGGATCGTTGTTGTTGGGGTTGGCGTCGGCGTTGATCCGGCAGACGATCGGGCTGGACGTATTGCCCGGCACCGAGAAGACGGCGTCGGTCGCCGCGTTGATCCGGGCCGTGTGCATGATGTTGCGAAGCTGCTCGCGCAGGTCGGCGCGGCCGTACTGGGCGTAGACGTCCCAGTTCGCCCGCTCGCCGAACGCCTCGAAATCGCCCTCGGCGCCGATCACGTAGCGCTGGACCTTGCGCCGGTTGTTGGCGACCCGGAAGGGAAGATCGGCGGCCGTGGTCGCGACCGTCACCGTGTTGATCCCGGCCAGCGATCGGCCGGAGGCATTGAAGGCGTTGATCAGGAAGGCGTTGTCGGCCTGGTAGGTGATCCCCGTGGCGAGGTTCGGGCCGGCGTTGAAGAAGACTTCCTGCCAGTTGTACGAAGCCTCGCCGAACAGCTCGATGCCGTCGGCGACCTCGAAGCTCAGCCGGGCGAAGGCGCCGTGACGGTCGTCTTCCGGATCGAGTCCGATCCGGCGCCCGGAATCGTTGACTCGCCAGTCGCCGCCCTGGGTCAGGGTCGGCGCCGCCGCCCCGGTCGGCGACGGAAAGGTCAGAGCTCCATATTGATATTGGAGGATCTGCCCGCCCTGGTTGAAGTACAGGCCGCGAAGCCGGTTCGCGGTGCCGCCGGTCGAGCCGGTGATGAGGCCGCCCGGAGTCGAGTTCGCGGCGCCCACCTGGCGCCGGATCAGGAACCGGGGGGTGGTGGAGACTCCCGACACCCAGGCCGGGTCCTGGATCCGCACATAGCCGGTATGGTTCCAGTCGCGGTCCTCGGTGTCGAAGATGCCGTCGCGGTGGGCGATCTCGCCGCTCAGCAGGAGGTGGCCGCGGCCGCCGGCGAACGCCATTCCGCCGGCGACTCCGAACGAATAGTTGAAGCCGTCGCCATAGGTGGTGACTCCGCTGTCGCCCTGGATCTTCAGCCCCTTGAATTTCTTGTCGAGGATGAAGTTGACGACTCCGCCGACGGCGTCGGAGCCGTAGGTCGCCGAAGCGCCGCCGGTGACCACCTCGACGCGGTCGACGAGCATCTGCGGGATCGTGTTGACGTCGACGAGGCCGGTGATGGTCGAGGCGACCGAGCGCCGGCCGTCGAGCAGCACGAGGGTGCGCACTTCGCCGAGGTTGCGCAGGTTGAGCGCGTTAATTCCGGCCTGGCCGCTGCTGAGGTTGAGGCGGGAGTTGGACGGACGGGTCGAGCCGGCCAGCGAGGGCAGCTGGTTGACGAAGTCGGCGATGTTGTTGGTCGGCGACGTATTCTCGATGTCCTCGCGCGACAGCACGGTCAGCGGAGTCGGCGCCTGGTAGCCGTCGCGAACGATCCGGGTGCCGGTGACGACGATGTCCTCGCGGGTCTCGGCGTCGGCCGGGCCGGTCAGCGGAGTGCTGTCGACGGGGGCGGCGTCGGCCGCCGCCTCTTCCTCGGCCGGTCCGGCCTGCGCCGCCGCAGGACCCGCAATGGCCACCGCGGCAATGGCGGCTCCGGAAAACAGGAACGTTTTCAACGATGTGCGACGAAACATGTGAGATCCCCCTGAAACCCGCAATTGCTGCGTGCTTAGCGAACATTAAGTAGCAGGAATGCCGGGTTCCGGCATAGTTTCCTTTGGCCCAGCCATAACCTCTCGCCATCCCGCGGCACGATTGCCGTCAAAGCGTGGCGCGTGAGCAACAATGTCTATCTTCCCGCCGGGGAGCCGGCGGAAGGCCGCCGAAGGGGATCGGCACCTCGTCATTGACTGTTCGGCCGCGCCGGTGGAGCTTGGACCTCCATGCCGCCCGTTTCCCGCCTTGGCTGAAGCCGCGATCACCGCTCTTCCCGCCGAGCCGGCGGTTCGCCCCGGCTTCGGCCGGATCGCGCTCTACGTCCTGCTCGGCTTCTCCGCCGGCCTGCCCTTCTACATGTTCTCGACCGTGCTTGCGCTGAGGCTTCAGGCGCACGGCGTGGTGCTGGTGGTGATCGGCTTCTTCGCCTGGGTCCAGCTGCTTCCGACCTTCAAGTTCCTGTGGGCGCCGCTGCTCGACCGCTACGACGTCCCCGGCTTCGCCCGCTTCTGGGGCAAGAGGCGCGGCTGGATCATGCTCTCGCAGCTCGGGATCTTCACCTCGATGGTGGCGATGGCCCTGACCTCCTCGGACTCGGACCTGGCCGTGACCGCCCTGTTCGCGGTCCTGCTCGCCTTCTGGACCACCACGCTCGAGGTCGCGGCCGACGCCTGGCGGATCGAGCTCGCCCCGACCCAGGACGAGCAGGGGCCGATCGCCGCCGCCAATCTGTGGGGCTATCGAACCGCCATGGTCGCGGCCGGAAGCGGAGCCCTGCTGGTCGCCGATCCGGCGGGCAACGCCGCGCCCTGGCTGGCCGGGCTCGGGATCGAGGCGGGCTGGACCGCGGCCTATTTGCTGATCGCCGCCGCCGCCTTCCTTCCGCTTCCGATACTGGCGGCGATGCGCCCGGATCCCAGCCGGAGCGGCCGGCGCTGGCCGGCGCTCGCGACCGGCCTCGCCGCCAGCGGGGCGATCCTTCTGGCCGTCGCGGCCGTGACCGCGGCCGCGGGCTGGGCGCTGCTGGGCGCTGCCGGGGCCGCGGGAATCGGCAGCGACACCAACGTCACCCCTTATGTGCTCGCGGTCTGCATGGTGCCCTTCCTGATCATGGCCGCGGCGCTTCCAAGGATCCGAAGGGCCGGGCCCGATTCGGCGATCCGCCGGTCGACGGCGATCGGCCCCTATGTCGATTTCTTCTGGCGCTACGGTTTCGGGGCGCTGGTCGTGATGGCCTTCGTCTCGATCTACCGGATGGGCGACGTGCTTGCGCTCAACCTCAGCAAGCCGATGATCAAGGGCCTCGGCTATTCGCTCGACCAGATCGGCTATGCCGACAGCCTGGTCGCACTGATCTCGAGCATCGTCGGAGTCGGCCTCGGCGGGCTGATGGTCGTCTACTGGCGGATGGGCATCGCCCTGGCGATCGGCGCGGTCTTCGCCGCGATCGGCAATTTCGGCTTCGTCTGGCTCGCCCACCAGGGCGTCGACGACCTCATGCTCTACATCGCGACGGCCGCCGACCAGTTCGGCAACGGCATGGCCGGCACGGTGTTCGTCGTCTATCTCTCGATGCTCGTGAACCCGCGATTCCCGGGCGCCCAATATGCCTTCCTGTCGAGCTTCGCCTTCCTCCTGCCGCGGCTCCTGTCGGGCGCCGGCGGAGCCATGGTCAAGACGTTCGACGAAGCCGGCCTGAACGGCTTCGACCTGTTCTTCGGCCTTTCCGGACTGCTCAGCCTGGCGGCGATCCTGTTCCTGCCCTTCCTCGCCCGAATCCGCCCAAGGCCGGACGACCGATGATCGATTCCGCCTTCGAGCCGGCCGCCGCGGCGGTGGCGGAGCGGCGAATCCCCGGCGCAGCGCTGGGGATGGTCGCCGCCGACGGCCGCCGGGCCGTCAAGGTCGCCGGAATGGCGGCGCTGGCGCCGAAAGCCGAGCCGCTGACCGAAGCGCATTGGTTCGATCTCGCCTCGCTGACCAAGGTCGTCGCCACCACGGCGATGATCCTTCGGCTCGCCGACGAGGGACGGATCGGCCTCGACCGGCCGCTGACCGATGCGATCCCGGACCTTCGCCAATATGACGTGGCCGGGGCGGCCGAGCGGCGGCTGACCTTCCGCGACTGCCTCGGCCACCGGACCTTCCTTCCGGCGGTCGAGCCGCTCTATACCTATGGCGGCGACCCGGCCCGGCTTCGGGCCTTCGTGCTTCAGCGCGAGTGGAGGCACGGCCCGCAAGTCTATTCGGACATCAACTTCATCCTGCTCGGAATCGCCATCGAGAGGATCACCGGCGAGCCGCTCTCGGCCTGGCCGCTCCGGCCCGGGCTCGGCTTCGGCCCGCCCCCCGGGCCGGCGGTCGCGACCGAGGCCTGCTCCTGGCGCGGCCGGGTGCTCAAGGGCGAGGTGCATGACGAGAATGCCGCAGCGCTCGGCGGCGAGGCGGGCCATGCCGGGCTGTTCGGAACCGTGGCCGGAGTGCTCGACTTCGCTCTCGGCCTGCTCGACGGAAGCGGCGCCTCGCCCGCGGCGATCGAGGCGATCCTCACCCCCGTGCGCGACGACCGCACCTGTGGGTGGGAGCGCCGGTTCGCCGGCTGGCACGGCGGCGAGGCCTGCTCGGCGGCGACCGTCGGCCATACCGGCTTCACCGGCACCGGCCTGTGGGTCGATTTCGACAGGGGCCTGGCCTGGACGCTTCTGACCAACCGGGTCCACCCGACCCGCCACCGCGAAACCGGAATCGTCGCGCTCCGGCGAGCCACCGGCGAGGCCGTCATCGAGGCGTGGGACGGGGCGGCCCGCTAGTTCGATTCCGCGATCATCACCAGGACCGAGTCGATCGCCGCGGTCGCCTCGACTCCCTCCGGAACGTCGTTGGCATAGGCCGAGAAGAGCAGTGTGCGGCCGCTCCGGGCGGTCATGTAGCCCGACAGCGCGTTGGTGGCGTTGAGGGTGCCGGTCTTGGCGAAGATCCGGCCCTCGAGCGCGGTCGCCTTGAAGCGCCGCGCCAGGGTTCCGTCGACTCCGCCGACCGGAAGGCTGGAGCGCCATTCCGCCCCCCAGGGCTGGGCGCCGGCCCAGCGCAGGAAGCCGACCATCGCCCGCGGCGCGACCCTGTTGTAGGTCGACATTCCCGAGCCGTCGGAAAAGTCGTAGCCGGAGCGGGGAATTCCCGCCCCGGCCAGCATCTCGCGAACGACCGCGAGGCCGTCGGCGATCGATCCGCTGCCCTTGGTTCGCCCCAGCCGGCGGAGCAGCAGCTCGGAGTGGAGGTTCTGGCTCGCCTTGTTGATGGCCCTGAGGTCCTCGGCGAGCGGCGGCGGCACCAGCCGGGCGAGGGCCTCGGCGCGAGGCGGCCGGGCGGCGGGCGCTCCGTTACGGACCGAAGGATCGTCGCCCGGCCCGAGCGGGCGGTGGCGGGCGGAGGCCTGGCCGGCGACCCGCACCGAGCGCGCCTCGAGCATCGACTTGAAGCGCCACGCCGCATAATCGGCCGGGTCGTCGATTCCGAGGCGGAGCAGCTCGGGCTCGGCCCCGGCCGCGATCGTCCCGGTGAGCCGAAGCCGCCGGCTCCCGGGCAGCCGGTCGAAGGCCAGCGCCGAAGCTGTGCCGGCGACCGTCACCGCTCGATTGTCGACCTCATAATAGGCAAGCATCTCGAGCCGCGGCGGCTTTCCGGGAGTCGAGGGGAAGACCCTCACCGGCAGCTCGTTGTCGTCGAGGCTCAGGGCCGAGGCCGCGGTGCCCGAGCGGGTCGGGATGTTGTTCCAGCTCATTCCCGGGCTCCAGCGCTGGTCCGGGAACAGGCTGTCGTCGCCGACCACGTCGCGAACCGAGCGGGTCGCCGCGGCGACCGAGTCCGCCAGCGCGGCCAGGCAATTGCTGACGCAATCCGGGCTGCTGGACAGGCGGGCGTCGCCTCGGCCCTCGAGGATCACGTCGACGGTCCCGCGCCCCGCCGGCTCCAGCCGCACCGACGCGCCCCCTTCGGCATCGGGCCGGTCGAGGCCGGGAAGCGCGGCATAAGCGGCGGCGGTGGTGAACATCTTGGTGTTGGACGCCGGGATGAATCGCGACTCGGGCGCGATCGCGATCAGCTCGCGGCCTTCCTCGGTCGCGACGACGAGCCCGAAGCGGGGGCCCGGACCGGCCTCGGCCAGCCGGGCCTCGACCCGCCGGGCCAGCGGCGGCGGCTCGGCGGCGAGGGCCGGGGCGAGCCAGGCCGAAGCGAGGATCAATGCGAATGTCGGCCTGGTCATCCGCCGACCCTAGAGCCAAAGCCGGCGGGAGCAATCGCCCGAGCCTCATTCTCAGCCTTCCAGCGGCCATAACCGGCGCGCATGCCGGGGGCCTCCGCGCTTGTCCGGCGCCGGCCCGCGCTCCAATAAGGCGGTCGATGATGTGGCGACGGTGCCTTCCCCTGGCGCTCCTGGCGGCGGCACTGGCACTGAGGCCGGAGCCGGGGCCTGCCGCCGCCCCGGCCCCGGCGGGCGCCGATCCGCTCGCGGCGGCGCTGGCTCTGCCGGTCGCGAGCGAGCTGGTCGGGGCGAGCGGAGCACGGCGCTTCGCCTGGGTCGAGAGGGCCGCCGGAATCCGCAACATCTGGGTCGCCGACGCCGGCGGGCCCGCCCGGCGGCTCACCGCTTATGCCGAGGACGACGGCCAGGACCTTTACGACCTGGCGCTGAGCTCCGACGGCTCCAGCCTCGCCTTCGTCCGCGGCGGCGATTCCGATTCCCGCGACGACCCGGTTCCCAATGCCGCCTCGGAAGCGGCTCCGCCCAGGCAGCGCCTGTTCGTCGCCGCGACCTCGGGCGGAGCCCCGATTCCGGTCGGCGAGGGCCATTCGCCGGCCTTCTCGCCCGACGGCGCGAGGCTCGCCTTCACGAGGCAGGGCGAGATCTGGCTCTGGGAGCGGGGCGGCGCCGCGCGCAAGCTTGTCTCGGGCGCGGGCGAGGCCCGGCGGCTGCAATGGTCGCCCGACGGGCGCCGGCTGCTCTTCGTCAGCCATCGCGGCGACTATTCGTTCGTCGCCCTGCTCGACCCGGCCGAGGCGAGGATCCGCTACCTGGATCCGGGCCTCGGCTTCTCGGTCGAGCCGGTCTTCTCCCCCGACGGCGGCAAGGTCGCCTTCATCCGCCATTTCGACGCGCCCGCCGGAGCGGCGCCGGACAGCGGACCCTATTGGTCGATCCGTATCGTCGACCTGGCCGGCGGCGAAGCGCGCGAGCTGTGGGCGGCGCCGCCGGGCGCGGGCGGCCGCTATTACGAGTCGCGCGGGCGGGACCTGTTCTGGAGCGCGGACGGCCGGATCATCTTCCCCTGGGAGCGAAGCGGCTGGCTTCACCCTTATGCCCTCGATGCCGACAGGGGCGGAGAGCCGAGGGACCTCACTCCCGGCGCCTTCGAAGTCGAGATGTTCATGCTCGGCGCCGACGGCCGATCGCTGGTCTGGGCGGGCAATGAAGGCGACCTCGACCGCCGCCACGTCTGGCGCCGCCCGCTTTCGGGCGGCGGCGCCGAGCGTCTGACCCGGGGAAGCGGGATCGAGACCGCTCCGGCGCTGGCCGGAAACGCGCTCGCCGTGATCGCGAGTGATGCGACCCGCCCGGTCCATGTCGCGCTCGTCGATCGCGGGCTCCGGCCGCTCAGGGCTCCCGCGGCCGCGCCCGGCTTCGTCGCGCCGGAGCCGGTGCTGTTCAGGGCCGCCGACGGAGTGGAGGTGCACGGCCAGCTGTTCCGGGCCCGCGGCGGCGGCAAGCGTCCGGCGATCGTCTACGTCCATGGCGGCCCGCGCCGGCAGATGCTGCTCGGCTTCCACCCGTCGGCTTATTATTCCAACGCCTATGTCCTGAACCAGCATCTGGCGGCGCGCGGCTATCACGTGCTGGCGGTCAATTACCGGAGCGGCACCGGCTACGGCCGGGCCTTTCGAGACGCCCCGGAGCTGGGCCGCGGCGGAGCTTCCGAATATCGCGACGTGCTCGCCGCCGGCCGCTGGCTCGCCGCCCGTGAGGACGTCGATCCGAAGCGAATCGGGATCTGGGGCGGAAGCTGGGGCGGCTATCTCGCCGCGCTCGGCCTTGCGCGCGACAGCGACCTGTTCGCGGCGGGAGTGGATTTCCACGGAGTCCATTCGATGCTCCGGCCGGTCTCCAACGCCTTGTCGCCGGCGGCCCAGTCGGCGGCCCGTCAGCTCCAGTGGGACTCCTCTCCGCTCGGAGCGATCGAGCGCTGGCGCTCGCCGGTGCTGCTCATCCATGGCGACGACGACCGCAACGTCGACTTCGCCCAGTCGGTCCTGCTCGCGCGCGAGCTTGCCGCACGCCGCATCCCGTTCCGCGAGCTCGTCTTTCCGGGCGAGCGCCATTCCTTCCTCCTCCATTCGCACTGGCTCGAGAGCTTTCGGGCCAGCGAGGCCTTTTTCGAGGAGACGTTGAAAGCGCCGCGCCGATGAGGTGGCTGGCGGCCGCACTCGCCCTGCTGATCGCGGCGGCTCCGGCGCCGGCGAAGGACATCCTGATCCGCGGCGCCCGGATCTTCGACGGAACCGGCGCTCCGGCCAAGGTCGGCAACGTGCTCGTTCGAGGCGACCGGATCGTCGCTGCCGGCCCGAACGTGCGCGCGTCCCGCGGCAGCCGCACAATCAACGCCCGCGGGCTGACCTTGATCCCCGGCCTCCATGACCTCCACACCCATCTCAGGGCCCCGGGCTTCGACGCCCCGGACGATCTTCCAAAGGCCTGGGCCGGCTACCTCGTGAACGGCGTGACGAGCGTGAACGAATTTTCGCTGTCGCCGGAGATGTTCGATCCGGTCCGCGAGATGACGGCGCCCGGCAAGGTGGCGGCTCCGAACCTGCAGCTGGCCGCTCGGCTCGGAGTGCCCGGAGGCCATGGCACCGAATATGGCTGGGGCCGGCAATTCACCCTCGAGGCGGCGACTCCCCGGGCCGCCTCCCTGGCGATGGGGCGGGCGCTGCCCTATCGGCCCGACGTCATCAAGGTGTTCGCCGACGGCTGGCGCTACGGCCGCTCCGCCAGCCTCAACAGCATGAACGAGCCGACACTGATCTCAATCGTCATGGTCGCGCACGCCGCCGGCATTCCGGTCATCACCCATACGGTCACCCTGGAGGGCGCCAAGATCGCCGCCGCCGCCGGGGTCGACGCGCTCGGCCACGGCATCGGCGATGCCCTGATCGACGACGAGCTGATCGCCGCGATGAAGGCCTATGGCACCGCCTACGTGCCCACCCTGGTCGTCTTCGAGCCGCAGGATGACCGCGAATTCCTTCCGGCCGAATGGCGCCGGTTGAGGCCGCCCGAGCGGGCGCGCGAGGGGGCGCGCCTGGCCGATCCGGGAGAGCCGGCGTCGCAGCGATCGTCCCTCCGCTGGTCGATCATGCGTGAGAACGTCCGCCGGATGAAGGCGGCCGGAATCCGGGTCGGCATCGGTACCGACGCCGGCATCGGCGGAGTCTATCACGGCTCATCGACCCTGCGCGAGATAAGCTGGCTGACGAAGCTCGGCTTCACCCCTGCCGAGGCGCTGGCCGCCGCGACCAGCGTCAGCGCCGGAATCCTGCGCCAGGGTCACGACCACGGCCGGATCGCGCCCGGGCAGCGCGCCGACCTGATGCTGACCGGCGGCCGGCCCGACGAACGGGTCGCCGACCTGCACGACGTCCGGCGGGTCTTCGTCGCCGGTCGGGAGATACCGCTCAAGCGCCTCGCCCGAAGCCTGGCGGACGACCGCCCGTCTGCCTTGCCGATGCATCGAATGACCGGCCCGATCCATACTGGCGCCGGCCCCACCGGCCGAACCGACCTCGATACGCTGCCGGTGGAAGGCACCGATCCGGGCTTTGATCACAGCCATCTCGACGTCGCGCACGCTCCCGGCGGCCGGCTGTTGCTGATGGCGGGAATGGGAACCGCGCCGAAGCCCTACGCGGAGCTGAACCTGCCGCTGACCCGCGGTGCGGTCCAGCTCGCCGACGCGAGCGGCTTTTCCGGAGTGGCCTTCGAGGCGCGCGGCGCCGGGGCCTACGAACTGCAGCTCAACAGCTACGCCATCCACCCGAGAAGCTGGTTCCGCGCTTCGTTCGAGGCGGGCGAGACCCGGCGCGAGATCCGGATACCGTTCAGCGCGTTCGAAAGCCCGCTGGCCGAAGCGCGGCTGGATCCGGGGCGCCTACGCGCCCTTCTCTTCCGGCTGCAAGGAGAGCCGGGCGGCGGCGCCTGGCTGGAGCTCGGCAATATCCGCTTCTACCGCTAGGTTCTGTCTTGTCGGACGGAAGGGGCTACCTCGTCATGCCGGACCTGATCCGGCATCCACCTTTTCTTTCCGCCGCAGGCACGGCGAAGAAGGTGAACCCCGGATCAAGTCCGGGGTGACGATTCCAGCTCAACGGGACGAACCCTAGTCCTGAAGATAATGGGGCTCGCCCCGCTCGCGAAGCGCCTCGTAATGGACGAGGGCTGGTTCGGGGCCGAAGGGCACAGGCCGGCCGGAGCGGAAGGCCCATTCGCCGCGGTCGCAATCTTGCGCGCGGACATAGCCGTTGACGTAGAGCCGGCGCCGGTGGCCGGACCGGTTCAGGCCCGAGCCGTGGACCAGGAAGGGGCTCCACAAGGCGACGTCGCCGGGCTCGAGCTCGACCTCGACCGAATCCCCGACCGACAGGCCGGCCGATTCGAGCACGGCGTCGTCCAGGGCGATCCCGAGCACGTCGCGCGGAGTCTCCAGCTTGAGGTCCCCCTGGATATGGCTCCGGGGAATGAACCGCATGCAGCCCGAGTCCCGATTGTGCGGATCGATCGCCAGCCCGGTCTGCACATAGGAATCGCCGAGGTTGCGATAGGCGTGGGCGGGCTCACGGAACTGGCAATCCTGGTGCCAGGCGAACTCGCCGGCGCCGCCAGGCTCCTTCCAGTGGATCTGGTTGATGATCTGCTTCAGGTCGGAGCCGATCAGCGGCGCAAGAAGATCGGCCAGGCGCGGGTCGAGCCTGACCGAGTTCAGGACCGGCTGATGGTAGGACGGCCACTGGACGATTCGGGCCTGCGGAGCGCCGTCGGCGCCCTTGCCGACATTGTAGAAGAGGTTGCCGTGGCGGAAGCTCCGGCCGTGGCGGATCGCCTCGGAGCGAATTTGGTCGATCGCCTCGCCGATGGCTCGAACCTCCCCGGCGGCGAAGAGGCCGCGGACGATCGCATAGCCGTCGCGGCGGTAGCGCTCGGCATAGTCGCGGTCGTTCGCCTGCTGGTGGTGCTCCACGTCGGCTACTCCATTCACTCGCGCGCTATGGGCAGGTTCCCTCTGTCGGCCTGCGGGGCAGCGCGCGGCCCCCGGCCTTGCCCGTAATCGTCCCGTTGTCGACCGCGACGATTCCGTTGACCAGCACCGTGCGAACGCCCGTCGCCGGAAGCTCCGGCTGCTCGTAGGTGGCTCGGGCGGAATAACGCCTCGGGTCGAATATCACGACGTCCGCGAAGGCCCCGGGTTCCAGCCGGCCGCGGCCGGCGAGGCCGAAGGTGGCGGCGGCCAGCGACGAGCTGCGCTCGATGAACTGGCGCAGGGTCAGAACCCGCTCGGCCAGGACATATTTCGAATATTTGCGGGCGAAGCTGCCGAAGGCTCGCGGATGGCCCGCCGAAGCGTCGGAACCGGTCATCACCCACGGCCGGCGCATGAAGGTCCTTATGTCCGGCTCGATCTGGTTGAACGAAGCCACCGCGGGATCGGCGACGCGGATGATTCCGATCGCCGCAGCGACCGGGTCCTCGCCGCGCGACTTCGCGACCGCGGCGAGGGTCCGCCCCTTGAGCGGCCCCTCGGTGATGAGCAGCGACTCGGCGCCGCCGCGCCGCCGCAGGTTGTCGGCGATCCCGGCCCGGAGGCGCCCGGCGAGCGCCGGATCGCCGAAGCGCTGGAGAAGGGCGGGGCGGCCGCCGTCCTGGGCCCAGAGCGGGGTGAGCGAGGCGACGAGGCTCGTTCCCGACGCCGACCAGGGATATTGGTCGGCGGTCACCTTCTGCCCGGAGCGTCGCGCCGCCTCGATCCTGGCGACGATGGCGGGCGCCTGGCCCTGAACGTCGACTCCGAGCGCCTTGATGTGGGAGATGTTGACCGGAAGGCGCGCCTCCCGACCGATCGCGATGGCCTCGTCGACGGCGGCGGCGAGCCCCACCGAGTAGCTCGATTCGTCGCGAATGTGGCTGTCGTAAAGGCCGCCGCGCCGGCCGGCCTCGCGCGCGAGGGCGACGATTTCGGCGGTCTTGGCGAAGCTTTGCGGAGCATAGAAGAGGCCGGTGGAGAGGCCGAGGGCGCCCTCGCACATGGCGCCGGCGACCATCGCCCGCATCCGCGCCAGCTCCTTCTCGGTCGGAGCCCGGTCCGAGGCGCCGGTCACCCGCTCGCGAACCGCTCCGAAGCCGACATAGGCGGCGAAGTTGATCCCCACCGGCCTCGCGGCGGCGCGGCCGAGGACCTTGCCGACCTCCGGATCGCCCGCGCCGTCATTGCCGACCAAGGCGGTGGTCACGCCCTGCAGCAGGAAGGCCGGGACGAGCCGGGCCGCGGAATCGTCCGAGGCCAGGGCTTCGCCGACATGGGTGTGGGGATCGATGAAGCCAGGGGCGACGATCATGCCTCTGGCGTCGATGACCCGCTTCGCGGCGACTCGCGAGCGCCGGCCGACGGCCCGGATTCGGTCGCCGGCGATGGCGACGTCGCCGACGAAGGGCGGACCGGCGCCGGTATAGACGGTGCCGCCCCGGATCAGCAGGTCGACCGGCGCCGGCGCCGGCGCGGCTCCGACGGCCAAGGCGGCGAAGACGGGGGCCAGGGCGTATTTGACGGCTCCGCCGATCTTGTGGGGGCCGTTCACCGGCTTCCCCAGAAGCCGGGATCGGGCGGGGAAAGGAGGCCGGCTTCGGCTCGCACTCCGCCCGGCCTGTCCTCGCGGAGCCACAGCGGGCCGTCGAGGTCGGCGAAATCGGAGAGCCGGGCGACGTGAAGCGCGGGCGCGATCGACAGGGACGAGCTGATCATGCAGCCGGTCATCAGGCCGAGGCCGCGCTCGCGGGCGGCGCCGGCGAGATCGAGCGCCGCGGTCAGCCCTCCCGATTTGTCGAGCTTGACGTTGACCGCCTGGTAGCGGCGGGCGACGACATCGAGGTCGGCGGCGACATGGACGGATTCGTCGGCGCAGATCGGGACTTCGGGCTCGAAATCCTCGAGCCAGGAATCGGAGGCCGCAGGCACCGGCTGCTCGAGGAGTGCGACCGCGGCTTCGGCGAGGACCGGCTGCATGGCGCGGACCAGGGACTCGTCCCAGCTTTCGTTGGGATCGACGATCAGAATGGCTCGAGGCGCGGCGGCGCGGACGGCGCGGATGCGGTCAGCGGGGCGCTCGGAATCGACCTTGACCTTGACCAGGGGCGCGGACTCGAGCCTGGCGGCTTCGAGGGCCATGGCTTCGGGCGAGTCGATGCCGATGGTGAGGGCGGTGACGAGGGATCCTCCCGCCATTGCACCCAGCTGGAGGGCGACGTCGTCGCCGGAGAGGCGGGCTTCGAGGTCCCACAAGGCGCAGTCGACCGCGTTTCGGGCGGCTCCGGCCGGGAGAAGGGACCGGAGCGCCTCCCGTCCCGCTCCGGACTCGAGCGGAGCGCGGACGGACTCGACCGCGGCCAGGGCCGATTCGACGCTCTCGCCGTAGCGCGGATAGGGGACCCCCTCGCCGCGCCCGGCGACCCCGTCCTCGGCGACGGTCACGGTGATCACGTCCGCGAACGACTTGACGCCGCGCGCGATCCGGAACGGCCGGCTCAGAGCGAAGCGATCGTGCCGGGCGCGGAGGGTGCGAGGCATAGAAGCTCGTCGATGATGGGATCGGTCCCGAACGCGATCGGGTCGGTGGCGGGCAGGCCGAGCCTGTCCGCAACGTCGTCGCAGAGCCGCCGGGCCTCGTCGCGGCCGAGGCCCGACGTGTTGAGGCAGATTCCGACGGCGCGGACCGCCGGGCTGGTCAGCCGGGCGGCCTCGAGGTTGCGGTCGAGGCATTCGGCGAGGTCCGGAAGCGAGCGGCCGGGAAGGCCGCGCATATGGGCTCGCCCGGGCCGGTGGCACATCACGATCGCCTCGGGCTGGGCGCCGTGGAGAAGGCCGATCGAAACTCCGGCGAAGGAGGGGTGGAAGAGCGAGCCCTGGCCCTCGATCACGTCCCAGCCCTCGTCGTCGCGGGCGGGGGCGAGCTGCTCGATCGCCCCGGAGATGAAATCGGCGACGACGGCGTCGACGGGCATGCCTTCGCCGGCGATCAGGATCCCGGTCTGCCCGGTCGCCCGGAAATCGGCGGCGACTCCGCGCGCCCGAAGCGCCGAGACCAAAGCCAGCGACGCGTACATCTTGCCCACCGAGCAATCGGTGCCGACGGTGAGCAGGCGGTGGCCCGGCCGGTAATTTCCGGTTCCGACGAGCAGGCCCGGCGGCGGCTCGCGGACGTCGAACAGCTGAAGGCCTCGGTCGCGGGCGAGGGCGACCAGCCAGGGCTCGTCGCGAAGCCGCTGGTGGAGCCCGGCGGCGACGTTCATCCCCGCCTCGAGCGCGAGGGCGGCGTCCTCGACGAGGTCGCGGCCGAGCCGACCGCCGGCGCCGGCGATCCCCAGCACCAGGGTGCGGGCCCCGGCCGCGGCGCCCTGGGCCATGGTCAGGCGCGGCAGGTCCAGGGTGAGCGGGCAGTCGTCGTGGCGATACTCGCCGACGCAATCGTCGCGGCGGAAGGCGGCGAGGCCGCGCGACGTCTTGATTCCCATCGGGTCCGAGCAATGGCCGAGATAGAGGAGATAGGGACCCGGGATCATCGGCCGAGCGTATCGCCGCCCGCTCGCTTGCGAGCATAGCGAGTCGGCCGCTCGCCATAATCTCCCGTTATGGCGGCCCCGCGGGCCTTGGCCGGGAAGCGGTTCCTATTCGGGCCCGAGGACCCGGGACAGGGTCTTGAGGAAATCGGTGGCGAGGGCGTTGGGCGGGCGGTTGGTCAGGTACATGGCGTGGATGTCGAAGGCGAGCTTCGGCTCGAGCGGCCGGACGGAGAGGCCCGGCGCCATCGAGGCCTGGGCGGTGAAGCTGTCGACCACGGTCATCCCGACGCCCTGCCGGACCAGCGCGGCGGCGATGTAGAAGGTCCGGGCCGAGACGATCTCGTCGAGCTCGACGTCGAGCCGCTGAAGCTCCTGGGTGAAGAGCTGGCCGATCGGGCCGCTGGCGGCGAGGCTGATGAACGGCCGGCCGGTCAGCTGGCCGAGCTCGAGCCGCGGCGGGGCGGCAGGCATGTCCTGCTCCTGGTAGAGCACCACCAGCTCGCTCTGGCCGAGCCAGCGGTGGCCGATCGGGGCGGCGGGCGGGACCTGGAAGGCGACGGCGAGGTCGGTCTCGCGCTCGTAGAGCTTGCGCAGAAGGTCGTCGTGATGGACGGTCTGGAGATCGAACTTGACCTTGTCGTGGGTGCGCCGGAAGCGCGACACCGCGACCGGGATCGCCTGCAAGGCGAGCGAGGGAAGGGCGGAGATCCGGATCATCCCCCCCTCGCCGCGCTTCAGCTGCCGCCCGGCCTCGCGAAGCGCGTGGACCCGGTCCTGGATCTCGCTCGCCTCGCTGAACAGGACGTGCGCGTCCTCGGTCGGGACGAGGCCGCCATTGGTGCGATGGAAGAGCTGGAAGCCGAGCAGCGATTCGGCGTGGCGGAGCATCTTGGAGACGGACGGCTGCGACACGTTGAGGGCCCGGGCGGCGGCGCTGACCGAGCCGTTCAGGTAGACGGCGTGGAAGATCTCGATGTGGCGAAGGTTCATGAGTCGAAGGCTCGGAGCATCGGATCGAGGCTAGAGCAATTTGGGGACAGGGGAAACCGGAGGCCGGCCCGTCATTGCGAGCGGAGCGAAGCAAGCCAGTGCGGCCTTCGAGGCCCGCTGGATTGCTTCGTCGCTTCGCTCCTCGCAATGACGGGGGCGGCGGTTCGTCAGGCGCGCGCGCCGGTCGCCGGGGGCTCGCGGAACCAGGCGATCGTCCTGGCGAGGCCGTCGCGCAGCCCGATCCGGGGCGACCAGCCGAGCGATCCGGTGGCGAGCCCGATGTCGGGCATGCGGCGCATCGGGTCGTCCTCCGGCAGCGGACCGTGCTCGACGGCCGACGCGGTTCCGGTAAGCTCGATGACGAGGTCGGCGAGCTCGGCGATCGTGGTCTCGAACGGATTGCCGAGATTGACCGGCCCGCACAGGTCGGCCGGGCCCTCCATCAGCCGGACCAGCCCGTCGACCATGTCGTCGACATAGCAGAAGGACCGGGTCTGCCGGCCGGTGCCGTAGAGGGTGATCGGCTCGCCGCGAAGCGCCTGGACGATCAGGTTGGAGACGACCCGGCCGTCGGCGACGTGCATCCGGGGGCCGTAGGTGTTGAAGATCCGGGCGACCTTGATCTCGAGGCCGTGCTGGCGCCGATAGTCGAAGAACAGGGTTTCGGCGCAGCGCTTGCCCTCGTCGTAGCAGGAACGCGGCCCGATCGGGTTGACGTTGCCCCAATAATCCTCGCGCTGCGGGTGGACGGCGGGATCGCCATAGACCTCGCTGGTCGACGCCTGGAGGATCCGGCAGCCGAGGCGCTTGGCGAGGCCGAGCATGTTGATCGCGCCGTGGACCGAGGTCTTGGTCGTCTGCACCGGATCGTGCTGGTAGTGGATCGGCGAGGCCGGGCAGGCGAGATTGTAGATCTCGTCGACCTCGACGTAGAGCGGGTGGCAGACGTCGTGGCGGAGGAACTCGAACCTCGGATTGCCGTGGAGATGGTAGAGATTCTCCTTGCTGCCGGTGAACAAATTGTCGACGCACAGGACTTCGTGCCCCTCGGCGAGGAGCCGGTCGACGAGGTGCGAGCCGAGGAAGCCGGCGCCGCCGGTGACCAGCACCTTTTTCCGCGAGCCGAAGACGCGCGCCATCTCGTTCCATTCATGGGCTGTGGGAGGAGGGCCGCTGCTTAGCAGCGCGGATTCGCCGAGCCAATGGCCTCTTCCAAGACAAATTTCCCGGCGGTGATGACGACCGCGCCGGCACCGGCTATGGCCTCGCAAAATCTGTTCGAGGTTGCGTTTTGCCACTGATATCCACTTCCGACACGGCGCCGCCGCTAAGCGTCGTGATGCCGGCCCGAAACGCCCTGCCCTATCTGGACGCGAGCATCGAGAGCATCCTCGGCCAGAGCTTCGGCGACTTCGAGTTCGTCATCCGGGACGACGGCTCGACCGACGGCACCGCCGAGGCGCTGAGGGACTGGGCGGCCAGGGACCGCCGAATCCGGCTGACCGAAGGCCCGCAGCTCGGGCTCGCCGAAAGCTCCAACTGGATCGTGCGGGAGTCCCGGGCGCCGCTGATCGCGAGGATGGACGCCGACGACGTCGCCCGCTCCGACCGGCTCGAGCTTCAGGTGGCGCTTCTTCGCGAGGCGCCCGACCTGGTCCTCGCCACCTCCTTGTGCACCACCATCGACGGCGACGGGCGCAAGGTGCGCGGAATCGACCTGTGGCGGATCGTCCGCCATTCCTGCTTCGTCCCTTTCCCGCACACTTCGGCGATGTTTCGGCGCAGCGCCTTCGATTCGATCGGGGGCTATCGGGCGCAATGCGAATATTGGGAGGATCTCGACTTCTTCCTTCGGCTCGCCGGGCACGGCCGGATCGCGGTCATCGCCGACGACCTCGTCACCCACCGCCAGTCGAAGGTAAGCTCGAGGCTGGTTCCGGCCGACCAGGACCGGATCGAGGCCGCCGTCGACCGGATGTACGCCTGCCTCGCCGCCTACGGGCGAGGCGAGAGCTACGAGCCGCTGATCGCCCGGGGCGCCGCCGCTCCGGCGGGCCGGCGGGTGCAGCCGATGACCGTGGTGTCGATCAACTCCAACCGCCTGTGGGCGGGGCAGCGGCCGCGGATCGCGCTCCGCCTTCTGAAGCGGGCCCGGCTCCGCTTCGACCGGCCGAGCTTCGTCGCTTTGGGCTGGTCGGCCCTCGCCCAGGCCAGCCCAGCGCTGCTTCGAACCCTTCTTCGGACGGTCGTGAGGCTTCGCAACTTCGCGGTTCGAGGCCGGGTCCGGCGCGGCGAGGTCTATGACTGGAAGCCGCACGTCAGGCCGGCGGGCGGCGAAGCGGCGGCGCCGGTCGAAAGGCCGGCCGCCTGCTGAACCCTTTGCCGTTGCGTTCGTCATGCCGGGCTTGATCCGGCATCCACCTTTCCCTTCGATTCCAACGCGTCGAGGAAGGGGGATCCCGGATCAAGTCCGGGATGACGATTGAGGCTGAACGCTTGCGGCCCTAGCCCAGGCGCTCCAGGATTGCGAGGAAATCGTCCTTGGCGGCCTTGAGGATCGCCGCCTGCTCGGGTGGGAAGCGGGCGGCGGCCCGGTCCATCAAGGCGGCTTTCTCGGCGACGGGAAGGTTCTCGACCAGCCGCGGCCGGATCCGCCCCGGAGCGAAGGGCTTGCGCAGCAGGAAGGCGACGGAGTTGTAATCGGTGTCGCAGAGGATCTCGAACTCCTCGCTATAATATTCCATCGTCACCTGGAGCCAGCCGGTCGACGCCCCCCACAGATAGTCCTGCTGGATCACCACCGACCGGCCCGGGATCAGGCGCGGGAACAGATGCTCGGTGATCCAGTCGCAGACCATCCAGTTCTTGGCGAGGTCGATGAACAGAAGCTCGATCGGCCGGTCCGGCGGCTCCGAGGCGGCGATGTCGCCCTCATGGACCCGGACCAGCGGCGAATAGGCCTCGATGTTGCTCTCGAAGGTCGAGCGAAGGCTCTCCCCGGCCTTGCGGGTCTCGGGGAAATAGGGGCCGATGGTCCAGCCCTCGATGCGGAACAGGTCGTAGGAATGGATCAGCGGCGATTCGGGCCGGCCGCGGCGCTCGAGATTGGCCCTGAGCCCGCTCGCCAGCGCAAGGGTGGATCCGCCCAGGAAGCAGCCGGCGTCGACGATGATCCCCTTGCCGCTCCAGTAGCGGTCGGCGAGATAGTCGAGCAGCCGAAGCTCGTCGTCCATCAGCATGGTCGGGACGGCCCGGCAGGCCGGGGGCACCTCCCGGGCCTTCCAGGCTTCCTGCCTCAGGCCGCGCAGAGCGAGCGGCCGCCCGAGGATGGGCAGGTCAGTGAGCCACATCGCGCCGGAAGACGATCTGGTAGGTGTTGGCGTTGCGCTGGATCGCCGGGTCGGTCGCTATCGAAAGCCGGGTCCAGGCGTAGACCAGCGGCCACACGACGGCCCGCATCAGCCGCCCCTTCTCCTGAGCGATCGACCAGAGGATCCAGCCGATCGTCTGGGCCGCCGAATGGACCGGGTTGACCGCGACGGCGCTAAGCCCGGCCTTTTCGCCGAGCGCCACGAGCCCCTCGCGCGTGTAGCGGCGATAGTCGGCCGGGCATTGGTGATAGGGCTGGAGGAAGGGGACGGCGATCACCGCATGGCCGCCGGGCCTGAGCACCCGGGCAAGCTCGGCGACGACCTCGTCGACCTTCTCGACATGCTCGAGGACGGCGTTGCACAGGATCGAATCGAAGCTCGAATCCGCGAAGGGCAGGGCCTCGAGCGGCCCGATGACGGCGCGCGGAAGGCCCGAGGCGATGTCATACTGGACGACCTCGGCGACTCCGAGCGCGGCGAGCCAGGCGGACAGGTCGCGCTCGCCGCAGCCGGCGTTGAGCAGCCGGCCCCGGAAATAGAAGGTGACCGGGGCAAGCTCGCGCTCGAGCGGCTGGAAATGGACCGGGCCGCTGCGCGAGAATTTCAGCCCGCCGCTCATCGCCTCCAGTCGCCCATCGGCGGCGATCCTTGTTGCCCGGCCGGAGCAAAGTCAATCGAGCGGCCGGGGAAAAGACGAGACAGGCCGCGAGCGCCGGGATAGGGAGCGGCCGGGAGGAGAGGGGTCAAAGGTGTCGGCGGCAGCCCAGTTCATCGTTCCGGCCGAACAGCTTCCCGAGGGCGATTATGTCGCTCCCGGCCTCGAGGTCGTCCGGCCCGACCGCTGCTTCCCGCACATGGTGCGGGGCGACCCGGCGGCCCATCCCTGGCCCTATCTGCGCCGCGAGGTGCCGCACAATTGGTATGTCGACGACCGCTCGCCCGGCATGGGCTTCATCAATCGCGACGAGGCGGTTCTGCTCTACAATATCGCCAGGGGCTTCGCCGGCCGCCGGGCGCTCGAGATCGGCTGCTGGCGGGGCTGGTCGACCTGCCACCTCGGGCTTGGCGGAGTGAGCCTCGACGTGATCGACCCCGCTCTGGCCGACCCCGAGGCGCGCTCCGAGATCGAGGCGATGCTCGGCTGCGCCGGCCTTTCCGGCTCGGTCCGGCTTCACCCGGGCTCCAGCCCGGCGGGCGTCGAGGCCCTGGCCGCCCGGGGCGGAGGGCCGTGGAACCTGTTCTTCATCGACGGCGACCATGTCGCTCCGGGGCCGGAGCTCGACGTCGAGGCCTGCCTTCCCCACGCCGCGCCCGACTGCGCCTTCGTCTTCCACGACCTGACCTCGCCCGACGTCGGCGAGGCGCTGCGGCGGATGGAGGCGCGCGGCTTCGTCGTCATGGTCTACCAGACGATGCAGATGATGGGCGTCGCCTGGCGAGGCCGGGCGGTTCCGGTCCACCATGTCCCCGATCCGAAAGTGCCCTGGCAATTGCCCCACCACCTGGTCGGACTGCCGGTGTCGGGGGTGACCTTCGCCGGCTATGGCGCCGACCTTCGCGGGCGACTCGCCGAGCAGCAGCGCGCCCTCGCCGAGAAGGAGGCGACGATCGAGTGGCTGGCCGAGGCGGTTCGTCGGGCAAGCCTTCGAAGCCGCCTGCGCCGCCGGCTCCGGCTCGAGCGCTGACGGGCGGGCATGCGCCGATTTCCCGAAGAGTCCGGAGCCGCGGGAGCGGAGCGGCCGAGAGTGTGCATCGTCACCAGCGAGCTGGTCGGGCCGTTCAACAATGGCGGCATCGGGACCTCGATGACCGGCCTCGCCGAGTGCCTCGCCCGGGCCGGATTCCCGGTCACCATCCTCTATACGGGGGGCAAGTTCACGTCGCCGGGCGAGCTCGACAAATGGCGCGGCCTCTATGCCGGAATCGGAATCGAGGTGGACTGGATCCGGCACGATCGGGCCGGGGGCCTCGCCGGGCCGGTCGCCGGCTGCGGCTTCACCGCGCCCTGGCTGGTCTACCTCTATCTTCGCGACCGCACTTTCGACGTCGTCCAGTTCAACGACTGCATGGGCGAGGGCTTTTACTGCCTGGCGATGAAGCGGCTCGGAGCGGCGTTCGCGGAGACCGCCATGTTCGTTGCTCTCCACAGCCCGTCGCAATGGATTTTCGAGATCAACCGGACCCTTCCCGAGACTTTGCTCCTCGCCGCCTTCAACCATGCCGAGCGGCTGAGCGTGAGGGCGGCGGACCTGGTCTGGTCGCCGAGCCGGTACCTGCTCGACTGGATCGATTCGAACGGCTTCGTGCGCCCGCCGGCGACCTTCCTCCAGCGCTACGTCCTGCCGTCCGTGCCGCTGTTCGGAGCGGCGGAGCCGGAGATTCCGGGCCGGCGCGACCGGCTGGCGCCGAGGGAGATCGTCTTCTTCGGCCGGCTCGAGGAGCGCAAGGGGCTGAGGCTGTTCTGCCGGGCGCTTCGGCTGGTCGAGCCGCTGCTGGTCGAGCGCGGGATCGCCGTCGCCTTCCTCGGCAAGCCCGGCACGGTCGGCGACCGGCCCGCTCTCGATTTCCTCGAGGAGGAGGCGCTGGGCTGGCGATTCCCCTGGCAGGCGAGGATGGGCCTCGGCCAGCAGGAAGCGGTCGACCTGCTCCGCTCGGGCGGGCGGCTCGCGGTGATCGCCTCGCCGGCCGACAATTCGCCCTGCACGGTCTACGAGGCGCTCGCCTTCGCAATTCCCTTCCTGGCGGCCCGGACCGGCGGGATTCCCGAGCTGATCGACTCCTCGGACGCCCCGGCGATCCTGTTCGACCATGACCCGGAGGCGCTCGCCGCCAAGCTTCGCGAGGCGATCGAGTCGGGCCTCGTCGCGGCGCGGCCGGCCGAGGAGGCGGCCGAGACCCGAAGGCGGTGGATCGGCGGGTTCGAAGGGTGGCGGGACTTCGTCGGCGGCGGCGAGGCGGGGGAGGCGGAGCGGCGGCTGTGCGTGCTCGTCGACGGCCCGGACGGCGCCGGTCTCGAGGCGACTCTGGGCTCGCTCGATTCGCCCGAAGTGGCGCGGGTGGTGCGGGTCGAGCGTGGCCGCGGAGGGGGGGGCGCTTTCGCGCCGGACCGGCCGGACCTGCTCGTCGAGGCGCTCGGCTCGAGCGCCACGGAGGCGGTGCTGATGCTGAGGGCGGGCCTGGTCCTCCGGCCCGGAGCGGCGCGGCGGATCGTCGAGGCGCTTCGAGCGCCCGGCGTGGACGGGCTCGAGCTCGCGTCGAGGAGCCCGGAAGCCGTGATCCCGCCGCTCGGCGGAAGCCCGAGCTTCTGCCTGTTCGAGGGCGCGGCTCCGGGCGGCGGCTTCGCGGTCAAGGCGGAAAGGCTGGCGCCCTTGCTGGCGGGGCGGCGACTGCCGCCCGATGCCGAGCATCTCGGCCTCGCGGACGTCGCCGTGGCGGGCGGGCTCGAGATCTGGCCCTATGCCGAGCCGCTGATCGACCATCCGGCGGGCTTCGTCGCCGACGGCGGCCGACGCACCGCGCCCGAGCGGGTCGCGGCCTATGCCGGCGCCTCGGCGACCGAGCGATTCTACATGGCCGCCATCGGGCTCGGCGGCTTCGCTCCGGACTCGGGAGTCGGCGGAATGCTCCGCGGAGTGCGCGAGCGGATGGTGGGGCTCGGTCTCGGCTGGATGGCGAGGGGAGCGGTGCGGATGGTTCCGAAAGCCTTGCTCGAGCGGCTTCGATCGGGCCGGCGGCGGGGCTAGGCCCGCTCCTTCATTCGGCCGCGATCGGCGCCTGCGCCTCCGGCGGCGCGCGGCGGGCGAGGGCGGCGCTCCATCGGGCCACTCGCCAGTCGCGAATCAGGGCCCTGCCGTCGCGGCGGCGAAGGTTGACCTTGAGCCGGTACCGGTTGGAGCCGAGGCGAAGCGCGGTCCTGGTGAACCGGCGAAGGAAGACCAGGTTGCGCGGCGAAAAGCCGGGAACGGCGATTCCGGCCTCGACGTCGTCGCGAACGCGCGACACCAGCCGGACGCATTTCAGCCATTCCTCCTCGTGGACGAGGCCGAGCCTGTCGCCCATGATATAGGCCCGGTCGAGTAGATGCTCGGCCATTTCGAGGCGGTGCTCGACTCCGCGGTGGCGGCCGTCGCGAAGGCCGAGCTCGGAGGTCAGCACTCGCGGATCGTCGAACGCATCCTCCGCCTCGAGCTGCGCCTGGACGCGGTCGAGCGCCTCCATGTCCCCTTCCTCGAACGGATTGCCGTCGGAGCGCTCCTGGCTTCGGAACTGGGCGATGAAGCGGAGCAGGTCGAAATCGAGCGCCCGCGCCTGGCGGACGGCTTCGCCGACGTCGGAGACATTGCCTCGCTGGACGGTGTAGTTCCAGGTCAGGTGCTGGATCTGCCCCGAGCGCCGGAGCGAGGCGAGGAAGACGAGGTTCCGGCGGACCGTCTCCCAACGCGCGCCGATCCGGATCTTCTCATAGACCTCCGTCGTGCAGCCGTCGATCGAGACCGCGAACACCCCGAACTTGTTGTGGCGGATTCGCTGCCACAGCCGCTCGTTGAAATGGGTGAGGTTGCTGGTGATGTTGACGGCGATGCCGCGGCTGGAAAAGAGGTCGCTCTCGAGCAGCCTGATGACCTTGGCCATGACGAACACTTCGCCGGCGCCCGAGAAGGAGACGCTCTCGAGGCCGCCCATCTCGATCGCGCAATGCATGTCGGCGATCGCCTGGTCGATATTGCCGGCGTCAGGCAGGATCTTGAAGTCGCGGCACATCACGCATTCGAGGTTGCAGCCCTTGTCGATGTCGTGCTGAAGCCCGGCCGGGCCGAAATCGAGCTCGGTTCGGCCCTCGTTGATCGCCCGGATCGCCGCCGCGGGCGGCTCGCCCATCCGGCTCTCTCCGGTCAGGATCGGGCAGATGTCCTCGCGGCAGGCGGTCTCATAGTCGCCGGCCAGGAACTGGGCCCGCATTTCGCGGTAGCCGGTCCCGTTCCAGATTTCGGCGAGGCTCTCGTCGCGGGTATTGCCCTTGATCTGGCCGCCCTTGAGCCAGCCGGGACAGCAGCAGGGATAGACGGTGAAGCCGTCGACGACGACCGCCATGCTCCACGGCAGGTGGCATTTGAGCCGGCGGCGCTGGCCGCGGCCCCATTCGTCGCTGAGGAACAGGGTCCGGATCAGGGTCCCGTCGACCTCCTCGCCGCCCGAGGTCCGGAACACCAGGACCAGCTCGGCGGGGATGGGCAGTCCGGCGAGGTCGACGGCGCTGTGCTGCCAGCCGTCGACCAGCTCGGCGCGGTCGGCGAGCCTGCCGTCGTGCCAGACCTCCAGCGAGCCCGCCGAATGGGCGAAGCGAAGCTCGCACTGGAGATAGCGCGAGTCGGCGAGCCGGGTCACGGTGCAGCGCCCGCTCGCCTCGTAGAGCGGGTCGGATTCCTCGGGGACGAGGCTTTCGTCCGCGACGTGGAAGAAGAAGGGCGTGAAGGAGGGCGCCGGATCGATCCGGGTCGGGCGCGAGAAGCCGGCCAGGGGCTCGACCCCGGTGAATCGCGGCAGGGCCTGCTCGTTCGCGACGTTCATGAAACCCCTTCTTCCGGACCGACCCGCACTTCTGGTCGAAGCGCCCGCCCAAGGCAAGCGACCGCGGCTAGAGCAGGTCCGCGACCTCGCGCTTGAAGCGACCGAGCGCAAGCCAGGCGGCCAGGCAGGACAGCGAAGCGACGCCCCAGAAGGACAGGGCCGCGGCCGGATCGAACCCGCCGGCGGCGGGCCCGAGAAGCGCGTAGCGATAGGATTCGACGACATGGGTGAGCGGATTGGCGCTCCCCACCCACCGCCACCCGGCCGGGAGGGCGTCCGAATCCCACAGGATGGGCGTGGCCCAGAACCACAAAAGGAGCAGGGCGCCGGTCGCCTGGGCGACATCGCTGAACGCGACGTTGGCGAGAGCCAGAAGCGTGCCGAGCGAAAGCGCGAGCGCCGCCACGCAGAGCGCCGCATAAGCGAGGATTGCGAGATTCGGCCCGGGCGGATGGCCGAGCAGCCAGAGCATCGCCGCGGCGAGGACGAGGACCGCGAAATGGACGCACGCCGCCGCGGCGAGGCTCGACAGCGGCAGAAGCTCCGCCGGAAGCGCCGTCCGCTTGACCAAAGAGGCATTGCCCTTGAGCGACGCCGTCATCGTCGTCAGCGCTTCGGCCAGAGCGAACCAGGGCAGCATCCCGGCGATCAGCATCGGCCCGAGCGGAATGGCGCCATGGCTCTCGACCTTGAGGCCGAAGCGGAACACGCTCCAGTAGAGCGCGATCTGGAGGGCCGGGAAGACCAGCGCCCAGGCCGGCCCGAGGAGGCTTCCGGCATAGCGGCGGGCAAGCTCCCGGCGGGCGAGGTAGAAGAGCAGGCTGAAGCGGCTCGCGATCGACTCCGGCCTGGTCCAGCCCACTGCCTTGCCTTCCTTTCCCGCCGGCCCGTTTCGCGATAGCCGTAGCCGGTTCGCTACTTTGCCCATAAGGGTCGGCGCAAGACGAGGGATTATCCGGACCCGATGGACGCCAACGCCCGGCCCGCGATCGTGCTCGACAACGTCTCGAAGCGCTATCCCCTCTATTCCTCCCCGCGCCACCGGCTCCGCGACCTTCTGCTTCGGAGGAGCGCGGGCGAGCATTGGGCGCTTCGCGACGTCGATCTCGAGGTCGCGCCGGGGGAGACGGTGGGGATCGTCGGGGGCAACGGCGCCGGCAAGTCCACCTTGCTCGCCCTTGTCGCCGGAGCGACCGCGGCGACTCGCGGGTCGGTCCGGGCCGAGGGACGGGTCGCAGCGCTGCTCGAGCTCGGAGCGGGCTTCCATCCGGACTGGACCGGGCGCCAGAACAGCGAGTTCCACATGCGCCTTCGCGGCGCCTCCCGCCGCGAGGCCCTGGCCCTGGTCGATTCGGTGGAGGATTTCGCCGATATCGGCGAATATTTCGACCAGCCGCTGCGCGCCTGCTCGAGCGGAATGGCGATGCGGATCGCCTTCGCGGCCGCGGTCGCGATCGAGCCGGACATCGTCCTGGTGGACGAGGCGCTGGCGGTCGGCGACGCCAGCTTCCAGCACAAATGCTTCAAGCGGCTCGCCGAATTCCAGGCCCATGGAGTCACCACCCTGCTCGTCACCCACCGGCTCGACCTGATCCCGCAGCTGTGCGGCCGGGCGATCCTGCTCGACGGCGGCCGAATCGCCTTCGACGGCCCGCCCGGCCAGGCCGTCGCCCGCTATGTCGACCTGCTTCTGTCCGGAGGCCGGGCGGCGGGCGAGCCCGATCCCGAGGGGCTCGAATCCCGGACCGGCACGGGCGAAGCGGAGATCGAGTCGGTGCGAGTCCGCAATTCCCGCGGCGAGGAGAGCCTGGCCTTCTCGGCCGGCGAAGCGGCGAGCTTCGCCGTCACGATCCGGTTCCGCGACCCGATCGAGCGGCCGCTACTCGGCTTCTCGCTGCGCACCGTCGAGAATGTCGTCCTCTACAGCGTCAACAGCGACATGCTCGCAAGGCCGCTCGCCGCGGCCGCCGCCGGCGAGCGCCGCGAAGTGCGGATCGATTGCTCGCTTCCGCTGCCGGCCGGATCCGTCTTCGCGGACTTCACGGTCGCCACCGCGACCGGAGCGGACCCCAGGTTCCTCGACGCCAGGATGTCGATGCTTAGGCTCGAGGTCCGCTCCGACCGCAGCTTCGGCGGCCTGATCGATCTCGGAGCGACCCTGTCGACCGGCTGACCGGCGCGAGGGCGGCCCGTCAGTCGACGAACCGGCAGCCCTGGGGAAGCCGGGATTCGTAATAATCCTTGCCCCGAATCTCGACCGAGCGGTGGATCAGCGAATTTTCCGGAACGGTCCGGCGCCGCCCGCGATTGGCCCGCTTCTCCCATTCGCCCTTCGCCCAGCTCCAATGCTTCTTCGGGACATATTCCAGGATCTTCCAGAAGCCGGTCAGCGATTCGTGCGCGGGCGCTCGCGGGTCGGGCGGCGAGCGGGCGAACAGCTCGTCCCTTCGGCGGGGATCGATCAGCAGCCCGGCCGCCTCGGCCTCGCGCACCATCCATTGCAGAGCGCATTGGGAGAGTCCGCTCTCCGCCTCGGCATGGCCGCCGCCGACGTCGCAATGGTCGCCGGCGAACCAGACCTGGGCGAGATCCTTGGGGCCCGAGGGCTCCTCGCGGCGCGGCCGCCACAAATTGGTCCGGAAGAAGGCCCGCCGCTCGTCGAGGGAGATGGCGTGGCGGCTCGCCTGCACCGAGGGATTGTTGGCGGTGTTGGGCAGGTAGACCGGATTTTCGTACCAGCCGACCGAGCTCACCGTATCCCACACTCCGACGAAGGCGATCGGGCATTCCGGCCTCGAGAAAGTGTCCTTGAAGCCCTTGGCGGAGGCGAAGAAATTATCCTCCTCCCCCGGCGCGATCTTGTTCGCGCTCCGGATCATGCGGATGGCGTAGCGGACCTGGGCGTCGTTGCCCGGCCCCATCAGCCCGTAGACGTCGACCAGGGCGGCGAGCGCCCGGGCCGTATAGGCGCCGCGGCTGAAGCCGAAGATGAAGATCCGGTCGCCGGGCCGGTAGTGATTCATCAGGTAGCAATAGGCGTCGCGGATGTCGTCGAAGAGGCCGTAGCCGACCGCCATTCCGAGCACCCGGGTCACGGCCTTGGCCGCCCGGGTCAGCGCCGCCGGCGGAGCCATGGTCCCGACTCCGGGATGATAATAGGAAATCTGCCGGTCGGAATCGCGCTCCAGAAGCGAGTAGAGCTTCACCACGTTGGTGTTCTGGCGAAGCTTGAACTCGTTGGCGGTGCCGTCGACGCAAATGACGATGTTGCGGCCCCGCGGCGCTTCGGCCGCGGCCGATCCGGATTCGAGATTGGGAATCGTGGCCATGTCGCCCCCCTGACAGCCCGCCGCCAGAACACACCGAGCCCGGCGGGCTGTCAATCGCGATTCGTCCGCTTCGGTCGTGGCCTCGGGCCGGGCCGGCGGACGGGAAGGTCAGGAGGGCTCGGCCTCGCCGCACCGCCGGTTGGCGGGCACCGCCAAATCGAGCTTCTTCGGCGGCGGAAGGTCGAGCGCGGCCATGATCGCGGCGAACTCCTCCGCGGTCCGGCCGCCGCCAAGGCGCGGATTGGAGGCTCGCTCCTCGCCGACGCTGCTCGCGGTTCGGCCTCGATAGTCGTGGCCCGGGCAGACGATCGTCTCGTCCGGGAGGGTGAAGATCCGGTCATGGACCGAGCGGTAGAGGGCCGCGGGGTCGCCGCCCTGGAAGTCGGTTCGGCCGCAGCCGCCGATCAGAAGCAGGTCGCCGGTGAAGACTCGAGCGGCGCCGCCCGAATCGACCAGGTAGCAGTGATGCTCCTCGGTGTGGCCGGGCGTGAACAGGGCCCGGACGCTCACCGTCCCGGTTTCCAGCGGATCGAGCTCGCTGACGGTCCGGCAGGCCCCGGCGACCCCGGGCGGAGAGGCGGCCCGGCAGCCGGTCAGCGAGCGAAGCCGGCCGGCGCCGGTGACGTGATCGGCGTGGATGTGGGTGTCGATCGTCCAGTCGAGCGTCAGGCCGAGCGATTGCAGAAGGGCGAGGTCGCGCTCGACCGTCTCGAGCACCGGGTCGATGAGAATCGCGGTGCGGGCGTCCGGGCAGGCGAGGAGATAGGTGAAGCTCGACGATTCCGGCTCGAACAGCTGGCGGAAGATCACCGGACCCCGACCGCCGAGCGGACGTCCTTCATCGTCGCCTCGGCCCTTGCGGCGGCGGCTTCGGCCGAGCGGGTCAGCATGGCCATGAGCGCGCCCTCGTCGCGGCGAAGCTCGGCATAGCGGCGCTGGATCGGCTCGAGGCCGGCGATCACCGCCTCGGCGACTCCGGTCTTGAGAGCGCCATAGCCCTGGCCGTCGAAGCGCTTCACCGCATCGTCCCAGCTTCCTCCGGCGAAGGCCTGGTAGATGGTGATCAGGTTCCTGACCCCGGCGCCGAGGTCGGCGGAGTCGACGGCGGTGCCGCTGTCTGTCTTGGCCGACTTCAGCTTCTTGAGGATCGTGCCGGGCTCGTCGAGGATGGAGATGGCGTGGCGCGGGTTGGTCGAGCTCTTCGACATCTTCGCCTCGGGATCGTCGAGGCCCATGACCCGGGCGCCCACCTGCTGGACCATGATCTCGGGCCTGGTGAAGCTATAGCCGAACAGGCCCTCGAAGCGCTGGGCGATGTCCTGGGTGATCTCGATATGCTGGCGCTGGTCCTCTCCGACCGGGACGAAATCGGTGTGGTAGAGGAGGATGTCGGCGGCCTGGAGGACGGGATAGGAATAGAGCCCGACCCCGACCGTCTCCGCCTTCTCCGACTTGGACTTGAACTGGGTCATCCGGTTCATCCATCCCATCGGAGTGACGCAGTTCAGGATCCAGGCGAGCTCGCTATGCTGGCGGACGTGGCTCTGGATGAAGACCAGCGACTTTGCGGGATCGATCCCGCAGGCGAGGTAGAGCGCGGCGACGTCGAGGGAATTGGACCTCAGCCGCTCCGCCTCGATCGCCTCGGGCACGGTCAAGGCGT
>DASVUZ010000046.1:0-49487 GCA_036386795.1 Allosphingosinicella sp.
ATGCGCGTGGTGGTCGATTGCGCCAACGGCGCCGCCTACAAGGTCGCGCCGGAGACCCTCTGGGAACTCGGCGCCGAGGTGATCCCCATGGGTGTCGAGCCTGACGGCTTCAACATCAATCGCGAGGTCGGCTCGACGGCGCCGGGCGCCCTCATCCGCAAGGTCCGCGAGGTCAGGGCCGACATCGGCATCGCCCTCGACGGCGACGCGGACCGCGTCCTCGTCATCGACGAAAAGGGGCAGCCCGTCGACGGCGACCAGCTCATGGCCGTCGTGGCACGCTCGTGGAGCGAGGACGGGCGCCTGTCGCAGCCGGGCGTGGTCGCCACCGTGATGTCGAACCTCGGCCTCGAGCGCTTTCTCGGCGGCCTCGGGCTGCAACTCGTGCGCACGGCCGTCGGCGACCGCTATGTCCTCGAGCACATGCGTGAGCACGGCTACAATCTCGGCGGTGAGCAATCCGGCCACATCATCCTGTCCGATTACGCCACCACCGGCGACGGCCTGGTCGCGGCGCTCCAGATCCTCGCCTGCCTGGTCGAGGAGGGGCGGCCGGCAAGCGAAGTGCTCCATGCCTTCGAACCGCTGCCCCAGCTCCTCAAGAACGTCCGATTCGCCGGCGGCGCGCCGCTCGAGGCGGACAGCGTCAAGGCTGCCATCTCCGACGCGGAAGCGCGGCTGGAAGGCACCGGCCGCCTGGTGATCCGCAAATCCGGCACCGAGCCGCTGATCCGCGTCATGGCCGAAGGCGAGGACCAGGCGATGGTGGAACAGGTGGTCGACAGCATCTGCGAGGCGGTGAAGGCGGCGTGATGCGCACCCCACCCCGTCATGCCGGACCTGATCCGGCACCCACCTTCTTTTCGGCAGCTGTCCGTGCCGAAGAAGGTGGACCCCGGATCAAGTCCGGGGTGACGATCCATGGCCAGGACCATGCTTGAGCTGAGGCCGGATTGCGAGCGCTGCGGGTGCGACCTTCCGCCCGACAGCACGCAAGCGCGCATCTGCACGTTCGAATGCACCTTCTGCGCGGCCTGCGTGGACGGCCCGCTTCAGGGCGTCTGCCCCAATTGCGGCGGCAATTTCGAGCCGAGGCCGGTCCGCCCGGCCCATCTTCTGGAGAAGAACCCGCCTTCGACCGTGCGCAAGGGGCCGCGATGACGCAAGCCGGGCGCAAGCCGCCCCGAATCCTCGTCATCGCCGGTTCCGACAGCGGCGGCGGCGCCGGAATCCAGGCCGACATCAAGACCATCACCATGCTCGGCGGCTTCGCGACGACCGCGATCACCGCGATCACGGCCCAGAACACTCTGGGAGTCACCGGCGTGATGCCGGTCCCCGCCGCGATGGTCGTCGCCCAGATCGACGCCGTCGTCTCCGACATCGGAGTGGATGCGGTGAAGATCGGGATGATCGGCTCCGCGCAGACGGCGGAGGCGGTCGCCGAGCGGCTGGAGGCGCTGTCGGTGCCGATCGTGTTCGATCCGGTGATGGTCGCGACCAGCGGCTCCGAGCTCGCCGACCCGGCGACGATCGCCGTTTTCGGCCGGCTGATGCGGATCGCGTCCGTCGTCACTCCGAACCTTCCCGAGCTCGAAGCGCTCGGCGGCGAGGCCGCGGTGCTCGCTCATGGCTGCCATCTCCTGGCCAAAGGCGGCCATCGCGAAGGGGCGGAGGTCGTCGATGCGATCGTCTCCCCCGGCGGCGCGCGACGGGAATTGAGAGGGAAAAGGTTCGATACCGGCGATACGCACGGCACCGGCTGCACGCTCGCGAGCGCACTGGCCTGCGGACTGGGTGGGGGCCTGAGCCTCGAGCAGGCGTTCGAGCAGGCGGTGCGCTTCGTCCGGATCGCGATCCTCGAGGCGCCCGGCTTCGGCGAAGGAAGCGGCCCGATCGGCCATCAGGCGGTCACCGATTTCCGCCTGGACGGCGGCGACCGGATGAACCTCAACCAGGTGACCCTTCCGGCGCTGGACTACGAGGCGTCGGTCGACTTCTACCGCCGGCTCGGCCTTCGCCAGATCGTCGACTCGCCCGGGCATTACGCCCGTTTCGAATGTCCGGGCGGGGCGACCCTTTCGGTCCATGTCGAGGAGGGCCGGGCGGCGGGGGACTCGGTCGCCTATTTCGAGAGCGACGAGCTGGAGGCCTGGGTCGAAAGGCTGCGGGCGTCCGGGATCGCGTTCGAGACGGGGCCGGAGGACCAGAGCTGGGGCTGGCGCGAGGCGCATCTGCGCGATCCGGCGGGCAACCGCCTCTGCCTCTACCGCGCCGGCGAATATCGCCGCTTCCCGCCCTGGCGGATCGATTGAGCCGGGGGGCGACGACCCCACCGTCATCCCGGCGAAAGCCGGGATCTCGGGGAGACCTGCCGAGCCTTTTCCGCGCCGAGATCCCGGCTTCGCCGGGATGACGAGTGCATCCACAGAATTTTCTCCAGCGCCCTCTGGCGGTTAGCCTCCAACGGCCTTAGCCTTCGCCTCGATGCCCCGCCCCTGCTTCAAGCTCGAGAAAGCCTATCCGGACCCGGTGGCCGGAGTCGACGAGGCGGGCTGCGCGCCGCTGGCAGGCCCCGTGGTCGCCGCCGCCGTGATCCTCGACCGGGAGAAATTCCCGCGCGGGATCGACGATTCCAAGGCTCTGCCGGCAGCGACCCGCGAGTCGATCTGCGCGAAGCTCTACAAGCTCGCCCGGGTCGGGGTCGGCCTCGCCACCGTCGAGGAGATCGACCGGCTCAACATCTACTGGGCTCGGATGCTGGCGATGACTCGCGCGGTCGATGCGCTCGGAGTGGATCCGGCGATGGTCATGGTCGACGGCAACCGCTGCCCGAAATGGGAGCGGCCGTCGGTCTGGGTCATCGCCGGTGACACCAAATGCCGCTCGATCGCCGCCGCCTCGATCGTCGCCAAGGTCACCCGCGACAAGATCATGAGCGATTATGCCAGGGACCATCCCGGCTACGGCTGGGAGACCAACAAGGGCTACGGCACGCCCGAACATTATCGAGGGCTCGATTCGCTCGGCCCGACGCCGCTCCACCGCCGAAGCTTCGCCCCGGTCCGGCAATATCTCGCGGCGAGGGACGGGACGACGGCGATCGGGTCGCAGCAGCTGATCGATCTTTGAGGCGCTGTCAGAACTCCCCGGCGACCCACAACTTGTTCATGTCCAACGCTTCGCCCGTGCACGCTTCGGGGAGCGGCTGAAGGAGATGGCGCGCCGTCGTTGCCGGCTGCACCGGATCGATTCGCCGACGATCCTCGACCTCGGCCGCCGCGCCGAGCAAGCAGGCCAGAATCGGGAGGAGGGTTGCCGCCATCGCCCGAATCATGAGGCGTGCAGCCTTGACTCACACTGACCCCGCGCGGGCCGGCAGGGTTCTTCGAACTTCGGGGAGCGATTGAGTCCTTTGAGCCACACCCACATCATATTGAGTCGAAAGGCCCCAGCCGCCCTCCATTAGTAGCGGAGACTCGTTTCGTTCCCGGCATGTTAACCGCTTTCTCAGCCTCTTGGCGTAAGCCCTTGTTGTTGACCGCGGACTCCGGCTGACTCAGGCTGGCGTCTGGAGAACCGGGGGGCGGTATCGAATGACTGCACTTGTGCGCTTGGGATCGAGGGGGAAAAGCGCGGTGGCGCCGGCCCCGGATCCGGCGCTGCCTTTGGACCAGATCATCCAGGACGATTGCATCGCCGCCATGGCCCGGCTTCCGGCCGAGAGCGTCGACATGGTCTTCGCCGATCCGCCCTACAACCTCCAGCTGGGCGGCGACCTGTTCAGGCCTGAGGGCGGCCGGGTCGACGCCGTCGACGACGCCTGGGACAAGTTCGCAACCTTCGCCGATTACGACGCCTTCACCCGGGCCTGGCTCAAGGAGGCGCGGCGGATCCTGAAGCCGAACGGCACCCTGTGGGTGATCGGCAGCTACCACAATATCTTCCGTGTGGGAGCGGCGCTTCAGGACCAGGGCTACTGGATCCTCAACGACATCATCTGGCGCAAGTCGAACCCGATGCCGAACTTCCGAGGCACACGCTTCACCAACGCCCACGAGACGCTGATCTGGGCGAGCCGGAGCGAGGACAGTCGCTACACCTTCAACTACCGGGCGATGAAGGCCCTGAACGACGAGCTCCAGATGCGCTCCGACTGGCTACTGCCGATCTGCTCGGGCGGCGAGCGGGTCAAGGACGGCGGCGCCAAGGCGCACCCGACCCAGAAGCCGGAGAGCCTGCTCTACCGGGTCCTGCTCGCCTGCACCAATCCCGGCGACGTCGTCCTCGATCCCTTCTTCGGCACCGGAACCACCGGCGCGGTGGCGCGCAGGCTGGGCCGCCACTGGATCGGGATCGAGCGCGAGACCCGCTACGTCCGGGTCGCCCGCGAGCGAATCGATTCGACTCTCGAGCTCGACGAGAGCGCGATGCGGACGATGGCGTCGAAGCGCTCGCAGCCGCGGGTCCCGTTCGGGGCCCTCGTCGAGATCGCCATGATCCAGCCCGGCACGCTACTCACCGATTCGAAGCGCCGCTGGCAGGCCCATGTCCGCGCCGACGGCTCGATCGAGATGGACGGCCAGTCGGGCTCGATCCACCGCATCGGAGCGCTCGCCCAGGGCGCGCCCGCCTGCAACGGCTGGATGTTCTGGCATTATGAGAATTCGGGCGCGCTGGCGCCGCTCGACTCGCTCCGGCAGCGTTACCTGCTGACTCTGGACTGACCCAATTCGAGCAAAAAAGGTTGCACTCCGCCACTCGACAGGAGCGCGAAACAAAGGCACATTGCCGGCGACGACCGTCCCTTCACGCTCAACGCCCGCACGCCTTTGACCACGGGAGACGCGCGGGAGCCCCTTTGAGTGCTGATGGGCCCGGACCAATGCCATGCCCCACATGGCGGCCCGGGCCTCGGAGAATTCAGTTACCCTGCTGACCTTCGAAAAGTGGCGGTCGTCACATTAGTCCTCGCGACCGGGGATTCCTGTCGCACTATTTATGCGCTAGCCGCATTCCGATGACCCTCCGCCACTATTTGCGGCCCACCGCCTTCGTCGACTCGCCCTTCGGCCATGACGGCAAGGTCGCGCGCCTCGCCGGCGGAATGCTGTGGTTCGCGGCGGTCGAGCGGGTGACGATGGAGGGCGATCGCCGGCTTTCCTCGGAGCTTCTGCCGGTCGAGCGGGTCGAGGAGGCGCTGGCGCCGCTCGGGGCCCAGGCGGAGCGGGCCTGGGCCCGAATCGTCGCCGAGCGCCCTGCGCTTCGGCTCGGCGAGCGAGTCGTCCGGCTCGATCAGCCCAAGCTGGCCGGAATCCTCAACGTCACCCCCGACAGCTTTTCGGACGGAGGCCGCTTCGCCGACCCGGAGGCCGCGGTCCAGGCGGGATTCGCGATGGCCGAGGCCGGGGCGGCGATCGTCGACGTCGGCGGCGAATCGACCCGGCCGGGCGCCCGGGCCGTGTGGGAGGGCGACGAGATCGAACGGGTGGTTCCGGTCGTCACCCGCCTGGCCGCGGCCGGCACGGCGGTGTCGGTCGACACTCGCAAGGCGGCGGTGATGGGAGCGGCGCTCGGCGCCGGGGCGGCGATGGTCAACGACGTCTCGGCGCTCACCTATGATGACCGCTGCGCCGAGCTCGTCGCCGCGGCGCGCTGCCCCGTCGTCCTGATGCACCATCTCGGAACGCCGGAGACGATGCAGCAATCGCCGGCCTACGACAAACCGGTCCTGTTCGCGGTCTACGACTGGCTCGAGGCCCGGATCGAGGCCGCCGAAGCGGCCGGGATCGAGCGCTCGAACATCGTCGTCGATCCCGGAATCGGCTTCGGCAAGACCGTCCAGCACAATCTCGACCTGCTCAACGGACTCGCCTTGCTCCACGGCCTCGGCTGCCCGGTGATGGTCGGGGCGAGCCGCAAGCGGATGATCGGCGCCCTTTCGGCCGAAGCTCCGGCCGATTCCCGCCTCCCCGGCTCCCTCGCTCTGGCCCTGAAGGCCGCCGACCAGGGCGCCCAGCTGCTTCGAGTCCACGACGTGCCCGAGACCGTCCAGGCCCTGAGGATCTGGCGCGGCCTCAGAGACGCCGCGCTCACGCCCTGACGTCATCCCGGCGAAGGCCGACACCCAGGACCTCAGCTCCGCCGGAAGTTTCACCGCCCAGCTATCCGATCGGATATTTACGTGTCCTTGGGTCCCGGCCTTCGCCGGGATGACGGTGGAAGAGCGAGGGCGAGGGAAGGGGATCGAAGCCGAGAATCGAAACCGCCAGGTCGGACCAGTCGGGATTGTCTCGTTCGATAAGCTGGATCTTCCAGTCGCGTTGCCACTCCTTCATCCGCTTCTCGCGCACGATGGCGGCCTCGATGTCGTCGAAAGCTTCGAAATAGACGAGCCGATTGACGGCGTAGCGGCGGGTGAAGCCGCGGACTGCGCCAATGCGGTGCTGATAGACTCGGACCGGCAGGTCCGATGTGACTCCGATATAGAGGGTGCCGTGCTTTCGGCTCGCGAGGATGTAGACGTAGCCGCCCATCGCTTTTCATGTAGCACGGACATCATTCTTTTCGGAACCGATAATTTCGACGTCATCCCGGCGAAGGCCGGGACCCAGGAACACCCATGGGCCGAAGGGTGCCAGACCTCGTCGCCCGATCGGATATTTCGGTGTCCTTGGGTCCCGGCCTTCGCCGGGATGACGGGGAGGCGCGTTCAGCGCGACTCCACCTCCACCGCGAGCGGGCCCTTTCGGCCCTCGGCGATTCGGGCCTGGAGGGGCTGGTCGGGGCTGAGGTCGGCGAGGCCGCCGCGGCGGACCGTCTCCATGTGGACGAAGATGTCCTGGCCGTCCTCCTCCTCGCGCACGAGGAAGCCGTAGCCCTTGAGGCGGTTGAACCATTTCACCCGGACCGGCTCGAACTCGCCGGCCTCGTCGAGCAGAGCGGACGGGTCGACCCGCTCGCCCGAGCCGGAGGCCGGAGCGCGCTGCGGCTCGGGCATCACCGCCTGGCTGAGGTCGATCGAAAGCACCCGGCGCGCCTGGAGCCCGCGCTCCTGCTCGGCCACCAGGCATTCGACGACCGCGCCTTCGGGCAGGCTTCGGCGGTCATGCTCCTTGAGCACGCTGAAATGGACGAGGATGTCGCCCTTCGCCTGGTCGCTGACGAGGAAGCCGAAGCCGCGCGTCGCGTCGAACCACTTCATCGTCCCGGTGAGCTTGATCAGGGTCTCGTCTTCAGGGCGAGGATCGTCGCCCGCGCCCTCCGCGTCCGGCGCGCCGCTTCCAGCAGTCATACTCCCGCGCGAGGTCATTAACGGCCGATCCACCATGACGAACCGGGGTGAGTATCACGGCTTCTGCGGATTTGTGAACCGTTTACGGCCGTAATTATGGGACATCCGCGTCAGGCAGGTCCCCGGGCGAGGCGCCCAGCACTCGCCGGACCAGCTCCAGCCGGTGCCCGGCCCTCAGCATCGCCGCCGCCGCCTTGTCCCGGCCGGCCCGGTCCGGCGCCGCCTCGGCATAGGGGCCGAGCCGCCGCCGGCGGGCGAAACGGTGCGCCGCCGCGAGCGCCTCCTGCTCGGCGAGGGCCCGGGCCTCGGCTCCGTCCTCCTCGGCGATCCCGGCCCCCCGAAGCGCCTCGCTCACCCGCCGCTCGCCATAGCCGCGCCGAAGCAGCGAGGCGCTTCGAGCGGCGGCGAAGGCCCGGTCGTCGACATAGCCGAGCGAAGCGAAGCGCTCGACCAGCGCCTCGACCGGGGGCTCGGATTCCCCGCTCCAGCCCCGCTCCCTGAGCTTGCGGCGAAGGTAGCCGGCGAGCCTGGCGCGGGTGGTGGCGTAGCGGCCGGCATAATGGAGGCCGAGCCGCTCGAGGCCTTCCGGGTCCAGCGGCGGCCGGGGCTTTTGGGCGGTTCGGGCTCTCACGTGCCACGATTGTGCCACAGTTGGCCCCGATGATAAACGCGTACCTCTCCCGTTCCGGGGGAGGGCGACTGGCCACGACAAAAGGATCCGCCCAAGACGTGCCCGAGACTTTGGTCCCGACGCCGACCGCGGATACGTTGCCGCGCCGCTTTGCCGACTTCGAGACGCTCGGGGAAGCGCTGGATTACGCCGCGCAGGGCCGGCGCGGGCTCAACTTCCACAATGCCCGAGGCGTCCTGGTCCGCGCTTATTCCTATTCGGAGCTTCGCGAGGACGCTCTGAAGGCCGCCTGGCGGCTGGTCGCGGCCGGGGTCAAGCCGAAGGACCGGATCGCCATCGTCGCCGAGACCAGCGCCGAATTCGCGGCCCTGTTCTTCGGAGCCGTCTATGCCGGCGCCTGGCCGGTCCCGCTTCCGCTCCCGACCTCGTTCGGAGGGCGCGATTCCTATATCGACCAGCTCAAGGTCCAGCTCGACAGCGCCGACCCGACCCATCTCTTCTACCCCGAGGAGCTTGCCGGCCTCGCCGGAGCCGCGGCCGCCGCGGCCGGGGTCCGGGGCCAGTCCTGGGAGAGCTTCGAGCGCTCGGCCGGCCCGGCCGCTCCGCTCCCCGAAGCGAGCCCGGACGACATCGCCTATCTCCAATATTCGAGCGGCTCGACCCGCTTCCCGCACGGGGTCGCAGTCACCCATCGCGGACTGCTCAACAACCTCGCCGCGCACAGCCACGGAATGGCGGTGATCGAGACCGACCGCTGCATCTCCTGGCTGCCCTGGTATCACGACATGGGCCTGGTCGGCTGCCTGCTCTCGCCGATGGCCAACCAGATCTCGACCGACTATCTCAAGACCGAGGATTTCGCCCGCCGCCCGCTCGCCTGGCTCGACCTCATCACCCGCAACGAGGGCACGACCGGAAGCTATTCGCCGACCTTCGGCTACGACATCTGCGCCCGGCGGGTCTCAAGCCAGACCAACGTCGCCGAGCGCTTCGACCTGTCGCGCTGGCGGATCGCCGGCAACGGCGCCGACATGATCCGCCCCGACGTCATGCAGGCCTTCGTCGACGCCTTCGCCCCGGCCGGCTTCGACGCGAGGAGCTTCTGCCCCAGCTACGGCCTCGCCGAGGCGACCCTGGCGGTGACGATCATGCCTCCGGGCGAGGGCATCGTCGTCGAGCTGGTCGAGGAGACGACCCTGTCGGGCGACGGCAAGATGCATCGCGACCGGCCGCAGCGCTACCGGGCCATCGTCAATTGCGGCAAGCCGGCGCGCGACATGGAGATCGAGATCAGGGACGAGGACGGGCGGACCCTCGGCAACCGCGAGATCGGCAAGGTCTATTGCCGGGGCCCGTCGGTGATGGTCGGCTATTTCCGGGACGAGGAGGCCACTTTAGCCTGCCTCGATTCCGAGGGTTGGCTGGACACCGGCGACATGGGCTACATGTCGGACGGCTATCTCTACATCGTCGGCCGGGCCAAGGACATGATCATCATCAACGGCAAGAACCACTGGCCGCAGGACATCGAATGGGCGGTGGAGCAATTGCCCGGCTTCAAGGCCGGCGACATCGCCGCCTTCTCGATCACCACTCCCGGCGGCGAGGAGACCCCGGCCGTCCTCGTCCAGTGCCGAACCTCCGATTCGGAGGAGCGGACCCGGCTTCGCGAGATCATCCGCGAGCGGGTCAGGGCGATCACCGGAATGAACTGCGTCGTCGAGCTGGTCCCCCCGCGCACCCTTCCTCGAACGAGCTCGGGCAAGCTCAGCCGGGCCAAGGCTCGAAGCCTCTACCTCACCGGCGAGATCCAGCCCTACGATATCGCGGCGTAAGCCGAAGCGAGGCGCGCAGCGAAGCAGCGCGCCGTTGCCGCAAGGCACGCGAAGCCGCCGGCCGGCCGGCCCGCGCGAAGCGCGGGACAGGACCGAGTCACGGGATTAACTCCCGTGACGGCCCCCGCCGCCCGCCCCTCCCGCCCGTCAGCGCGCGCGCTGGGCCTGGGGCTGGGACTGGTAGGTCGAAGGCCGCTTCTGGGCCACGATCGGGAAGGTTTCGCCTCCATGGTAGGTCACGGTTCCGCACATGAGGTCGCCCTTGGCCGAGAGCCGGCCGTCGAACAGGACGTCGCCCTCGCGGGACGCGACGACCATGTGGATTCGGTCGCCGGTCAGGGCGATGCTTCGAAGGACGACGGGCGCGGTTCTCGACGGCGCCAGCGATCCGCCATAATCGGCGCCTACGAAGCCGATCGACATCAGCCCGAAGCTTGGGATTCCCCGGGGCGCCATCAGGAAATCCCAGTGGCCGTGAAGGTTCGGGGCCTCGCCGCCGGCCGGCGCGGCTCCGGAGTCGCAGTTCAGGGCGATCTTCGCCGCGGGCTGGGCGGCCGCCGCCGCGGGGGCCGCGACGGCGGCGGCGGCGAGGGCGAGAGTCATCGAGCGATTCATTTCATTCTCCCATGTCGGACGAGGCTTCGAAGGCGCGGGGTCGCGCCGGCCGCGACTCCTTCGGTCGGGCTCGGCCGCATCGACAAGCGGGGATTTCGCCAATAGCTTCGCGTTTTTCGCCGATGTGGGAAGAATGCAGTTCACGAAGCGCCAACGGCCTTTCTTTGGGAGATGGAGGCCGCTGCTGGCCGCGATCCCGCTGGGGCTTCTCCTCGGCTTCCTCGGCCCTTTCGGCTCCTACCCGGCCTATCCGACCGCGACCCGCTACGCTTTCTGGCTCGGGCTGACGGCCGCCGGAGCGGTCGCCGCGGTCGCCGCGGATTCGGTGCTTCCCGAATGGAGGCTGCGCCTGGGAGCGATCCGGATCGGAGCCGTCGCCCTGGTGTCCGCGCTGCCGATGACCTTCGTCGTCGCCTGGACGATGTCGCTGGTCCAGCCGGGCCGGGTGTTCGCGCCCCAGCAGCTGCCGGCCCTGTTCGCCGCGGTCGCGGCCGTCCAGCTGCTCGTCGTCTTCGCGACGACGGCCGCGGCGCCCGCCTCCGGCGGGGCCGAAGCGCCCGCCCCTATGCCGGCTCTCCCGGAATCGCGGGCGGACGTGAGCGCCGCCGCCTTCCCGGCCGCCTTGCTGAGCAAATTGCCGCCGGGCCTCGGAAGCGACATCATCGCCCTCGAGACCGAGGATCATTATCTCCGCGTCCATTGCGCCGGCGGCAGCGCCCTGATCCTGATGCGGATGGCCGACGCGGTCGCACTGCTCGACCCGAGGCTCGGAGCCCAGGTCCACCGCCGCTGGTGGGTCGCCGAGACCGCGGTCGCGGCGGTGCGCACGGAGGGACAGAAGCTTTTCCTCTGCCTGGTCGACCGGACTCAGGTGCCGGTCGGCAGGACCTTCGCCGGGGCCGCCAAGGCCAGGTTCGCCCATGTCCGCGACCTGGGCCCGCCCGGCCGCCCTCCACCCGCCGTCGAAGCGCCCTCCGCCGGCGGCGCCTAGGCGCCCGGGGATCAGGCCCAATCCGCGCCTCCGTTCGCCCTGAGCCTGTCGAAGGGCCTTTCTTGCCTAAAAGGCCGAAGGAAAGGGCTTCGACAAGCTCAGCCCGAACGGAGCGACCCGCTGGGAAATTAGTGACAGTATATATTTTCCTGAAGGGAAATTAGTGACAGTATATATTTTTCCCGGAGCCGCTCCCCACCACAGGCGGAGGCGATCAGGCCGGCCGATGCTCTTCCCTCAGGAGCGTGCGAAGCCCGCTTTCCAAAAGCGTTTCGGCGGCCACGCCCTTCAGGTTCCGGCCGATCGCGAGCACCGACACGCCGTGGACGAAGGCCCAAACCATGTTCACCCGGACCAGCCGCTCTCGCTCGTCGACCGCGAAGGCGGGGAGCTCGGACAGGCCGTCGACCAGCAGGCCGAAGGCCCGTGCCGCCTCTTCGCTCGAGAAGGGAAAGGCGAGCGGCGCCGACGCCGGCTCGACCTTGTCCCGAGCCAGCCGGTCGGCGAACATCAGCCCGAAGATCGCCGGCTCCGAAAGCGCGAAGCTCAGATATCCGCGAAAGCCGGCCAGCGCGCGCTCGAACGGATCCGATTGGCCGCGCATTTCCGCTTCGATGCTCCGGGCGAGCCGAGCGAAGCCGAGGGCGCCGACGCGCTGAAGCAGCGCCGCCTTGGTCGGGAAATAATGATAAGGCGCCGCCCGCGAGACGTTCGCGCTGCGGCCGAGCTCGCGCAGCGATAGGGCATCGATTCCGCTCTCGCCGATGATCCTTCCGGCGCAGGCGAGCAATTCCGACTCCAGGTCGTCGCGATGATAGCGGTTCGGATTTGCCATGCCCGTCCTCATACAACTGCCCTTGACAGCGTCAAGTTCACGCCTATCCTGACAGCGTCAAGTTGAGGTGATGCGAGTGAACAGATTGGGGAAATGGGGCGCAGGCGCGATCGTGGCGGTCGCCCTGGCCTGCGGCGGAATCGCGGCGACCGACACCTATGCGGGGAGATTGCTCCGACTGTGGGGACCGGACGTCGAGGATTATCGGCATCTTCCGACGCGCCCGGTCGCCGCCGGCGCTCCGCTGCCGTTGGTCGAGCGCTTCGATCGCGAATGGATGCAACGCTCGGCTTTTCGCTACCGAGGCCGCCGGCTGCAGGACCAGCCCTCGCTCGACCGGTTCCTCGCGGACAACGAGACGACCGCTTTCCTCGTCCTTTCCGACGGGATTCTCGTCGACGAGCGCTACTATGCCGGCAAGGCCCGCGGGTCCCTGTTCAAGAGCTTCTCGATCACCAAGTCCATTCTCTCCGCGGCGATCGGAATAGCCGCCTCGGAAGGATTGATATCCGCTCGGGATCCGCTCGGCCGGTATCTCGCGGACGCCGACGGCGCTCTCGCCTCCCTGCCGCTCCAGCACCTGCTCGATAACATCGCGGGCTTCCACTACGAACGCGGCAACCTGCCTTGGATGCAGCAGCCGCGAATGTACTACACGACCGATGCCCGGGCTTATGTCCCGCGGGCCGCTTCACGGTTCGAGCATCGGCCCGGCACCCGCTACGTGGGCGAGGATCTCAGCCCGCTGCTGCTCGGGGCGGCTCTCGAGCAAGCCATCCGAAGGCGCCATCCCGGCGCCACTCTGTCCGGCTATGTCTCCAGCCGGCTTTGGCGGCCGCTTGGAGCCCAATATCCGGCCTTGTTCACTCTGGATCGCTCGGGCGACGGCCTCGAGAAGGTTGAAAGCGGCTTCACGGCCCGGGCGGTCGACCTGGCCCGCTTCGGTCAGTTGTTCCTGGACGGCGGCGTCCATGCGGGGCGGCGGATCGTCCCCGCCTCGTGGGTCGCCGCCTCGACGACGGCGCCGGAGCGCGGCAAGCCGAACGCCTTCCCGCACGGCTTTCACCGAAACCTGTGGTGGGGGCATTACCGGCCCGGCGGCGTCCGCCCGGACTTCTTCGCCAACGGCCATTTCGGCCAGCGCATCCACGTCTCGCCGGACAAGCGCCTGGTGCTGGTGCGCCTCGGCTCCGGGAGCGGAAACGTCGATTGGACCGCGTTCCTGGCCGCCATCGCATCCGCCTGGAAGCCGCCGGCGCGTTGACGCCGGCACGCCGGTCCTCCGATTAGGACGTCCTCCGCCTTCCCGATTCAAGGTCGAACCGATGAACTTCGCCGAGATGCGACTGGATTTCCTGCGGCGCAGAAGGGGAGCGCTTTCGCTCCCGGCCGCGGGAGTCGTCAATTACGGGATGGCCGCGATCGCGAGCCTGTTCCTATCGGCCGAGCATTGGAACCTCGCCCTCGCCCTCAGCTTCTGGGCGATCCCGCCGGTCGCGGCGATCATCGGCCGGTTCCGCGGCGAAGACTTCCGGGGGCAACCGGACAACCCGCTTTTCCAGCTCAGCAAGCTGGCGAGGGTGATGGTGCTCTCGACCTGGGCCATCCACATCCCCGTCTGGATTCATGCGCCGGCGCTGTTCCCGCTCACCGTCGGGATCGCGTTCGGGCTCCACTGGGTCGTCTTCGGCTGGAGCATCGGCCACCGGCTCGGCCTCGTCCATCTCGCGCTTCGAGCGGCCCTGGTGCCCGCGGCCTGGTACGCCGCGCCCGACAATCGCATGGGCGCGGTCGCGGCAACCGTCGCCTTTTGCTACCTCGTCTCGCTGTGGCAGCTGGGCCGCCTCTGGCGGCGGCTGAGCCTGCCGGCCAGGTCGCCATCTGAAGATGCGGCGGCCAACGCTGCGCAGTGACGGGGAGCTGTCCGGTGACGTCAGTCGCGCTGGCCCAGCGCCGGCCGGCGGCTCCGAGTTCGGTTCGGGCGACCCGCGCTTCTTTTCGGCGTGGCAGGAGTGGAGGGATTCGAACCCACGACCCTCGGTTTTGGAGACCGATGCTCTAACCAGGCTGAGCTACACTCCTAAGGCCGCGTCGCAGATAGCCTCGCGCCGCGCCATTCGCAAGGCGCGCCTCGACCTGACGCTTGCCGTCATCCCGGCGAAAGCCGGGACCTCAGGCCGGAAAGTCTCGGCGGGTTTCCCCGCGGTCCCGGCTTTCGCCGGGACGACGTCCCTGCCCGCCCTTGCCATCGGCCCTGCGCCTCGCTATCTCGCGACCCTCGCATGCATCGGCAAAGCTCGGCTGACCGGCCCCCCGGTCGAGGGCGGCTGTCCGAAAGGCGCTATCAGAAGGACGAGACGCCTCATGGCCAAAGTCAATCCCGGCGAGTTCCTCCGCCAGGTGCGCTCCGAGACCGGCAAGGTCAGCTGGCCGACCCGCAAGGAGACGGTCACCACCTCGATCATGGTGCTGATCATGACCAGCTTGCTCGGGATCTTCTTCTTCGGAGTCGACAGCGCCTTCGCCTTGCTCGTCCGAACCCTCCTCGGCCTGATCGCCTGACCGGCGCGGCCCGCTACCCGAAGGTAAGTCCAACCCATGTCCCGCTGGTACATCATCCACGCTTATTCGGGCTTCGAGAACAAGGTCCGCGACGCCATCCAGGCGGAAGCGAACCGGCTCGGCCTCGCCGCTCTGGTCGAGGCGGTCGAGGTCCCGACCGAGAAGGTCACCGAGGTCCGCCGCGGCAAGAAGGTGACTTCCGACCGCAAGTTCTTCCCGGGCTACGTGCTCGCCAAGCTGGCGATGAACGACGACGTCTACCACCTCGTCAAGAACACGCCCAAGGTCACCGGCTTCCTCGGCTCCAGCGGCAAGCCGCAGCCGATCACCGACGCCGAGGCCGCCCGGATCCTCAACACCAAGGACGAGGCCGCCGCCGCCGCGCCCAAGACCAAGATCAACGTCGACTATGAGATCGGCGACCAGGTCAAGGTCCTCGACGGGCCGTTCGCGAGCTTCAACGGAGTCGTCGAGGAGCTCGACTTCGACCGCGGCCGGGTCAAGGTCGGAGTCTCCATCTTCGGCCGGGCCACCCCGGTCGAGCTCGAGTTCGAGCAGGTCGAACGGGTGAAGTGACGGCCTGAGCCGTCGTCCCGGCCCCGGACTTGATCCGGGATCCGGGATCCATCCTTTCCGAAGGCCGGGGCCCTCGCTCCGGCCTTTTTGTTGCCCTCGCGGCTTCGGCGATTCGCCGGGGAGCGATCGCCGACGATAGGCCACTTTCCGGGCGCCGCCCGGCCGGGCCGGACCGGAAATGCAACCTGTCGCTGCTTTCCCGGAAGGGCTAGGCTGGGGCGATGACCGGGCGGCACGGCCTCTGCATCGCTCTTGCCCTCGTGGCCGGCTGCGCGCCCGCCGCGGGGCCGGGCGAGCCTGCGCCGGGGCTCCCCCCGCTCAGCGAGTGCGGCCTCCGGGCGGCGATCGCTGGGAGCCCTTCGCGGCCGGAGAGCGGCGATCCGGTCCGCGCCTGCGTCCTTCCGAGCGCCGAGGATATCGCCAATGCCTGCCGGTCGCGGGAGGCGGTGCCGATCGCCGGAAGCGAGAATCCCGACCGGCCCGGCGAGCCGCTATATCGCTTCCCCGATTATTCGGTGAGCCGCGCGAGCTGCGTCCTCGCCGACCCGGGCGGGACCCGGGCGGCATGCGAGTTCGACCTCGCCGGCGCGGGCGCTCCTCCAGCCCGGGTTCGAGCGCTGCTGGTGCACCGCTTCCGCGACCTCAGCAACGACGTCATGCACGGCTGGTACTGGGCCGGCTGGGAGGCCGATTCCCCGTGCCGGCCCGGCTGATCGCGACCGCCTCGCCGGGGCCCCTCGAGGCCCGGCGGCTCCTAGCGCCGGCCCCTCTCATAGGTCTGGAGGCACCTGTCGGTGACCGTCGCGGTGCAGGCCGGATAGGAATCCGCGGCGACCGCCTCGCCGGTCGCCGGGTCGAGCTCGGGCCCGCCCGTCGCGGAGCCGGCGGCGGTTCCGTTCCAGCCCGCCGGGGCCATTGCCGCGGCCGAGATCACCGCGATCCCGCGGGCGTCGCGCTCGGGGTCGGAGTTGCTCGGCCGGACGAGGCCGCCCGCCGCCGCCGCGGAATCGGCGCTCGCCACAATCGTCCCGACGCCGGGGGTCGCGAACGGGTCGCGATAGGGGCCGCCCGAAGTCCCTTCGGTCTCGAAGACGGTGGTGAAGGCGCCGTCGCCTTCCCAGGCCTGGCTCTCGGCGGTGACGCCGACCTGAGCGAAAGCCGCGCTTCCGGCGAGCAGCGCGATTGCGAATGCGGCAGTCTTCATTGCGGATCCTCCTCTGTCCTGGTCCCCTTGCGCGAGCCGGCATCTGGGCGCGGTCCGAGAAACGCCGCGGAGCCCGGCGGGCGGGGGGTCGGCCTGCAAACGCTCGAGCGCGGCCGGGTTTCCGGCGGCCGGCCGAGCTCGTGCTTCTACGATGCCCGCCGCCGCTTGCGCTCCATCTCCGCGATCCGCCAGCCGCCGAACATCGCCCGGTCGCCGTGCCGCCCGGCCCCTCCGCTCGCCGTCGACCAGCCGGTGACCGTCTCCAGCGGCGGAAGCTCGGGCGGCGGCGGCTCGTCCTCGTGCCGCCAGCTTCCGCTCGCCTCGAAGCGCTCGGCCCGGCGAACCGCCTCCTCCTCGGCCTCGACCCTCTTCTTTACCGTCCACATCGCCCGCAGCCGCTCGACATAGACCTCGTCGCTCTCGCCTCGCGGCCGTCGCCGGTGCGGCTGATCCCAGCCCTGGTTGACTCTCCGGTCGTGGAGGCAGAGCAATTGGAAGGCCTGGTCCCAGCTCAGCGGCGGGATCGGCGCCAGCTCGGCGCATTGCCGCCAGCGGTCGCTCGAGTGGCTCCCCGCCTCGGCCGCCGCCAGCCCCGCCGCCTCGAGCCGCTCCCAGCCCATCCTGAGCGCCAGCCGCATCTCCCGGGCGAAGGCCGGATCCTGCTCCCGGCGCCGGTAGAAGGCGCGCGCCGAGGCGCCCGCCGCCGCCGCCGACAGCCGGATGTTGGCCGTCGCCGAGAGGGAATTACGGTGACAGTGCACTAATTTCCCTGCGCGCCTTCGCCGCTTCCCGGGTTTCCGTGATTGCCCTCTCCCGCCTCCGCCCCTTGCGGACCCTGGCCCGCCCGCTACCATCCGCGCCGGGGAGGAAGCGCAAAGGATGCGGCACAAGCGCGCTCTACTGGCCGCCGGGGCCGCTATCGTCGCGGCCGTGGGCGGGGGCGTCCTCCTGCTCCGCCCGGCGCCGGCTTCGGGGCTCGAGAACGGGCGGTTCGAGGCGGATTGCTGCGGGACGATCGAGCTTCGCGACGGCGAGATGCTGCTCAATGGCCGGCAGACGGTCCGCTACGACGTCGGCCGCGACTCGCAGGGCCCCTATCTCCTCCCCCGAACCTATTATGTCGGCGGCCTCGACGCCCGCGGCTTCGAGGTCGACGGCACCCGCCCGAATTACGGTGACAGTGCACTAATTTCCGACCCTCAGGTCGCCCAGCTGTACAGCCCGACCGAGGCGCACAGCATGAGGAGGAAGCTGGCGAGCCCGTAATTGAGGGTGCGGAAGCGCGAAGGCGGGGCGGCGGCCACGGCTCAGCCCGCCCCGCCCAGGCGCCAGCCCAGGCCCGGCGGCTTCACCATCGAGGCTCCGCATTCGCAGCAGCGGCTGACGAAGGCGCCCCGGTCCCACCGGCTCGCCTGGTGGTCGGGGACGTGGCGGCCGAGCCAGTCGTGGAGGCTCATTCGCCGTCCCCGCCGTCGCCGCCGTCCCCGCCCGCCCGCGCCAGCCACACCGCGGCCGCCCGGACCCGCCCGAACGAATCCGGCTCGCCGGCCTCCGACTGGCGAAGCTCGAGCCGGACCCGCGGCTCGGCGGAGGGGGCGGGGGCGGGGGCGGGGGGAGCGCAGCCCGCCGCCTTGACGCTGTAGCGCCCGGCAAGCTCGAGATGGGCGAGCCGCGCCTCCGAGCTCCCGGCGATCCGGGCGTTGGCGGCCGAGGCGCGCTTGCGGCCGAGCCAGTAGGTCTGTTCCATGAGCTTCCCGTCGATTGGCAAGCGAGAGCTCGAAGTCTCTCAGTCACGGGACGCTTGCGGCGACGATCGGGTGATGAAGCCTATATGGGGTGCCGCGCGGGGATAGCGAGGGGAAGGGGCTATCTCCTGCCCTCCGGCCGCCCCGTCATCCCGGACCTGCGTGCCGTCAACCGTCATCCCGGACTTGATCCGGGATCCACCTTCTCGGTGGAAGAGGCCGGAACCCGCTCAGTCGTCGCCGTCCCCGCCCGCCTCGACCCCCGCGAGGAACCGCCGCATCTCGGCGCAGACGGCCTCGGCCCGCCCGAGGTTGTAGCAATCCCCCTCCCGGACCGTCCACGCCCGGCCACGGCATAGGCCGCCGCCCGGTACAGCCGGGCCTCGTCCCGCCTTAGCAGCGGTCGCGTACAGGAGGCCGTGCAGGTCTAATATCATCTCGGTTGACTACGGCCTCCGAAAAGATTGTTACGCCAGCAGGTCTTTTTTTCAACAATAGTTCGTTAGCATGGCCAGCAACGACTCGAGAAACTGCGCATTTATACTTGCGATGGGGGGTGTCAATGATCGAATTTGAAAACGGTTTGCTGCCGATGGAAGTCATTCCTTTCGACCTCATGCTCGCTGCCGCTCAACCGGGCGATAGCGGAATATTAGCCGCAAGCGTGGATCTGCAAGGTGGTGCAGACGGAGATTGGTTACTTCACGATGATTCTGGAACCGAAGGAGGCGACTGGATTCTGCTCTCCACCGCATCGTCCGATGCGCTGGCCAGCGGGATTGTGGGTGTGGACGACAAAGCTGTTCTCGTGAACCCGATCGCAACCCCTGACGAGGAGGAGGAGCAGGTCATCACCATCACCGGTCATGACGGCGGTGGCGGTGGCGCCACCGGCGGCGGCAGTGATTCGGGCTATTCAGGCGGCGGCGGCTACGGCGACGGCGACGGCGGCAGCGGTGGACCCGGCGCCACGGGCGTCGAGCCCCACACGCAGGATTGCGGGAGCGAAGACGGCGCCGCAGTCCAGGTTGCCAAGCACGTGATGGGAACCACACTACCAGCAGGCGTGGCCGGTCCGGTCGATCGGGTGACGACCTCGAGCGGAAATGACTGGACGGAGGTCGAATTCGGAGCGGTAATCGTGAAGAACCCCGACGGAACCTATGGCGCCTTCAACGACACGATCTATTCGAACGATGCTAACGGATGGGTCATGCTGCCGCTCACCGGCGTTCAGGGATTCCAGGGAACGTGGCATGGGTAAATAGTGACAGTATACATTTACGGCACCCATTCCCGACCGTGCCACGCTTCGGTGAGATGAAAAATCTATGCCGTCACTGGTTGCCGCGCTCGGCCCCTTTGCGCCTTCGTGGCTTCGCGTGAACCCGATCCACGCTTCTTCCCCTCCGCTTCCGCTCGCGCCTGACCTGAGAAGCTGTCGCAGCGATTCCGCGCCGATCGTGGGTGGGTCGGCGCCAGCACGTAGTTGATGCTGAGCGGCGCTTGGAGGCTGTGGCCGGGCCGCGAAGCGAGAGCCGCTCTGTGCGAAGCGTCGAAGAGATTGTGGGGCCTCATCGTTTCGTGCACGCAGAAGCTCCCGATCCTTACGCGAGGGGCAGGTTCCGCGGTGACTGACAGTGACAGATTTCACAATCCGGCGTGGACCCTGAGCGCTGCCGAGACAGTCGAGGTACACATCCTGGGCCAACTGTCCTCCGGAGGCCATTCCTTCTTCTATTCGTCGTCGCTTGAGCATGCGCTTCGTGAAATGAACAGTGCCGGAGCGCGGCATAACTCTCAGTTCATTGTCCCGCTCATCACCGCGTTCGCCATCCTCGACCAGGTGGGGGAGTGCTACGCGCTTCGCAGCCGCCTCGACGGCGAGCCCGAAAATGCCATCAAGCGGAGCTTCCACCATTTCGCACCGAAATCCGAACCCATCGATCCGATGGAAGCTCACGCCTTGTACGTGCTTCGAAACGGGCTGGTTCATGATGCGTCGCTTACGTCGTTCGACCGCAGGGGCAGGAACTGGTGGGTATTTCGAATGTCGAACCACATCGACCGACTGTCCATTCCGCCACGGCGGGTGTGGAACGGGAAAGCCGAGGATATCTCGCTGGAGACGATCACCTGGGTGAGCCCGGAGCGCCTGATCGATTTCGTCAACCTCGTCCGAAGCCGTCTAGTCTTGGCCGTTCGCAGAGCGGACACTGACCTTCATGTACGGCTCCAGCCAGGGGCAATCGCATCGAGATATCTTCTGTGGTCCAGCGCCGCTCATGCGCAGAGCATGGAGCAGGTGATCGCTGGCGTCGGAGAAGCCGTCGACCGGCGGAAGCGTCGGAATGAACGGATGGCCGACAAGATTGCCGAGTATCGGGACGATATCGACCGTGCCTCAGGCGGCGGCGAATAGCGCGGGCTCTTTGGTGCCTGGCACCGAGGCTTTTCCTACGTGCCTGGCACCTGGGTTCTACGACGACCTGGGTTCTACGACGCTCCGAGAACCAGGCCCTGCCCGAACCGCTGACCGTGTTGTGAGCGCAGCGCGAGGAGAAGAGCAGCGGCTGACGCCGCTGCTCCCACTCACTTAGATCGGCCGCCAAGGCGGCGTCCGCGGTTCGCGCGCGAACGCTCCTTGACGGCCAAAGGGTCGTCCAGGTCGGGCATTGCGGTGGCTCCGGAGGAACGGCGGGCGCGCCACTCGCGCCTGCTATAGTCCTGTTCCGAGCAGGAAGGCTTTTTTAGGCGAGTTTCGCCGGCCGCCCCTTTTGCGCCTTCGCGGCTTTGCGTGAAAACCATCCGGACCTCGGCCCTTGCGGACCCCGTCCCACCCGCTACCATCGCGCCGGGGAGGAAGCGCAAAGGATGCGGCACAAGCGCGCTCTACTGGCCGCCGCGGCCGCTATCGTCGCGGCCGTGGGCGGGGGCGTCCTCCTGCTCCGCCCGGCGCCGGCTTCGGGGCTCGAGAACGGGCGGTTCGAGGCGGATTGCTGCGGGACGATCGAGCTTCGCGACGGCGAGATGCTTTTGAACGGCCGCCAGACGGTCCGCTACGACGTCGGCCGCGACTCGCAGGGCCCCTATCTCCTCCCCCGAACCTATTATGTCGGCGGCCTCGACGCCCGCGGCTTCGAGGTCGACGGCACCCGCCCGGTCCTGAAGCTCCGCCTCGACCGGCTGCCGGCGCCCGAGACGATCCTCCTTCCCGCCGACGGCCCCGACTTCCTCATGAAGCGCGAGCCCGCCCGGGCCGGCCCCGAAGGCCGCTGAGCGCACCGCCGGCGCCGGCGCACCGCAAGCGATTTGCGCTCCGCGCCCGATTGCGCTAAGGGCGGCGCCTTCCAACGCACCAGCAATGGAAATTGCGGGAGGCGGGCCCCCGGGCCCTCCGTTCGGACCGCTACGCTTGAAACCCGGCCGAAAGTACCACTTTCGGACGATGTCACAGAGTGAGAGAGAAGACGACACATGGCTAAGAAAATCACGGGCTATATCAAGCTCCAGGTGCCCGCGGGCGCCGCCAATCCGTCGCCGCCGATCGGGCCCGCCTTGGGCCAGCGCGGAGTCAACATCATGGAATTCTGCAAGGCGTTCAACGCGGCGACGACCGAGCTGGAGAAGGGCATGCCCATCCCCACCGTCATCACCGTCTTCGCCGACCGCAGCTTCGCCTTCGAGACCAAGACCCCGCCGGCGACCTTCCTTTTGAAGAAGGCGGCGAAGATCAATTCGGGCGCCAAGGAGCCCGGCAAGCAGACCGCCGGCCGGGTCACCCGCCAGCAGCTCCGCGACATCGCCGAGGTCAAGATGAAGGATTTGAACGCCAACGACATCGACGCGGCGGCCAGGATCATCGAGGGCTCGGCCCGGGCCATGGGCCTCGAAGTGACGGGGAGCTGAGGACATGGCCAGGCTCACCAAGAAGCAGAAGGCTCTCGCCGAAACTCTCGACCGCTCGAGGCTCTACGGGGTCGACGAGGCGATCGAGACGCTGAAGGCCAACGCCAGGGCGAAGTTCGACGAGACGATCGAGATCGCGCTGAACCTGGGCGTCGACCCGCGCCACGCCGACCAGATGGTCCGCGGAGTCGTGACGCTCCCCGCCGGCACCGGCAAGGACGTCCGGGTCGCGGTCTTCGCCCGCGGCGACAAGGCCGAGGAGGCGAGGAAGGCCGGCGCCGACGTCGTCGGAGCCGAGGACCTGATGGAGACGATCCAGGGCGGAACGATCGATTTCGACCGGGTCATCGCCACGCCCGACATGATGGGCGTGGTCGGCCGCCTCGGCAAGGTGCTCGGCCCGAAGGGCCTGATGCCCAACCCGAAGCTCGGAACCGTCACCGCCAACGTCACCGAGGCGGTCAAGGCGGCCAAGGGCGGCCAGGTCGAGTTCCGGGTCGAGAAGGCCGGGATCATCCACAGCGGCATCGGCAAGGCGAGCTTCCCGGCCGAGGACCTGAAGCGCAACTTCCAGGCCTTCGTCGACGCCATCGTCAAGGCCAAGCCGGCCGGCGCCAAGGGCAAGTACGTCAAGAAGGTCGCTTTGAGTTCGACCATGGGCCCCGGCCTCAAGGTCGACGTCGCCGAGGTGGCGGCGGTCTAGGCCTGCCACCGCTGCGCAAGAGAAGGGCCGGGGCGAAAGCTCCGGCCCTTTCTTTAGGTAGCCAGCGGCAAGTAAGCCTCTCCCGGCCTGAAATATGGCGGCGAGGCAATTCGCGCTTTCGACTTAGGCGCTTTCCTGCCATTATGAGCGGCTGGGCAGTCCTTGGCCCGGTATTCAGCCAAACCATGGGGCATGGAATTGCTGAGCGGGCGCGACAAGATACTGGCCGGCAACATCGTCGGCGCGTCCAAGACCGAAGTCTATCAGCGTGTCTTTTTCCTTGGGCCTTATGCCCGACGGGTCAGCTTCTCATCGCAGCAGAACCGGGCGCTCAACCTCGTTTGGGCGCTTCAAGGGCAGGATTACATCGAAAAGGGCGACTCCGTCGCCATCGTCGGCGCGGGCCTTTCCGGAATCACGGCGGCGGCGGCGCTGCTCGACTTGGGCTACACCGTCACGCTCTATGAGGCGGGTCAGGAGGTGATGAATCGTCAGGTGTCCGCCGATCATCGCTTCATTCATCCGAGCGTCAACTGGTGGCCTGACCAGCCGTTGGTCGAGACGACGACTATGCCTTATTTCGATTGGATCAGTGCAAGGTGCACCGATCTGATCGCCGAGCTGCGCAGGCAATGGAAGGAATTCGAAGGCAGCGAAGGCCTGAATTTCATCCCAAACACCTATGTGACCGGCTTCACCGAAACGCCCGACAAGAAGCAGGTCGGAGTGAGCACCGCCGCCCAATGCCCCGCAACGGGCCGGCTCTATCGGGCGGTCCTGGTCACGTCCGGCTTCTCCGATGAGGATTATGGCGACCGCGCCGCCTTCCCCGGTTACTGGGACCCGGACGGCCTCGAATGGCGGGTCGACCAGCTGGATCCCCCAGGGGAGGAACGCGGCTATCTGATCAGCGGCTGCGGCGACGGCGGGCTCATCGACGCGCTTCGAATCGCGCATCGCGCGTTCGGGAGAGGCCAGCTGATCATCGACGTGGCGCGGCGGCTCCAGCTATCGGACTGGGATCAGCTCGCCGTGATAAGCGAGGCCGAAACCGAATTGGCGCGCGACGAGCTGCGATTGAAGGCGGCGCTCGCCGACGGCTCCGAAGATCTCGAAAGAGCCTATACGGCCGCCGCCGCCGCGCTGCCGGATGCCATCGTCCGCGAACTGGACGCCTCCCTTCGCCGCGAGCGCGACGTGGAATTCGTGACTCTTCTTTCGCGCGAGAAGCGGCCCTACTCGCCGACCGCTGCGCCGATCCATAAGCTGCTGCTCGCGCACGCGATGAGCCGGCTCGTAATCGTGCATCGCTGCTGCCTCGTCGCCGGCTATCGCCGCGGCGAGGTGGACATCGCTCCTTGCGGTACGGATCCGGCCGATCTCCCAAAAACCGAGGTCGAGATAGTCAAGGGCCATGTGATCCTCCGGCACGGCGCCCGACCCAATTTCAGCAAATTCTTTCCCAAGAATCCCCGGGCTTCGGAAACCCTTATCGAGAAACAAAAGCTGCTCGCGGCGGATCTCGACGAGTCCCTGTGGAGTCATGGATCGGAGCCCCTGAAAGCCTGGCCGCCGAGCACCGCTTTCGCCAGGGAGCTGGAGCAGCGCCGTAACCAGGCAGCCGCGCTGATCACCCAGATTGCGGGACCGGCAACGGGCACCCTCCACCTCGACGAGATTCACGGCTTCCTGTTCGAACATCGGGGCGATGCCGCGGTGGCGGCGAAGGTCAAGCATCTGCCTCCAACGATCTTCGGGTTTCCGCTCGTCGCCCATGGCGTGAACCAACGCAGCGCGACGGAGACCCAGGCCTGCGGAGCCCCGAGCGGCAACGGCTCGGACGCCAGCGCCGACGAAATCTCGCCGGGCCTGCCGATATATTCAGCCTTAAACGGCCGTCTCGGGCCGATCTTCGAGGATGCCGACGGCCGCCTCGTGTCCCTCACCGCAGCCCATCTGGCGCCACCGGAGGGCGCGGACGGCAAGGTGCCTTTGGCGGTACTCGACGAAGCAGGCGCGACCATCGGGGAGTTCGTCGTGACCGGCAAGGCCGAAGACTACGTCAATCGCGACGTCGGACTCATCGCCCTCGACGAAAGCTTGGCGGTTTCGCCCCATTATGGAGAGCATGCGGCGATTACTCAGGTCGTCAATGCAACCGACGTTTTCGCGGCGCAGGTGACGTTGCAGCGCCGCGACGGCCGAAACTCGGTCGGGTATGTGAGCTCTACTTGGGCTCCGGTCTATTTCCGGCACCCGGGCAGCCAGAGGAGGATCCTCGTCCGCGACGCAGTGAGGATAAGGTCGCGGGATCCGTCTTCGCCTTTCGCGCACATCGGCGATTCCGGCGCTCCGGTGATCGATGAGGAAGGACGGCTACTCGGCTTGGTGGTCTCCAACGACGACCAATTCACATACGTTCTGCCGATCAGCGATGTCATGCACGACTTGGGGCTTAGGCTTCTCGCTGCGCCGCGCGCCGGTGCGACGCGTTCGTCCGCACCGGCCACTGCCCTCGATGATCTTTTCCCATCGATGTTGCGGCTCTACGCCGAGGCGAACCGTCGCGATCAGCAGGAGAAGACGACTGATCTGGACGACACGGCCGTTCCGGGAGACGTCCAATGACTCCCTCCGCGCGGTTACCGTTCGATTCTCAGTTGGAAAAGCGGGTCTCCGAGCTTTACGATTTCTCGCTCGATATCGCGCGTTACGATGGCGATATCGAGTTCGCGACGGGCGGAGGCACGATCCACTACGTTCTCGACGAGAACATCTTTGAATTATTCGTCAATCCTTGCGAAAACTTTTCCTACGTCATGCGAGATCAGAACGTTCGGCGAATGCGCGGCCAGGTTCCCGGCCGGGAAATCACGGCGATGCAATCCGCTCTGCTCACCGGGGAGGCGCTTTTGAGCGGGTCCCTGCCGGGCCAGCGTGGCAGCCCCTATTATATTACCGAGTGGCATCGCTGGGAGTTTCTGGAACGCGTCAGCTATCTTCTCGGTAAGGTCGGCCGGTTGTCCGAGCCCAGCCTTCGTCAGGCGATGGAAGCCGCCCTTCGTGCCAAGCACGATCTGGTGAGCGACGATGATGGCGATCTGGAGTCCTTCGATGAGGATCCGTTCCTCGACGATGACATGAGGTTGCTGCGGGATAGTTTCGGAGCGAGCCCTGCCGAAACTTTGCGCTTCGCTCGAGTGCGCAGGGCCGCGGCTATCCTCGCCCAGGACTCCTTGGCCGAGCCAATGCAACAACTGCACCGGACGCTGAAGCTCGACGCTTCGAGCCGCCTGCAGAACATAACCAGGATTGCCGCGCCGAAAGACGTCGATCGCGAATCGCTGCGGGAGGCGGCTCGAGACTGGGAAGGCCGCATCGCGCGCGAGACGGATGCCAGAGCCGCGCGCTTCCATACCCACCATACCAAGTCGCAAAGGGCTATCCGGAACGACGCTCAGAGCCTCGCTCTCATCGATTGGATCTCCCGGGCGGTCGACCCCAACAAAGTCAGGGTCGTCTTCGTTACGGGCGACCCGACGTTGTTCGATACCTATCGCCGCGCCTATGAAGAAGATCCGGAGAAGCGCAAATCGGGCGCCGACCCCTTCTTCATCCGCCGCCCCCTTCAATATTCGACCCTGTTCTCGACCGACGAGCAAGACGCGCCCTCCCGCAAGACCTTATTCTATTCCTTGCAGCAAATCGTGGAGCTGCCGCTGACGCCGCTTCGAGTCGCATCGGTCGCCGGGGTCGAGATGCCGGAAGAAATCATGTTCCGGCGTCAATCGCTTACCCTGCCCCGCATCGAAAAAGGTTCCGTTCGCGCCAGTTACTTCCATGATGCGTGGATCCGTTATGGCCACCAGTACAAGACTGAACAGATTTCCGAGGTGGATGCCCAGATCGAGGTGACCGAACGGATGCTCAATGGCCTCGCCGGCGGTTTGCTCGACCGCAGGATCCGGGAAGAGGACCGAAGGCTATTGGTGGAAGCGCGCGGCCGCGGTTCCGAAGAACGCGATCTGCTCTTCTCCCGCTATGTCGATCGCGCCGTCGAATCGTTTATCCGCGCGGCGGTGGATATGTGGAAGCCGCAGGCCGAGGGCTTCTTCCGGCGCGCCGCCAAGGATGATCAGACCAAGATTCGGCGCAAGGTGCCGCTGGCGGTGCAGGTGGCGGTGGCAGACGACCACAGCGGATCCCCGCTCACCAAGCTGCTCGATTCGATCCTCGATGATCCGCTCGAGGAAGGCTCGACTCCGCTCGAACCGGGGTTCACGATCACTTCGTCTTTTGAGATATTCATAGGCGCCGGCGCCATGGCGCTGCACGCGAACCAATGGCGTCTCGGCGATCACTTTTGTGAAGTGGCGATTAATGCGTTTCGCTATTTTGCAAAATATGAGAACATCAGCGAGCAAGATGCGTCGGAAGCGCATTACCTCTGCGCCCTGGCAAAGCGCTTCCGGATTGGCGAAATCAAGCCGGTCGAGAATGTTTCGCCTTATTCGTCAGCAACGAAATTGTACGAGAAAGCGCTTGACCTGCTCCGCTCGAGCGAGGCGTTGTCCGGCAGCGTCAGCGAAGGCTTTCACTCGTACCGCTCCTACTCTGAGCGAGCAGCGCTGGGCCTCTTCTATAGCGCGCTTTGCGCGGAGATTGCCGCCGGCCTGAAAGGCGTTCCTGAAGCCCTGCCGATAGAGACGGCGAGCATCCGCGCCTTCCGCGACTCCGCCGCCTGCTTGGCGGAGGCGCTGCGCATCGAGCGCCATAGTGGGTTCGACGCCCGGCCTCAGCTTTACGGTGAGGCGATCGGCAAGATCGGACTTCAGGTTCTCATCAACATCACCGCTTGGCATGCGCTCTCGCCGATCATCGACCCGGCCGGCGACAGTTGCGAATATCCGGAACTGGCCCGGGAAGGCGCGCGCAACCTGGCTGCCTTGGAAAAGATATTGCATCGCGCCGAAACTCCGCTTTTCTGGCTGGAATTCTACGCCTTCAAGATTTCCGAGGGGATCGAAACGGAGGTGAGCCGGCGGAAATTGGCGAGTCTCCGAAATAATCCTCAAGGGGGCTCAGTCGAGCTCGACCGGTCGCTCTTCACCGCCATACAATCCTATTGGCGTTAGGCGACGCGAGCTTCCGGCCGCTTCATCGAGGACGGACTGCCGTGATAAGCGGCGTGGCCCCTTTCCTATGCGAGCGAGGCCGCTACCGTGGCTCCATGTCCGATCCTCCCCCCTGGCACCAGATCGCCCTTCAGGAGCTCGCCGCAAGCGTCGCCGAGCAGGGTTGCCACCCCCGGATCCTCGAATATCTCGCCACCTGCACGGACCTCGAGGAGGGCGAGTGGGAGCGGGATTCGACGCCCTGGTGCTCGGCGTTCGTCAACTGGTGCCTGGCGCAGGCCGGGATCGAGGGGACCGATTCGGGCTGGGCGCGGACCTGGGCCGAGTGGGGCGAGCCGATCGATCCGCCGCGGCTGGGCGCGATCGCCGTGTGGGCGCGCGGGCGGACCTCGCCGGACGAGCCGGTGGTCACCGGCCATGTCTCCTTCTTCGTCGAGGATCTCGGCGACGGGCTGCTCGTGCTGGGCGGCAACCAGAGCGACTGCGTGTGCCTCAAGGCCTACCCGAAACGGGGCTACCTCACCGACACGGTCGAGTCCTCGGCGCCGGTGCGCGAGCTTTACGAGCTGATCGGCTATCGCTGGCCGGCGGGAGTCGCCCGCGACTAGCTTCCGTCCAGTCGGACGGAAGCGGCCACCTCGTCGTGCCGGACTTGATCCGGCATCCACCTTGTCTTTCCGCGTCAGACGCGTTGAAGAAGGTGGACCCCGGATCAGGTCCGGGGTGACGATTCCAGCTCAACAGGGCGAACGCCGGCGGATCACAGGTCGAGCGTGAGCCGGTCGGCGCCCTTGCCAAGCGCTTCGCGGCGGACTCCGGCAGGCAAGGCGGAGGGCCTGAACTGGTCCTCGACGTCCTTCCACAGGCCGAGATGCTGGGCGGCCAGGTCGCTCGACCAGTTGAACCAGAAAGTCGTGGTCCGCCCTCCGCTCAGCGGCTCGGCGGCGACCGCCTTGAGATAGCCGGCGACGACGTCGGGCTCGGGATTGTGATGCTCGCCGTCGCCGCAGAAGATGAGGTGCGAGGCCCGAACCCTCCTGGCGAATTCGTCGGAATAGCTGTTCTTCGCGCCGTGATGCGGGACCTTGAGGACGTCGACCTCGATCCGCCCCTCGGAATCGAACAGGCCCGCTTCGTCCAGATAGCGGATCAGGCTGACGTCGCCGGCGTCGCCGGTCAGAAGGATCCGCTTGCCGGCCTCCTCGACGAGCAGAACCAGCGACGCGAGGTTGGGCGGGGTGACGTCCTTCTCGATCGTCTTGGCGAAGGCGTGGCTGAGCGATGCGAGCTCGGCCGGGCTCGTACCCGCCGGAAGGCTCTCGACGTCGCGCTTGTGCCGCTTGCGCATCTTTTCGATATAGGCGGCCTTGTCGGTCAGATAGTCGATCCACTCCTTGCGAAGCTCCTCGAGCTCGGTTTCGGTCGGCCCCAGCACGGTGATGTCGATCGTTCCCAAACGGATCGGCTTGCCCGGCCTCGCCGTCATCAGCTCGCCCTTGAAGTCGGGGTTGAGCGGGATGTCGAGCTGGTCCGGGCCGATCCGCCAGTTGACCTCGATCGCGTCGGCGACGCTGAGCGCCAGCATCTCGGTCTCGGCCGCCAGCGCCATCGTTCCGGCGGTGCCGAGATCGGCGGCGTTGAGGCCGGCGAGGGCGCCGGCGCTCGCCGCCAGAGCCGAGCCCAGCTTCACCTTGCGGGTGCGCTCGATGTCCTCGAGGAAGGCATTGTGCCAGATTTGCGCGATCTTGGGCGGCCGCGGGACCTTGGGCGGCTTCATTCGGCCGCCCTTCGACTTCAGGTGCTCGAACGCCCGCCACTTCACCTCGTCGTCGAGCAGCTTGAGGATTCCGCCGATATGGTCCCGGTCGATATGGGAGACATAGGCGACGTCGATCTCCTTGCCGGAGTCGCGAAGCTTGGAAAGCGGGCCGGCGATGAACTCGTCATAGGCTTCCGGCAGGCCGGCGTCGGCGAGCAGCCGCTTGCTTCGGTCGCTCGAGGTGAGGAGCAGGCAGTCGCCGCTGGCGCTCGGGAAGATTTCGATTTTCACAGCGTGAACTCCGGGGTGAGGTCTTCGGTCGGCTGGGCTATGCGAAGGGCCTCGCGAAGGCAGGCCTGGGGATCGATGACCCCGAAGCCGGCGCCGTTCTGCCATTCGTAGCTCGAGCCCGGAAGCGGGTTCGAGGTCCGGCGGATGATCCCTCCGATCTGCGCCGCGGTGAGCCGCGGGTTGAGCGAGAGCATCAGCGCCGCGACTCCGGTGACGTAGGGGCTGGCCATCGAGGTTCCGGTCATCGCGATCCACTGGGTCGCCGGGTCGAAGCCGCAGGCGGCGACGATGTCGGTGCCGGGCGCCGCGATCTCCGGCTTGAGTCGGCCGTCGCGGGTCGGGCCCTGGCTCGAGGAGACGTTCACCATCTCGCGGGCCTCGTCGAGATTGGCGACTCCGATCACCCGCGGCCCGCAGGCGAGCGAGCTCAGGGTGCTGTTGTCGACGAACGTGCCCGGGCCGAAGAAGGAGGGCAGGCGCCAGTGCGAGCGGATTCGGGTGCGGCCGGGGTCGTCGCGCTCGATCCAGGCGTTGAACGCTCCATTGCGAATGATCTTGCCGGTGAGCCTGACTTTCCAGCTGCCCGCCGAAATCCCCTTCACCGGCTGGCCGAGGAAGGGGCTGAGATAAAGCGAGATGCGATTGTCGCCGTTCTTGGCGTCGCTCAGAACGTTGTAGATCGATACGAAGGTGCCGTCGGCGAGCATCACATTCTCGATCCGCTGGCGCGGGCCGACCGGGCCGATCCGGCGGCCCGGACCCTCGGCGGTCCGAGGGGTGAACAGCTCGACGCTGAATTCGTCCTCCGCGCCGTACCAGATTTCGAGCTCGTTCTCGGAGAGGTCGACCTTTCCGTCGCCGACCACCACCCATTCGAGGTCGCGGCGGAGCGCAGCCGCCGGGATCCGGCCGCTGGCATGGACCCGGCCCGACCAGAAGCCGACGTCGCCGTCGAACTGAGCCGCCTCCTGGCCGGAATTGCCGGCCGCGACGCAAACCGAGCGGCCGGGCTCGGCAAGCGAGCGGTCGATCCAGCGCGAGATGAGCTCCGAGCCGTCATGGGCGCCGCCGTTGGTGCCGAGACTGATGTTGATCGAGACTCCCTCGCAGCCCTCGCGGTCGGCGAGCATGAAGAGATACTCGATGGCGTCGACGATCCGGGTCGTGTCGTAGAAGGACGCCTGGCGATCGAGATCGGCCTCGGGCATCGAGATCAGCACCGCTCCGATCTTGGCGCGCTTGCACACCCCCGAGCGGCCGGCGGCGATGCTCGCGACATGGGTGGCGTGCGACGCGGCCATGCGCTGCGACTGCGGCGCCAAATCGTGGGGCGAGACCCTGGCCGCCTGAGCCTCGCTAAGGGCGAGGGCGATGTCGGCCTTGCCGATCTCGGAGCCGTAGCCGGTCGAGGGGCCGGTCTTTCCCCCGGTGACGGTGAGGCGGGGCGGATCGAAGGCGTCGCCGCCCTGGTCCCAGATCGCGACCACCCGTGAATTGCCCTGGTCGTCCATGAAATCGGGATGGGCGAAGTCGATTCCTCCGACATCAACGATTCCAACCAGGATCTTCTCGCCGATCCCGTCCAGCGACACTTCCTGGCCCGCGATCTTCACGGTGCCGCGGTTGAGGACGGCATGGCGGCTGTCCGCCGGCGGACCGGGGATCGACGTCCCGATCCGGGGATCCGGCGCGCGCAGAGTCTCGCCCAGCTCGATCAGCTGGACCGAGGGGTCGCCGTCCAGCGTCCTCAGTTGGGCGAGGGTCGCGGTGGCCGTGCCGATCCTGCCGTTGCGGCGGGTGACGAGCTTGGGAGTCCTCACATTGTCGCGGTTGAACAGGACGAAGACGTTGACCTCGACATCCTTGGACAGGCGTTTCTGGTAGGGCGGCTCCTTGGCGGCCGGGACATCGCCAGCCTCCGGTTCCCCGGGCAGGCGCCTCGCCACTTCGTCCATGGTCGGCAGATTCGGGCGCGGCGCGGAAGCGACGCGGACGGCGCCGTTGCGCTGGGCGCGAAGGGCGTTGACGTCCGTCCGGCCATTGGCGACGCAGCGCAGCCGGCTGTGAAGCTTGATGAGGCTGTCGACCGGACTCGCCATACCCTGTCTCCGTCACGGACCCCTGTCGCGGGTTCAGGATAATCCCGATCGATCCGGAAAGCCAATTCGTGCGCCACGCTCCGCCGCCGACACAATTGACACACATTTGCCGCCCCGGCGGCATCGGCCGGTGACGTGCGGAGCGCATTGCAGACGGACCAACGGGAGAATTGCGATGAAGTCCGCCGTCGCCGGTTTTATGGTCACCGCCCTGCTGCTGGCGCTGCAGGTCGCCCCGTCGCCCGACCAGCTTCAGGGCTATGCCAGCCCGACCGATAAGGCCTTCGCCGAGCGCCACGCCAGCGAATCGCGTTCTGCGATCGAGGCGGAGCTTGGGCTCAAGCCGAGATAGGTCCGGCGCCAAGAAAAGCTCAGCGCGCGAGCGCGGGCCGGACGGCGACCGCGCCTTGCCCGAGACGAAATTGCCCGTCCGCCGCGCCGTTTCGGGAGACGCGGCGCCCGCTTGACTGTTGTCCCGGGGACGGTAGGGACTCCCTTCCAAGGGAGAAAAACATGCGAATCCAATCCGTCCTAGCCGCGCTCGCCGCGGTTTCGCTGGCCGCCGCGCCCGCTGTCGCCGCGCCGAAGCCCGCGGCCATGCCGGCCACCAGCGAAGTCGCCCCGCAGGGCGAGACCGTCGACGGCGAGCAGATCCGCGGCGGTTTCCTGCTGCCGCTGGCGATCATCATCGCGATCATCATCGGCGTCCTCCTGCTGACCGGCAACGACGACGAAGATCCGATCAGCGCCTGAGGCGGTGCGACGCCCTCGCCGGTTCCGCCCGGCCCTAGCCGGGGCGGCGGTCCTTCTCGCCGTCTCGCCCGCCTTCGCCCTAGCCGTCCCGGCCTCGGGCGAGGCGGCGTTCCGAGCCACCTACCGGGAGCTGGTCGAGACCAATACGACCCTTTCGGCCGGGAGCTGCACTCTCGCCGCCGAGCGAATGGCGGCGCGGCTCAGGGCGGCGGGCTTCGCGGCGGCCGACCTCCACCTGATCGTCGAGCCCGCCCATCCCAAAGAGGGCAATCTGGTCGCCGTCCTGCCGGGCTCCGATCCGAAGGCCGAAGCGATCCTGCTGCTCGCCCATATCGACGTTGTCGAGGCCAACCGGGCGGACTGGGCGCGAGACCCGTTCACTCTCGTCGAGGAGGACGGCTTCTTCTATGCGCGCGGCGCCGCCGACGACAAGGCGCAGGCGGCGATCTGGGTCGACACGCTCGCCCGCTACCAAAGGGAGGGATTCCGGCCGAAGCGCACGATCAAGATGGCTCTGACCTGCGGCGAGGAGACGGCGGGCGCGTTCAACGGCGCCCAGTATCTTGCCATGCGAAAGCGTGACCTGATCGACGCGGAATTCGCCCTCAACGAGGGTGCCGGCGGCCTGCTCGACGACAAGGGGCGGCCGGTCGTGCTCAACATCCAGGCCGGGGAGAAATTCCCGCAAAACTACCGGCTCGAAGCGGTCAACCCCGGCGGCCACAGCTCGCGGCCGGTCCGAGAGAACGCCATCTACCGTCTCGCCGACGCGCTGGTGAAAATCCGTGCGCACGATTTCCCGGTGGAATCGAACGCCGCCACTCGCGCCTATTTCGGGGCGATGGCGAAGCTTCTGCCCGGCCCTTCGTCGGCCGCGATGGCGGCTTTCGCAGCCGATCCGTCAGACCGAGGCGCCGCAACCACCCTCGCCGCCGCGGATCCGGCCTGGAACGCGATCCTTCGGACGACCTGCGTCGCGACCCTTCTCGACGGCGGCCACGCCACCAATGCCCTGCCTCAGAGGGCCGGGGCCAACGTCAATTGCCGAATCTTCCCGGGGACCTCGGTCGAGCAGGTCAGGCGGACGCTGGAGGCGGTCGTCGCCGACCCGCAGGTCAGGGTCACCACGCTCGAGACCAGAAGCGCGATTTCGCCGCCGCCGCCGCTCACCGACCGAGTGCTGGGCCCCGCCCGCAAGGTCGCCGCCGAGCTCTTTCCCGGCGTTCCCCTCGTCCCGCTGATGGCGGCAGGCGGCACCGACGCCGCCTTCCTCACGCCCGCCGGCATTCCGACCTACGGCATTTCCGGCATCTTCGCCGACCGCGAGGGCTCTCATGCGCACGGCCTCGACGAGCGCATTCGGGTCAAGTCGCTGCTGGATGCGCGCGAGTTCCTTTACCGGCTGGTGAAGGAATATTCGGCCCCGTAGCGCTTTCCGGCAATCGCGGGCGGCCTGCGGGGCCGCGCCGCGCCCGCCTTCGCTTCCTGGAACTCCGCAGCCGAAGGTGCGCCCCAATCACGGGCTGGCGTCATCGCGCCACGGCCCGGCTCGCTTGGTGCGACGGAACGAGCCCGAAACGCCGCGAAATTCATTGTTATCCTGTTATGAAAAAGCACCGCGCCCCACTCGCCCGCGCCGCCGCGCTTCTCCTTGTCGCCGCCGCGCTCCCACTCACTCCGCTGGCCGCGCAGGAAGCCCAGCCGCCGGCTGACCCGCCCGCCGCCGAGACTCCGGCCGCCGAGACCTCGATCCCGCCGGTGCCCGAGGCCAACGCGCCAGAGGCGGAAACGCCCGCTCCGGTCGCCGAGGCCGAGGAACCCGCGCCCGCGCCTGCCGCCCGCACCGTCACCCGGCGGACGACCACTCGGACGACCACCCGCGCACCGGCGGCGGTCGTCGTCCCGGCGCCGGTGGTGGTCGCTCCGGCCCCGGCGGCGACGCTGCCGCCCGCCGATGCCCTCGCGCTGCCGCCGCCGGTGGCCCAGACTCCCCCGGTGGAAGTGCTGCCGGAGGTCCCGGCCGCGCCGGTGACGACGACGGTCGAGACCAAGGACAGCCGCGACTCGCTCCTGCCCTGGCTGCTCGCCGGCCTGGTGCTGATCGGGGCGCTCGCCTTCTTCGCCTTGCGCCGCCGCCGCCGCACGGCGGTCTATGACGAGGTGTACGAGCAGGCTCCGGCCGTCGCCCCGGTGGCCGCGGCGACGCCGCCCGTCGCCGCGACGCCGGTTGTCGCGGCCGCCGCCTCGACCGGCCGGCCCGAACTCGAGCTGGCGATGCGCCCGCGCCGCGCGGGAGTCAACGGTGACGACGCCCGAGTCGAGTTCGAGCTGACGGTCGGCAATCGCGGTGCCGTTGCCGCCGAGGACGTTCGAATCTCTACCTGGATGCTCGCGGCCGGTTCCTCGGAGGCTGAGCAGGCGCTGATCGAGCCGCGCGACCATGCCGACACGCCGCCGGTGACGATCGCCGCCGGCGAGGAGCGCACGGTCGAGGCCTCGGTCGCGCTGCCGACGTCCGGTCTGGACGGAGACGCGGTCCTGCCGGTGGTCGTCGCCGACGCCCGCTATCGCCTGCCCGACGGCAGCGAGGGCCGCACTTCAGCGTCCTTCGCCGTCGGAGTCCCCGATGGCGAGGAGCTCGCCCATTTCGGAATCGACAATCCGTCGGGCCTTCACGAGGGCGTCGTGGCCCGCCAGCTCGGCGAGTCGGAGCGGACCTGACCTGATCCGGATTGGCGAAGGACGGGGCGGTTCCCTCGCGGGAGCCGCCCCTTTTTCGCCGGGATGACGGGGAGACATCGGCCTGTTAGCTTCAGGCCATGGCTGGGGGATTTCACGAGGCGGCGCTCGGCCGCGAGCTGTGCGATGCGGGCGATCTTCCGCGCCACCGGCACTCGGCCGGCTACATGACCCTGATCATCGCCGGCGGCTATGGCGAGGCCGGCGACGTCGGCCGATTCCAGGTCCGGCCCGGCGACCTCCTGGTTCACCGGCCGTTTGAAGCGCACCGCAACGCCTTCGGGCGGCGGAGTGCCGAGGTGCTCAACCTGCCGCTGGTCGACTGTCCGCACCTCGCCGCGTTCAACCGGGTGGCCGACCCTGATTCGATCGTGCACCTGGCCGAGCGCAACCCGATCGCCGCCGCTCGCGCCGCCGCGGCGGCCGCCGCGCCGGCCCCGGGCGAGGACGACTGGCCGGACTCGCTGGCAACGGCCCTGCGCACCCGCGCCGACCTGTTCCGAATCGGCCATTGGGCGAGGGAACGCGGCCTCGCGCCCGCGTCGGTCTCCCGCGGCTTCCGGCGCCTGTTCGGCACCAGCCCCGAGCGCTATCGCGCCGAAGCGCGCGCTCGCCTCGCCTGGAGCCGTATCGTGCGCACCGGCCAGCCTTTGGCGACGATCGCCTGCGATGTCGGCTTCGCGGACCAGGCCCACATGACCCGCTTCGTCGGGGCGGTCACCGGGCGGTCGCCGGCGCGCTGGCGCCCGGCCAAATGCGTTCAAGACGACCGGATGACGCGTCCATAGCCTGACCGCGCGCGCCCAGCCCGGGCGCTCCGGGAGGACGGCGATGCGGTTTGCTTTGGGTCTGGCGATGCTCCTTCTCGCGGGCTGCACCGCTCCCGTGCCCGAGACGATCGGGGGCGCCATGCAGGCCTACAGCCAGAATCGGGTCGCGGACGCCGAGGCGGTCTTTCGCAAGATCGCCGCCGATCCCAAGTCGAGCGGCAAGGACAAGGCCCAGGCCCGCCGCCAGCTCGGGCGCATCGCCTGGCTCGTCGACGGCGACTCCCGCCGCGCGCTGGCGGAAGTCGAGGCGGCACTCGCCACCGGCGAGGAACGCTGCGGCAGCAGCGAGCTGAAGGCGCGGATCCTGCACGAGGCGAAGCGGGGCGAGGTCCTGCTCGCGCAGCTGCCGGCCCTGGCCTCGTCCTGCGACGATCCGGCGCAGGCCGACGACATCCGCCTGCGCGCGGCGGCCGCCGCGCTCGACCTCGGAGCCCGGGGCGACGCCGGCGCGCTGGTCGAGGCGGACCGGCTGATCCGCGGCGCCGGAGCGGATGCGCGGTCCGCGCCGCTGGCCAGCGCGATGATAATGCGCCTGGCCCTGCTGAGGAGCGATCCGGCCGCCGCCCTCCAAGCCTGGAAGGATTATTTCTGGCTCAGCGACACGGACGTGCCGCAGGGTCTGCAATCCGTCTTCCCCGCGGCAGCTCCCGTCTTCGCCGAGGGCCTGGCGGCAGAGGCCGCCCCGGCCGCGCTGCTGCGGCTCGTCGACCTGCTGGTCAGGGCGGGCTTCGCGCGCGAGGCCGAGGAATATGCGCGTGCCGCCCGGCTGCCCGAGCTCGCCGGCCAGGCGCCGGCCTGGCGGCGCGCGACCGCCTATTTCGAGGCCCGGCGCGGTCTCGAAGGGGCGGTGCTCGCGTCCAACCGGCAAGTCGCGCGCGGCGGCGATCCGGCGGACCATGGCGACTTGCTGCGCCGCTTCGAGGATAGGCTTATGGCCGCGGCCGGCCTCTCCGGAGACCGGCGGCAGGGGCTGCTGCGCGCCTATTCGCTCTTCGGCCAGTCGGGAGAGACGGACGGCTATTCCGGAATCCATCTCGGCCATGCCGTTCAGCGGGATCGGCGGAATATCGAGCAATATGGCCATTTCGCCAATGTCGCCATCATCGCGCTCGACAACATGATCGCCAACGGCTTCAACACCTGGCTGTGGGACGGCGCCGCCGCGGCCGGCGGCTGGACCGAGCCGGGCCCGGTGATCGTCCAGGTGCGGCCCGAATATGTCGGGACTCCGCTCGCCGGCTGGAGCCTCTACAGCGGCGGGCCGGCGCGGCGGCGGCTGCTCGAGCGAGCCGCGGAGCGCGCCCGCGCGGACCTCGCCGCCCTGCGCGAGTCGGAGGTCGCCTATCTCCCGGGCCTTGCCGACCGCCTCCGGCTCCAGGTCGCCGACCAGGTCGGGGCACGCGCCAGGGCGGCGGCGGGCGAAGGGGGCGACCTGCGGCGCGCCTTCCTCGCCGAATATTGGCGGGCCTCGTTCCAGCAGTCGATCTTCATCCACGAGGGCCGCCACGCCCTCGACCGAAGCCTGGTCCGCGGCCTCGCCCGGTTCAACGACGCCAATCTCGAATATCGCGCCAAGCTGTCCGAGCTCGCCCTCGCCGACTATCCGCGGCTGGCGCTGTACAATATCGACGCCGAGTCGATCGGCGGCGACAGCGGCCACGGCAAGGCCAATGCCCAGATCCTCGAAGCCTATGCCGAATGGATGCGAGCCCACCCCGGCGAGATCGCCGGCTTCGACCCGAAGCGGCCGGCCCTCGTCCAGATCGACAAGCTCGCCGACGCCCAGCTGCGCTCGGTCGCCCGCGGCCTCGACCCGATCGCGAAATAGAAAAAGGCGGCCCCCGCGAGGGAGCCGCCCTTCTTCCGTCGAAGCGACGGCTTTACTTCAGCTCGACGGTCGCGCCGGCTTCCTCGAGGCGCTTCTTGAGCTCCTCGGCTTCGGCCTTGTTGACGCCTTCCTTGACCGGCTTGGGAGCGCCCTCGACCAGCGCCTTGGCCTCGCCGAGGCCGAGCTGGGTGATCGCGCGCACTTCCTTGATGACGTTGATCTTCTTGCCGCCGTCGTTGACGAGAATGACGTCGAATTCGGTCTTCTCTTCCTCGACCGGGCCGGCCGCGGCGCCGCCGCCGGCCGGAGCCGCCGCAACGGCTGCAGCCGCCGAAACGCCCCACTTCTCCTCGAGCGCCTTGGCGAGGTCGGCGGCTTCGAGAACGGTCAGCTCGCTGAGCTGGTCGACGAGGGAATTGATGTCAGCCATTTTAAGTCTCCATGGTTCTGGTCTGGATCGTCACCCCGGACTTGATCCGGGGTCCACCTTCTTCACTTCAGCAGCGGAGGAAGGTGGATGCCGGATCAAGTCCGGCATGACGGTTGGGGTTGGTTCAGTTCCTAAAATTCAGTCTCACGCATTCTCTTTGGCCGCGAAGGCGCCGATCACGCGGGCCAGCATCGCTCCGGGCTCGTTGATCGTTCGGGCGATCTTGCTCGCCGGCGCCTGGATGAGGCCGATGATCTTCGCTCGAAGCTCGTCGAGCGAGGGCAGTTCGGCCAGCGCCTTGACGCCCGCGACGTCGAGGAGCGTATCGCCCATCGCTCCGCCGACGATCTCGAATCGGTCGGTGGTCTTGGCGAAATCGACCGCGACCTTGGCGGCCGCGACCGGATCGGCCGAGGTGGCGAGCGCCGTCGGCCCGGTCAGCAGGCTGCCGATCGGAGCATAGGGGCTGCCCTCGAGCGCGATCAGGGTGAGCGTGTTCTTGGTCACCTTGTAGCTGGCGCCGGCGTCGCGCATCCGGTTCCTGAGGCTGGTGGACTGGGCCACCGTCAGGCCGAGATTGCGGGTGACGACCACCACGCTCGTCTCCGCGAACGTCTGCTTCAGCGAGGCGACCTGCTCGGATTTCTGAGCTCGATCCATCTTAGTCTCCACTATCGCCCGGCGGACCATCCGCCGGACGCACGCATTCGGCCTTCGCGAGCGAAGGCCGTTGTCCGTGAAGGGGAGAGGAGCGCCCGAGCGCGAGGCTTGCGGGCGGGCAGCCGGGGCCGCGAATCTCTTTTCCCCGTCTAGGCTGGAGATTAAGCCCCGGGAGGCGCCAGCGGTCTCGGACGGAAGTCCCGGCCGCGAGGGCGGCAGAGACGAAGCGGGGCCATTAGCGGGACAAACCCGCAGAATCAACGCCTAAAACCGCAAGAGGGCCTAGCGGGCCTGGATCTCCGCCAGGTTCAGGCGGCGCGCCTCGCGCTCATAATGGGTGGCGAGCTGCTGGAGGCCCCGGCGGGCATGCTCGTTCTGCGCCTCGACGGCGGCGGCGCGGCACTTTTCGGCCTGCTGGTGGAAGAAACGCACCTCGTCCATGGGGCTGGAAAAGCGCCGCGCCAGCCAAGGTTCCCCGTTTTTTTCCGGCTCACGGCGCCGAACCGGGGCCCGCGGCCCGGCGCAAGAGCCGCGGCGAGGCCGAGGATCGCCGCCGTCAGGGCGAAAGCGCGGGCGTCGAACATCGCCTCCCTCCTCAGCGCCTGGCGTAGAGCCTCGCCGACCAGGCGCAGGAGGCCTCGGCGCAGTCCGACATCGCGACTCGAAGGGTGTAGGTGGCCCCCGCGGCGGGCGCCAGATCGAGCTTGGGCATCTCCACCAGAACGCCGGGGCCGGCGACCCGGGTGCCGGCCGAATCGAGCAGCTCGACCTCGCCGGCGCCGCAGCCGGGCTCGCAGATCACCACGAAGCGGTAGGCGGCGGCCGCCAGCGGGAAGTCGATCCGCGCCTCCTTGCCGGTCGCCAGGCTGCCCGGCCGGATCTCGCCCTGGGGGACCCAGCCCTGCTTGCGGTAGAGCGAATCGAGCTCGAGCAGGATCCGCCTCACCCAGGTCGCCGGCTCGGTCTTCGCCGACGCCGCGCCGATCGGGGCCAGCAGGGCCGACGCGGCGAGGAGCGAAACGATCATGCGCATTGCCATTCTCCAGTGAAGCGGCAGTCCGGCCCGGCGGGCCGGCTGTCAACCCGAACCATCCGGCGGCCTCGCCTTGCCCCGGGGGCGGACCTGCCCCACATGGCGCCCATGCCCTTTCAAAACCTTCCGCCGCGCCTTGCCGGGGCGCTGTCCGCGCGCGGCTACGCCACGCCCACCCCCGTCCAGGCCGCAGTGCTCGAGCCGGAGGCGGAGGGGAGGGACCTCGTCGTCTCCGCCCAGACCGGCTCCGGCAAGACCGTCGCCTTCGGCCTGGCGATGGCGCCCCAGCTCCTCGCGGAAGGCGGCGATTCCGGATTCGCCCGCGAGCCGCTGGCGCTGATCGTCGCTCCCACCCGCGAGCTTGCGCTTCAGGTCAGCCGCGAGCTCGCCTGGCTCTACGCCCCGGCCGGCGCGCGGATCGCGACCTGCGTGGGCGGAATGGACGCGATGAAGGAGCGGCGAGCGCTTCAGAACGGGGCGCATATCGTGGTCGGCACCCCGGGTCGGCTTCGCGACCATCTCGAGCGCGGCGCTCTCGACCTTTCGAAGCTCAGGGTGGCGGTGCTCGACGAGGCCGACGAGATGCTCGACATGGGCTTCCGGGAGGATCTGGAGGAGATACTCGACGCCACTCCGGCGACCCGCAGGACCCTGCTCTTCTCGGCGACGATGCCGAGGCCGATCGTCGCCCTGGCGAGGCGCTACCAGAAGGACGCCCTTCGAATCTCGACCGTCGGCGAGGAGCGCGGCCATGGCGACATCGCCTACCAGGCGATGACGGTGGCGCCCGCCGACATCGAGCATGCCGTCGTCAACCTGCTTCGGCTTCACGAGGCGGAGAGCGCGCTTTTGTTCTGCGCGACCCGCGAGAATGTCCGCCGGCTTCACAGCTCGCTGGTCGAGCGCGGCTTCAGCGCGGTGGCGCTTTCGGGGGAGCATAGCCAGAACGAGCGCAACCAGGCGCTCCAGGCGCTGAGGGACGGCCGGGCGCGGGTGCTGGTCGCGACCGACGTCGCGGCGCGCGGAATCGACCTGCCCAATCTCAGCCTGGTCGTCCATGTCGAGCTTCCGAGGGACGCCGAGACCCTCCAGCACCGGTCCGGCCGCACCGGGCGGGCGGGCAGGAAGGGGATCGCAGTCCTCGTCGTTCCCTATCCGCGCCGGAAGCGGGTCGAATCGGTGCTTCGCGGCGCGCGGATCGAGGTCGAGTGGATCAAGCCGCCCACCCCGGAGGACATTCGCCGGAGCGACCATGACCGGCTGCTCGCCGCCCTGCTCGAGCCGGCCGAGATCGAGGAGGAGGATCGCGAGCTCGCCCGCCGCCTGATGGAGTCGAAGCCGCCGGAGGAGATCGCCGCGGCTCTGGTTCGGGCGCACCGGGCGCGGATGCCGGCGCCCGAGGACCTGGTCGATTCCGGTCCCGCCGGCGAGACCCGGCGGCCTGACGGGCCTCGTCCCGGCTTCGAGGACACGCTCTGGTTCCGGATGGACATCGGCCGCCGCCACAATGCCGACCCGCGCTGGCTCCTCCCCTTGCTGTGCCGCCGCGGCCACATCACCAAGTCCGAGATCGGAGCGATAAGGATCGCCGCCGGCGAGACGATGTTCGAGGTGCCGCGGGCCGCGGCGGCCCGCTTTATGCAGGCGGTTCGCCGGACTGCGACCGACGAGGACGGCGAGGGCGGAGTGCGGATCGAGCCGGTCCAAGGCAAGCCCAGGGACGCGGCGCGCGAGAATCGCAAGAGCGGCCCGCCGCCGCGTAAGCTCTACAAGGCGAAGCCCGCGCGGCGGGCGTAACGGCCCGGAGCCCGGCAAAGGTTCGTCGGAAGTTTCATAAGTTTCAGCTTCCATGGAAGCGCAAAACTTCCGCGGCCCGCGGCGATAAATCGAGCCCCGCGCCAAGGGCCGAGGGCGCCCTCCGCTGCGAAGCGGAAAGCGGGCGAAAATTGTCGACTGCCGGTGGGCCACGATGCGAACATATCATGAACTGCGGAGCTTGGAAAGTCGGATCGCGAATTCCGGAGAGCAGGCCGGCGTCAGGTCTTGGCGAACGGCGGCGCGGAAAGCGGCGCCTGCCAATAGCCGCCCGCAGGTGCGGCGCGAAGCTCGGGCCGGCGGCGGGCGGGCGCCGGGCCGCGAGGCTCGCCCGAGGGAGCCTGATCGGACTTGCGGCGGAAGTTGAGCTCCAGGCGAAGCGCTCCGAGCATGAGCAGGGCGATCGTCAGCAGGGCGAGGAAGGCGGCGGCGGACATGGATCAGCGCTCGCCGGGCTCGAGGGTCCGGCGGAAGCTGATCTCGGCGCCGATCGCCTGGAGAGTCACCATCGCTCCCATCATCAGCCCCAGTGCCGCAATCCACGCCATTTCGATTTCCTTCCAACCAAGATGGCGCGAACCTTTCCAAGCGCCGTTGCAGAGCCGTCTAGGCGGCGCTCGCGTCAGGAGAATGTCGTGAAGGAGGCGGGATTGTCGCAATTGTGGCGGAGCGTGGAAGCGCCGGGCGGGGCACAAGGCGATGGCGAGCAAGTCCGCTAAGTCGGCCCAAGCTCAGGCTAGGCCCGTTTGCCCGCCTCCAGCTCGTCGAGCATCGCCTCGATCCGATCGAGCGCATGGTTGAGGTCGACGACCAGGCCCGCCTCAATGTCCTCGAGCCCGCGGCGCACGGCGTCGCGCAGCTCGCGACGGCGGGCCTCGAGCTCGCCGTCCGCGGCCTCGCCGTTCTCGTCGGAGCCGATTTGGGGACCGTGCATCGCCGCGACCTACCACCGCCGGAACAGTATGCAAAATCCGTGACTTAGCTCGGGAGGCCGGCGGAGCGGCCGAAGCGGGAAGGACCGAAATCGCGCGGGCGCCGGGCCCGTGCCGTTTCGCCGGTGGCGATGGGTCGGCCCCTCAAATTCAAGGCGCCCAGCCTCACCGGCCGGAAAACGGTGACTGTCACCATTATCCCAGGACGCTTTGAACCCTTCGCCGGCTGCCGAACCGCCGTCTTACAACAGGGCGACCCAATTGCGGGAAGCGTGGATGATGCGGAGAACCTCGATTTCGTCGGGAAGAATTCGATAGAAAATCAAGTGCCCGCGATAGAGCCGCTTGCGGATCGGATCGCCATCCAGATCCAGAGCTACGGGGAAGCGCGACGGTCGCGGGACCAGCGAGGCGCAGGCGCGTTCCAGGTCGTCGACGAAGGCGTCGGCCGACTTTTCATCGTCCCGTGAGATCCAGAGCCAGATCGCCACGAGATCGTCGCGCGCCTCGGGCGTCAGGCGGACGATCACGCAGCGTCTTTCCGCCCATTCCTCTTTTCGCGAATTTTGGCGCGGGCCTGCGCGAAGGCTTCCTCGAGCGGGATCCCCTTGCCGCCTTCCAGCGAGTCGATTCCTTTGCGGAGCTCGGCCTCGAGGCGCTTCCACGCGGCTTCGCGCTCCCGAATGCGGGGCAGCCCTTCAGCGATGATCGCAACGCGCGAGGCATAACGGCCGGAGCGCAGGGTCTCGGCGATGAAGGCTTCGTCCTCCGGGTGGAGAGTGGGCTGGTCATCCATGGCGTGGTTTTTTAGGCATTTTGGACGGACAAGACAACGTGCGCAGCCGCGTTATGCGAAGATCGGTTGCGGCCTGGGCCCCTGCGACTGCGGCGCCGGGTTAACGGCCGTCTGAACTCCATTTCTCGAAATTACGAACTATCGCGGTCCCTCTGTACGGCATTGCTCTAACTGAAATTGGGGTATAACAAGAACACGTTCAATCACAAGCAGGCCATGGAGGCCCAAAATGCCGAGCTTCGACATCGCTCACATACACCGCGAAGGGCAGGATTTGGTCATCTTCCCCCTGGACGAGCGATTTGGGCGGAAATCCGCGGAAGAGCAGTCGCGAACCTTGGAGGCACTTCAGCTTCGTGCTCATGCCGCCGGGCTGCGCGGAGGGCGGCTGCGGTGTGGGAAGATTCCACTGGCGGACACTATCGAGGCCCGAAGCCGTGGCAGCATTTCTTAGAGAGCATCGACCTTGATTGGGTGCTTGCAAATGTGAATCGCACGTTATCGTGGAACGGTTGAACGGCCTGCCTATCACGATCTGCTGATGAGGCCGCGACGGCTGGAGGTAGGTGCCGACGCACTGATCTTAGCTAAACAGTCTCAAAATATGCACCCAGAGCGTGTCTGGCTACCTCGCCTACTGCTGCGCCCGCAGGGTCGAAGGGCCTTTACAACGACCATTCCCGCCCCTATCTAGCGCTCACACCCCATCGCATCGGAACAGGACGCGCCGTCGCGCAGCGCGTTCAACGCATTGAGCGGTGAGGGTTTTTAGAGGACGCTGAAGCTGCGGTTCCACTGACGGGACTCGCGGCTTTTTGCGTCTTCTGCGTTCCGCATCGGGCTTTCGCCCTCGCTCGAGCGAGGCGCGGGCTCGGTATGGATCCCGGATCAAGTCCGGGATGACGACAAGCCCCCTCCCGGGGCACAGAGAGGCGAGACACATCTCCATGGCGATCAAGACGGCCCGGGCCAGCGAAAACCGGTCGATGGCTTCCAAGCGCATCCGCAAGATCTTCGGCAACATCCACGAAGTCTCCGAAATGCCGAACCTCATCGAGGTTCAGCGCGAGAGCTATGAGCAGTTCCTCCGCTCGCGCCCGCAGGACAGCTATGTGTCCGGGCTGGAGAAGACCCTTCGCTCCGTCTTCCCGATCCGCGACTTCGCCGGAACCGCCGAGCTCGACTTCGTCCATTACGAGCTGGAAGAGCCGAAATATGACGTCGACGAGTGCCGCCAGCGCGGAATGACCTATGCGGCGCCGATGCGGGTCACGCTCCGACTCATCGTCTTCGAGGTCGATCCCGACACCGAGACCCGCTCCGTCCTCGATATCAAGGAGCAGGACGTCTACATGGGCGACATGCCGCTGATGACGAAGAACGGAACGTTCATCGTCAACGGCACCGAGCGGGTCATCGTCAGCCAGATGCACCGCTCGCCGGGCGTGCTGTTCGACCATGACCGCGGCAAGACCCACGCCTCGGGCAAGTATCTGTTCGCCGCCCGGGTCATCCCCTATCGCGGCTCGTGGCTCGATTTCGAGTTCGACGCCAAGGACATCGTCAACGTCCGGATCGACCGCAAGCGCAAGCTTCCGGTGACGGCGCTTCTCCACGCGCTCGACATGTCGAGCGAGGAGATCCTCAACACCTTCTACGACCGGGTGACCTTCGTCCGCGGCAAGAACGGCTGGGCGATCCCGTTCGTCGCGGAGAACTGGCGCGGCCAGAAGCCCGCCTACGACGTCATCGACGGCGACACCGGCGAGGTGGTGTTCGCGGCCGGAACCAAGATCACTCCGCGCGCCGCCAACAAGGCGGCCAAGGACGGCCTCAAGAACCTGGTCATCCCGACCGAGGAGATTTTCGGCCGCTACAGCGCCTACGACCTCGTCAACGACAAGACCGGCGAGATCTATGTCGAGGCGGGCGACGAGATCAGCGCCGAGAATCTGGAGAGCCTCGACAAGGCCGGGATCGACCGGATCGAGCTTCTCGACATCGACCATGTCAATACCGGCGCCTGGATCCGCAACACGCTCAAGGCCGACAAGTCGGAGGACCGCGACCAGGCGCTCTCCGACATCTACCGGGTCATGCGCCCCGGCGAGCCGCCGACCCGCGAGACCGCCGAGGCCCTGTTCGGAGGATTGTTCTTCGATCCGGAGCGCTACGACCTGTCCGCCGTCGGCCGGGTGAAGCTCAACATGCGCCTCGACCTCCAGGTCGAGGACACGGTGACGACCCTTCGCAAGGAGGACATCGTCGCGGTGGTGAAGACGCTGGTCGACCTCAAGGACGGCAAGGGCGAGATCGACGACATCGACAATCTCGGCAACCGGCGAGTGCGCTCGGTCGGCGAGCTGCTCGAGAACCAGTATCGGGTCGGGCTGCTCCGGATGGAGCGCGCGGTGAAGGAGCGGATGAGCTCGGTCGACGTCTCGACCGTCATGCCCAACGACCTCATCAACGCCAAGCCGGCGGTGGCCGCGGTGCGCGAATTCTTCGGCTCCTCGCAGCTGTCGCAGTTCATGGACCAGACCAACCCGCTCAGCGAGGTCACCCACAAGCGGCGCGTGTCGGCGCTCGGGCCGGGCGGCCTGACCCGCGAGCGCGCCGGCTTCGAGGTCCGCGACGTCCACCCGACCCATTACGGCCGGATCTGCCCTATCGAGACTCCCGAGGGGCCGAACATCGGCCTCATCAACTCGCTCGCCAGCTTCAGCCGGGTCAACAAATACGGCTTCATCGAGACTCCGTATCGCCGCGTCGTCGACCACAAGGTCACCGACGAGGTCGTCTATCTGTCGGCGATGGAGGAGGCCAAGCACACGATCGCCCAGGCCAATGCCGACCTGACCGACGACAAGAGCTTCGGCGAGGAGATCGTCTCGTCCCGCCGCGCCGGCGAGTTCCTGATGGCGCCGCGCGACCAGATCACCCTGATGGACGTCAGCCCCAAGCAGCTCGTCTCGGTCGCCGCCTCGCTGATCCCGTTCCTCGAGAATGACGACGCCAACCGCGCGCTGATGGGCTCGAACATGCAGCGCCAGGCGGTTCCGCTGATCCGGGCCGAGGCGCCGCTGGTCGGCACCGGCATGGAGGAGACGGTCGCCCGCGATTCCGGAGCCGCGATCGCGGCCCGCCGGACCGGCGTGGTCGACCAGGTCGACGCGGCGCGAATCGTCGTCCGGGCGACCGGCGACGTCGAGGCCGGCAAGTCGGGAGTCGACATCTACACTTTGATGAAGTTCCAGCGCTCGAACCAGAACACCTGCATCAACCAGCGCCCGCTGGTGAAGGTGGGCGATTTGGTCAATGCCGGCGACGTCATCGCCGACGGTCCCTCGACCGACATGGGCGAGCTCGCCCTCGGCCGGAACGTGCTGGTCGCGTTCATGCCGTGGAACGGGTACAATTTCGAGGACAGCATCCTGATCTCCGAGCGGATCGTGAAGGACGACGTCTTCACCTCGATCCATATCGAGGAGTTCGAGGTGATGGCCCGCGACACCAAGCTGGGCCCCGAGGACATCACCCGCGACATCCCCAATGTCGGCGAGGAGGCGCTCCGCAACCTCGACGAGGCGGGGATCGTCTATATCGGCGCCGAGGTCGAGCCGGGCGACATATTGTGCGGCAAGATCACTCCCAAGGGCGAGAGCCCGATGACCCCGGAGGAGAAGCTCCTCCGCGCCATCTTCGGCGAGAAGGCGTCGGACGTTCGCGACACGTCGCTGAGGCTTCCGCCGGGAGTCCAGGGCACCGTCGTCGAGGTCCGGGTGTTCAACCGCCACGGAATCGACATCGACGACCGCACCCGCGCCATCCAGGCCGAGGAGAAGGACCGCCTGAGGAAGGACGCCGACGACGAGCGCTCGATCCTGAAGCGGGCGACCTTCTCGCGCCTTCGCGAGATGCTGATCGGCCAGACCGCCACCGCGGCTCCGAAGGGCTTCAAGAAGGGCAGCGTCATCGACTCGGACAATCTCGAGGAGGTCGAGCGCTTCGAATGGTGGAAGTTCGCGGTCAAGGACGACAAGGTCCAGGCCGATCTCGAGGCGGTGAAGGCGCAATATGACGACGCCGAGGCGGTGATCCGCCGCCGGCTCGAGGACCGGATCGAGAAGCTCGAGCGGGGCGACGAGCTTCCGCCGGGCGTCCTGAAGATGGTCAAGGTGTTCGTCGCGGTGAAGCGCAAGCTGCAGCCGGGCGACAAGATGGCCGGCCGCCACGGCAACAAGGGCGTCATCAGCCGGATCCTGCCCAACGAGGACATGCCGTTCCTCGAGGACGGGACCCCGGTCGACATCGTCCTCAACCCGCTCGGAGTGCCTAGCCGGATGAACGTCGGGCAGATTTTCGAGACCCATCTGGGCTGGGCCGCCCGCGGCCTCGGCAAGCAGATCTCGGAGATGCTCGAGGACATCCACATCCGCGGAGCGGCCTTCGAGGGCAAGGACGCCAAGGGCGTGCGCAACAAGCTCAAGGATATTTACGGCGAGAATTACGACGCCGAGATCGACGCCCTGGGCGACGAGGAGCTTCACGAGCTGGCGTCCAACCTGGTCGGCGGAGTTCCGATGGGCACTCCGGTGTTCGACGGCGCCCGCGAGGCGGACGTGTCGGCGATGCTGGAGAAGGCCGGATTGGACCAGTCCGGCCAGGTCGTCCTGTTCGACGGCCGCACCGGCGAGGCTTTCGACCGCAAGGTGACGGTGGGCTATATCTACATGCTCAAGCTCCACCACCTCGTCGACGACAAGATCCACGCTCGCTCGATCGGGCCGTACAGCCTTGTCACCCAGCAGCCGCTGGGCGGCAAGGCGCAGTTCGGCGGCCAGAGGTTCGGCGAGATGGAGGTCTGGGCGCTCCAGGCCTACGGCGCCGCCTACACTCTGCAGGAGATGCTGACGGTGAAGTCGGACGACGTCATCGGCCGGACCAAGGTCTACGAGGCGATCGTCAAGGGCGACGACACGTTCGAGGCCGGGATCCCCGAAAGCTTCAACGTGCTGGTCAAGGAGATGCGCTCGCTCGGGCTCAACGTCGAGCTGAACAGCGTCATCGACGCCGACGCGGACGGCTACGCGGAGGCGGCGGAGTAATTTGAGCCCTCTCCCGCTTTTCGCGGGAGAGGGTTGGGTGAGGGTCTTGCTGAGTCATCGGAAAAGACCCTCACCTCCCATCGCTGGCGCGATGGGCCCCTCCTCTCCCGCGGAAAGCGGGAGAGGGTAAAGAATTCAGAGGATCGTGCACATGAACGAACTGACCACTTTCGCCAATCCGGTCGCCAAGCCGGAGACGTTCGACCAGATCAAGATCGGAATCGCTTCCCCCGAGCGCATCCGTTCCTGGTCGTTCGGCGAGATCAAGAAGCCCGAGACGATCAACTACCGCACGTTCAAGCCCGAGCGCGACGGCCTGTTCTGCGCGCGCATCTTCGGTCCGATCAAGGATTACGAGTGCCTGTGCGGCAAGTACAAG
>DASVUZ010000047.1:0-77143 GCA_036386795.1 Allosphingosinicella sp.
CGCGCCAGCGCGAGGGCGTGAACGTCGGGTTCAGGGTAGATGGGCGCCGCGGCGGCCGCGACGAGATGGGTCGGGCGGAGCGCGTCGACCAGCGCGATAGCCTCGACATAGCCGACATAATGATCGTGGCGGCAATAGCCCCAGGCCCAGCCGCCCGATATCTCCAGCACGGCGAATTGCTCGCCCGGCAGAAGCTGGGAAGAAGGTTTGGCGTCGGCCGAGGGGGCGGGATAGATGAAGGCGGGGCGTGTCCCGCAGCCCCTGATCAGCGGCCGAGCGTAATGGGGAGCGAAAAGTTGGCCGGCAAGCGCGATGTCGGCGACGTCCCGGCGGTACGCGTGGACGCGCTCGTCGAGGACAAGGGAAGGTCCGGCGAGACTGAAGCGCTTAGCCGTGCTGGAGGATGAATCCCCGTTCCCTGGTGGCTCGGCGCGCGGCGGGTCCTTCCTGCTCGAGATTGCGTTCGAAGCTTTCAAGGAATTCCTGCCCCGTATTGGTCTTGGCGACGAACACGTTACGGCGGTCCGCCTCGTCACGCACGCGGCGCAGATAGCCGAGCGTGCCCAGCGTATTCAAGGCGCGCGTGATCACCGGCTTGGAAACGCCCAATATGTGGGCGAGTCCGCGGACGGTGTGCGGACCGGGGGTCAGGTAGACGAGGAGAAGCAGCGCCATCTGCCGGTTGGTGAGGTCCGGCTGGCCCGACCGGACATATCCGATCAGCGTCTGCATCCAGCTCCTGAGAGCACGCTCTGCCACTGGGCGATCTCCAAATTCCGGGCGGCTTGTTCCGGGTCCTAAACCAGTCAGGACGCGTTTCGTTTCGTTAAATATTGAGAATTCGGCGCAAAAACCCCGCGGTCCGTCAATCGCCGTAACGATCGGCGAGCGCGGCCCAGGCCGCCCGCAGGCCCAAGGCGTCCCCGCCTTTCGGCCGTCCGGGCCTGGCCGAGCCGCGCCAGGCATAGGTGTCGAAGTGCGCCCAGGGCGTGCCCTTCGGAACGAACTTCTTCAGGAACAGGGCCGCCGTCACCGCCCCCGCCATCGAGCCGTCGGCCGCGTTGACGAGATCGGCGATCGGGGAGGCCAGCATCTCTTCATAGGGCTCGAAGAGCGGCATCCGCCAGACCGGGTCGGCAAGCTCGTTTCCGGCCGAAACCAGCGACTCGGCGAGCGAGTCGTCATTGGCGAACAGGGCCGGCAAATCGGGGCCCAGAGCAACCCGGGCGGCGCCGGTCAGGGTCGCGAAGTCGAGGATGAGCTCGGGCCCCGCTTCCGCCGCCCTGGCGAGCGCGTCGCCGAGGATCAGCCGGCCTTCGGCGTCGGTATTGTCGATCTCGACGCTGAGCCCCTTGCGGCTGCGCAGAACGTCGCCCGGCCGGAAGGCGGCGCCGGAGACCGAATTCTCCACCGCGGGGATGAGCAGGTGGAGCCGGACGGGGAGCGACTTCATCACCAGGCCGGCCAGGGCGAGCGCATGGGCGGCCCCGCCCATGTCCTTCTTCATCAGCCGCATGCCGAGGGACGGCTTGATGTCGAGGCCGCCGGAATCGAAGCACACGCCCTTGCCGACGATGGCGATCCGGGGATGGCGGCGGTCGCCCCATTCGAGCTCGATCAGCCGCGGCGCCCGGCCGGCGGCGGCGGCTCGGCCGACCGCGGCGATCATCGGGAAGCCTTCTTCGAGGGCGTCGCCCTGGGTGACGGTCGCCTCGGCGCCGAAGCGGGCCCCGACCTCGCGGACCGCGCTCTCGAGCTCGGCCGGGCCGAGGTCCGCGGCGGGCAGGTTGACGAGGTCGCGGACGAGGGTGATCGCCTCGGCGATCCGAAGCATCTCGTCGATCCTCGCCGGCTCGGAGGTGAGCAGGATCCGAGGCCCCGCCTTGGCCTCCGCTTTCTTGTACCGCTCGAACCGATACTGGCCGAGCAGCCAGCCGAGCGCGGCCGGGCCCGGCGCCCGGTCCTCGACCCGGTAGCGTCCCTCGGGCAGGCTCTCCGCCGCCTGGGCCAGGCACCAGGGGCTGAGCTCGCCGACATTGGCCACGCCCAGAACGGCCGACCAGCCGGCCTTGTCGCCCGGCAGGATGGCGAGCTGATAGCCCTCGCCCCGGAAGCCCTGCGCCCCGACCGCCTGCCGGATGCGCTCGGGCTGGCGCTTGAGCCAGGAGTCGAAGCCGGACTTGTCGACGAGATGGAGAGCGGTCGCGGGCTGGCCCTTGTCGGGCTGGAGGAGGCTGGAGCGTTCGGTCATGGTCAAGTCCATGCCTACTCGTCCGACGCGAGTCGAGACATGGCCGCGACCGTATCGCGACTCAAACGACACCGCCCTTCGCCTAGATGACCGCAAGAAGCGCACAAGACGAGCCGTCTTTACGCTGGGAAGAGCGGATGGTATGATCGAGTCACCCGGACTTGTGCTCGCCCGGTCGTCTCGATTCCATGCAGTGGAGGCGCTGATGGCACTCTCGTGGATCATCTTCACATTTCTGGTCGGCTGGTGCTGGCCGATCTTCTGGCCCTGGTGGTGGTGGTGGTGGCGCTGGCGCTGGTGGTGGCCATGGCCCCGTCCGCCGATCCCCGATCCTCCGCCCTATGAGGAGCCGCGCTTCGACTGGGTGTCGCACATTGCGGGCGGCATCGGCGGAGCGGTCGCCTGGGTCGGGCTCGGCCGTGACCTGGCGCCCGACGGCGGCCTGCTCGACGCCGCGCTCATCGCCTTTGCCGGCGCAGCCACGCTTGGCTCGCTGGCGAGCGGACTGATGGGCGGCGCGGGCAAGCGCACCCCGCCGACGACGTCGGCCTGAGCCCGAGGGGAGCGGCGGTCCGACCGGGCCGCCGCTCCCTGGGCCAGGCTTGGGTCGGTCGAGCGAAGACCGTCGGCGAGGGCCGGCGGAGCGGCCTTTTCGAGTCCTTGCGACGGCGGAGCTCAGGCTCTGCCGAGCGGGACTCCGAACAGGTCGTGTTCGTCGGCGTCCTCGACGAGGACCGGAACGATGTCGCCCGGCTTCAGTCCGGTCGCGTCGCGCAGGTGGACTTCGCCGTCTATTTCGGGAGCGTCGGCCTGCGAGCGGCCGGTGGCGCCGCCCTCGCCGTCGGCGAGATCTATGAGGACGTCGAGCGTCCGGCCGATCTTGGCCTGAAGCTTGGCGGTGGAGATCGCCGCGGTCCTCTCCATCAGGCGCGCATAGCGCTGCTCCTTGACCTCCTCGGGCACGGCGCCGGGGAGCATATTGGCGGCCGCGCCCTGGACCGGCTCGAAGCGGAAGGCGCCGACCCGGTCGAGCCGGGCTTCGTCCAGCCATTGCAGCAGATATTCGAAATCGGAGTCGGTCTCGCCCGGGAAGCCGACGACGAAGGTCGACCGGATGGCGATGTCGGGGCAGATTTCGCGCCAGCTCCGGATCCGCTCGAGCACCCGGGCCTCGTTGGCCGGCCGCTTCATCGCCTTCAGGACCGACGGGGCGGCATGCTGGAAGGGGATGTCGAGATAGGGCAGGACCAGGCCTTCGGCCATCAGCGGGATCACCCGGTCGACGTGCGGATAGGGGTAGACGTAATGGAGCCGGACCCAGGCGCCGAGCCTGCCCAGCTCGCGGGCGAGGTCGGTCATGTGGGCTCGGACCTCGCCACCCTTCCACGGCCATGAGGCGTGGCGCAGGTCCAGGCCATAAGCCGAAGTGTCCTGGCTGATGACCAGAAGCTCCTTGGTGCCGGCCGCGACGAGCTTCTCGGCCTCGCGAAGGATCGCGTCGGGGCGGCGGCTGACCAGGTCGCCGCGCAGGCTCGGGATGATGCAGAAGCTGCAGCGATGGTTGCAGCCTTCGGAGATCTTCAGATAGGAATAGTGGCGCGGGGTGAGCTTGAGCCCGCCGTCGGGCACCAGGTTGAGATAGGCCGAAGGCGGCATCGGCGCTGCGACATGGACCGCTCCGACGACCTGCTCATATTGATGGGCCCCGGTGACCGCGAGCACCTGCGGGAAGCGCTCCCGGATCACCTCCGCTTCCTTGCCCATGCATCCGGTGACGATGACCCGGCCGTTTTCGGCGATGGCTTCGCCGATCGCCTGGAGGCTCTCCTCCTTGGCGCTGTCGAGAAACCCGCAAGTATTGACGAGGACGACGTCGGCGCCCGCATAATCGGGCGACATCTGGTAGCCGTCGGACCGAAGCTTCGACAGAATGCGCTCCGAATCGACGAGATTCTTCGGGCAGCCGAGCGAGACCATGCCGACCTTGGGCGGGGAGGGGAGGATGGTGGCCATGGGAAGCGCGCTAGATAGGGCTTGCAGCGCCTTTTTCCTAGGGTGAAGCAGGAGGCGTGAATTCACGCCCCGCTTTGCCGCGCTCAGTCGTCGCGCTCGGCTTCGTCAGCCTGGCGATGGACCTGTCGTCCGAGATCATCCACGCGCTCCTGCCCCTGTTCATGGTCGGAACGCTTGGCCTCAGCGTCGCCGCCGTCGGGCTGATCGACGGAATCGCGGAATCCACGGCGTCGATCACCAAGGTCTTTTCCGGCTGGATTTCCGACCGGCTCGGCAGGCGCAAGCCGCTGATCCTGATCGGCTACGGGCTCGCGGCGCTTTCGAAGCCGCTCTTTCCGCTGGCCGGCGGAGCTCTTGCCGTGCTCGCGGCCCGCTTCGCCGACCGGATCGGAAAGGGCATCCGCGGCGCTCCGCGCGACGCCCTGATCGCCGACGTGACTCCGCCCGAGATCCGGGGGCGGGCCTTCGGCCTCAGGCAGTCGATGGACACTGTGGGCGCCTTTGCCGGCCCGCTCCTGGCGATCGGGCTGATGCTTCTCCTCGACGACGATATCCGGGCCGTCTTCTGGGTCGCGCTCGTCCCGGCCGCGGCGGCCGTCCTCATCGTCCTGTTTGCCGTGGAGGAGCCGGCGCGCGCTCCGGACGAGCCCCGCCGAGCGCCGCTGCGCCTTGCCGACCTCAAGCGGCTCGACCGCGCCTATTGGGCGGTGGTCGGCTTCGGCCTGCTGTTCACGCTCGCCCGGTTCAGCGAGGCCTTCCTGATCCTCAAGGCGTCCGCGGAAGGCCTTCCGCTGTGGCTCGCGCCGGCGGTGCTGGTGGCGATGAACCTGGTCTATTCGGCCTCCGCCTATCCGGCGGGAATCGCGTCGGACCGGCTCGGAACGCGCGGGCTGCTGCTCGCCAGCCTCGCAATCCTCGCCGCCGCCGACCTGATTCTGGCTTCGCTGCCGGGCCTCGTCGCGGTGTTCGCCGGGGTTGCTCTGTGGGGGCTGCACATGGGGCTCAGCCAGGGGATGCTCGCCAAGCTCGTCGCCGACCGGGCCCCGGCGCCGCTGCGCGGCTCCGCCTTCGGCCTGTTCAACCTCGCGACCGGCCTGGCGATGCTCGCCGCGAGCGTGACGGCGGGGCTGCTGTGGGACCGGATCGGCCCCGCCGCGACCTTCGCTGCCGGCGGGCTGCTCGCCGCCGCCGCGGCGGCAACCCTGGTGGTCGCCGGACGCCGGAAGTCCTAAAGCGGGTCTGGACTGTATGGCGCTTCGCCAATAATGATGGTACCAAGTTGCGCTGGGGGATTCTGGGGCGTCTGCTAATATTTGGTGACATCTAGACTGGAAGACACTTGCCTTTGATTTCATGGGAGCTTTCATGCGACCAAGAGGATTGAATCGCAAATTGGTCGCTGCATCAGCTGCCGCCTTCCTGATTCTTTCCGCTTGCGCTCTTCAACGGCCGGTAAATCCGGGGTTGCCATCCTCGGGCCGCTTCACTCAGGTCGAACATCCGGATGTTCAATCGATCCGCGACACTATTGCCCGAGTCGAATGGGCCATTGATCAGCCCTTGCTGGTCAATCAGGGCGCGAGGACCGACATCGTCGTGCGCCACCGGGATCCGGTGAAAGGCCTGTTCGTCCGGACCAAATTCTCGAACGGCGACGGGACCTGGACGGAGCATGATTTCCAGGCGGGGGATGGGAGCGGCGTCGACAACTATCCGATGCTGGCCGGCAGGGTGAACTCGGACGGCCTTTCCGACCTGATCCTGAGGCACCGGCATCCCTCCCTCGGCCTGTTCATTCGCACCAAGCTCTCGAATGGCGACGGCACCTGGCAGGAGCGCGATTTCCAGGCTGGCGACGGGCGTGGAGTCGATCTCTATCCGGCGCTCGTCGGCGACGTCGACGGCGACGGCGACACCGATCTTATCCTCCGGCATCGCGATCCTCTCAAAGGCCTCTTCATCCGGACGAAATTCTCGAACGGCGACGGGACGTGGACGGAGTATGATTTTCAGGCCGGTGACGGCAACGGCATCGACGCATATCCCGCGCTCGTTGCCGACGTGAACGGCGACGGCAAGTCCGACCTCGTCCTCCGCCATCGCCACCCTCAAAAGGGACTCTTTATCCGCACCAAGATGTCGAACGGCAACGGGACCTGGACCGAGCACGATTTTCACGCGGGTGACGGCAGCGGCGTAGATCAGTTCGGCGCGCTGGTCGGCCTGGTGAACAGGGACAACCGGACGGATCTCATTCTTCGGCGGAGGGACCCCGCCGGGGGCCTATTCATTCGAACGAAATTTTCGAACGGCGACGGCACCTGGACCGAATTCGAGCATCAAGCCGGGGACGGAAACGGGGTCGACCCCTATCCCGCGATTGTCGGCGACATGGACGGCGACGGCGCTTCCGATCTCATCTTGCGGCATCGGGACCCGGTGAAGGGCCTCTTCATCCGCACGAAGCGTTCGAACGGCGACGGGACGTGGGCCGAATATGAGTTCCATGCCGGCGACGGCGGCGGGGTGGATGCCTATCCCGCAATGGTCGCGGATTTTGACGGCGACGGCAGGTCCGATCTCGTCTTGCGTCACAGGCATCCCGCCACCGGCCTGTTCATCCGCACGAAGCGGTCCAACGGCGACGGCTCGTGGAGCGAGCATGACTTCCATGCCGGCGACGGAATTGGCGTGGACCGATATACGGCCGTCTCACGGGAGCGATCGGACGGCGGTCATTACGATCCGCAGATGCGCCTCCTCCTGGCGCTGGCGGTGAGCGCGCATCCCGACAGGCTTTGCGCACTGGATTTCGTGACTGCTTCCGCCGCCCGGACGGGACAGTTCACCTCCCTTGCGTATGGTGCTGCCGAAAAAGAATGGGCGAAGCAGGCCCGAGCTCAATATGGGAAGGATTTCAAGGACTGGAACAATGCTGTCGAGCGAGACGAGCATTGCGAGCCTTTGGGCCCGAACCTGGATGACGGGCAGATGTGCACCCGGCGCGCACGACCGTGCGAGGCGCTGAGATCGGCCGATCGCGGCAACGAGCGGTGGCTTCCGTTTCCCGCCCGGAAACGCGGTGCAGCGGCTTGATCGGCCTTCAACCCAGCTCCGCCTCGCGCTCGGCGGTGGGGAGGATCTCGACCACGCAGTCGCCGGGCTTGAGCGACTGGGCTTCCGGCTCCCAGAAGCCGTGCGGCGTTCCGTCGCGATAGATTCGCACTCCGAGGCCGGTCGCGACGGCCGAGAGCGGCTTGCCGCATTCGTCGTCGCGCACCACCCGCTCGGCGAGCCGGACCCGGCCGGTCGAGGAGGCGAGGTCGGCGATATAGTCGGGGATGTGGGCGCCGGTGGTCGAGCCGGCGAGCAGCAGGCCGGCGAAGCTGACCGGGTTGATCACCGTGCTCGCCCCCGCCTGCCGGGCGAGCAGCTCATTGTCCTCGTTCCTGACCGCGACGCTGATGTTGAGCTTCGGAGCGAGATGGCGCGCGGACATGGTGATGAGGATCGACGTGTCGTCGCGCCCCGCCGAGACGATCAGCGCCCGGGCCTGCTGGATCCGAACCGCCTGGAGGGTCTTGTCGCGGGTCGCGTCGGCGTCGGCGACGACGCAGCCAAGCGACTTGGCGCGCTCGAGCGCCTCCTCGCTGGAGTCGATGACGACAATCTCCCCGGCGGGCGTTCCCAGCGAGATGAGCTCGTCGACCGCCTCCGAGCCGCTGGTGCCGAAGCCGGCGACGACGACGTGGTTGCAGAGAGTCTTCTGAAGCCGTTCCATGCGCCACCTGTCCCATGTCCGCCTGAGCACGAACGTGTAGGCCGTGCCGATGAAGATCAGCACGAAGAAGATCCGGATCGGAGTCACCACCAGGGCGTCGAACATCCGGGTGTGGTTCGCGACCGGAACGACGTCGCCATAGCCGGTCGTGGTGATGCTGATCATCGTGAAATAGACGACGTCCACGAAGCTGACGTGGTTGTCGAAATGATCCTTGAGCCCGTCCCGCTCGAGCCAGTGGATCAGGATCGCGAAGCCGAGCAGGCCGAGGACCAGCGCCGCCCGCCAGCCGAGCTGAGCCCAGATCGGCAGCCGCCCGCGCCGCCGCAAGGTGATGTCGTCGGGGCCGCGCGGGCGCCGCGACATCAGGCGTAGCGCTCCGCCAGGCCCGCCAGCGACGGGACGTGGGTGAGGTCGAGGTGGAGCGGGGTGACGGCGATGAAGCCGTCGGCGACGACCTCGAGGTCGGTGGCGTGGCCCGGAGTCTCGACCATCGGCGCGAGCCCGAACCAGAAATAGCCGTAGCCGCGGGGGTCGGTGCGCTCGACGATCCGAAGCCGGGCGTAATCGTGTCGGCCCTGGGGCGCCACTCGGATGCCCTTCACCGAATCGGGCTCGAGCGCCGGGAAGTTGATGTTGACGAGGGTGCGCGGCGGCATTCCGCCCTCGACGATCGGGCGGAGCACGCGTTCCGCCCAGGCTTCGGCCGCGGCGAAGGGCACCGTGTCGCCCATCCCCTCCTTGGCATAGGCCTGGCTGAGCGCGATCGCCGGGATTCCGGCCATCGCGCCTTCCATCGCCGCGGAGACCGTGCCCGAATAGGTCACGTCCTCGCCGAGATTGGCGCCGCGATTGACTCCGGAAAGGACGAGGTCGGGCGGAGCGGACTTCATCAGGTGGGCGACCGCCATCATCACCGCGTCGGTCGGAGTGCCGGTGACGCAATAGCGCCGCTCGCCCAGCTTCCTGAGCCGCACCGGCCGGGAGAGGGTGAGCGAGTGGCCGGCGCCGGATTGCTCCTCGGTCGGAGCGACGATCCATATGTCCTCGGAGAATGCCCGCGCGATCCGCTCGAGCACCTTGAGGCCGCTGGCGTTCACTCCGTCGTCGTTGGTGAGCAGGATGCGCATCGCTGGAGCGCTAGGACGCCGCCCCCGCGGGCGCAAGCGCGCAACCCTCGCCGCGATTCGGGAGTTGGTCGGTCCGAAGAAGGAGAGTTCGATGCAGGTTCCCCACAATAGCTTCGTCGTCGTCGCCGACGGCAAGAAGATGCTGTTCTTCCGCAACGAAGGCGATTCCGAATTTCCCAAGCTCGAGGTCGAGCGCAAGCGCGAGACGGGCGACGCGCCCGACCGCGACCGCAAGACCGACCTCGCCGGCCAGGCCCCGAGCGGCTCCGGCGGAGCCGGCTACAGCAGCTACGAGGAGGTCGACTTCCACCAGCTCGAGGAGGACCGGTTCGCCGCCGAGACCGCCGAGATGCTGAGGAAGCGGGCTCTGAGCAACGACTTCGAATCGCTGATCATCGTCGCTCCGCCCAAGACCCTGGGCGAGCTTCGAAAGCATTATCACAAGGAGGTCGAGAAGCGCCTCGCCGGCGAGGTCGCCAAGGACCTGACCAAGCATCCCGTCACCGAGATTGAGAAAATCCTCCAATCCGAATAGCGTTCGAGCCGGCTTCGGCCGGGGGCGGCCCGTCAACCGTCAAGACCCAGGAGTGAAAATGCGATTCAACCCCAGCCTGATCGCCGCGGGCGCCGCGCTCGCGGCCCTCTCCGTTCCAGCCGCCTCGGCGGTCACCGCCGGCGCCGTCGTCAAGGACACGAAAGGCGGCGAGGTCGGAACGATCGTTCGAGTCGAGGGCGCCAATCTCGTCCTCAAGACCGACCGGCACGAAGTGACCCTGCCGGTCTCTAGCTTCACTTCGAGCGACGAGGGCGCGCTGTTCGGGATGACCCGCGACCAGCTCAACGCCGAGGTCGACAAGGCGACGGCCGCGGCCAACGCGCAGATCGTTCCCGGAGCGACCGTGAAAGGCGCGGCCGGTGCCGTCGTCGGAACGATCGAGGCGGTCGACTCGCAGTTCGTAACCCTGAAGCTGGCTTCGGGAACCAGCATCCGGCTGCCGCGCAACGCCGTCGCCGGAAGCCCCAACGGACCGGTCACGGGCATGACCGCCGAGCAGATCGAGGCCGCGGCGAAGGCCGCCACCTCCTAGCCGCCGGGCAAGGCAGGCGAAGAAAAGGCCGCGGGGCGAAGGGTCCCCGCGGCCTTTTCGAGCGACCGGCCGGCTTTTACTTGCCGGGCCGGCCGAGCCTGCGGCGGGCGACCAGGGCCGCCGCCGCCGCTCCGAACAGGAGGACCATCGGCGGCGCCGGAACGTCGGTGCCGCTGCTTCCACTGCTCGTCGAGCTTCCGCTCGACGTCGAGCTGCTGGTGCTCGACGAGGTCGAGGCGCTGGTCGAGGTCGAGGCGCTGGTGCTCGAGGAGGTCGACGAGCTGGTCGAGGTCGAAGTCGCTCCGAAGCTGCTCGACGTGACGATTCCGCTCGAAGTGCTGGTCGTCGTCGAGAGGCCGCCGGTCGAGGTGGAGGTCGAGCTTCCGCCGGTCGAGGTCGAGGTCGAGCTTCCGCCCGTCGACGTCGAGGTCGAGCCGCCGCTGGTGGAGGTCGAGCCGCCGCTGGTCGAGGTCGACCCGCCGCTGGTGCTGGTCGAAACTCCGCTGCTGGTCGAGACTCCACTGCTGGTCGAGACTCCGCCGGTGCTGGTGGAAACCCCGCCGGTGCTGGTCGAGACTCCGCCCGTGCTCGTGGACACGCCGCTGCTGGTCGAAGTCGAGCCGCCGGTGCTGCCGCCGGTCGAGGTGCTGGTCGACGCGGTGAAGATGGCGTTGCCGCTCGATCCGCCGAAGAAGCCGCCGCTGAAGAAGCCGCCTCCGAAGCCGCCGCCGAAGCCGCCGCTGCCGCCGATCACGGTGACTCCGCCGCCGCTGCTTCCGGCGGCCATGGGCGGAAGCGGGGGGAGGGGCATGGGCATGCCGCCGCCCGGATAGGTGATGGTGCGGGTCGTGGTGGTCGTGCCAGGAGTCTTGACGACGCAGGCGGTCCGGACTCGGCGGTGGCGCTTGACCGGCTTCACCCGGGCGTAGCGGCGCGGCGCCTCCTTGATCATCCTGGCCGGCTTCGCGTGCTTGACGAACGACGGCCGCTGGGGCGGGTTTTCCGCGACGTGGACGGCGCCGCCGCCGACGATGGCACCACCGACGGTGCAGGCGCAGAGTTTAGCGAGAGCCATTCTAACGGACATGACAGCGCACCTTGTTTCCAGGTTCCGATGCGTGGCCGAAAGTCCTTGTCGGAAGATCGGCTTCGGCATCGAGCTACAGGCATAGGTGCAAAGGAAAGCTTTAAGTGCAAGCGCGTTAACCATGAAGTCGCTTCGAAATGCCCGCCAAATGGCCGTTACGGCCGGTTCCGTCCCATTTGAGGACAGGACCGGACAAGGCGTGAACGAATAGCCGGCGACCGCGGCGGAGCGAACATGGTTAACAGGCGGCCTGCATGCCGAATCGCGGGTGATTCGGAAAGCGCCGGGGCGAAGCGGCCGGCGCTCCTTCGAAATGGCGTGACGGCCGCCCGGAACGCCCGAATCGGCGTGAATTTTTAACCGCTATTTGAGTGACTTGTACTCCCCCTTTGCGAAGCGTATAGGCGCGCTGGGGCAAGCTCCGACATTTCCGGACGACTCGGAAGCGGAGCGCAGGAGGCAGCGTGACCGCTTTGCGGTTTCGTGAAGGAGTGGAGGGGTTATGGCGACGGCTTTGAGTGACGTTTACGGCTCGGTCTATGCTTTGGGCGGACTGCCCGACAGCTACCGGCCCAGTGCCAACGAAGAGTTCATGAATCCGGTGCAGCTGGCCTATTTCCGGCAGAAGCTGCTCGGCTGGAAGGACGAGATCCTGCGCGAATCGCAGGGGACCATGGCGTCGCTGAAGAGCGGCCCGATCCGCGAGGCGGACGTCACCGACCGGGCATCCTCGGAAACCGACTGGGCGATCGAATTGCGCACCCGCGACCGGCAGCGCAAGCTCATCTCCAAGATCGACTCGGCGCTTCGCCGGATCGACACTGGCGATTACGGCTTTTGCGAAGTCACCGGCGAGCCGATCTCGCTGGCCCGGCTCGAGGCGCGGCCGATCGCGACGATGACCGTCGAGGCCCAGGAGCGCCACGAGCGCAACGAGCGAATCACCCGCGACGATTGAGCGGATCGGGTCGAAGCGGCGCTTCGGCCGGACGCTCGCTCTGATTTGGGAAATCGCGGGCCGTGACCGGCCTAATGCTCCTCGTCCGTTCGGGCTGAGCCTGTCGAAGCCCTCTGCTTGCGGAATCAACAAAGGCGAGGGCTTCGACAGGCTCAGCCCGAACGGATTTCGTGCGGCAACGGGCGGCGGCGATCTGACCGGCCGCCGGCCGCGCCAAGGCTTCATCAATTCCCGTTACGACGGAATGACGGGGAAGGAGAGAGCGCCTCCTAATGGTGGAGGCCGGCAATCTCTTCCTTGATCCAGAGCTTTTCCTTCTTGAGCCTGGAGAGGGTGGCCATGTCCGGCAAAGGCCGCTGATTTTCTTCTTCGATTCGCGCTTCGATGTCCGCGTGGCGGTGCTGCAGTGCCGAGATATGCGCCTGTTGCATTCCCATCTCCTTGCTGTGCTGGTGCGGGGATCAACGTCTGGAAACTGTCCTGTCTCCCATCGATCGGACGGCCTTCGCAATATGTACGACGGGCCGTTAATGGACTATCTATAGCGCCTTTCGAGGCGTTCGAACAGCGTCCTAGGAGGGGCATGGAATCCATCGAGGGAAGCGGCATTCCGGAGGCCGCGCGGCTGGTCCGGCTTCGCCAGGAGCATCGCGACCTCGACTCGGCGATCGAGGCGCTCCGCGCCAGCCCGGCCTCCGACCAGCTCCAGCTCGCCCGGCTGAAGAAGCGCAAGCTCAGGCTTCGCGACGAGATCCAGCTGCTCGAGGACCGGCTCATTCCCGACATCATCGCCTAGCCGTCATTGCGAGCGGAGCGAAGCAATCCACATGCGGCGTGTGGCGCGGGCGTCGGACTGGATTGCTTCGTCGCTTCGCTCCTCGCAATGACGGCGTCGGGCACCAAAATCGTCCCTCCCCGGCACATCTTCCGCTTTACCCTCTTTGCGCATGGCGGGCCGGTCGCCGCTGTGGCAGCATGAGCCGATGCAGGAAGCCCGCTTGCCACTGACCGCCAAGCTGATCGCCTCGCTCTACACCGAAGCGATGCTGCTCGCCGATGAAGCGCGCTCCTATTTCGACATGAGCGGCCGGGCCGACCGCGATTCGCTCCCGGCGATCGACCGGGTCGGATTCTCCTGCGAGTCGCTCAAGGTGACGACTCGGCTGATGCACGTCATCGCCTGGCTTCTCACCCAGCGCGCGGTCGAGGCGGGCGAATTGAGCCGCTCCCAGGCCCGCCGCCCGGCCCGGCGGCTCGGCGAGGCGCCGGACAGCGACGAGGCCTTGCTCGCCCGGCTTCCCTCCGGGGCTCTGGCCCTGGTCCATTCGAGCCGCGATCTCTACGCCCGGGTGAAGCGGCTCGACGAAGCGGGTGGCCTCGGCCCCGAGCCCCAGGCGAGCCCGGCCCGAAGCCTGATCAGCCGGCTGGAGCGGTCGCTCTAGGCCGTCATCCCGGCGAAAGCCGGGACCCATGAACACACGACCGGGAAGGCTTGGCGAGTACCTTGTTCCTGGGCCCCGGCCTTCGCCGGGATGACGGCTACAGCCCCGCCTTCGCCCGCAGCTCCGCTTTCGCTTCCTCATATTCCCGGATCAGCTGCTCCACATAGTCGCCCGCCGGCCGCACCCGGTCGATCGCTCCGATGCCCTGGCCCGATCCCCAGATGTCGCGCCAGGCCTTCTTGGCGCTCTCGCCGCCGCCGAAGTCCATCGTCTTGAGGTCGCCTTCCGGCAGATTGTCGGGATCGAGACCGGACGCGACGATCGAGGCCTTGAGGTAATTGCCGTGAACCCCGGTGAACAGGCTCGAATAGACGATGTCGGCCGCCCGCCCGTCGCAAATGCCCTGCTTGTAGGCCTCGGCCGCATTGGCCTCCTCGGTGGCGATGAAGGGCGAGCCGATATAGCCGAGGTCGGCTCCCATCGCCTGGGCGGCGAGGATGGCGCGGCCGGTGGCGATCGCCCCGGAGAGGATCAGCGGCCCCTCGAACCACTGGCGGATCTCCTGGACCAGGGCGAAAGGCGACAGGGTTCCGGCATGGCCGCCGGCGCCGGCGGCGACCGCGATCACCCCGTCGGCGCCTTTCTCCACCGCCTTGCGGGCGAAGCGGTCGTTGATGATGTCGTGAAGAGCGATCCCGCCCCAGGAGTGGACCGCCTGGTTGACCTCGACGATCGCGCCCAGCGAGGTGATGACGATGGGAACCTTCCATTTGGCGCAGGTCGCCATGTCCTGCTGGAGGCGGTCGTTGGAGCGGTGGACGATCTGGTTGACGGCATAAGGCGCCGAGGGCCGGTCCGGATTGTCCCGGTCCCAGGCGGCGAGCTCCTCGGTGATCCGGTGGAGCCATTCGTCGAGCAGGCTCTGCGGCCGGGCGTTGAGCGCCGGAAAGGAGCCGACGATCCCCGCCTTGCACTGGGCGATGACGAGGTCCGGGTTGGAGACGATGAACAGCGGAGCGCCGATCGCCGGAAGGCGCAGGCGCTGGAGGACGGAGGGCAGGGTCATTGCGCCGCCTTAACGGATGCGGGGGGCGGTGCAAGGAGAGCGAACGAAGTTGGACGTGGCACCCAAAACCGTTCGGGCTGAGCGTGTCGAAGCCCTTGCCTTGACCAACGCTTGGAAGAAGGAAAGCCCTTCGACAGGCTCAGGGCGAACGGAGTATCCGAAGCGCTCACTCCACTTCCCGTCCTCTCGTCTCCGGGAGCAGGAACAGCCCGACGATGAGAGTCAGCACCGCGATCCCGATCGGGTACCAGAGCCCGTAATAAATGTCCCCGGTCGCCGCGACCATCGCGAAGGCGGTGGTCGGGAGGAAACCTCCGAACCAGCCGTTGCCGATATGATAGGGAAGCGACATCGAGCTGTAGCGGATCCGGCTCGGGAAGAGCTCGACCAGGAGCGCCGCGATCGGCCCGTAGACCATCGTCACGTAGAGGACGAGGATGAAGAGGATGGCGACGACCAGCGGCTTGTCGACCCGGGCGGGATCGGCCTTGGAAGGATAGCCGGCGCTCGCGAGGGCCGCCTTGATCCGGGCTTCGGAGCTCGCGGCCCAGCCCGAATGGGCTTCGGGACCGCCGGCCGACGGGGCATTGGGGATGTCGACGAACGCGTTGCCGATCCTGAGCCGGGCTCCCGTTCCGAACTCGGTGTCGACCGACACATAGCCGATGCCCGCCTTGGCCAGCAGGCTCTTGGCGATGTCGCAGCCGTTGCGGTTGAAGCTCGTCCTTCCGATCGGATCGAACTGGACCGAGCAGACCCGCTCATCCGCCATCACCTGCACCGGAGCCTCTCGCTGCGCTTCGTAAAGCGCCGGGTTGGCGGCCCGGGTCAGCCCCTCGAAAAGCGGGAAATAGGTCAATGCCGCGAGAGCGCATCCGGCCAGGATGATCGGCTTCCTTCCGATCCGGTCGGACAGCCAGCCGAAGAAGACGAAGAAGGGCGTCGCCAGGGCGAGCGCGATCGCGATCAATATGTTGGCGGTGGCGCCGTCGACCTTGAGCGTCTTTTCAAGGAAGAACAGGGCGTAGAATTGCCCAGTATACCAGACCACCGCCTGGCCCGCGACCGCTCCGAACAGGGCGATCAGGACGATCCGGGCATTGCCCCATTGCGCGAAGCTCTCGCGAAGCGGCGCCTTGGAGGTGGTGCCTTCCGCCTTCATCTTGCGGAAGACCGGGCTCTCCTCGAGCTGAAGCCGGATCCACAGCGACACCGCCAGGAGCAGGATCGAGAGCAGGAAGGGAATTCGCCAGCCCCATGCGGCGAAGGCCGCCTCGCCGAGCGCGGTCCGGGTTCCGATCACCACCAGCAGCGCTGCGAACAGCCCGAGCGTCGCGGTCGTCTGGATCCAGCTCGTGTAGAAGCCGCGGCGCCCGGGCGGCGCATGCTCGGCGACATAGGTCGCCGCCCCGCCATATTCGCCGCCGAGCGCCAGTCCCTGGAGCAGTCGAAGGGTCACCAGGGCGACCGGAGCCGCCACTCCGACGCTGGCATAGCTGGGCAGGAGGCCGACCAGGAAGGTGGACAGGCCCATGATCGCCATGGTGACGAGGAAGGTATATTTGCGGCCGACGAGATCGCCGATGCGGCCGAACACCAGGGCCCCGAACGGCCGGACCGCGAATCCGGCGGCGAAGGCGGCCAGCGCGAAGATGAAGCCGGTCGTCTCGTTGACTCCGGAGAAGAATTGGCTCGAGATGATCGTTGCGAGCAGCCCGTAAAGGTAGAAATCATACCATTCGAAGACAGTGCCGAGCGACGAAGCGGCGATGACGAGCCGGTCGCGGCGGGCGGTGCTGGGGGCGGGGGCGGTGGAGGTGGTGGCCATTCGGCAGGGTGTTCCGTGTCTTCGATTAAAGCGCAAGCCGCTCCATTACCCTCTCCCGCATTTCGCGGGAGAGGAGGGGCCCGCCGCGAAGCGGTGGGAGGTGAGGGTCTCTACCGCGAAGTCGGCAAGACCCTCACCCCCCAAGCCTCCGGCTTGGGTCCCCCCTCTCCCGCGAAAAGCGGGAGAGGATAAGTCGCCCCAATTTGCTATTTTCGCCCTCGGAGCCTACATAGAGCGCCGCTACCAGTCGCAAATGAACGGTCTTTGGCGCTTTGCGGCTCCTTTTTCCTTCTCGCCTCTCGCAGCACCGGCGGGCCGACGTTGGTCCCGCCATTCGAAAAGGAAAAACCCCAATGACCATCGGAACCGTGAAGTTCTTCAACGCCGACAAGGGCTACGGCTTCATCCAGCCGGACGGCGGCGGCAACGACGCCTTCGTCCATATCAGCGCCGTCCAGGCCGCCGGAATGCAGACCCTCGACCGCGACCAGCGCGTCTCCTACGATCTCGAGACCGACCGCCGCGGCAAGACCAGCGCCGTCAACATTCAGTCGGCCTGACCGGACCGGGGGACAGGTCCGGTACCTGTCCCCGGACATTCCATTTCCCGCAGCGGCGGAAAAGAGAAAGCCTTCAATGTCAGCACAGCATGATTTCTATTCCGCCCGCGCCGCCGAGGCTCGCGCCGACGCCGACAAGGCCACGCTCGACAACGTCCGCGACCGCTGCCTTCGCGCCGCCGGCGCCTGGGAGGCGATGGCCGCCCGGGCCCACCGGAGCGACGTCTTCCGGGCCAAGCAGGCCGCCGAGAAAGACGCCGCGGCGACGGACTAGCGTCATCCCGGCGAAAGCCGGGACCTCGGGGCGACCCGTGGAGAGTTGTTGTCCTGAGGTCCCGGCCTTCGCCGGGATGACGAGAATGCTTGCCCCCGACCCCCTGAAGGCGTAGCGGGCCCCGCGGTTCGGGGCCGGAACGGACCGCGCGTTTCGGCCATTCCAACCGGGCGATGCCAAGGGACCAAGGATGAGCGAAAGCGCGGCCGCCTCGGCTCCACTTCCGGACGTTCGCGAGCCAAATCCGGGCCACCACCATCATGGCGGCCTCGTCAAGCTGACGGTCGGAGCGATCGGGATCGTCTTCGGCGACATCGGCACCTCGCCGCTCTACGCGTTCCGGGAGACCTTCGCCGGGCACCATCCACTGCCGGTCGACAGGCTTCACGTCTTCGGCGTGCTGAGCCTCATTTTCTGGTCGATGATGATCGTGGTGACTCTGAAATACGTCACCATCCTGATGCGCGCCGACAACAAGGGGGAGGGGGGCAGCCTCGCACTCCTCGCGCTCATCTCGAGAAAGACCGAGGCCGCGCGCTGGGGCACCGCCATCGTCCTTCTGGGAGTCTTTGCCTGCGCCCTTTTCTACGGGGATTCGATGATCACCCCCGCCGTCTCGGTGCTCTCCGCCGTCGAGGGCCTGGTCGTGGTCGAAGCCGGACTGCAGCCCTGGGTCGTACCGATCGCGGTGTTCATCCTCGTCGGCCTGTTCATGATCCAGCAGCGGGGCACCGCCGCTGTCGGAGCGATGTTCGGACCGGTAATCATCATCTATTTTCTCACCCTCAGCGTGCTCGGCGGCATCGCCATTGCGAGCAACCCGGAGGTGGCTCTCGCCCTCAACCCCTGGTGGGCGCTGCAATTTTTCCTTGAGGAGAAGTTCCTCGCCTTCGTAGCGCTCGGCTCGGTCGTTCTGGCGGTCACCGGCGCTGAAGCGCTTTATGCCGACATGGGCCATTTCGGCCGACGCCCGATCCGCGCCGGCTGGGTCTATTTCGTGCTGCCCGCCTTGATGATCAATTACCTGGGGCAGGGGGCCCTTCTCATCTCTACTCCCGAAGCGATCCACAACCCATTCTTCATGCTAGCCCCGGAGTGGTTCCGGCTGCCGCTCGTCTTCATAGCCACGGCGGCGACGATCATCGCCAGCCAGGCGGTGATCTCCGGCGCCTTTTCGGTAACCCAGCAGGCGATCCACCTCGGCTACATCCCGCGCATCAAGATCACCCACACCAGCGCGGCCACCGCGAGCCAGATCTACATACCGGCGGTCAATTGGACGCTGATGGTTATGGTGATCCTGCTCGTTCTGGTCTTTCAGACCTCGTCCAACCTGACCGCCGCCTACGGGATCGCCGTAACCGGGGCGATGTTCATCGACACCTGCCTGCTCGCGGTCGTGCTGTACGCCTTGTGGGGATGGAACAAGTGGCTCGCGGCCGGACTGCTCGCCCTGTTCTTCCTCGTTGACGCAGCCTATTTCGCGGCCAATCTCCTCAAGGTGCCTAGCGGCGGCTGGTTCCCGCTGATGATCGGCTTCATTATCTTCGCCCTCCTCACAACCTGGGCGAAGGGGCGCAAGCTGCTGCGGCATCAGCTGAAGCAGGGCGACATTCCGATTCCCCTGTTCATCAAGTCGGCGGCGGGCTCGGCGGCGCGGGTCCCGGGCACCGCCGTGTTCATGACCAGCCAGGCGGACGGAGTGCCCCACGCTCTGCTTCACAACCTCAAGCACAACAAGGTGCTCCACGAGCGCTCGATCTTCCTCAAGGTCGCGATCGAGGACATACCCTATGTCGAGGACGAGCGGCGGGTCGAGATCGAGGAGCTTGGCGAGGGCTTCTACAAGATCGTCCTCCATTTCGGCTTCATGCAGGACATGAACGTGCCCGAGGCGCTGGCCCGGATCGACCGCTGCGGGCTGCCGTTCCGGATGATCGAGACCAGCTTCTTCCTGTCCCGCCAGACCCCGCTCACCTCGACCGTTCACGGAATGGCGATCTGGCGCGAGAAGCTGTTCGCCTGGATGATGCGCAACGCCGAGAGCCCGATGGAGTTTTTCGGACTTCCGCCCAACCGGGTCGTCGAGATGGGCAGCCAGGTGAAGATCTGAGCCGCGGGGCCCCGCCCTTGCGCGACCGCTCTTGCTGTCTTACATAGATAATACAGCAAGGAGCCTCGCCATGGACTTCATCCGACGCCTCCAGCCGCGCGACTGGACCATCGCCCTCGTCGCCTTCATCGCCGGGGCGATCGTCTTCTAGCGTCCGGCAAGCGGGTCCGTCAGCAGCTGCGGGCGATCTCGCGGCCGATCAGGGCGCCGGCGGCGCCTCCGACGATCGCCCCGGTCGTGCTCCCGCCGCCGCGCCGGTACCGGTAATAGCCGCGCGATCCGCCGCGCCCGATCTCGCTTCCCAGAAGCGCTCCGACCGCCCCGCCGACGATAGCCCCGGCGGTGCCGCCGCCCCGGCGCCGGCAATCGTAGCCGGCCCGGTAATGGCGCCGGCCGTAATAGCGATCGCGATAGCCGCGCCCGTAATAGCGGCCGCGCCCGTAATAGCCCCGGTCGTAATAGCCCACCGGATAGCCGCGGGCATAATAAGGGTCGTAATAGCCGCCGCCATAATAAGGCGCGGCTCCGACATGGACGACGACCCGGCTGCGGTGGCGGTGGCGCGCGTCGGCCTCAGCCGGAAGCGCGGTGAGGGCCGTCGCCGCGGCGGCCAAAGCGAGTGCGATCGGCTTGATCACGGGCAAGCTCCTTGGAACTGGGAACGCGAAAGCGAGCCGGACTCCGCCCGGCTCGCCCCGAATTCTGGATTCCAGAGCCTGACCGCCCGATGAACGGCCGGGCTCAGCCGCCTAGATTCGGCCCATCAGGAACAGGATGAGGATGACGATGAGCACGAGGCCGAGAATCCCCGAAGGCCCATAGCCCCAGCCGCGGCTGTAGCCCCAGGTCGGAAGGGCTCCGAGCAGAAGCAGGACGAGGATGATGAGCAGGATCGTACCGAGGGTCATGAACGGCTCCTTTGCCGATGAGTGCAGGTCCGTAACGGTTCGGAGCCGTTATGGTTGCGCCGGCCGCGGCTAGGCGGCGAGCCTCCGAGCTTCTAAGGCGCCGCGATGCGCCAGCGCCCTTCGGACCGCTTCGACGCCATCGTCCTCGGCGCCGGAGGCGCTGGGATGATGTGCGCGGCGATCGCCGGCCGCCGCGGCCGCCGGATCCTGCTTCTCGACCATTCCGACGCCCCGGGCCGCAAGATCCTGATCTCGGGCGGCGGCCGCTGCAACTTCACCAACCTCCACTCCGCGCCCGATCGCTTCCTCTCCGCCAACCGCCATTTCGCGGTCTCCGCGCTCGCCCGCTACGCTCCCGCCGATTTCCTCGCCCTGGTCGAGCGGCACCGCATCGCCTGGCACGAAAAGACCCTCGGCCAGCTCTTCTGCGACGGCTCCGCCCGCCAGATCGTCGCCATGCTCCTCGACGAATGCGAGCGGGGAGGGGTCGAGCTCGCCCTCGGCAATCCGGTTCGCGACCTCGATCATTCCGACGGCCGCTTCCGCCTCGCATTCGGAGCCCGAACGGTCGAGGCGCCCGCCCTCGTCATCGCCACCGGCGGCCCGTCCATCCCCAAGCTCGGAGCCACCGGCTTCGCCTACGACCTCGCCCGCCGCTTCGGACTCAAGGTGGTCGAGCCGCGCCCGGCCCTGGTGCCTCTCACGCTCAGCCGCGAGGAGGCGCTGTTCCAGGCCCTGTCGGGAGTGTCGACCGAGGTCGTCGCCCGGGCCGGAGGGGCCGCCTTCCGAGAAGCCGCGCTGTTCACCCATCGCGGCCTTTCCGGCCCGGCCATCCTTCAGGTTTCGAGCTACTGGCGCCCCGGCGACCCGATCGAGGTCGACTTCCTGCCCGACCTGCCCGCCGGCTGGCTTCGCGAGGCCAAGCGCAACGGCCCTCGCACCGGAGTGAAGGCCGCTCTCGCCCGCCGCCTGCCCGAGCGCCTCGCCGAGGGCCTGGCCGAACGGCTCGCCTTGCCGGGGGAGCTCGCCAACCTCCCCGACCGCAAGCTGGAGGAGGCCGAGCGCCGGCTTGCCGCCTGGACCTTCGTCCCGAGCGGCACCGAAGGCTTCGCCAAGGCCGAGGTCACCGTCGGCGGGATCGCCACGCAGGGCCTTTCCTCGAAGACGATGGAGGCGGCGAAGGTCCCCGGCCTCTACGCGATCGGCGAAGCGGTCGACGTCACCGGCTGGCTCGGCGGCTACAATTTCCAATGGGCCTGGGCGAGTGGAGTGGCGGCGGGGGAGGCGGTCTAGGCGAGGCCTCAGGCGCTTCTCAAAGTCTGTCGACAAGTCAATGGGTTGGCTGAAAGGTCTTCCGCTTGTTCTTTCCCAGGCGAAGGCCTAGCCTGTTCCTCATCGCGAACTGGCTTTTGGGGGGAGGCGCGCGTGACCTGGGGGAAGAGGAATCTGTCGGCCCGATTCGCCTTCGCGGCGGCGGCCTCGCTGCTCGCGCTCGGCGCCTGCGCGCTACCCAAGCCGGCGAAGGATCCCGGGCCCCTGCCGGCCGTCGCCGGCCAGAACTGGAGCTCGGAGGACAAAGACGATTGGTGGGCCGGATCGCAGGGGTCGCGCCTGATCCCGCTGGCCTGGCTGAGGGCGCTCGAGGCTCCCGATTCGGAAGCCCCGTTCATGAGCCGGTCCTATTTCGATCGGTTCGGCTATATCTGGGCCAGGCCCGAATCCGAGCTGCCGATCGGCTTCGCCGTCGATATCCAGTCCGACCGGCGGTTCGACGTCACCCGCCAGCGCTGGTTCCAGGGGCAAAAGGAAAAGGAGCCCTGGGTCGGCCTCAATTGCGCGGCCTGCCATACCAATCGAATCACCTACGAAGGGCATGACGAGATTTTCGAGGGCGCTCCGGCCTTGTCCGATTTCCAGGCCTTCACCGATTCCCTCACCAGGGCGATGGAAAGCACCGACGCCGATCCGGCCAAATTCGATCGGTTCGCCCGGCGGGTGCTCGCGCCGGGCGGCGAGCCGGGGCCGAACTTCGAGCTGGACAAGGGCATGCTCGCCCAGGCCCTGTCGAACCTGCTCCTCCACCAGCAGACTCTGCGCCGCTATAACGAAACCGAGATCGTCTACGGCCACGGCCGGCTCGACGCCGTCGGGCACATCCTCAACAAGGTCGCGTGGCTCAATCACTCCCCGGCGACGGTGAACCAGAAGTTCGGAGCGCCGCAGTTCCGGATCGAGCCCGACGCGCCGGTCAGCTATCCCTTCATCTGGAACGCCCACCAGCATGATTTCGTGCAGTGGAACGGCCTCGTCCCGAACCAGAATCTCAAGATCGGCAAGGGCAATGTCGACGCGGGCGCGCTGGTCCGCAACACCAGCGAGGTGATCGGCGTGTTCGCTGAGGTCAGGACCCGCCCCTATCCCGGGCTGAAGGGCTATGCGTCGAGCGTCCGGGTCGACAATCTGGAGCGAATGGAGAAGCAGCTGTCGCGCCTCATGTCGCCGGCCTGGCCCGAGGATTGGGGCAAGGCGTGGCGGCTGGACCGCGACCTCGTCGACCAGGGCAAGGGCCTGTTCGAGCAGGCCTGCGCTTCGTGCCACAAGCCGCTCGAGCGGACCGACATCGCGACTCCGATCAAGGCGCAAATGACTCCGATCTGGGGCCATGAGGGCGTCGAGACCGATCCCGGGATGGTCTGCAACACCTTCACCGCCGAGGCGCGGGGCGGTTTCCTCACCGGGACGAAGGACCTCGTCGCCGCCGGCGATCCGCTTCCGTCCAGGGCCCGCAACGCCGCCTATCTGAAGACCCAGGCGATCGGAGTGCTGCTTCGCCAGAAGAAGCTGCTCGCCGGGATCGTCTTCCGAAGCTTCTTCGGCAAGGAACCGCCCATCGAGGTCGACGCCGTGTTGCAGGCTGCGGTCATCGAGGCCGTGGCGGACCAGCCGAGATCGAGGGAGCAGCGGCTTGCCGACTGCATGGCGGCGGCGGGATCGCCCCGTTCCGACCCCGGCACTCTCAGGACGCTCGCCTACAAGGCGCGGCCGCTCAACGGCGTCTGGGCGACCGCACCCTATCTGCACAACGGGTCGGTCAGGACGCTGCACGATCTGCTCCTTCCCCCGGCGCAGAGGCCCCGCCGGTTCTGGGTCGGCAACCGCGAGTTCGATCCGGTCGCGGTCGGGTTCGTCGACCGCCGGCCGGATTCGGGCTTCGGCTCGGAATTCAGCACCGACGATTCCAACGCCTCGCCGATCCGCGGCAATTCGAACGCCGGCCACGATTACAAATTCTTCGATCGGACCCTGAACCCCGCCACCGGTCACCCGGTCGGGCCCAGGGATTTCACGCCTGCCGAGCGTTGGGCGCTGATCGAATATATGAAGCAGCTTTAACCAGGGTTGAAAGCTTGGTTCCCCTCGTCATGCCGGACTTGATCCGGCATCCACCTTCCTTTTCATCCGCAAGGCGTTGGAGAAGGTGGCCCCCGGATCAAGTCCGGGGTGACTACTCAACCGGATAACCGGCTGCTTCAGGCGGCGGCCCCTTCAGCCTCCGCTCAGCCCCTGCAGGAAGCCGCGCAGGTCCGCGTCGATTCGCCGGGCGCTGTCGCCGGCGCTGCCGGTGCCGGTATGAATCCCGACGGCGACGTATTTTTCGCCGACCTTCGCGAACAGCGGCGCTCCGCTCATCCCGACGACGGTCTGGAAGCGATAGCGCAGCGCGCGGGCCTCGACGTCCTGGAATCGACCCTCGTTGCTGAATTGAGCCCGGCCGCCGCCCCGGAAGGGATAGCCGCAGATCTGGACCTGAAGGGATCGAAGCTTCGAGTCGTCCAGCGCCTCGACGTCGAACCAGCCGACTTGTCGGCCGGGCGCCGGATCGTCGAGGACGAGGACTCCGTAATCCAGCGAAGCATCGGTGCTTCCCGCGCGCCAGCGCGAATCGCAGTGCATCCGGCTTTTCGGCACCCGATAGGGGCCGAGCGTTCCGCTGCGGTTGAATGCCGGCCAGACCAGGATCTCGACGGCCTCGCCATTTTGCGGGTGCCGGATGTTGTGCCCGGCGGTCGCCAGGCAGCGCTCCCCGAAGAACCAGGCGGTGCCGGTGGCGGAGTTGCCGTTCTGGTAGCTGATGTCGAGCAGCGCGACGGACCGCCACGGCTGGGTGCTGGTGTCCGCCACCGCGGCCAGCGCCCGCGCCGCCGCGGCGGCGGCGCTGGCGCCCCCGCCCGACGCGTTTTTCTTGCCCCGCTTCGTCTTGTCCTTCGCCATCGGCGATCCCCCGAGCCGAAAAGATGCTCCGGCCCCGTCCACGGAAAGTCAATCGCCGTCGCCGCCGATATGGAGTTTCGCTCCGCCGTCCCGTGTCGGGCAAGGGCGCCTCGCTGAGCGGGGCCGAGCCTTCGCCGGAGCTGCCTGGAGTCGATCAGTCGTCGACGACGATCGCCGCCGCCGCCCGGCGCTGCGGATTGCCGACCAGCAGATTCTGATAGTCGTAGGCCGCAGGATCCGAATTCACCGACAGGCTGACGGCTTCATCGAATTCGTAGGCTCCGCCCAGCCGCCGCGGCAGGCTCAATATTTTGGCGACGGTGAAGAGATTGACCGGCGTCGGGAAGATCAGCACCCACGCCCGGGGACCCTTGGTCGCGAGCACGATCCGCCTTTCGCGAGCCGAGCGCGCCAGGGGAGAGACGGCGTTGCGGCCGCCGGCGATCAGCCGCGGAAAGGTCTGGAAGGCGCTGTCGCAGCGCACCGTCACCTGCACCGGATCCGCACGAAAGTCCGATGTGCTCAGGATCGAGGCCTTCTTGTTCTTTATGCAGACGACGCTGTCGAACCCTCCCTGGAAGTTGAACGGCGCGATGGCCTTGCCGCCCATCAGGAAGAGGCCCCGTCCGGCGGGCGATTTGGCGGCGCCGAAATCGGCCGCGACGACGATTGGCCGGCGCGGGCTGGCGACGTCGGCGAGCCTGAGCTGCGACTGGCCTGGAGGAGGGCCGATCAGAGTCACCTTTTGGCCGGTGCCGGCTTCGAAGACATAGGCTCTGACCATGCTGGCCGGATCCCCGGGGATACCGAGGACTCGCGCATGGATGTCGGCCCGCGCCGGCCCGGCGAGGGCGACGAGGCCGACCGTCAGAACCGCGGCGCCGAGTCGGGCGAGGCGCTTCGTCATGAGCCGCTCCCGGCTCGCGCCTGCCGTCCGGCCGCGCCCAGTTCCGGCTTGTAGACGACGATATAGGCGGAGATCTGGTAGCGGAAGCATTGCAGGAACATGTTCGAGCCGGCCGCCTTGGGATAATAAGCGATGGACAATGGGAGCACCTCCGTCAGGTCCTTCTTGTACAGCTCGGCCCAGTCCTCGCGGTCGATCGAGACGATGGTTTGAAGCTTGCCTTCGCTCGCCTTGAGGGGCCGCGTCTTGCGCCAGTCGACATCGTCCAGGCTGAGCGTGAAGTCGCCGAGCTCTGCGTTGCGGGGAAGCGCGGCCGCCGCGACGCATTCCGGCGCCGAATTTTCCTTCGGCTGCTGCTGGATCGTCGCTCGAAGCAGGACTCTTTGGCCCGGCATCAGGGATTCGTTATATTCGTCCTGAGCGTCGGAAGGTATCTTCCAGAGCGTCGAAGTATCGACCGCCTTGTTGAGGCTGTTGAGCTCGGAAGTGCTGCTATAGACTCGCTCCAGGCCCCACGATTCCAGAGCTCGTTCCTGCAGGGGCAGGCGGATCCGGTCGGGCAGGTACTGGATCAGGTGGACGACGGCTGCGAAGGCGATCAGCGGATAGATGACGAGCAGCACCAGCGCGCCGATCAGGAAATATTGAACGCTGCGCGGAATCGCCCGCCAAAGATGCTCGAACGGCTTGAAGATCAGGCCGAGCGCAGAACCTGTCGCCGCGACGGCGCCATCACCCGGCTTGGTAGCTTCCCCTTCCGCCATTGCGGCGCCCCCCTGAGCGTATGGCCAGTATGATTGACGGCCGGTCGCTTAGCAAGCGGCCGCGCATAAGGTTCAGCTTCGCCCTAGGGCCTGCCGGCCGGGTTCGACCGGCGCGCTCGCCGCCGGCAGGGGCGGGGGCACTTCACAAGGGGCGGCCGATACGGGAAAGGAGAAGATATGCCCCGCCACCTTCGCCCGCTGGCCCGCCTCGAAGCCGAGCAGCTCGACGCCTCGGGCCCGGGCGATCACGCCGCGCTCTCGGCCTCGGCCGGGACGGGGAAGACCCACGTCCTCACCGCCCGGGTGCTTCGACTCCTCCTCGCCGGAGTCGATCCGTCCTCTATCCTGTGCCTCACCTTCACCAAGGCCGGCGCGGCCGAGATGGCCGACCGGATCCACCGCCGCCTCGCTTACTGGGTCCGGCTGAAGGATTCGGATCTTCGCAAGGAGCTATTCGCGCTCGGCGAGGCCAATTCGGACGAGGACCTCGCCACGGCCCGCCGCCTCTTCGCGCGCGTGCTCGACGCCGCCGGCGGCGGGCTTCGAATCCAGACCATCCACGCCTTCGCCCAGGGGCTCCTGGCCGCCTTCCCGGTCGAGGCGGGGCTGGTGCCCGGCTTCCGGCCGCTCGAAGGTCGCGAGGAGCAGCTTCTCGCTCGCCAGACTCTCGCCGGGATGCTGGTCGATTCCGAAGAGCGCCGCGACCTCGGCCTCGTTCGCGACATCCAGGCTCTGAGCCACCGCCTCGGCGAGGGCGGCGCCGAGGGCTTCCTTCGCCGCTGCGCCCGCTCGCCCGACGCCATGGCGTCGCTGGGCCCGCCGGAGCTGGTCGAGGATCGCCTCCGCCGCGCCTTCGGCATTCCGCTCGGCGACATCGACGAGGCGATCGCCTCCGAATGCTGCGACGAGACGTTCGACGTCGCCGGCCTTCGCCGGCTCGGCCTTCTCAATCGCCAGTGGGGAACCAAGGGCGGCCTCGAACGCGCATCCTTGTGCGAGCAATGGGCGGACGCCGGCCCGGCCGAGCGCTCGGGTCTGCTCGAGAGGCTCCACTCCGTCTGGGCCAAGGCCGACGGGGAGATTCGAAGCTTCGGCAAGGGCCAGGCCCCGCCAGACGGGGATTATATCGAGCTCGCCACCGCCGCCTTCGAATGCTGCTCGCGTCTGCTGACCTTGCGAAAGCTCGCGGCGCTGGTCGCCTGCCTCGCCGCCGGGCTTCGCTCCGGCCAGGTCTATGCCGAGGCCTGGACCGCCGCCAAGCGAGCCCATGCGGTGCTCGACTTCGACGATCTCATCCGGCTCGCCGAGCGGCTTCTGCTCACGCCCGGAATGGGGGAATGGGTCCGCTACAAGCTCGACCAGGCGACCGACCATATCCTGGTCGACGAGGCGCAGGACACGAACGAGGCGCAGTGGAACATCGTCGGCGCGCTGGTCGAGGAGTTCTTCGCCGGGCAGGGGGCGGGCCGGCGCCACCGGACGCTCTTCACCGTCGGCGACTACAAGCAGGCGATATTCGGCTTCCAGGGAACCGATCCGAGCGAGTTCGAGCGCGCCCGGGCCTATTTCGAGGCCAAGGCCCGGCTGCTCCGCGATTCCGCGATCGACATGGACCTGCCCGAGGACGAGCTTCCACCGGACTTCCTCGACCTGTCGATGGACCTGAGCTTCCGCTCCTCGCCGCCGGTCCTCGCCGCGGTCGACGGGCTGATCGGGCATCTCGGCCACGAGGCGCTCGGCCTGCCGCGCCCGCCCGGGCCGCACGCCAGCCACCATTTTCGCCGGCCGGGCTCGGTGACCTTGTGGCTTCCCTATGGCGACGAGACCTCCGACCTCGAGGAGGAATCGGGCGAGGAGGGGTGGGTCAGCGATTCGGTGCGCCGCTACGCCGCCCGAATCGCCCGCCAGATCGCCTCGTGGATCCGCAATCCCTTCCTCATCGGCGAGGGGTCGAAGCGGCGGCCGGTGCGGCCCGAAGACATGCTCGTTCTCGTCCGGAGGCGCGGCGACCTCGCCTCGCTGATCGTCGCCCGGCTCCACGCCGAAGGGGTGCCGGTGGCGGGAGTCGACCGGCTCGCCCTCTCGGCTCCGCTCGCGGTCCGCGACCTGCTCGCCGCCGCCCGCTTCGCGGTCCAGCCGCTCGACGACCTCAATCTCGGAGCTCTTCTCGTCTCGCCGCTGTTCGGCTGGAGCCAGGACGATCTGTTCGCGGCCGCGTTTCGGCGCGAAGGCGCGCTCTGGCCGCACCTTCGTGGCGAAAAGTTGCAATTCGAGGCGAATCCCCAACGTTTGCGGGAGACGCTCGACGGGCTCCACGAGCTTCTCGCCATGGCCGATTACGCCACTCCCCACGTTTTCCTCGAGACGATCCTCGGCGGGCGCTTGGGAGGGCGTCGCAAGCTGTTGGAAAGACTGGGGAATGAGGCTCGCGACCCGATCGAGGAGCTGCTCTCCGCGGCGCTCGAGTTCGAGGCGTCCGCGTCGCCTTCGCTGCAGCGCTTCCTCGACTGGTTCGCCCGCGGCGAGGTCGAGATCGTCCGCGACCCCTCGGCCCCTCTCGACGCGGTCCGGGTGATGACCGTCCATGGCTCGAAAGGCCTGCAATCTCCGATAGTTATCCTGGCCGATGCCTGTTCGGACCCGGATCGCAAGGGTGGCGGCCTGCGCGGCAACTTTGCCAACATTTCCCTCCCCGACGGCCTCCGCATCCCCATCTTCCGGCCGCGCAGGGACGAGCTCGCCGAGCCGATCGCCTCGCAGCTCGCAGCCCTCGACCGCGGCGAGCGCGAGGAACATTGGCGGCTCCTCTACGTCGCCCTCACCCGAGCCGAGGAGCGGCTTTACATCGGCGGCGCCCTCGGCCCCGCCGATCGCTCCGGACCGCCCGCGTCGAGCTGGTGGACCGCGCTCGATGCAACGCTCGCGGACCTCGGCGCCGAATGGCGGGACGATCCCCATTGGGGCCGGGCGCGGAGCTTCGGCGATTCCGAGCTGTTCACCAAGGCCGCGCCGCGCCGGACGGTGCCCGACCCGCCGCTGCCCGACTGGATCGGCCGCGCCGCGCCGCAGGAGGAGCGCCCGCCCCGGCCGCTGGCCCCGTCGGCGCTCGGCGAGGACGACGTCGCCGATCCGCCGCCGTCGCCCGCGATGCGCTCTGCCGCTCAGCGCGGCCGGCTGCTCCACGCCCTGTTCGAGCGGCTGCCCGAAGTCCCGCCGGACGAGCGCCCCGACCGCGCGAGGCGATGGCTCGAGCGGTCGGCCGGCATCGACGATCCCGTTCTGCGCGACTCGCTCGTGGACGACGCCTGCCGGCTGATCTCCGACCCCGCCCACGCCGGGCTGTTCGGGGCCGGGGCGCTCGCCGAAGCGCCGATCGCGGCGGTGATGGGCAATGGAGTCGTGGTTTCCGGATCGGTCGATCGGCTTCTGGTCGGACCCGAGGTCGTCCTGCTGGCGGACTTCAAGACCGGCCGCCGCGTTCCCGAGTCGGCGGAGGACATTCCGGTCCCGCACCTGCGGCAGATGGCCGCCTATGCCGAAGCTCTCAAGGTGATCTTCCCCGGACGCCGGATCGAAGCCAAATTGCTCTACACGGCCGAGCCTCGCCTGTTCGACCTTCCGGCCGGCCTCCTCGATCGCCACCGGCCGGTTCTTGAGCCCGGGCCCCAGGCTTCCTAAATCCCGATCGCCCCTTCAGGAGATTCCCATGAGCACCAAGTCCGTCACCGACGCCAGCTTCCATGACGACGTCATCGGCTCCGCCAAGCCCGTGCTCGTCGACTTCTGGGCGGAATGGTGCGGCCCCTGCCGGATGATCGCGCCGGCGCTCGAGGAGATCAGCGCCGAGCTCGGCGACCGGGTCACCGTGGTCAAGCTCAACATCGACGACAATCCGGATGCTCCGGCTCGCTACGGAGTTCGCGGAATCCCGACCATGATCCTGTTCAAGGGCGGCGAGGTCGCGGCCACCAAGGTCGGAGCGGCCCCCAAGACCCAGATCCAGGGCTGGCTCGAGGCTCAGCTCTAGGTCGCCGGCGTCCCGCCGTTCGCGGCGGCGGGACGGCGATCAATCGGGCGGGTCCGTGCCATCGAGTCCCCTCGTGTCCGGGCGGAATTTCGAGTGGCGCGGAAGCTCGTCCTTCGGCTCGAACCAGGGGATTCGGCTCGCCCAGAAGATGTGGAAGCCGGGTGCGACCCGCTCCGGCGAGTCGAGGGTGGCCACGCTGAAGTCGACCGTCTCCGGCTGATGGTCGACCTCCATCAGGAACGGAGTGCCGCACTCGCCGCAGAAGCTGCGGTAGCCGAAGCTCGACGAGGGAAATGACTTCACCTTGTCGGCGCCGCGGGTCCAGACGAGATCGCCGGCGGGAACGCTCGCGAACACCATGCCGGGCGCTCCGGAATTGCGCTGGCAGGTGCGGCAATGGCACCATCCTGAGTCGAAAGGGTCGCTCCTCAGCGCATATCGGACGGCACCGCAGGCGCAGCCCCCTTCAAGTCGCTCGGCCATGGCGCCGTCGCTAGGCTTTCACGCCCGGCGACGTCAATCCTCGCCCGGCGCTTATGGACTGCGCGGACCTCAGCCACTATGTCGCACGGGCGGAGCGCTCGACGGCGAGGGCTCCACCTGGAATCGACTTTTGGACTTTCTGCTCTTCCTCTCGGCGATGCTGGCCGGCCTTGGCGGGCTGATCTCGGGCGACCGGGTCGTCGATTCTCGCCAGGTCGAGCGCGCCGCGGTCGCGGCCAGTGCCGTGGCTCGGGCCGATGCTCCGGAGGCCGCGAGGCGAGCGACCGTCCGGCCGGTTCCCGCAACGCAAGCCGTTCCGATCGTTTCCGCCCCTCAGCCGGTTGCGGCGGCCGACGCCATTCCGCAGGCAGCCCCGGTCGACGAGCGGCGCCTGGAGTAGAGGCCGGCGGACCCGCCGCGGCGCGGGAGTCGTTGCAGATCGGACGGGCCCGGCGCGAAACACGCGCCCGGCCGCAATTTTCAGACCAGACAGGAATTTCCCATGTTCGGCGGACTCGCCAAGACCATTTTCGGATCGTCGAACGACCGCTACGTGCGGTCGCTCGGCAAGATCGTCGACAAGATCAACGGCTTCGAACCGACGCTGTCGGCGATGACCGACGAGGAACTCGCCAACCAGACGGTGTTGTTCCGGCGGCGGCTGGCCGATGGCGAGGAGCTGGACGCCCTCCTCCCCGAGGCCTTCGCCACCGTCCGCGAGGCGGCGAAGCGGACTCTCGGCCAGCGCCATTACGACGTTCAGATGATCGGCGGAATCGTCCTCCACCGCGGCGAGATCGCGGAGATGCGCACCGGCGAGGGCAAGACCCTCGTGGCGACTCTCGCGGTCTATCTCAACGCCCTGGAGGGGAAGGGCGTCCACGTCGTCACCGTGAACGACTATCTCGCCCGCCGCGACGCGGACTGGATGGGGCAGATCTACCGCTTCCTCGGAATGAGCGTCGGAGTGATCGTTCCCAACCTCACCGATTACCAGCGGCGCCAGGCTTATGGCTCGGACATCACCTACGGAACCAACAACGAGTTCGGCTTCGACTATCTGCGCGACAACATGAAATATGAGCGCGAGTCGATGGTCCAGCGCCCGTTCCGCTTCGCGATCGTCGACGAGGTCGACTCGATCCTGATCGACGAGGCCCGCACCCCGCTGATCATCTCCGGCCCGACCGACGACAAGTCCGAGCTCTACATGAGCGTCGACGCGATCGTGAAGGGGCTCGACCCGGCCGATTACGAGCTCGACGAGAAGCAGCGCTCGGTCGTCCTCACCGAGGACGGCACCGAGAAGATGGAGCGGCTGCTCGAGGATGCCGGGCTGCTGTTCGGCTCTAACCTCTACGATTTCGAGAACACGCTGGTCGTCCACCACCTCAACCAGGCGCTTCGGGCGAACGTGATGTTCAAGCGCGATATCGACTATATCGTCAAAGAGGGCAAAGTTATCATCATCGACGAGTTCACCGGCCGGATGATGGAAGGGCGACGCTGGTCGGACGGCCTGCACCAGGCCGTCGAGGCCAAGGAGGGCGTCGACATCGAGCCGGAGAACCAGACCCTCGCCTCGATCACCTTCCAGAATTATTTCCGGCTCTATCCCAAGCTCGGCGGAATGACCGGGACGGCGGCGACCGAGGCGCCGGAATTCTGGGACATCTACAAGATGAACGTCGTCACCATCCCGACCAACCTGCCGGTCCGGCGGGTCGACGAGGACGACGAGTTCTACAAGAACCAGAACGACAAGTTCGCCGCCATCGCCAAGTCGATCAAGGAGAAGCAGGAGCTCGGCCAGCCGGTACTGGTCGGCACCGTCTCGATCGAGAAATCGGAGCTGCTCGCCGAATTCCTCAAGGAGGAGGGAGTCCGGCACGAGGTGCTCAACGCCCGGTTCCACGAGCAGGAGGCCCATATCGTCGCCCAGGCGGGGCGGATCGGAGCGGTCACCATCGCCACCAACATGGCTGGGCGCGGAACCGACATCCAGCTCGGCGGCAATTTCGAGTTCCGGGTCAACGACGAGCTCGCCGAAATGGAGGACGGCCCGGCCAGGGAGGCCGCGATCGAGCGCATCCGGCAGGAGGTCGAGGAGGAGAAGCAGCGGGTGATCGCCGCCGGCGGACTGTTCGTGCTCGGAACCGAGCGGCACGAGAGCCGGCGGATCGACAACCAGCTCCGCGGCCGCTCGGGCCGCCAGGGCGATCCGGGCCTCAGCCGCTTCTATCTCAGCCTCGACGACGACCTGCTTCGAATCTTCGGGCCGCAGACCATGTTCGCCCGGCTGATGAACAAGAATCTCGCCGATGGCGAGGCGATCGTCAGCCCGTGGATCTCGAAGGCGATCGAGACCGCCCAGAAGAAGGTCGAGGCGCGCAACTACGACATCCGCAAGCAGGTCGTCGAATATGACGACGTCATGAACGACCAGCGCAAGGTGATCTACGAGCAGCGCTCGGACATCATGGACGCCGAGACGGTCGGCGACGTCGTCACCGACATGCGCGCGGAGACGGTCAACACGATCGTCGGCGAGGCGTGCCCGCCCAATTCCTATCCGGAGCAATGGGACATCGACCTTCTGAAGGAGCGGGTCGACGCGGTCTTCGGCCTTCGGCCGCCGATCGACGACTGGCTCCAGGAGGAAGCGGTCGACCCCGAGCTTCTGCTTGAGCGCCTCCAGGCCCTGGCCGACGAGCAGGTCGAGGAGAAGGCGAAGGCGCTTCCGCCCGAGACCTACATCCAGATCGAGAAGAGCATCCTTCTCCAGTCGCTCGACCATCACTGGAAGGAGCATCTGGCGATGCTCGACGCGCTGAGGCAGGTTATCCACCTGCGCGCCTACGCCCAGCGCAAGCCGATCGACGAATATAAGCATGAGGCCTTCCAGCTGTTCGAGCGGATGCTCGCCTCGATTCGGGAGGACGTCACCCGGACCTTCGGCCGGGCCACCTTCGCGATGGACCCTCCGCCGGAGCTGGCCGACATGCAGGGGCTGCCGGACTTCATCACCCACCATATCGATCCATTCACCGGCGAGGACGACACCGCCGACGTGGATGCCGGCACCGGCGCGATCCTCTCGCGCCTGCCGCCGCTCCAGTCGCAGCGGCCGGAAATGCCGGCCGGCCAGTTCGAGATGGCCGAGGCCGACTTGCCCAGCGTCAGCCGGAACGCGCCCTGCCCGTGCGGCTCGGGGCTGAAGTTCAAGCACTGCCACGGCCAGCTGGCGTAAGAAAAAGGGCCGGTGGGGAAACCCACCGGCCCTCTTTACGTCATCCCGGCGAAAGCCGGGACCTCGGCGAGACCCGCGCCGGCGCCCTTTCTCCCCGAGGTCCCGGCTTGCGCCGAGATGACGGGTGGGGCGCGGGGCCGGCGATCACGCCATCTTGAAGCCTTCCTTGTTCATCAGGCTGGTCAGCTTCGCATTCTGCTCCTCGGACAGGATCTGGCGGAAGGCCGGGAAGACCTCCTCCTCCTCCATCCGGATATGCTCCTCGAGCATCGCTCGGAAATCGCGGACCCGGGCCAGCCAGTCGGGGCTGTCCTTGGCCAGGCTCTCGAGCTCGTAGAGATAGGTCTTCACGTAGCCGTGCTCGGCGTTGAGCGCGTCGGCGTCGTGGGCCGAATTGGCCTGGCGGAGGGCCGGGTAGATGATGCTCTCTTCCTCGTGCGCATGCTTGGTGAGCGCGTATTTCAGCTTCATCAGCAAAGTGGTGCGCATCGTCGTCTGGCTGTCGCTGGTCGCCTCGATCTGGTCGAAGACGGCGAGGGTCGCCGCATGCTCGGCCTTGAGAGCGTCGAACCAGTCGCCCGCGGCCGCCGCCGGCATCTGCATCAGGAACTTGCGGCCGAAATTGGCGGCGAGCCCGACGGCGGCTCCGGCGATCGCGGCTCCGGCGAGAACGCCGGCATTGCCGCCGCCCCACGAAAAGGCGCTGCGCTCGTTGGTGAACCGGCCCTCGCTGTCGCGCCGAGTCGAGCCGTTGCCGTTGTTGCCGCCGCTCGAGCGCGACCGGTTGCTCTGCTTGGATCCTGTCTTGTCAGCCATCTGGACCTCCTGGAAAACTCTGCCCTCAAACCTTCGGCCGGGTCAGAATGTTCCGGTCCCGGTCGCTTGGCGGACTTGATCTGGATCAGCAGAAAGCGTGGCTTTTTCGAGGCTTGCCTCCGGAACCAAAGAGCGTTCGGGCAATTGGAAAGGCGCCCGAACATGAAGGAGCCGCGCATGCTGGCGATGGATTACAGGGGCCCCTACCGGGTCCGCCTAGAGGACAAGCCGATGCCGGTGATCGAGCATCCGCGGGACGCGGTCGTTCGAGTGACCCGCTCGTGCATCTGCGGCTCGGATCTCCACCTCTATCACGGGCTCGTGCCCGACACTCGGGTGGGGATGACGTTCGGGCACGAATTCTGCGGAATCGTCGAGGAGGTCGGATCCGAGGTCGAGAATTTGAAGCCCGGCGACCATGTCCTGGTTCCCTTCAACATCGCCTGCGGCCAGTGCCATTTCTGCAAGCAGGGCCTGTTCGGCAACTGCCACGAATCCAACCCCCAGGCGACGGCGGTCGGAGGTATCTTCGGCTATTCCCACACCGCGGGCGGCTTCGACGGCGGCCAGGCCGAATATGTGCGTGTGCCCTACGCCGATTTCGGGCCGACGATCATTCCGGACTGGATGGACCCCGACGACGCCGTGCTCCTCACGGACGTCGTTCCGACCGGCTACCAGGCGGCGGAGATGGCCGGGATCAAGCGCGGCGATACGGTCTGCGTCTTCGGCGCCGGGCCCGTCGGGATCCTGGCCGCGAAATGCGCCTGGCTGTTCGGCGCGGGCCGGGTGATCGTCATCGACCATCTCGATTACCGGCTCGAGTTCGTGAAGGATTACGCTCCGGCCGAAGTCTATAATTTCCGCGAGCTCGACGACCTGGTCGTGTTCATGAAGAAGACCACCGACGGCCTCGGAGCCGACGTCTGCATCGACGCGGTCGGCAACGACGCGTCGGGCAATGTGTGGCAGACCATTCTCGGCAAGAAGCTCAAGCTCGAGGCGGGATCGGCGATCGCGCTACACTGGGCGATCAACTCGGTGAAGAAGGGCGGAGTGGTCTCGATCGTCGGAGTCTACGGTCCGACCGCCAACCTCGTTCCGATGGGCAATGTCGTCAACAAGGGCCTGACCCTGCGAGCCAACCAGGCATCGGTGAAGCGTCTTCTGCCCAGGCTCATCGAGCATGTGAAGGCGGGCCATATTAATCCCAAGGGAATCATCACCCATCGGGTGCCGCTCGAGGACATATCGGACGCCTATCACATCTTCTCCAAGAAGCTCGACGGCTGCATCAAGCCCGTGCTCGTCCCCAACGCCGCCTGAACAGGAGCCCGATCATGGACGCCCCGACCGCCAACGCCCTCGCCCCCGACCGGTCCGCGATCCCCGGCTGGGGCGTGGACGCCGATCCCGACAACGATCCGACCTACCCCTATCGAGACCGGGCGAGGGACGATCATTCGGGCGAATGGGCCCGGCCTCCAGTCCAGCAAAGCGACGTCGAGATCCTGCAGTCGATCGAGCACAAGCGGCGGCCGGCGGTGTTCGGGACCTCGACTCCGCCGAGCGGCCTCAGCGGAATGATCCGGCGCGGCGCCTTCCGGTACAGCGAATCCCACTGGGCCCACTGGCTGATGCTGATGGGCGCGGACCGGGTGAACATGGTCGAGGGGATCGTCCAGGACCTGGCGCGGGCGAAGATCCCGAACATCCCCGGCGAGATGGGGATGCGCTCGGAATGGAAGCACAACCGCAAGGGGCTGGTGACCAAGCTGGCGGTGACGGCGGCGGTCGGGGCGGCGGCCTTCGCCTTGTTCAGATGGTCGGACAGCAGGGACCGCGATGGGTCGGACGGTCGCGACTGACCACCGTCATCCCGGCGCAAGCCGGGACCTCCGGACGAGAAGTCTCGGCGGTTCTCCCAGAGGTCCCGGCTTTCGCCGGGATGACGCAAGGTCAATGCCGGGTGCGATGGCCGCTCGGGCTTGAGCCGGTCCAGCGCTTGAAGGCGCGCGAAAACGCCGCCGGATCGGAAAAGCCGAGCCGGTAGGCCGCGACCTTGACCGGCAAGCCCTCGCGCATGAAGCGCAGGGCGAGCCGGCGCCGCAATCCGTCCAGCAACTGCTCGAAGGTCACGCCTTCCGCCTTGAGCCGCCGGTACAGGGTCTGGCGGCTGTAGCCGAGGTCGCTCGCGACCCGCTCGATGCCGACCTCGCCCGAGGCGAGCAGGGGCTCGAGGTGACGCTCGACCTCGGCCTTGAACCCGCTGGTCCGCGGCGTCGCCTTGCGCTCGCCGGCCTGGGCCTCGAAGGCCTTCGCCACCTCGCCCAGGAACGAGAAGAACGGGTGGCTCCGGGGGGCGGCGCCGGGCGGGCGCGAAGCGGCCCGGTCCCGGGACTTGAACAGGAACGGGAAGAGCTCGGCGCAGGCGTCGCGCCGCTCGCATCCGCGGCAGGTGTCGCGGCGCATTTTCTCGATGCAACCTGCAATCATCCCTTTGTCCTCCCAAATCATGGCCAAGGTGTGTTGCCTATGTAATACTCCAATACGCAGATTAGCCAAGGACAAAGTGATGATCGGGTTGATGCTCTTTCATGTCGTTGCCGGAAGCGCCGCGCTCCTCGCGGGCGGCGCGGCCTTGACGGTCCGCAAGGGCGGCCGGCTTCACGCGAGGGCCGGCACGATCTTCTTCGCGTCGATGCTGGCGATGGCTGGAACCGGAGCGCTGATCGCGGCCGTGAAGCCGGAGCGGGGCACGGCGGTGATCGGGATCCTCACCTGCTATCTCGTCGCGACGTCGTGGCTGACCGCGCGCCGGCGGGACGGGGAGGCCGGCGGCCTCGAGCGGATCGGATTCGCAGTGGCCCTGGCGTGCGCGGCGGCGATGCTCGGTTTCGGCGCCGCCGCTTCCGCCAGCGCGACGGGCCGGTTCGACAGCCTGCCGGCGGCGGCGCATTACCCGTTCGCGCTGCTCGGCGCCCTCGCCGCCGGCCTCGACCTCAACTTCATCCTTCGCGGCCGGCTCGCCCAGCACCAGCGGATCGCGCGCCACCTGTGGCGGATGTGCGCGGCCCTGGCGATCGCCGCCTTCTCCTTCTTCCTCGGCCAGCAGGACGAATTTCCGGCGGCCTGGCGCGGACTCGCAATCTGGTTCGTGCCGCCCTTCGCGGTTCTCGCGGCGATGGCCTTCTGGCTGGTCCGGGTCCGCTTCACCGCCGCCTTCGGCAGGCCCGCCCCGGACCGCCGATCCGCACTTCAATCGTGAAAAGGAGAGAAACCATGCGCGCTTCCTATCTGGCAATCGCCGCGACCGCGGCCGTGGCCCTGGCCCAGCCGGCCTCGGCCGACACGGTCTGCGAGTGGATGGACCTGGCCAACCGCCTCAACTCGGCCGCCCAGGCCGCGCCGGGCCCGCAAGCGCCCGAGCAGACCCGGGCCACGACCCGCGCTTCGCTCGCCATGTTCGAGGCTCTGAACGCGATCGACCGGCGCTACCAAAGCTATCTCGGCTTCGAGCCGGGCGACCGTGCCGCATCGCCGGACTCGGCCGCGGCGACGGCGGCGTACAAGGTTCTCGTCCACCATTATCCCGCCCAGAAGGCGGCGATCGAGGACAGCTACGCGCTCGCCATGGCGGGCATCAAGGACGAGCGCACCCGCGAGTCGGGGCGGGCGATCGGCGAGAAGGCCGCCGCGGCCGCGATCCAGGCGGGCGGGATCGATCCCAAGGTCGTGCAGGAGCCCTACCGTCCGCGCACGACTCCGGGCGAATGGATCGGCGCCTCGCTGCCGTCGCTCGAGCCGCATTATGCCGCGTTCCGGACCTGGGCGATTCCGAGCGCCGACGCGCTCCGCCCGCCGCCGCCCATCGCCTTGAACAGCGAGCGCTGGGCGAAGGATTATGACGAGGTTCGCCGCCTCGGCTCGCGCTCCAGCACCGAGCGAACGCCTTACCAGACTCTGGTCGCGCGCTACCGCCAGGCCTTCGACACGATGCCGTCGATGCGACAGGTGGCCGACGCCCCGGGCCGGACTCCGGTCCAGAATGCGCGCATGTTCGCGGTCTACCAGATGGCCTTCGACGATTCGGCGCAGGCGATGGTGGTCGCCAAGCTCCATTACAATTACTGGCGGCCGATCACGGCGATCCGCAACGGCGCTGCCGACGGCAACGATTCGACCAAGCCCGATCCCGCCTGGCTGCCGCTGCTGCCGACTCCCAATTTCTCCGAATATCCGTGCGGACATTGCACCGTCGCCGCGGCGATCGCCGAGGTGATGACCGCCGAGACCGGCAACCGGCCGTCGGCGGGAGTGCGGATCATGTCCCAGGCGATTCCGACCTCGGTGGTTCAGGCGCTTCCGACCTGGGACGAATGGGCGCAGGAGGTGTCGGATTCGCGAATCTACGGCGGAGTCCATTACCGCTTCTCGAACGAGGCGGGCGAGCAGATCGGCCGGCGAGCGGCCCGGATCGTTCTCGACAAGGTGATGCTACCCCTGCCCAAGGCGAAGGGGAAGAAGCGGACGTAGGATCGGACCGGCGAGGTGCCCGGCGAAAGCGGGGGGACGCCTGCGGTCGCCGGCCGGACGGCCCGGCTTCGCCGCGCAACGATAACGAGGGTTTCGCGCCTTTGGCGCGAGTGGCTCCCCGGGACGGATTCGAACCATCGGCCAACCGGTTAACAGCCGGTTGCTCTACCGCTGAGCTACCGGGGAGCAGCCTCTCGGGCGAGGCGCGCCTATAGCAGCGGGATTCTCGGACTGGCAAGGGCCTCGGGGGCTGGTCGGAGCCGCTCAGGCCGCGAACTGCTCCATCGAGATGCGCTCGTCGAGCGCATGCTCCGGGTCGAACAGCAGGGTCAGGGCCTGGCCCCGGTCGACGCTGACCTCGACCGTCGCGACGTCGCGGACCTCGCGCTGGTCGGCGACCGCCGACACCGGCCTTTTCTCGGGATCGAGGACTCGAAGGAATATCTTGAGATCGTCGGGCACGAGCGCCCCCTTCCAGCGGCGCGGCCGGAACGGGCTGATCGGAGTCAGCGCTACGAGGTTGGCGCCGAGCGGAAGGATCGGGCCCTGGGCCGAGAAATTGTAGGCGGTGGAGCCGGCCGGGGTCGCGACCAGCACTCCGTCGCAGACCAGCTCGGGAAGCACCGTGCGCCCGTTGACGGCGACCTCGATATGAGCGGTCTGGCGGGTCTCGCGCAGAAGCGACACTTCGTTGATCGCCGGGCTGGACACCCGTTCGCCGTTGACCGTGACCGCGTCCATCCTGAGCGGAGCGACCGACACCGCCTTGGCCTGGTTGACCCGCTCTCGAAGCCCTTCGATCCGCCAGTCGTTCATCAGGAAGCCGACCGTGCCGCGGTTCATTCCGAACACGGGGAGGATCCGGCCTCGGTTCAGCATCTCGTGGAGCGTCTGGAGCAGGAATCCGTCGCCGCCGAGCGCGATCAGCTGCTCGGCCTGGTCGAGCGGCACGAAGTCATAGGCTTCCCGAAGCAGCGCCTCGGCCGCCTGGGCCGCCTCGGCGGGCGAGGCGAGCAAAGCGGTGGGTCGGTCGGCATTGGCCGTCATGCCTCGCTTGCTAGGAGGGAAGGGGCGGGGGGGCAAGGCCGGCGTCGGGGCGGACGCCGCCCCCGCCGCGGTGTTCGAAACCGAACTGCGCGATGTCCGCAAGCGAACGGCGCGGCCCGGCTTCCGCGCGCACCATGCTGCGGGGCCAGGCTGGCCCGATACTTGCTGCATCCTTGTCGAGCCGGCCTGCCGGCGCCGCATATGGAAAGGATGACCAGTGATCGCACCGCTTACCGTCTTGTCCCGTTCGCGCCACCGGCTCGCTTTGGCGGCCCTGGCTGCGCTTTCCTTCCTGGTCGTGACGGCCGCTCCGGCGGGCCTCGCCGCCGCCGCTGCCAATTCCGCGGACCGGGCCGCCTACGTGCTCTTCGCCTCCGGGAGCCGAAGCAGCACGATGAGCGGATCGATGGAGGATCTGCGCCGCGCCCGTGCGCTGAGGGTGGGCAGCGAGCCGCTGCTCTACGTGCGCCAGGGCGGCGCAGCCTACGTGATCCGCGACTCCGCGACTCTCCGCGAGGCCGAATCGATCTTCCGGCCGCAGCAGGCGCTCGGCGCTCAGCAGGCCGAGCTCGGGACGCGCCAGGCCGCGCTCGGCCAGCGCCAGGCCCGGCTCGGCGCTGAGCAGGCGCGGCTCGGAGCCCAGCAGTCGGGCGCGTCGCCGCGCCGGGCCGTCGAGCTCGGCCGCCAGCAGGAGGCGCTCGCACGCCGGCAGGATGTGCTCGGCCGGCAGCAGGAGGCCCTGGGAAGCGAGCAGGAGATTCTCGGCAGGCAGCAGGAACGCCTGGCCCGCGAGGCGGAATCGAAGTTCCGGGCGCTGCTCGCCGAAGCTCTGCGGCGCGGAGTGGCGCGCCGGGCCGACTGACCGGACGGTTGCAGAGGAAGGGCGGTTCCGAGCTTCAGGCGGGGAACGCCCGCCGCCTCAGCACTCCCGGCAGATCAGGTGCGACGGGCTGCACAGCATCGGCCGGCGCCGGACGACGTGGCCGCATTCGAGCTGCATCGCAACCGTTCCGCGCCCGCACGCCGTCCGAGCCGTCACCGCTCGGCTCCGCCGATCGCGGGGACGCTGGAGCGCGTCCTCGAAAATTCTCATCTTATCCCCCCGTGCGCAAGAAAATGGTGCGCGATCAAGCGAATAGCATTGATTGTTGCCAAGGTGAACAGTGCTTGGGCCTTTTTTTCGGGCCGTCGCCCGCGCCGTCCCGCAGCGGCACCGCGGGAGCGTCTAAACCGATTGTTGAGGGGAAGCGCCCAGAGTAGAGCGATGGGATACGAAGCGCCGTCCATGGGGAAGGGAGAGGAAGGCATGGCTGCGTCGGGCGCGCCGCTCTTCTTGCTCTCCTTTCGCCACCGCGACGAGCTTACCGGAATTGCGGAGCGCGCCGGCTGGCTGGCGATCGCGGCCAGGCGGGCGGACAATGCCGAGAGCCGGTTCATCGCCTCGGGCGCGTCGGTGGCGGTGGTCGACGCGCGCGGAGCGCTCGCCGAGGGCAAGGAAGCGGTGCGCGGCCTCGCCGATCCCTGCGAGGCCAATGCCGCCGCCTTGCTGATCCTGCTCTCGCGCGGCGACGCCGGTGCGCTCGACTCCCTCTATGCCGACGGCGCCACCCATTTCCTGGTCAGCCCGTTCAGCGACACCCAGTTCCTCCAGGCGCTTCAATATGCCCATCGCCACGCCGAGCGGGTCGGCGGCCGCCGGCCGCTCCGCCGAGGCGAGCCGGAAGGCCGCAAGGGCAAGCCGGGAAGCGCCTCATGGCGCTGGCAGCCCGGCTCGCAGACCGTCGAGCTGAGCCCGGCTTTGGCCCGCAAGGCCGGGCTCGGCGAGGAGGCCGGGCAGCGGATCAGCCTGCTCGAGCTGTTCCGCAAGCTCGACCCGGACGGCCGCCGGGCGGCGCGCGGCGCGATCGACCGGCTGCTCGCCACCGGCCAGTCGACCGCTTTCGCCCACAGGGACGGAGAGGATGACGGCGCCCGCCTCGCCCATCATGTCCGGGTCGAAGGCGAGGGCGTGGTCGGCCGCACCGAGGCGATCGTCCCGCTGGAGGGCGCCGCCTGGCAGTCGCGCGACCCGATGACCGGGGTTCGTGACGGACGAGCCGCGCGGGCCTGGATCGGCCGCCAGCTCGCCGGGGCTGCGGAGGGGCAGCCGGCCCTGGTCGTCCTTCTGCTCGCCGTCAGCCGCTTCGACACGATCAACGCCGCCTTCGGCCGCACCACCGGCGACGCCGTGCTCCAGGCCGCCGCCCGGCGGATCGAGCGGCTGGCCGATTCCGACGGCCGCCGCCGGCTCGTCGCGCGGATCGCCGGGGCCGAGTTCGCGATCCTGCTCGCCGCCCCGACCAGCCTCGGCGAAGGGCGCTTCCTCGCCGGCCAGCTGGTCGAGGCGCTCGGGCGGCCGTTCATGTCGGGCGACCATGTCATCACCCTGGGGAGCCGGGTCGGAGTGGTCGCGTCCGAGGAAGGGGAGGACGCCGCCGGCCTGCTCCGAAGGGCGAGCGCGGCCCTCGCCGACGCCAAGTCGAGCGAGGCCGGGCCGGTGAAGGTGGTCGACGCCGGAGCGGCCAGCGACAGCGCGCTGGACGACCAGCTCGAGATCGATCTGAGGCGAGCGCTCGATCAGGACGAGATCGAGATCCTGTTCCAGCCGCAGGTTTCCGTGGCCACCCGCCGGATCGTCGGAGCCGAGGCGCTCGCCCGCTGGCGCCACCCGCGCTTCGGCGAGTTGGGCGCGATGACCCTGTTCAGCGTCGCCGAGCGCTCGGACTATCTCGTCCAGCTCTCCGACCACGTCCAGCGCAAGGCCGTCGCCGCCGCCGCCGCCTGGCCCGAGGCGCTCGCCGGGCTTCGGCTCTCCGTCAACATCACCGCGGCCGACATCGTCCGGCCGGGCTTCGCCGAGCAGTTCATCGCCCTCGTCGCCGAAACCGGATTTGCCGCCGGGCGGCTGACCGTCGAGGTCACCGAGAGCGGGCTGATCGAGGACCTCGCCGCCGCCGGCACCCTGCTCGCCCGGCTGAGGGAAGGGGGATTGCGAGTCGCGATCGACGATTTCGGAACCGGCTATTCGAGTCTCGCCTATCTGAAGGCCTTGCCGCTCGACTATCTCAAGATCGACAAGAGGCTGGTCGAGGACATCAGCGGCAGCCCGCGCGACCAGGTGGTGGTGAGGAGCGTGATCGACATGGCCCGCTCGCTGGGCCTCGAGGTCATCGCCGAGGGCGTGGAGACGGAGGAGCAGCTCACCCTGCTCGCACGCGAAGGCTGCACGCTCTACCAGGGCTTCCTGTGCTCGCCCCCGATCGAGGCGGAGGCGCTGGCGGCATTGATGGCGCGCTGACGGGCGCCGGACCCTCAGGACGGGATCGCCGCCGGAGTGGAGGACTACATGCCCTGCGGGCCGGAGGCCGGAACCGGATCGGCGGCCGCGAGGGGAAGCGACTTCACCGCCGCCTCGAGCTCGATGAGTCGCTTGGAGCGGGTCGCGGGGCGGGTCGGCCTGGGCCTCGGGGCCTGGCGCCGCTGGACGTCGGCCGCGCTCACAGCGGGAGCCGGAGTTGCGGCAAGCATCAGTGAAATCAGGATCATCCGGGAGTTTCCTCTTGGTTGCGGCGGGTCAACAAGGCCGCGCCGGGCCGGTTGCGCGGGGTGGGCTCAGCCGCCCGAAAAGCGGGCCCGCCGTCGGCGCAGGCTTGCGTTAAGAAATGATATAATATAACAAACCCTGCCATGGATGTGCTCAGTCGACTGATCGGGTTCGGGGCCTCGCTGGCCGGCACCGTCGGCCAGCTCGGAGTGATCGCCGTCACCGCCCCGGCCGCCCCGGAGTGCGGATGGAGCCTGTGCTGGCACGGAGGCCATCCGGGACCGGTCACGGTGTTCGTTGGGTGGGAGCCCTATATCGACAATCCCGGCGTCGGCGTTCAGCCGTCCCGCGAGCGGCGGTGCCCGGGAGGCCAGGCCGCCGGGTCGAGCTATCGGCTCGATTATGCGCCGCTGCCGGCGGGCTTCGACCCCCACGGCTATCCCGGGGGCGACATCATAGCCTGCGTCAAGCTCGGCGCGGACGGCTCGGTCGAGGCGGTCCGGATTTTCGCCGGCACCGGCCGCCCCCGGATCGATTCGCTTCTGCTTCGCTCCATCCATCGCCAGTGGCGCTTCAGGCCGGTCGAAGGGGCCGGCGCCGGTCAGGCCTGGCAGCGAGTGCGGCTGAGCAGCCGCTATGGCACCGAGCCGGTGATTTCGGTCCAGTGGCTGCCGCTCTAGCCCAGGATCCGGGCGAGGCCCTTCGACAGCTGAAGCGCGCCGTTGATCCGGCTGGGCGCGTCGGGCCAGCTCCTGGCGATCACCAGCTTGCTGTCGGGCCTCAGTTTCGCCGTGCCCTTGAGCCTCTGGACGTAGGCGATCAGGCCCTCCAGGTCCGGGAAGGTGTCGTTGTGGAAGTGGACCAGCGCGCCCTTCGGGCCGACGTCGAGCTTGACCACCTGCGCGGCCCGGCAATTCAATTTGATCTCGATGACCTTGAGGAGGTTGTCGGTCTCTTGCGGAAGCTTGCCGAAGCGGTCGATCAGCTCGGCTGCGAAGGCGTGGATTTCGTCCGCCTTCTCGATCTCGTTCATTCGCCGGTAGAGGCCCATCCGAAGGTCGAGGTCGGGGACGTAGTCCTCGGCGATCATGATCGGAGCGTCGACCGTGATCTGGGGTGAGAAATCGTCGCTGGCCTTGAAGTCGCTTCCGCTCTTCGCCGCCAGGATCGCGTCCTCGAGCATCGACTGGTAAAGCTCGAAGCCGACCTCCTTGATATGGCCGGACTGCTCGTCGCCCAGCAGGTTGCCCGCGCCGCGTATGTCGAGATCGTGGCTGGCGAGCTGGAAGCCGGCGCCGAGCGAGTCGAGGTTGGCGAGAACCTGCAGGCGCTTGTCGGCGGCCTCGGTCACGGTCCGAGTCGCTGGGGTCGTGAAGTAGGAATAAGCGCGGGTCTTGGCGCGCCCGACCCGGCCCCGAAGCTGGTAAAGCTGGGCGAGGCCGAAGCGGTCGGCGCGATGGACGATGAGGGTATTGGCGGAGGGGATGTCGAGGCCGCTTTCGACGATCGTCGTCGACAGGAGCACGTCATATTTGCGGTCGTAGAAGGCGCTCATCCGCTCCTCGACCTCGGTCGGCGCCATCTGCCCGTGGGCGGCGACGAAGCTCACCTCCGGCACCTCGTCGCGCAGATATTGCTCGAGATCGGGAAGGTCGGCGACCCGCGGAGCGACGAAATAGGTCTGGCCGCCGCGATAATGCTCGCGCAGCAGGGCCTCCCGGATGACGACCGGGTCCCACGGCATGACGTAGGTCCGAACCGCCAGCCGGTCGACCGGCGGCGTCTGGATGACCGAAAGCTCGCGAAGGCCCGACATCGCCATCTGCAACGTCCTTGGGATCGGAGTCGCGGTGAGCGTCAGGACGTGGACGTTGGCACGCATCGCCTTCAGCCGTTCCTTGTGGGTGACTCCGAAGCGCTGCTCCTCGTCGACGATGACCAGCCCGAGCGCCTTGAACTCGACCGCCTTGGCGAGGAGGGCATGAGTGCCGATGACGATGTCGACCTTGCCGGACTTCAGCCCCTCCTTGGTTTCCTTGGCCTCCTTGGCCGGCACGAGCCGGGAGAGTCGGCCGATCTCGATCGGGAAGCCGCGGAAGCGCTCGCTGAAGGTGTTGTAATGCTGGCGGGCGAGCAGGGTGGTCGGGCAGACCAGGGCGACCTGGTGCCCGGCCATCGCCGCCGCGAAGGCGGCGCGGAGAGCGACCTCGGTCTTGCCGAACCCGACGTCGCCGCAGACCAGCCGGTCCATCGGCCGGCCGGCCTCCAGGTCCCCGAAGACGTCGTCGATCGCCCGGTCCTGGTCTTCCGTCTCCTCGTAGGGAAAGCGGTCGGCGAAAGCGGCGTAGCTGGTGTCGGGCTCGATCACCGCGCCGGGGCGCAGCGAGCGCTCGGCGGCGGTCTTGATGAGCTCGCCGGCGATCTCCCGGATACGCTCCTTCATCCGCGACTTGCGGCGCTGCCAAGCCTCGCCGCCGAGCCGGTCGAGCGCGATTCCGTCGCTCTCGCTTCCGTAGCGCGAGAGGATGTCGATATTCTCGACCGGCACGTACAGCTTGTCGCCGCCGGCATATTCGAGCGCCACGCAATCGTGGGGCGAGCTGCCGACCGGAATCTGGGTCAGGCCCTCGTAGCGGCCGATGCCGTGGTCGGCGTGGACGACGAGGTCGCCCGGGCTGAGCGTCGCCAGCTCGCTGAGGAATGCGTCGGCGGACTTGCGGCGCTTCCGGCGGCGCACGAGACGGTCGCCGAGCATGTCCTGCTCGGTGAGCAGGGCGACGTCGGCCGTGGTGAAGCCATGGTCGAGGGGCAGGACGGCGAGGGCGACTCCCGACGCACCCTGCGCCTCCTGCCAGGTGTCGGCCTCGACCGCCTTCTTGAGCCCGTGGTCGGCGAGCAGGCCCTTGAGGCGCTCGCGGGCGCCCGCGGAATAGCTGGCGAGCACGACCTTCTTCTTCGCCCGGCGGAGCGCCGCGACATGCTCGACCACCGCTTCGTAGACATTGCCGCCCTGCGACCGCTCGGGCGCGAAGTCGCGCGCGGCGTCGGCCTCGAAGTCGAGGACGGTCCGGCTCTCGGGCTCGTGGAACGGAGTCGCGAGGTGGAGCGGCCGCTCGGCGATCAGCCGCTCCCATTCCTCGCTCGACAGATAGAGCGTCTCGGGCTCGAGCGGGCGGTAGCTGCCGGGGTCGGACGACTGGGCCCTTTTGCGATTCTCGTAATAATCGGCGATCGCCTCGAAGCGGGCGTCGGCGGCGCCGGCATCGTGGGCGTCGCGAACGACGATGTCGCCGTCGGCGAGATGCTCGAACAAGGTGTCGAGCCGCTCCTCGAACAGGGGCAGCCAATGGTCGAGCCCGGCCAGGCGCCGCCCCTCCGACACCGCCTGGTAGAGCGGGTCGCCGGTCGCGGTGGCGCCGAACCGCTCGCGATAGCGCGATCGGAACCGCTTGACGCTGTCCTCGTCGAGCAGCGTCTCGGAGGCGGGGAGTAGCGTGAAGCCCCCCGCCTCGTTGCCGGTAGTTCGCTGAGTCGCCGGGTCGAAGCGGCGGACGCTTTCGATCTCGTCGCCGAAGAAGTCGAGCCGAAGCCCTTCGCTCTCGCCGGCTGGGAACAGGTCGACGATTCCACCCCGCACCGCATATTCGCCGGCGTCCTGGACGGTGTCGGTGCGGTGATAGCCGTTGGCGCTGAGCAGGGCCGAAAGCTTCGCCATGTCGATCCGCTCGCCGGGCGCGAGTCGGGCGACGAGCTGGCGGACCCGGAACGGACTCAGCGTGCGCTGGGTCGCGGCGTTGACGGTCGTGACCAGAAGCTGCGGCTTGTCCGACTTGCGCTGCAGGGCGTGGAGAGTCGCCAGCCGCTCGGACGAGGCCCGAAGCGACGGCGAGGAGCGATCGTAGGGAAGGCAGTCCCAGGCCGGGAAGGCGAGCACCTCCAGCTCCGGCGCGAAATAGGCCGCGGCGTCCTGCAGGTGCCGCATCGCCGCCTCGTCCGGCGCCACGAACACGGCCCGTCCCTTCGCTGCGCGGGCGAGGTCGGCCGCGAGCCAGGGCAGGAAGCCGGCCGGCGCTCCGGCCAGGGTCATCGGCCGCTTCGCGGTCAGGATCGTCTGGATGTCGGTCACTTATCGGTGATGCTTGATATAGTTGAGGTCCCGGAGCCGTCGCATCTGCCCGCCTTCGAAGCGCTCCGGCGGCGGCGCGGTTCCGATCGCCCAGGCCATTATGTCGACGTCCTGCTCGTCGAGCAGAGCCTCGAACCAGTCCATATCCGCTTCACCCCAGGACCGGCCGTGAGCGTCGAAGAAGCCGCCGATCATGAAGTCGGCCTCGCGGGTGCCGCGATGCCAGGCCCGGAAGCGGAGTCGTTTGAGGCGGGCTTCGCGGTCCATGAGGCTCCATGGGAAAAGGCCGCGCTGGCGAATCCAGGCGGCTCGGGCGAGGGGGCGATGTAATGGCTTGGGGTGAGATCGTCACCCCGGGCTTGATCCGGGGTCCGCCTTTTTCTTCATGCCGCCGAAAGGGAAGGCGGATGCCGGATCAAGTCCGGCATGACGGGCGAGAAGACGGGCGCTAACAACCGCCCATGCGCCCCGACGTCCTCAATCCCTTGTTCGCCGAAGTGGAGGTGCTCAAGGGCATCGGGCCGGCGCTGGCCAAGCCGCTCAAAAGGCTCGCGCTTGATCGGGTCGTCGACATCCTCTTCCATTTGCCGGTGAGCTGGATCGAGCGGAAGAAGGTCGACGTGCTCGACATGGCCGACGCCGGCGGAGTGGTGACCCTCGTGGTCACTCCGGTCGACTATCGGCAGGGCGGTCCGCGAAGCCCGTTCCGGGTCTACGCGACCGATCGCGAGGGTAATTACCTCTCGCTCACCTATTTCCACAATCCGGGCTGGGCGAAGAAGCAATTTCCCCTGGGAGTCCCCAAGGTCGTCTCGGGACGGATGGAGATGTACGGGCAGGAGCTGCAGATGGTCCATCCGGACTATGTGCTGGAGCCGAACGAGGCGCTCGACCTGCCGGAAAGCGAGCCGGTCTATCCGCTGTCCGAGGGGCTGACCAACAAGCGCATGGCCGATCTCGCCGGCCAGGCGCTGGCTCGGGCGCCGGGCCTGGGCGAATGGATCGAACCGAGCCTGCTCTCGGCGCGCGGTTGGCCGTCGTGGCGGGAGGCGCTCGCGAGCGTCCACCACGGCCGCCATTCGGCGCCGGCGCGCGAGCGGCTCGCCTATGACGAGGTGTTCGCCAACCAGCTCGCCCTGATGCTGGTCCGGGCGACTTCCAAGCGCCGCCGCGGGGTGCCGCTGAAGGGCGACGGCCGGCTTCGCGACCGGCTCGACCTTCCCTACGCCGCCACCGGCGCCCAGCGCCGAGCCGTCGCCGAGATCGAGGGCGACCTCCAGCAGGAGACTCCGATGCTCCGCCTCCTCCAGGGCGACGTCGGCTCCGGAAAGACTCTGGTCGCGCTGATGGCGATGCTGGTCGCGGTCGAGGCCGGAGCGCAGGCCGCCCTGCTGGCGCCGACCGAGATCCTGGCCCGCCAGCATTTCGAGACGCTGTCGCGGCAGCTCGCCGGCCTTCCGGTCAACGTCGCCATCCTCACCGGCCGCGAGAAGGGCAAGGCCAGGGAATCGACCCTGATGGGCCTCGCCGACGGTTCGATCGACCTGCTCGTCGGCACCCACGCCATCTTCCAGCAGGCGGTGACCTACAGGCGGCTGGGCCTCGCCGTGGTTGACGAGCAGCACCGGTTCGGAGTCGCTCAAAGGATGATGCTGGCCTCGAAGGCCGAGCGGCCGCCCCACCTGCTGGTGATGACCGCCACCCCGATCCCGCGCACCCTCACCCTCACCCAATATGGCGAGATGGACGTCAGCCGCCTGGACGAGATGCCGCCGGGCCGCCAGCCGGTCGAGACGAGGGTGCTCAGCCTCGAGAAGCTGCCGGACGTCGCCGATGCGCTCGCCCGCCACATCGCCCGCGGCGGCCAGGCTTATTGGGTCTGTCCGCTGGTCGAGGAGAGCGAGGCTTCCGACCAGGCGGCCGCGGAGGAACGCGCCAGGGTGCTCCGGCTCCGCTTCGGGGACAAGGTCGGGCTCGTCCACGGCCGGATGAAGGGGCCGGACAAGGACGAGGTGATGGCCGCCTTCCAGCAGGGCGCGATCTCGGTCCTCGTCGCGACCACGGTGATCGAGGTCGGAGTCGACGTGCCCAACGCGACGCTGATGATCGTCGAGGGCGCCGACCGCTTCGGCCTCGCCCAGCTCCACCAGCTGCGCGGCCGGGTCGGTCGAGGGGAGGGGCGGTCGATCTGCCTGCTCCTGCGCGGCAATGCGCTGAGCGAGACCGGCCGCGCCCGCCTCGCTTTGATGCGCGAGACCAATGACGGCTTCCGGATTGCCGAGGAGGATCTGAGGCTTCGCGGGGCGGGTGAGATATTGGGGACGAAGCAGTCGGGCGAGGCCCAGTTCCGGCTGGCGAGTCCCGAGCAGATCCAGGCGCTGGCGCAGGCGGCGAGCGACGACGCCCGGCTTCTCGTCGACCGCGACGGAGGCCTGGAGGGCCCGAGGGGGCAGGCGGCCCGGATTCTCCTCTATCTGATGGAGCGCGACGCTGCGGTGGGATTGCTGAGAGGGGGCTAGCCCGTCATCCCGGCGCAAGCCGGGACCTCGGGTCGAGAAGTCTCGGCGGGTCGGCCCGAGGCCCCGGCTTTCGCCGGGGTGACGATCAGCGCTTGAGGCATCGCCACAGCCAACCGAGCACCGCCTGCTTCTGAGCCGGCTTCGCTCCATCCCACATGTCGTTGTGGATCAGCCCGGGCACCGTCCCGATCACCATCCGATAGCGCTTTTGCTCCGCCGCCGTCGGAAGCACTCCCGGATCGGCCGGCTGGTCGCTCGAGCGGACCGAGCAGATTCGCGGCCGGGCCGTCCGCGGCATCCTCATCCGGCGATTGTCGAGAGTGAAGACCGTGCCGACCAGGGCGCCGTGCTTGGCGGCGAAGAGCATGCTCGAATCGCCGCCGTTCGAATGGCCGACGAGAAGCGCGGGCCGCCGGTTCGCAAGCCCTCGAGCCCGTATCTCGCGGATGACGAACAGAAGGTTCGACGCCCCCTGGTCCCACCACGGGCGCCGGACCACCGCCGGCTCTCCGGCAACAGGCATCGGAGCGTCGCCCTCCAGCTCGTGCTGAACGGAGGCGACGACATAGCCGCGCTCCGCCAGCGCCTCGGCGATGAACGAATAGGCCCTGTTGGTGCCGCCATAGCCGTGGGAGATGAGGGCCAGCGGCTTCGGCTTCCCCGGCGTCGCTCCGTAGAGCGCGACCGGAACCGCCCGGCCGCGCGCCCTGTCGATCAGCTCAAGCTCCTGCGGAACAGGCGTGGCGGAGATCAGCAGCGGGGCGGCGAGCAACGCGAAACGGTATCGAATTGGGCTGGGCATATATTTTCCGGTCATGCTGAGCTCGGCCAGGATACAGTTCTCCGCTTCCCGGCGCGGGTGACCGGCTGGACCCTGAAACAAGTTCAGGGTGACGGCTAGGGGGTGAGAAGCCCGTGCTTCTTCTTGCCCGCCGAGATGCGCATGTCGACGCGAACCTCGATCGGACGATCGTCCCTGACGACTTCGCCATCCACGCGCGCGCCACCCTGCTCGATCAGTCGACGGGCCTCTTTCCTGGACCCGCACAGCCCGAGCGACACCAGAGCGTCGGCGAGACCGATGGAGTCCGCTCCGACGGAGAAGGCCGGCAGCCCCTCGCCCGAGGCGCCTTCCTCGAACGTCTTTCGCGCCGTTTCCGCCGCCTCGCGGGACGCCTCCTTGCCATGGGCCATCGCCGTCGCGGCGTCGGCGAGGATCTTCTTGGCGTCGTTGAGCTCGCTGCCCTGGAGCGCCTCGAGCCGGGCGATCTCGTCGACTGGAAGATCGGTGAACCGCCGCAGGAACTTGCCGACGTCGGCGTCCTGGGCGTTCCTCCAGAACTGCCAGTAATCGTAGGGGCTCAAGCTGTCGGCGTTGAGCCAGATCGCCCCCTTCTCGGTCTTGCCCATCTTCCCGCCGTCGGCGGTGGTGATGAGCGGCGTGGTGAGGCCGTAGACCTGGGTCCCGTCGACCCGCCGGCAAAGCTCGATTCCGTTGACGATATTGCCCCACTGGTCCGAGCCGCCGAGCTGCAGCCGGCAGTCGGCCCGGCGCGACAGTTCGAGGAAGTCGTAGCCCTGGAGGATCATGTAGTTGAACTCGAGGAAGGAGAGCGACTGCTCGCGGTCCATCCGCAGCTTGACGCTGTCGAAGCTGAGCATCCGGTTCACCGAGAAATGCTGTCCGATCTCGCGCAGGAAGGGAATATATTCGAGCTTGTCGAGCCATTCGGCATTGTCGAGCAGGATGGCGTCGGTCGGGCCGTCGCCGAAGGTGAGGAAGCGCTCGAAGACCCGCCTGATTGAGGCGATGTTGGAGTTGATCGTGTCGGAGTCGAGAAGCTTCCGCGCCTCGTCCTTGAAGCTCGGATCGCCAATCTTCGAGGTTCCGCCGCCCATCAGGACGATCGGCTTGTGCCCCGCCTGCTGAAGCCGGCGCAGCATCATGATCTGGATGAGGCTTCCGACATGGAGCGACGGCGCTGTGGCGTCGAAGCCTATGTAGCCGGGGATCACCTGCCGCTGCGCCAGGGCGTCGAGCCCCTCGGCATCGGTGAGCTGGTGGATGAAGCCGCGCTCATCGAGGACGCGGAGAAGTTCGGATTTGTATTCGGGCATGGCCGCGCGGTTAGCATGGAGAGCAACACACACAAACCCGTTCGGCCTGAGCTTGTCGAAGGCTCCGCCTTTTCCTAGGCCGACACCTGGAGAAACAGGCCCTTCGACAGGCTCGGGGCGAACGGAGTGTGTGTCGATTGACCCTGCGCCTGTCCCTCCAGCGGCACCCCGATACGTCCTGCCCCCCGCTGACCGGGATCGAGGTGGAGCTGGCGCGGGTCAGGCCGATGAAGCTCGCTCTGCGCTACGTTCTGCTGGGCGCCGCTCACAATATCCGGATGAAACCGCCCGCCGGCAGCTCCGACCCGCTCTGGATGCACACCTGCTTCGAGGCCTTCATCCGGGTCGCCGGCGAGGAGGAATATCTGGAGATCAACCTCGCGCCGACCGGCGACTGGACGGCCTGGCGCTTCCGCCAGTATCGCGACGGGATGGAAGCCGTGCGGGGCCTCGAAGCGTCGGTCCTGGGGTCTTCCCAGCGCCGCAAGCCGATGGACCGCGCAGAAAGGGCCCGCCTGCGCGAGGCCGGCTTCGACACTCTCGAGCGGTTCGAGCCCAGCTTCTATTCGCTGCAGATGGAAGTCACGCTCGACCCGGCGATGAGCCTGTTCCTGGACCGGCCCTGGCGGCTCGGCCTCTCCGCCGTGATCGAGGAGAATAACGGCCGGATCTCCTACTGGGCGCTCGCGCATCCGCCCGGAAAGCCCGATTTCCACCATCCGGATTGCTTTGGGCTCGAGCTCCCGGCGGCGAAGCCCGGTCCGTCACCCCGGACTTGATCCGGGGCGGTCCGTCACCCCGGACTTGATCCGGGGTCCACCTTCTTTACGGGAGGAAGAAAGATGGATGCCGGATCAGGTCCGGCATGACGAAAGATCCGATGCCCATGAAGACCGGTCTCGACCGCCTCCTCGCAGATCCTGAGCTTCGCCGCCCGCTCGAAGGGAGGCGGGTCGCCCTGCTCGCCCATCCCGGCTCGGTCGCCGAGGACCTTACCCATTCGCTCGACGCCCTGATCGCGCTCGGCCTCAACGTCACCGCCGCCTTCGGCCCCCAGCACGGCCTTCGCGGGGACAAGCAGGACAATATGGTGGAATCGGACGATTTCACCGATCCGGCCCACAACATTCCCGTCTTCAGCCTCTACGGCGAGGTGCGCCGGCCGACGGGCCAGTCGATGGGGACGTTCGACGTCATCCTGGTCGACCTCCAGGACCTCGGCTGCCGGATCTACACCTTCATCACCACCTTGCTCTACGTGCTCGAGGCGGCCGCGAAGCATGGCAAGCAGGTCTGGGTGCTCGATCGTCCCAATCCCGCCGGCCGACCCGTCGAGGGGCTTACCCTCCGGCCGGGCTGGGAAAGCTTCGTCGGCGCCGGGCCGATGCCGATGCGGCACGGCCTCACGCTCGGCGAGCTCGGCCACTGGTTCGTCCGCACGATGAAGCTCGACGTCGACTATCGGGTCATCGAGATGGACGGCTATGAGCCCGATTCGGCCCCCGGCTTCGGCTGGCCGCCGCAGCGGATCTGGATCAACCCCAGCCCCAATGCCGCCAATTTGTGGATGGCGCGCGCCTATGCCGGCACCGTCATGCTCGAGGGGACGACCCTGTCGGAGGGGAGGGGGACGACCCGGCCGCTCGAGCTGTTCGGAGCGCCGGACATCGACTCCGCCGCGACCCTTGCCGAGATGCGCCGCCTCGCTCCGGAATGGCTCGAGGGCTGCGCGCTCCGGCCGATCGCTTTCGAGCCGACCTTCCACAAGCATCAGGGCAGGACCTGCCACGGGCTTCACATCCACCCGGAAGGGCGGTTCTACGATCACGACACCTTCCTGCCCTGGAGGCTGCAGGCGCTGGCCTTCAAGGCGATCCGAAGGCTCCAGCCCGGCTACGACCTGTGGCGCGACTTCCCCTACGAATATGAGTTCGACAAGCTCGCCATCGACGTCATCAACGGCGGCCCCGCCCTTCGCGAATGGGTCGACGATCCGGCCTCCGATCCGGGCGATCTCGACTCGCTCGCGCTGCCGGACGAAGAGGCCTGGCTGGAGGAGCGCCGGCCGTTCCTGCTCTACCCGTCGCGTTGACGGAAACGGCGGCGATCCCTAGATAAAAGCCATGGCCATCCGCCCGATCATCGAAGCCCCGGACCCACTTCTCCGGCAGGTCTCCTCGCCCGTCCAGGCGATCACGCCCGAGGTTCAGACGCTCATCGACGACATGTTCGAGACGATGTACGCGGCCCCCGGAATCGGCCTCGCCGCGATCCAGGTCGGAGTTCCCAAGCGCATCCTCGTCATCGACCTTCAGGATCCGGAGGAGGAGGGCGGCGAGCCGGCGCGGCGGCCGATGGTCTTCATCAATCCCGAGATATTGCGAAGCGCCGAGACGATCGTTCCCTATCAGGAAGGCTGCCTGTCGGTCCCCGACCAATATGCGGAGGTCGACCGGCCGGAGTCCATCCGGGCCCGCTGGCTCGACCGCGACGGCAAGGTGCACGAGGAGGAGCTGGATGGCCTGCTCGCCACCTGCCTCCAGCACGAGATGGACCATCTCGAGGGCATTCTCTTCATCGATCACCTCTCGCGTCTCAAGCGCGACATGATCCTGAGGAAGCTCGCCAAGGCTCGGAAGGAGCGCTCGAAGCTGGCCGCCTGACTGTCATCCCGGCGAAGGCCGGGACCCAGGAACATCGAAGCCGGAAGATCTGCGCGGGCGCTCTCGCGCCTGCGTTCCTGGGTCCCGGCTTTCGCCGGGATGACGGCTTATCCACAGCTTCCTTGCGGCGACTCTTTACCATTTCCTCCCAGTGGCTTAGGTTCGCCCTTCGTTCCCAGGGCCGGACATGGACACCCAACTCCTCCTTTCCATCCTCCTCGCCGCCGCGGCCGGCCTTGCCGCCGGCTGGTTTCTCGGCACTGGCCAGGCCGCGCTCTACCGCAAGGAGCGGGATGATCGGGTCGAGGATTTCCGAAAGGCGATCACCGACCTGGCCGACATGCAGGCCAGGCTCGACGAAGCGCGCCAGGCCTGCGCCGACGCCCGCGCGGAATGCGCCGGACTCTCCGCCGCGCGCGAGGCGCAGGAGCGCAACTTCCAGGAGCGGCTCGCCGAGATCAAGGACGCGCGCGAGGCTTTATCCGCGCAATTCAGTGAGATAGGCGGCAAGCTTCTCGGCGAGGCTCAAAAGAACTTCCTCGAGCGCGCCGACGCCCGGTTCAACCAGGCCGGCGAAAAGCACGAGGAGAAGCTGAAAGCGCTCCTGCAGCCGGTCGAAACCACCCTGAAGCGCTACGAGCAGGGGCTTGCCGAGGTCGAGAAGGCCCGGGTCGGAACCTACGAGGCGCTGCGCGAGGCGGTCACCCAGCTTGCCCTGGGCAACGAGAATGTCCGCCGCGAGACGCAGCGGCTCGCCAACGTGATGCGCTCGAGCCCGAAGGCTCGCGGGCGCTGGGGCGAGGAGCAGCTGCGCACGATCCTCGAGGCTGCGGGGCTTGCCGAGAATGTGGATTTCGAGCTCCAGGCGACGGTCAGCGACGGCGAACGCCAGTTGCGGCCGGACTGCGTGATCAAGCTGCCCGGCGACCGCTGCATCATCGTCGACGTCAAATGTCCCCTGGTCGCCTTCGAGCAGGCCTATGACGAGGAGGACGAGGCCCGCCGGACCGACCTGCTGCTGCAGCATGCCGCGGCGATGAAGACCTATGCCGGCGAGCTCGGACGCAAGGGCTATTGGCGCCAGTTCGACCTGTCTCCGGACTTCGTCATCATGTTCATCCCCGGCGAGCATTTCCTGTCCGCCGCCGCCGAGCGCGCGCCCGACCTGATCGAGACCGCCTTCCGCAACGGAGTGATCATCGCCTCGACCATCAACATGCTGGCGCTCGCCAAGATCATGGCCGGCATGTGGAGGCAGGAGACCTTGGCGGCCCAGGCCAAGGAGGTCGCCGAGGTCGGCAAGGAGCTCTACAAGCGGCTTACCGTGATGGGCGGCCATGTTTCGAAGCTCGGCCGCAATCTCGGCCTCGCCACCGGCGCCTATAACGATTTCGTCGGAAGCCTGGAAAGCCAGGTGCTGACCCAGGCCAAGCGCTTCGAGACCCTGAAGGTGGAGACGGGCGGCCGGACGATCGAGCCGGTGCCGATGATCGACACGACCCCGCGCCAGCTCAGCAAGCTCGACCCGAACGAGTTGCCCGAGGCCGCGGAATAGTCCGTCATGCCGGGCTCGAGCCCGGCCTCGATGGACCGTCTATCCTGCTGATCGCTTTCGCCGGACCGACGGTTAGTTGTCCCACTCGCTCTTCCGAGCGCCGCCGCAGCCCTTGAAGGTCTCGCCGTCGGCGATCACCATCACCTGGTGCTCGAAGCCGAAGCCGCTCATCGCATCGTTGCAGCGCGAATAGGTGACGTCGACGGTGAGCCTCGGAGTGACGTAGCGGCGGCCGTTGAAGCTCGGCCTCGGCTCCGGGCGGGCGACGCTGATCTTCCTGTCCCCGTAATTGCCGGTGTAGTCGATCCGGCCGTCGTGGATCAGCAAGTGCCAGCCCGGCTCCTGGCCGCGGGCTTCGTAGCGCTCCCCCGAAGGGTCGGCGGCGGCCGGGGGAGGGGCCTCGCCCGCGGTGCAGGCCGCGGCGAGCAGGGCGGCGCAAAGCGCGATCGAGCGGGTCATGTCGACCTCCTCCACTGGTTGATCACTTCATAGGCCATGACCGCGGTCGCCACCGCGGCGTTGAGGCTGTCGGCCTTGCCCGCCATCGGCATTTTGACGAGCAGGTCGCATTCGGCCTCATAGGTGTCGGGAAGGCCCTGCGCCTCATTCCCGACGAGGAGGAAAGCGGGCTTTTCGTAACGCGGCGCCTGGTAGTCGAGGCTCGCCTTCAGGCTCGTGCCGATCAGCTGACCTTCGCCGGCCCGAAGCCAGGCCAGGAAGTCGGGCCAGGGCGCCGCCGCGATCCGCTGGGTGAACAGGGCTCCCATCGAGGCCCGCACCGCCTCGGCCGAGAAAGGGTCGACGCATTCGTCGACGAGGATCAGCCCGCCCGCCCCGACGGCGTCGCCGGTCCTCAGGATCGTTCCCAGATTGCCGGGGTCGCGAAGCGCCTGGGCGACGATCCACAGCGGCGCCGAGCCGCGGTCGATCCGCTCCAGGGCGGTGTCGAAGCTTCGGTAGACTCCGAGAACCGTCTGCGGATTCTCCTTGCCGCTGAGCTTGTGGAGGATGTCGGAATTGGTCTCGACGACATCGCCGTGAGCGGCCTCGACCTCGCCGATCAGGGTCTCGAGCAGGGGATGGACCGTGCCCGAAGCATAGAACAGGATCGCCGGCAGGCGGCCCCCCTCGCGCGCCTCGGTGAGGATCCTCAGTCCCTCGGCCAGGAACATCCCTTGGCGCCGCCGCCCCTTCTTGTCGCGAAGGGCTCGGACGTCCTTGACGAGCGGGTTGGAGAAAGCGGTGATCTGCCTCATCTTCCGTCATCCCGGCGGAAGCCGGGACCCGGGAACCGAAGAATCTGCGTTACGGCCCGTGTTCCTGGGTCCCGGCCTTCGCCGGGATGACGGAAAGGCGCGGCGCTCATCATTCCTCGCCGAAGCGGTCCTCGACCAGCGCCGCCAGAGCTTCCACCGCCTCCTCGGCGCCCTCGCCCTCGGCATGGATCGTGACGCTATCGCCCATCGCCGCGCCGAGCATCATCAGGCCCATGATCGAGGTGCCGCAGACCCGGCTCCCGTCCTTCTCGACCTCGACCGCGGCGGCGAGGCCTGCGGCAAGGGTGACGAAGCGGGCGCTGGCGCGGGCGTGGAGGCCGCGCCGGTTCCGCATTTCGACCGTCCGGCTCGCCGCGCTCAGACGGTTTCTCCCAATATCTCGGAGGCCACGGAAATGTACTTGCGCCCGGCTTCGCGCGCGGCGGCGACGGCGGCCTTGACGTCGAGCAGCTTGCGGGCGCCCTCGAGCCGGATCAGCATCGGCAGGTTGACCCCGGCGATGACCTCGATCTTCTCCGACTTCATCAGCGAGATCGCGAGATTGGAGGGCGTGCCTCCGAACAGGTCGGTGAGGATGATGACTCCGCTGCCGTCATCGACATTGGCGATCGCTCCGGCAATGTCGTTGCGGCGCTCCTCCATGTCGTCGTCCGGGCCGATGCAGATCGATTCGATCCGCTCCTGCGGCCCGACCACATGCTCCATCGCCCGAACGAACTCCGCCGCGAGCCGGCCATGGGTCACCAAAACCAGACCTATCATCAGACTTCCCAATCCTGCGGCTTGCCCCCAGGCCGCCTTTCGACTCCCTCGCGCGGCGGCGAGGCGAGGTCGCGATGCTCGACCGTGGGCGAAAATCCCGCCTCACGCAACCGTGCGGCGACGCGCTCGGCGACGTGGACGCTGCGGTGTCTCCCTCCAGTACAACCGAACGCGACGGTCACATAGGATTTTCCTTCCTCGCCGTAGCGCGGCAGGAGGAAGAGCAGCAGCGCCTCGATGCGGGCGAGAGCCTCCTCATAGGCCGGGTCGCCGGCGACATAGTCGGCGACCGCGGAGTCGAGTCCGGTGAGGTCGCGAAGCGAGTCTATCCAGTAGGGGTTGCGGAGGAACCTCAGGTCGAAAACATTGTCCGCGTTGCGCGGCAGGCCCCGCGCGAAGCCGAACGACGTGATCGACAGGGTCGGCGCGACAGTGCCTTCGCCGAAGCGCTGCCGGATCTGCTGCTGGAGTGCGTTGGGGGCGGTGTCGGTGGTGTCGACGACATGGTCGGCCCAGCGCCTCAGCGGCTCCATCAGCTCGCGCTCGGCGGCGATTCCGTCGGTGGCGGGACGGTCGGGAGCGAGCGGGTGGCGGCGCCGGGTCTCCGAATAGCGGCGAAGCAATTCGGACCCGGCGCATTCGAAATAGAGAGTCTCGACCGGAACCCTCTGGTCGCTCGCGAGGGCCTGGATCTGCTGCACGATCCGGTTGGCGTCGAAATCCCGCGTTCGGCTGTCGACTCCGATCGCGAGCGGCCGGCGGCGCTTGCGATTGCCCTTGCCGAGCGGCGTTTCGAGCAGCTCCTCGAGCAGCGACAAAGGCAGGTTGTCGACCACCTCCCAGCCGATATCCTCGAGCGTCCTCAGCGCCGTCGACTTGCCGGCGCCGGACAGGCCGGTGACGAGCAGGATCCGCTGCGGAGCCGGGCCGGCGGTCAAAGGGGAAGTCCGAAGCGCACCAGCGCCCATTCTAGCTTGAGCGGCGCCGACGCCTCAAGCGCGGCGAGGGCCACCGACGGAATTTCCGTTCCCGCCAGCAGGACGACGGCCGCTTCCGGGAGCCGCTCCGGTCGTCGGTCGAGGTCGGCATGGAGGCAGACGGGGACGTCGGATCGGCGCTCGAGCTCGACGATTCCGACGCCGCGCAGCTCGATCTTGCCGGCGATGGCCGCCGGCGCCCGCGCGAGCAGCCGGATGCCGGACCTCCTCAGTTCGGTATAATCGTCGCTGACCAGGACTGCGCCGCGGTCGATCAGTCGAAGCGAGAGGTCCGACTTGCCGGAGCCCGGCCGCCCGGCGAGCAGGACGGCGCGGCCGCCTATGGCGACGCAGGAGGCGTGGACCAGGGCGTCGGGCCCGCCGCTCATTGCGAGGGTGCCTCCGGGAAGCGAAGGACGAAGCGGGCGCCGCTGCGGCCGTCGTGGCGGCTCTCGACCGCGAGCTTGCCGTCATGGCCGTCGACCGTCGCCTTGGCGATTGCGAGGCCGAGCCCCGAATGGCGGCCGAACCCGTCCGATTCGGGCCGGACGCTGTGGAAGCGGCGGAAGATCGCCTCCCGGGCTTCCTCGGGCACGCCCTTGCCTTCGTCCTCGACCGCGATCACCACCTCGCCGCCCAGATGCGCGGCGCCGATCTCGACGAGGCCACCGGGCGGGGAGAAGGAGATGGCGTTGTCGACGATATTGTCGATCGCCCGGGCGAGGCGGGATTCATCGCCGAGGACGACGGCGCTTCCGACCAGCGGGCGGGCGAAGGCGAGCCGAACGCCGCGCTCCGCCGCCCGAGGCCGCCACAGGTCGAGCAGGGATTCGAGCAGCCCGCCGAGGTCCACCGGCTCGAAGCGGGCCCGGCTCAGCTCGGCGTCGAGCCTCGAAACTTCGGCGATGTCGACGATCAGCCGGTCGAGCCGGACGACGTCGCTTCGGACGACCTCGATCAGCTGGCGCTGAAGCTCCGGATCCTCGATCCTGCCGAGGCTGTCTACCGCCGAACGCAGCGAGGCGAGCGGGTTCTTGAGCTCGTGTGTGACGTCGGCGGCGAAGGCCTCGGTGGCGTCGATCCGGTAGCGCAGCGACTGGGTCATGTCGCTCAGCGCGCGGGCGAGAAGGCCGATCTCGTCGCGCCGGGCGGGGAGGGTGGGGACGGCCACCTCGCGGGCCCGGCCGAGCCGCACCTGGTGGGCGGCTCGAGCCAGCCGGCGCAGGGGCAAGGCGATGGTCCGGGCCAGGAACAGCGACAGAAGCACCGAGACGATGAGTGTGACGAAGACGACGATGAGCAAGGTTCGCCGCTCGTCGCGGACGATGCCCCGGATGTCGCGCGCGTTGCGGGTGAGAAGGAGCACTTCGTCCGAGGCCGGAATCCGCGACGCGGCGGAGATGAACAGGGTCCCTTCCGGCGCCCGGCGAAGCATCGTAGTCGCGTGCGGCGCTCGCAGCGCCGCGACCGCCTCGCTCCAGCCCTCGAGCCGGTCCGGTTCGGGCTGGGGCAGCGGCGACGCCGGCGGCTTGCCGGCGACGGCGTCGAACAGATTGTCGAGCAGCCGAGCGGCGTTCTTGCGCCAGGGCTCCTTGGCCGGATCGCGAAGCTCGTAGGTCGGCGCGGCGCCGCTCCAGCTGTCCATCCGAAGGGCGCCGTCGGGGCCGAAGACTCGCAGGCGGGTCCGCGAGCGGGCGCCGAGCCGGTGGAGAAGGGCCGTCTTCTCGCCGGGCTCCGCAAGGGCGAGCGAATCGGCCATGATCCCGACCTGGGTCTCGGCGCCGGTCACCGCGCCCGCGGTCAGCCGGCCCCGGAAGCTGTCGAGGTAGAAGATGCTTCCCGCGAGCACGGCCAAGGCGAAGATGTTGACCGCGAGGATGCGGTGGAGGAGCATCCAGCGCCCCGACCATTTGAGGTCGAGATCCTTCTCGTCATTCCTCGGCAAAGCGGTAGCCCACGCCGTAGAGCGTCTCGATCGCCTTGAATTCGGGATCGGCGGCGCGGAACTTGCGCCTCAGGCGCTTGATGTGACTGTCGATGGTGCGGTCGTCGACATAGATGTCGTCCTGGTAAGCGACGTCCATCAGCTGGTTGCGCGACTTCACCACACCCGGCCGCTGGGCGAGCGCCTCCAGGATCATGAACTCGGTCACGGTCAGCGTGACGTCGTGCCCGTCCCACGAGACACGGTGCCGGGCGGGGTCCATCTGGAGCCGTCCCCGGACGATCATCGGAGTCTCGGCCTCCTGCTCGCCTTCGTCGGGCGGCGCTGCCCGGGCCTCCGCACGACGCAGAATTGCACGGATCCTGGCTATCAGGAGTCTCTGACTGAACGGTTTTGTAACGTAATCGTCGGCGCCGAGCGCGAGGCCCAGGGCCTCGTCCAGCTCCTCGTCCTTGGACGTCAGGAAGATGACTGGGAGATCGAGCTTCTCGCGAAGCCGGCGGAGCAGCTCCATCCCGTCCATCTTCGGCATCTTGACGTCGAGAACCGCGAGGTCGGGAGGGTTGTCGACCAGGGCCTTCAGGGCAGCCTCTCCATCCGAATAGACCCGAGTCGCAAAGCCTTCGGCCTGGAGCGCGATCGACACGGAGGTCAGGATGTTGCGGTCGTCGTCGACCAGGGCGATCGTAACCGGCATTCTTTCCCTTCGGCCCCAGTGGAAGGGCCTCATTAGCGGCTGAAGCTCGTCATTGCGAGGAGCGCAGCGACGAAGCAATCCAGTCGGCATCCGACGCAGCGCTGGATTGCTTCGCTCCCCTCGCAATGACGGCGGTGCGGCCGCCACCCTTTGACGAAACGGACCGGCTCCGATATGGGGCGCGCATCCGGAGGGTGGCCGATTTGCCGCCCGTTTCGTCATATAATTCAAGGGAGAATGTCGTGGCCAATCGCGTGCCGGCAAAGGGGCTTGGTATCGCCACCGAAGCCGAGCTTCACTGGAACCTCGGGACTCCGCAGCTGGTCGAACAGGCCGTCCGCCGCGGCGAGGGCGTTCTGGCCAAGGACGGGCCGCTGGTGGTCAGGACGGGTCGCCATACCGGCCGCTCCGCCCAGGACAAATATATCGTCCGCGACGCCGAGACCGAATCCACCATCTGGTGGGACAATAACCGGTCGATGACGAGCGACCATTTCGCGGCTCTCAAGGCCGATTTCCTCGCCGAGCTCGCCCGCAAGGACACGCTGTTCGTCGCCGACCTGTTCGGAGGCTCGCAGCCCGAGCACCGGGTGCGCGTCCGGGTGATCAACGAGCTCGCATGGCACAATCTCTTCATCCGGACCCTGCTGGTCCGCCCCGATTCTTCGGACCTGCCCGGATTCGAGCCTGAGTTCACGATCATCGACCTGCCCGGCTTCCGGGCCGATCCCGGCCGCCACGGCACCCGCTCCGAGACGGTGATCGCGGTCAGTTTGACCGAAAAGCTGATCCTGATCGGAGGCACCGCCTATGCCGGCGAGATGAAGAAGTCGGTGTTCGGGATCCTCAACTATCTGCTTCCGGCCGAGGGCGTGATGCCGATGCACTGCTCGGCCAATATCGGCCCCAAGGGCGACACCGCGGTCTTCTTCGGCCTGTCGGGAACCGGCAAGACGACCTTGAGCGCCGACGCCAGCCGCACTTTGATCGGCGACGACGAGCATGGCTGGTCGGACACCGCCGTGTTCAACTTCGAGGGCGGCTGCTACGCCAAGATGATCCGACTCTCGCCCGAGGCCGAGCCGGAAATCTACGCGACTACCCGGCGCTTCGGAACCGTGCTCGAGAATGTCGTTATCGACGAGGAGACGAGGGAGCTCGACTTCGACGATTCCAGCCTCGCCGAGAATACGCGCGGCGCCTATCCGATCGACTTCATCCCCAATTCGTCGGCCGAGAATATGGGGCCGGTTCCGAGGAACATCGTCATGCTCACCGCCGACGCGTTCGGAGTGCTTCCGCCGATCGCGCGGCTCACCCCCGACCAGGCCATGTATCATTTCCTTTCCGGCTACACCGCCAAGGTCGCCGGCACCGAAATCGGAGTGACCGAGCCCGAGGCGACCTTCTCGACCTGCTTCGGAGCCCCGTTCATGCCCAGGCATCCGAGCGTCTACGGCAATCTGCTCAAGGAGCGGATCGCGAGGGGTGGAGTGTCCTGCTGGCTGGTCAATACCGGCTGGACCGGCGGCAAGTACGGCGCCGGAAGCCGGATGCCGATCAAGGCGACCCGGGCGCTTCTCAACGCCGCGCTCGACGGGTCCCTGAACGACGTCGAGTTCCGGATGGACGAGAATTTCGGCTTCGAGGTCCCGGTGAGCGTTCCGGGCGTCGACAGCGCGATCCTCAACCCTCGCGACACCTGGGCCGACAAATCGGATTACGACTCCACCGCGGCGAAGCTGGTCGACCTTTTCGTGAAGAATTTCGCGAAGTTCGAAGCCCATGTCGACAAGGGCGTCCGCGACGCCGCTCCGCGCTCGCCCCGGCAACAAGCGCAAGCGGAGCCCACGCCGACGGCCGCCTGACGAACATCCCATTCGCCTCCGCCCGTTCGGGCCGAGCCCGTCGAAGCCCCTTCCGCCGGGAAGTGAAGAAGGGTCCTTCGACAAGCTCAGGACGAACGGAGTGAAACCGAAAAGGGGGCGCGTCGGCGAAGGCCGACGCGCCCTTTTTCTTGTTCGTCATCCCGGACTTGATCCGGGATCCACCTTCTTCCTTCCGACCGTGGGAAAGGCAGGTGCATGCCGATCCAAGTCCGGCATGACGGTTACTACCGAGGACCAAGACCATGACCGCCAAGCACGAACCCCGCCTCTTCGCCGACGACGCTTCCATCCGCTGGGTCGGCGAAGGCATGCTCGCCCGAACCCTGCCCCGCCCCGAATGGACCCACGAGGCCCACCTCGCCACCTGCGCCTGGCTCCTGCTCGAGCGCCCCGACCTCGCCCCCGAGCGCGACCTCCCCGACCTCATCCGCCGCTACAATGAGAGCGTCGGCGGGGTGAACAGCGACACGGAAGGCTATCACGAGACGATCACCCAGTGCTTCATCCGCGCGGTGCGGCTGTACCTGGCCCGGACCGATCCCGGCCGGACGCTGGTCGACAAGGTCAACGGGCTCCTCTGCTCGGAGGAGGGCCGGCGCGACTGGCCCTTGTGCTTCTACGACCCCAAGACCCTGTTCTCGCGCGAGGCGCGGCTGGGATGGGTCGAGCCAGACCTGGCGGAGCTGCCGGGGCTTTGCGGCGGAGGCGGGTGAGGGCCGGGAGGCCTTTTTTTGGTTCGCACAAAGATCACAAAGGCACAAAGGCGGTGTTTAGGCGCAAAGCGACGGCCTCAACCAGGTGCAGGAATGAGCCTCCCAGCCTAGTGGTCTTTGTGCGAACCCATCTTCCGACGTCAGCGCGGATACGCCTCAGTGAGATGCCTCACCCAAAGCCGCAAAGCCGCAAAGGGGCCGCAGGGTCAGTGAGGCCGAAAATAGTGACAGTATAGATTTTTGGACCCGGCGGCGGGCCGCACCCGTCGGAAAAGTATACTGTCACCATTTTCCGCAGCAGCTTTGCGTCTTTGCGTGAGATAAGTTTGCGGCCCGGCCGCACTCCCTCGAAGAGGCATAGTGTCACTATTTTCCCGCCGGTTCAGGTCCGGAGCGTCGGGGCGTCCGACGTCGCTCGGTCCCATTGCGGGCGGTCGACGCCTTTGGCCAGCATCCAGATCGTCACCGCGACCGCATTGAGGAACATGGGGGCGAGGAGGAGGGGCGAGGAGAGCGGCGGGGCGAGCACCTGGGTCAGGGTCTTCGCGACGAAGCCGAGGCCGGCGACGACCATCAGCGCGCCGAGGAAGCGCGGCAGGTAGGAGGATCGGAAGGTCAGCCAGCCGCGCAGGATCCAGGCGGTGCCGTAGAAGATCATGGTGAGGCCGCTGAGCCCGGCATAGAGGGACAGGAACAGGCCGGCGAAGGATTCGAGCTGGTCCGGCGGGAAGGCCGACAGATAGCCCCTCCCCCTGAGGAACATCGGCGCGGCGAAGTAGAACATCTTGGTCACCGCGAACAAGGTCATCGAGACCAGCCCGAAAAAGGCCGAAAGCAGGGCGAGGTCGCGATGGACGGGCTTGAGAAGGACGTAGAAGAGCCAGGCCAGGACGATGTCGCTGAAGGCTTCGACGAGATAGGCGGCGAAGCCGAGCCGGAACAGGCCCTCATTGGCGCGGAGCTGGGCCGCGGTCGTCGCGGCGTCGCCGGTCAGCATCAGCGAGGGGACGTACATCTCCCCGAACCAGCCTCCGGCGATCGACAGGAGGGTGAAGATCCCGACGGCTCGGCAATAGGCCTTCACGGACGTCTCGGTCATGTCGCCATCCTTCGAAAGGGGTCGGTCGGGAACCGTCGACCTCGCCCGTGCCCAAGCGTATTACTTACATAACACACAGGGCGGAAAGCGCAAGACGGCGGAGCTGCCAGGTCCTTCGAGCGGCGAAGTCGTTCGATGGGGCGCGGCGCTCGGCACGCAGATATTGCGAGCCGAGCGCCCCGTCCGCCTAGCAGCAGCCGTAGCCCTTCTGGACGATCGGAATGTTGTTGAACGAGACCGTCACCTTAACCCCGCACGGAGCGCCGAACACCGAGCAGATGTCGAGGCAGGCCGAGACGGTCGCTCCGCTCGGCACCCAGGGCGGAACCGGAAGGCAGACCGAGCCGAGGCCGAGCGGCAGGTTGAGGCAGACCTGGCCGTTGTTGACGGTGAGGCTGATGCATTGAGCGCTCACCATCAGCTCGCCATTGTCGGCGCCGATCTGCTGGCCGCCCGCTTTCGCCTGAAGGGCTTTGCTGTGACGCTGGGCGGTCTCTATGGCCTGGCTGATCGCCTTGTCGTCGAACGAGGGATAAGTCGCGGTCGGCATGATAGGTCTCCTTGCGGGTCGATTCGCGGAAAGTTCAGTGTATAGAAAGTTTTCTCGTCGGCAATTTATTTCCTCTCTATTGCTTGAAAACTAATCCGCTATGGACGTTTATTGCCTTCATTAGATGTTATCTCGAAAGTATCGGCATAAATTCATAAATGGATAGACCGGGTTACGTGTGCGTTGCCGAATTTTGAACCCGGAGCGATCGAAAACAGGCGCAAGCCCGCGCCGATTGAAACCGCGGCTTTCCCGGCGCATCCTCCTATCGAATATTCGAGAGGAGGATTTCATGCGTCTTATGCTTATCGCCGCGATTGCGGTCGGCGGAGCGGCCCAGTCGTCTCGGGCTCTCGCCTGGGGGCAGACCGGGCACCGGGTGACCGGGGCCATCGCCGAGCAATATCTGAGCGGGGTCGCCCGGGCCAATGTGAGGCTTCTGCTCGGCGCCGAGACCCTGGCCCAGGCCGCGACCTGGCCCGACGACATGCGCTCCGATTCGGCCGAATTCTGGCAGAAGACCGCGAACCCCTTCCACTTCGTCACCATTCCCGCCGGAAGCACCCACGCCGCGGCCGGGGCTCCGCCGGAGGGCGACGCGGTGACGGCTCTGGAGCGCTTCGCTTCCGTGCTTCGCGATCCCGCCGCGACCCCGGCGGACAAGAGGATGGCGCTTCGATTCACCATCCACATCATCGGCGACCTCCACCAGCCGCTCCACGCCGGCCGCCCCGGCGACCGCGGCGGCAACAACGTCAAGGTGACCTGGTTCGGAGACTCGACCAACCTCCACTCGGTCTGGGATTCGGGGATGATCGATTCGCGCCAGCTGTCGCACAGCGAGCTCGCCGGGTGGCTGGCCGGCTCGATCACGCCCGAGCAGGTGATCGCCTGGTCGAACCCCGATCCGGAAGCCTGGATCGGCGAGAGCGTGGCCTTGCGCGAGACCCTCTATCCGGCCGACCCCAAGCTCTCCTACGCCTACGCCTATCGGCATGGAGCGTCGCTCGACGGCCGGCTGGCGCGGGGCGGAGTCCGGATCGCGGCCTATCTCAACAAGGTCTTCGGATAAGGCTGGACCGAGCCTCTGTATTATTGCTATAACACACCTTCCCCAAGCGGAGGCAGTGGCGATGTTCGAGAATCCGGTGGCGAAAAGGACCGCGGTGGCGGCGGCGATCGGTGCGGTGGTGGCGATCCCGGTGCCGTTCGTCGGTCCCCTGATCGGAGCGGCGGTCGGCGCCGGAATCGGCTATTTCACGGCGAACCGGCGCGGCTGAGCGCGGCTGAAGGCGGGGAGGGGCGGCTCGCGCCGGCGTCCCCTCAGGCGCGCGCGTAGCGGGCCGCGAACTCGCGGTCCGACATGACCAGGTAGCGGATCATGTCGATCAGCGCCCAGGGCACCGAGACCAGCAGCCCGACGATCGTGCAGCTGAGCAGCAGCATGGCGATGCCGGAGCCGACCCGCCCAAGGTAGAAACGGTGGATTCCGAGCGGGCCGACGAGGAAGGCGATCACCGCCGCGACATATTTGTTGCGGTCGTCCGATACCGGCTCGGGGGCGATCACGGCGGGCGGGGGCGAGGTGCCGGGGACCGGAAAGATGCTGAGCGCCCGGCTGGCGGCGGTTTCGAAGTCGACCAGCATCCCGACCGCGGGCTCGCCGCGGGCGGCCCAGTCGTCGGGCTTGAAGCTGTAGCGGCGGCCGTCGTCGCCCGCGACGATGCCGTCGCCCGTGCGGGCGTCCACGCCCAATACCTGTCCGCGCATAACCCTTGCCCCGCTGTCACTCCATCATGCCCAGAGCGGCCGCTTTTGCAATCCGAGACCGCTCCGGTCGACCCTTTTTTGGATCATTGCGCGGCGGCTTCGTTCCCCGAGTCCCTCGAGCGGTTGCGGCTGACGTCGACGTCGACGTCGATGTCGCCGACCTCGTTGCCGATCGCCCGGCCGGTGGTCGCGGCGACGTTGCCGGCGGCGGAGCCGACGTCGCGAGCGGCGCGGGCGGTGGCCCGGGCCGCGGCCTCGATCCGCTGCTGGTTATATTCGAGGGTCATCTGGTCGTTGGTCGAATCGTTGTCGACGCTGCAGGCCGCCGCGAGCAGCGGCAAGGCGAGGATGAGGCGCATGGCTGGTCTCCCGTTCATGCGCCCCCAACGTCCTCGGGCGGCTCCCGGCTCCACGCGCCTCCGTGCATCCAATTGCCTCGCGCCTCGTTGATCCGCTCGAACCTTCACCCCATCACAGGAGACGAAACGCAATGGCCGACCTCAGCCGGATTCAGCCCCATATGGAAATCTACGGCGCCGACGGAGTCCGCCTCGGAACGGTCGATTCCGTCGAGGGCGACCGGATCAAGCTCACCAAGGCCGACAGCGGCTCGCACCGGCACCACCATCATTACATCTCCGGCGGCCTCGTCGCCGCGGTCGAGGACAATTCGGTTCGGCTTTCCGCCAATGCCGACAATGCCGCCCTGCTCGAGGAGGAATATGACGGCAACGCGCTCGGCGAGCAGAGCATCTTCAGCTGGCGCAACATCGGCCTCGGAGCGGCGGCGGCCGGAGTCGCGGTGGCCGCAGGAGCGATCTTCTACCAGCGTCGCTGGGGCGAAGAGGACTGATCCCGCCGCCCGGTCGTCTCGACGACTCGGCCGCGCCCTGAAGCCGAGGGCTTTTCAGCCCGCGCGGCGACTCTTCACGAGCCGTGCAGGTAGGGCGCCGGCACGTTCGTCTGGGTGGCGATGATGAGCTGCCAGCGGACTTCCCCCTGGGCGGGAGTGTGGGGATGGTGCTGCCGGTCCGGAAGGACGCTGTTCGCCTCCTGAGCGACCTCGTTGCCGCACCCGACGCAGCGGTAGATTCCGCCGCTCGGAATGTGCAGCCCGGCCGGAAGGACCTGGTCGAACGAGGTCTTCTTGCTGAGCTCGAGATAGTTCGGATATTTATAGAGCGCCAAAATTTCCTCCCGGCCGAGCCGGCGCAGCGATGCTTGCCCCTCGCCGAATGCGACCAACGCCCGACAAACACCACATAGTATTTAACCTAGGTAAACCGAGCCGCGATGGCCGTTCGGCCAAGGCTAGAAACGGCTCAGCGAGCGCAGGAAATGCGGCGTCCCGGAATCGTCGACGATCTTGACGGCCGTCGCTCCGAAGCGGCTCTGCATCTCGCCGAGCTGGTCGGTGGCATAGCCGGTCGCGACGGCGAGATCGTCGAACGCCTCGCTGCCCATGGTCAAAGGGCCGCGCATCCACATCACCTTGAACCCCATCGATGATCCCCCCGTCAGATCAGGCCGCGAAGGCCCTTCGGTCGCCCTCGACCCGAATGATTTTGCCGCCCTCCAGGCGCAGGACCAGGTCGGCGCAGGCGATCAGGGCCGGCCGGTGGGCGACGACGATCCGGGTGACCGGAAGTCCGGCGATCATCCTTGCGATCGCCGCCTCGTTCGCATCGTCCAGATTGGCGGTGCCCTCGTCGAGGAACAGGGCGTCCGGGTCGCGGTAGAGGGCCCGGGCAAGCATGATGCGCTGGCGCTGGCCGGCCGAGAGCGCCGAGCCCATGTCGCCGATCAGGCTCTGATAGGCCATCGGCATCCGAACGATGTCGTCGTGGATCCGCGCCATTTTGGCGGCCTGCTCGACATTGGCCTGGTCGAGGGCGGGATCGAAGAAGGCGATATTGTCGGCCAGGGTGCCGGTCAGAAGGTGATCGTCCTGCATCACCGCTCCGATCCGGCCGCGCCAGGCGGACGCGGTGGCGGGGCCGAGCGGCACCTTGTCGATCAGGATCTGCCCTCCGGTCGGCGGCAGGAGGCCGAGGAGGATTCGCATCAGGGTCGTCTTGCCCGAACCCGACGGGCCGACGATGGCGACGAACGCGCCGGCCGGAATCTCGAAATCCAGCTTCTCGAAGATCGGGGCCTCGGCCGGGCCGTAGGAGAAGCTCAGCCCCTCGGCCCGGATCGCCGGCGCCGGCAGAAGCCCGCGGCGGGGAGTGAGCCTCAGTGCCTCGCGCTTCTCGGCGACCACGTCCGACAGGCGCTCCAGGTGAAGCCCGAGCAGTCGCCAGCTCTGCAATTGCTCGACCAGAGCGATCGCGCTGGTCGTGAAGCTGGTCCGGTAGGCGAGGAAGGCGAGCAGGAGGCCGATCGTCATCTGCTGGCCGAGCACGGCCAGGGCCCCGGCATAGACGACGATCAGGAACTGGAAGCCGAACAGCAGGCTCTCGGAGAGATCGAGCTGGATTCCGAAGATTCGCGAGCGATAGGCGGCGGAAACCACTTCGGCATAGCGGTTGCGCCAGCCATTCTCGCGCATCGCCTCGTGGCTGTGAAGCTTGACCGCCCGGATCGCCCGGATCGATTCGAGAAGATAGGTCTCCTCGTTCGCCCGGGCGAGGATCTCCTCCTCGGTCCGTCGCCTCAGAGCCGGATAGAGGGCGAGGCTGACCCCGAGGTAGAGGAGGGTCGTTCCGACCACGATCAGGGTCAGGAGCGGGCTGATCAGGGTCATCACGACCAGCGTCGTCACGGCAAGGGCGGCGTCGATGACCGCGTTGACGAGCCCCTGGCTGAGAAGCGACTGGATCGGCTGGACCGAGCCCAGCCTCGACATCAGGTCGCCGATGTGCCGCCGCTCGAAAAAGCCGAGCGGGAGCCGGAGCATGTGGCGAACGACGTTGCCGGCCAGCTGGTAGGACAGCGACTGGCCGAGGACCAGGACGACCCAGGAACGCAGAGCCGCGACGATTCCGTTCAGGGCGAAGACGAAGCCGAAGCCCAGGAACAGGACGAGGAGCATGGCGGTGTCGCCCTGGGCCACCGCTTCGTCGACGACGAGCTGGAGGAAGAGCGGGGAGACCAGCACCGCCGCCTGCAGGACCAGCGACAGAGCGAGCAGCTGGAAGAGCGCTCCGCCATAGCCCGTCAGCCGGCTCCACAGGTCGCGAAGCCGGACCCGGGTCCGGATCTCGAGCGGGTCGAAGTCGACGGCCGGGGCCAGCTCGAGGGCGACTCCGGTGAAGTGACGGTCGAGCTCGCGGGCCGCAATCGTCCTTCGTCCCCGCGCCGGATCCAGGATCACCGCACTGCCGGAGCGCACGCTCTCCAGGACCACGAAATGGTTGAGGTCCCAGTGGAGGATCGCGGGAAGCCTGAGCTTGCCGAGCTCGTGAAGGTCGAGCCGAACCGCCCGGGGGGCGAGGCCGAGATCGGCGGCGATCGTGACCATCTGGGCGAGGGTCGCGCCCTGGATCGAGGTCGGGTAGCGGTGGCGAAGGCCGACCAGGTCGACCTTGTGGCCGTGCCGGTTCGCGACCATCGCCAGGCAGGCCAGCCCGCATTCCGCGGCCTCGGCCTGCAGGATCGGCCGGGTCCGCCGCGACCAGGGCCATTCCATGCTCACGACATCGCCGCCATGACGGCGGGGTTGAAGAGGATTTCCCAGAAGCTTCGGCGCTCGAGCACGAGGTTCGCCGAGAGAGTCATTCCAGGCCTCAGGGCCTGGCCCCCGGACGCCCGGGGCGGCATCCCGTCGAGCCGGACCCGGACCCTGAAGACGGGCTCGGTGATCCCGAGGTCGGAGTCGATCGCGCTCGCCTCCACCGGCACTCGCGAGACGGCGGTGACGGTGCCCCGGCCCACTCCGAAGCGCTGGTAGGGGAAGGCGTCGAAGTTGAGCCGAACCGGCTGGCCGGGGCGGACGAAGCCGATCGCCCGGGACGGGGCGTAGAGCCAGACTTCGAGCCGGCTGCCCTCCGGGACGATGGTGACGAGGGAGGCGTCGGGCTTGGCCCGAAGCCCGATTTCGGTGGCGATGTCGCCGACTTCGCCGGCGACCGGAGCGGTCAGCACCAGCTGGTCGGTGCGCTTCAGGGCCGCGCCCTGCTCGGCCAAAGCGGCGCGGCGGGCGACGATCTCGGAGCGGCTCCGGTCGGCCTCGATCGAGCGCTGGGCGATTCGCGCCTCGACCTGGCTGAGCGCGTCGCGCTGGCCGATCAGCCGCTCGGTCAGGCTCTCCAGCTCGGCGCGCCTGGCCAGCAGGGCGGCGCGCCCGTCCTCGACCTGGCGCTGGGTGCCGGCGCCCTCGCGGGCGAGCTGGACGGATCGCCGGGCGGCGGCTTCGGCGAGCCGGATCTGCCCGGCGGCGATGGTCCGCTGGCGCTCCAGCGAGGCGATCCCGGCGCTGAGATTTCCGCGCTGCGCCTGGAGGGCCTGGGTCTCGCTGGCGCCGAGACGGGAGGCGAGCTCTTCCTGGCGGGCGAGCTCGGAGTCCTGGACCGCCACCTCGGAAAGCTGGCCGCCCACTCCGCCCGCACCCTGGGCGAGGCCGATCGTGACCAGCGGGTCCCCGGCGGCGACCCGCATTCCGGCCCGAACGTGGATCGCTCGCACCTCTCCCTGGGCTGAAGGATAGACTCGGGCGATTCCGGAGTCGAAGGCGACGATTCCGCGGACCTGGGCGCTGCTCGCATATTGGCCGAAGACGAGGAAGGCTACGAAGATCGCGGCCACGACCAGCACCAGGGCGACATAGAGCCGCCCGCGCGGCGGAGTCGCGGCGACGACCGTCCCCGCCAGGCGGTCGCGGCCGGCCTCGATCACTTCTTGCCGGAATAACTGTGTGGCCATGCTGCCGTGACGTCGCCCGCCTTGGTTCGACCCCGGCTGGTAGCGGCAATGGCTGAAAGGTCGGTTAATCGGGCCTCAACCGTGCGTCGAACGTGGCTTAGCCAATGTTAACCGGATCGGCTTAGAGGGCTCGGGATGATCGCGAAGCTTCGACCGTCCCGGAAGCTCGGCTGCGCCGCGGCCCTTGCCGCCGCCGCCTCCGCCTGCGCGCCCACCCCGCGGCTTCAGGTCGCTCCGGAGGTGCTGTCGACCGAGTGGCGGGCGCGGCCTTCGTCGCTCGCCGCCGCTCCGCAATTCGCCACTCCGCGCAATCTCGGCCAGGCGCTGGGCTCCGCGCAGCTGGAAGGGCTGATCGGTCGGGCGCTGGCGGCGAACGCGGATCTCGCAATCGCCGCGGCCCGGATCGGCCAGGCGCGGGCTCAGCTCCGGCTCGCCCGGGCCGAGATGCTTCCGGTCGTGTCGGCCTCCGCCGGACTCGCCGGAAGCCGCGCCGGCGGCGGCGGAGTGAAGCCGTTCGACTTCAACGAGGGCTATGCGGGGCTCGACGTCGCGTTCGAGATCGACCTGTTCGGAAGGCTCAAGGCCGGCAAGCGCTCGGCCCGGTCGCGCTACGCCGCCGCCGCGCTCGACCGCGAGGCGCTGGCGCTGGCCGTCGAGGGCGAGGTCGCCCGGGCCTTCGTCCAGCACTCCGCCTTGTCGAAGCGCCTCGGCCTTCTCGACCGCAATATCGGCCAGGCGCGCGAGCTTCTCAGGATCATCGAGGTCCGGCGCCGGCTCGGCGAGGCGACCCGGGTCGACACCGGCCTCCAGACCATCCAGCTTCGCCAGCTCGAGGTCGAGCGCGAGCGGCTTCTCGAGGCGCGCTCGCGCACCGCCAACGCGCTCGCCGTCCTCGCCGGCGAGGAGGCGCCCTTGTTCGCGATGCCGGAGGCCGACCTCGACGAGCTCCAGGTCCCGGCGCTCGCTCCGGCTCAGCCCGGCGACCTGCTGGTTCGCCGTCCCGACATCAGGGCCGCGGAAGCTCGGATCGCCGCGGCCGAGGGCGATATCGACCAGGCCCGGGCCGCCTTCCTGCCGAGGCTCAGGCTGAGCGCCGGCGGAGTGGCGGAATCGGCGACCCTCGGCGGTCCGCTGGGAAGCGTGATCACCGCCGGCCTCGGACTTCTCGCCCCGATCTTCGACCGGGCCCGGCTTCGCTCCGGCCTCGACATGGCGAGCGCGGTCCAGGTCGAAAGCGTCGAGAGCTATCGCAAGACCCTTCTGACCGCGCTCGGCGAGGCCGAGAACGCCCTCGAGGCCGTCGAGCGCTCGGGCGCCCGCGATTCGCTGCTCGAGACGATCGTCGCCGAGGCCGTGGCCACCGCGCGCCTCGCCCGGCTCCAATATGTCGAGGGCGCCGCCGATCTCCAGTGGGTGCTCGACGCCGAGCAGCGCCTCGTCCAGGCCGAGGATTCGCGCGCGGTCGCCCGGCAGGAGCGGCTCGAGGCGGCGATCGACCTCTACCGGGCGCTCGGCGGAGCTCCGGCCGGCCCCGAGCCCCGGCTCGCCTCCGGGCCGGAGCGCTAGCGCGCTCTGCGATCGGCCTCTTTCGTCATGCCGGACTTGATCCGGCATCCACCTTCTTCTCGAGCGGAGTCGGCTGAAGAAGGTGGACCCCGGATCAAGTCCGGGGTGACGGTTCACCCTGACCGAAGAGCGCTCGGGGCCCCGCCCAAACGCGAAGGCGCCCCGGCCCGGGTGGGCCGAAGCGCCTCGTCGGTCTTTCCGGCGGGAGCCGCCGGGAAGCTCCTAGCGGACGATGTCGTCCGTCTTCGACTGGCCGTTGCGGCCCTTGCCGGCCGAATTGCCCGGAGCGGGATCGTTGCCGCCATTGCCGTAGCCGTTATTGCCCTTCCGCTTGGTGGGGGCGGGCTCGCAATCGCAGCAGGGCGGCGGGGGCGGGGTGTAGCAGCCGCCGGCGCCGGAGACGGCCTGCAGTTCGGACTGAAGAAGTTCGCGCATAATACCTCCTGTTGACCTCGTTCGGGCCGCGCGGGACATAACGGTTCCAGTGCGGTCGAACCGGTCCTGACAGAAGGTCCCGACGTCGGACAATAGGCCAGAATCGGCAGTCCCTAAATGAGACAGGCCTGGCGAATCGGTTAATCGGCGGGGCTCGGCGCGCCGGCATTGATGAGGATCAGGTTTCGCCCCCGCGAGAGCCTGGCGGGAACTAGGCGGCCGGGCCTTCTATTTGAGCGACCGGCTCGACCTTCAGGCAGGAGCCGTCGGCGCCCACGATCCGGACCCGCGACCCTTCCGAGCAGTCGGGGCCCCGGCAGGACCAGACGCTGTCGCCGACCTTCACCCGGCCCTCGCCATTCTCGATCGCCTGGGTGACGACCACCGTCCGCCCGGTCAGCCGGGCGGCGCGGTCGTTGAGAAGCGGGTCGGAGCTCGGCATCGGGTTGTTCACGTACCAGCGCCGGCCCGAATAGACCGCCGCGATGGCGAGCAAAGCGAAGGTGGCGAACTGGAAGGGGAGGTCGATCCCGAAGGCGAGGGTGAGAAGCCCGGTCGCCGCCGCCGCCGCGGCGAGCCAGATCAGGAAGACGCCGGGAACGATCAGCTCGGCGATTCCGAGGAAGATCGCTCCGAGAAGCCACATCCATTGCGGCTCGAGGTCGAAGCCGTTCACTGGCCGGCCGTCCCGCCCTCGAAGGGCCCGCGGCGCCGGGCCGGAACTCCGCCTTCCCCGCCGCCCGAGCCTTGGGCGAGAGCGTCCCTGGCCAGCTCGCCGATCCCGCCCAGGGTGCCGATCAGGGCGGTGGCCTCGACCGGGAACAGGATGGTCTTGGCGTTGGGCGAGGTGGCGAAGCCGCTGATCGCGTCGACATAGCGCTGCGCGATGAAATAGTTGATCGCCTGGGTGTTGCCTCCGGCGATGGCCTCGGAGACGACGTGGGTCGCCTTGGCCTCGGCCTCGGCGGCGCGCTCGCGGGCCTCGGCGTCGCGGAAGGCCGCCTCGCGGCGCCCTTCGGCCTCGAGGATCTGCCCCTGCTTCTCGCCCTCGGCCCGAAGGATCGCGGAGGCCCGGCTGCCCTCGGCCTCGAGGATGACGGCGCGCTTCTCGCGCTCGGCCTTCATCTGGCGGCCCATGGCGTTGACGATGTCGGCGGGGGGGCGGATGTCCTTGATCTCGACCCGGGTGATCTTGACGCCCCAGCTCTCGGTCGCCTGGTCGACGACGCTCAGCAGCCGCGCATTGATCTCGTCGCGCTTCGAGAGGGTTTCGTCGAGGTCCATCGAGCCCATGACCGTGCGCAGGTTGGTGGTCGTGAGCTGCATGATAGCGACATAAAGGTCGCTCACCTCGTAAGCCGCCTTGGCCGCATCCAGCACCTGGAAGAAGACGACGCCGTCCGTCGAGATCATCGCATTGTCCTTGGTGATGATC
>DASVUZ010000048.1:0-236207 GCA_036386795.1 Allosphingosinicella sp.
CCCGATCCCAAAAGCGGTTGCGCCCGCTCTCCCGTCACCCCGGGCCGGACCCGGGGTCCACCTTCTTCGCCGCGCCGGAAGGGAAAAGGTGGATGCCGGATCAAGTCCGGCATGACGACGTAAGGCCGGACTTGGCATCACGAGCCCGAACCCCCCCTCCCCGTCACCCCGGGCTCGACCCGGGGTCCACCTGCCTTAGCCCCAGAACTCCGAAGGTGGATGCCGGATCAAGTCCGGCATGACGAACCGGGGAGGCCCCTCCCCCGTCGCCCGGATTTGGCATGACGAGCCGGACCCCGCCTCCCCCGTCACCCCGGACTTGATCCGGGGTCCACCTTCCCTCGCGGCCGTGCCGGAACCCGCCTCCCGTCACCCCGGACTTGATCCGGGGTCCACCTGCCTTTTTTGCGGCCGTGCGACGAAAAAGAAGGTGGATGCCGGATCGGGTCCGGCATGACGAGGCGGGAGCCCGCTCCGGCGTCACCCCGGACTTGATCCGGGGTCCACCTTCCCTCGCGGCCGTGCCGGAACCCGCCTCCCCGTCACCCCGGACTTGATCCGGGGTCCGTCTTCCTCGCGGCCGAAGCGGCGGGATCGACCGCCCGAGTCGCGGGTCCGGCGATTTTTCGGTTCGTCGCATAGCGCTCCGCTTTCGCGTTCGAATTCAGGGCCTTGGCCCCTGAGGAAATAGGTTTGCAAAATAGGGTTTGGTTTGATCAGATATCAAAATGGAACATATCAAGAACTTCTCCGCCGGGGCCTCGACCGATGAGCCGGCCCCTTCTTCAACCCTCGAGCCCGGAGCCCCGCCCGGAGCGGGCGGCTGGCGGTCGCGCCATGACGGCTGGCTGCCCTGGAAGAAGGCCCGGTTCCTCGACGAGCTCGCCGCCGGAGCCGTCGTCGCCGCCGCCTGCCGGGCGGTCGGGATGAGCGTCGCCAGCGCCTATGCGCTGAGGAACCGCCGCTCGGGCCGGGCCTTCGCCAGGATGTGGGACGCGATCCTCGTCCACCGCGCCCGAGCCCGGCTGGCCGACAACAACATGGCCCGGGCGATGGAGGGCTGGGTCGAGCCGGTGATCAGGGACGGGGCGGTCGTCGCCGAGCGGAGGCGCTTCGACAACAGGCTGTCGATGGCGATGCTGACCCGCCTCGACCGGCTCGCCGAGAGCGCGATCGGCGAGGAGGCCGACCTGCTTCGGGCGCTCAGCGAGGATTTCGAGGATTATCTGGAGCTTCTCGAGGCCGACGGCGACGAGGACCAGTTCCTCGAGGACCGGATGCCGGCGGCTCTGGACGAGGAGGAGGAGCCCGATTTCGAGCCGGACGATTTCGACGCCCTGGCTGCGGCCGTGGGCTGCAGCGACTGGCGCGACGTCCATTTCGGCGAAGTCCCGGTCGATGGGCTCGACCCCGAGCGAAGGTCCGAATGGAGCGCCGAGGACTGGGTCCGCTCCGCCCGAAGCTATTATCTCTCCTGGCTCGACATGATGAAGGAGGGCGGCAAGGCGCTTCCGCCCGGCCCCGAATGCCCCGCGGCCTTCGACCGCATCCGCCACGATATCCTGGCGAGGATCCGGGCCGGCGGCGCGGAGGAGTCGCCCGATCCCGCCCCGGCCGAAGCCGGCGAGGCGGATGAGGGGCAAGCTTCAACTTCTTCAACTTCGAGCCCCAACCGCCACGAAAGGCGGCGGCGGGCGAAGCTGGCGAAGCAGGCCCGCCGTGGCGGGCGAAATGAGCCCTAGGGTTTATCCTGTCGAGATGGAATCGTCACCCCGGACTTGATCCGGGGTCCACCTTTTTCACGGTTCGGCCTGGGAACGGAGAAGGTGGATACCGGATCAAGTCCGGCATGACGAGGTGGGCCGCTTCCGTCCAAACAGGACAGACCCTAGCCGGCCGGCGGGGTCAGCGGGTGGCGTTGTAGGCGAGCTGGTCCTGGGTGAGCTGGAATCCGACCAGGACTTCGAAGGTCGCCTTGCGGACCGCGTCGCGGACCGCGGGGTCGGCCATCGGGTCGATCGCCGCCGAGGGATCGCCGGGCTTGCGCCGGCGGGTGATCTGCTGGCGGATGTCCTCGGGAAGGGTCACCGCTGCCCGGCTGACCTGGCCCGAGGCGGTGCCCCGGGTGCTCGCCCTCAGCTGGCCGTCGGCGAAGCTGAGGCCGACCCGGCTGACGCTCTTGGACTGGACCTGGGTCCCGCCCTGGAGAGCGACGACGAAATAGGGGAGAACGACCTCGCGGGCGCCGCGGCCGTCGCGGCGCTGGGCCTGGACGTCAAAGGTCACGGTGGTGACGATGTTCGAGCCGCTCTCGTCGCAGGTCGAGCGAAGGTTGGTGATGTTCGCGACGACGTCGATCGCGCTCGAATCGCGGCTGCCCTCGGGCCTGAACAGGGTGATGTCGCCGGTCGCCGCCGGGATCGCGACCGCCGGGCAGGCGGAGCGGGTGGCGGTGACTCCGGTCTCGGAAAGCTGGCCGTCGGGAGTCGAGCAGGCCGCGAGGCTCAGGGCAATGATAGCGGCGGGCGCCGCCTTGGACTTGAACACTGGGTGGGAATCCTCACCTTTTGAAGACGGCGGGATCATAGGAACCGGGTTCCGCCGAAGCAAGCGATCCCGTAGGGGGGTGCTCGATCGACCCGGGGGACGCTCATCCTGAGTAGCCGGTGAGCTTGCCGAACCGGCGCATCGAAGAACCGGAGCCGCGCCAATGACCGGAAGACAGTAAAAGACGATGACCGCAAAGCCCCCGCTGACCCTGCTGATCGCCGCTCCGCGGGGCTTTTGCGCCGGGGTCGACCGGGCCATCCGGATCGTCGAGCTCGCGCTCGAGCGCTACGGGGCGCCGGTCTACGTCCGCCACGAGATCGTCCACAACAAGTTCGTCGTCGACAGCCTCAAGGCCAAGGGCGCGGTGTTCGTGCCCGAGCTCGACCAGGTCCCGGACGGGGTGCCGGTGGTCTTCTCCGCCCACGGAGTGCCCAAGGCGGTCCCGGCCAAGGCGGCCGAGCGCGGCCTCGACTTTCTCGACGCGACCTGCCCGCTCGTCTCCAAGGTCCACCGCCAGGCGGAGCGGCTGGTCGAGAACGGGCGCCACATATTGTTCATCGGCCATGCCGGCCACCCCGAGGTGATCGGAACGTTCGGCCAGGTGCCGGAGGGCCGGATGACCCTGATCGAGAGCGTCGCCGACGCCGAGGCCGTCGCTCCGGCCGATCCGGCGAGGCTCGCCTACCTCACCCAGACCACCTTGTCGGTCGACGACACCGCCGAGACCATCCGGGTGCTCGAGCGCCGCTTCCCCGGAATTCGCGGGCCCAAGGGCGAGGACATTTGCTACGCCACCTCGAACCGGCAGTCGGCGGTCAAGGACATCGCCCGCGCCTGCGACGCCGTCCTGGTGATCGGATCGCCGAAGAGCTCCAACTCGCTTCGGCTGGTCGAGGTCGCCGAGCGCGAGGGGGTCCGGGCCCGGCTGATCGGCCGGGCCGCCGACATCGAGCTGGGCTGGCTCGCCGGAGCGAGGATTCTCGGGATCACCGCCGGCGCCTCCGCGCCCGAGACCCTGGTCCGCGAGGTCGTCGATTTCCTCTCCCTCCACTATGACGTCACCGAGATCGAGGGCGAGGGCGTGGTCGAGCGGATGGTGTTCAAGCTTCCGCGCGGACTCGAGGCGGCCTGAGCCGTGGCCGAAGTCGAGATTTTCACCGACGGCGCCTGCAAGGGCAATCCGGGCCCCGGCGGCTGGGGCGCGGTGATCCGGTCGGGCGGCCGCGAGAAGGAGCTCAGCGGCGGCGAGCCGCTCACCACCAACAACCGGATGGAGCTGCTCGCCGCGATCCGCGCGCTCGAGGCGCTGACCCGACCCTGCGAGGTCGCTCTCCACACCGACAGCATCTACGTCCGCGACGGAATCACCAAATGGATCCACGGCTGGCGCCGCAACGGCTGGAAGACCGCCGACCGGAAGCCGGTCAAGAATGCCGAATTGTGGCAGGAGCTTCTCGACGCCGCCGCTCCTCACCGGATCGAGTGGCGCTGGGTCAAGGGCCATTCCGGCCACCCGGAGAACGAGCGCGCCGACCGGCTCGCCTGCGACGCGGCGATCGGCTTCCTGAAGCGCTGAGCGGCCCTTGCGCTCCCGCTCAATTCCCGGGAGTCGCCGGCTCCTCGATCCGCCCGATGAAGAGCAGGGTTCCGGTCCGGTTGTCCCGGATCGCGAAGAAGAAGGGGCGGTCGGCGTGGAATTGCCGGGGCATGCTGACGATCTCCGCCATCCCGGCGGTGACCGCCGCCGCCTCCGTGCCCTTCTCGTCGATCCGCAAATAGGTCTGGTGGATGACGTCGCTGAGGAACAGCCGGGCGTCGGCCATGCCCTGGAGCTCGGCGAGCTCGGTGAAGGCGCGCCGCATCCCGAGCGCCTGGAGCTGCGGAACGAGCGACGCCCGGGTCTCGACCTCGACCTTGGGAACGACCAGCTCCAGGTCTCGGCGCTCGCTCGACCTCAGCTGGTCGATCCAGCCGCGCAGCGCCTGCGCGTCGAGCCGCTGCTCGAACGCCTTCAGCCCCTCGCCCGCCCTCGGCAGGAAGAGCAGCATCGAAAGCTCCTCCCCCTTGTAGGGCATCTCCACCGCCTCGAAGGACGGAGTCTCGATCAGCCTGAACATTCCGCGCTGGCGCATCATCGGCACCGCGACCGACGTTCCGTCCAGCCGGCGGAACGGCCTCGGCCGGGTCTGGACGGCCTCGAACGGGCTCAGCCAGTCGGCCTTGAAATAGACCGCGTTGGTCAGCACCAGCCGGGTCCGCTCGCTGACATTGTCGCGCTTCAATATCGCCTTGATCCTTCCGGCCGTCTGCTCCTCCGCCCAGCGGTTGACCGTCGCGACCGCCTCGGCCGGGGCGCCGACGAAATCCACCTGCCGGGCGCCGCCGCCATAATGGCGCCGGATCCGCTCGAGATAGTCGGGCCTGAGCTGGAAGGACTGCTGGACCCAAAGGGCGTTGGCGATGCTGACCCGCCGCCCCTCGGAGTCGATCGGCAGGCTCCGCAGAAGCGCCGCCATCCCCTCATCGACTCCGGCTTGCGGGTAGCGCAGCGCCGCCGCCATCTCCGCGGCGGTTTGCCCCTCGGCGCCCGAATGGACCATGCCGAGCGCCATCGAGATGCTGGCCGGCGAGAGGAAGACGTTGCCGGGCTCGGCCGCGAGCCTGCGGTAGATGTCGATCCCGAACTCGGCCTGCCCGGCGGCGACGTCGGCGGGAGCGGGCGCGGCCGTGCCCGGCGGCTCGGGCTGGGCCTTCGGCAAGGCCTGCTCCACGGCCTTGGGCTGGGCTTCGGGCTCCGCCTCGGGCTCGGGCGCCGCGCAGGAAACCAGCAGCAGCATTCCGGCGGCGATCAGCGATCGGAAGGACACGGGCGATCTCCTGACGGCGGCGAGCGGGCGCTCCGAAGATACCCTATGTCCGCGAAAGCTCAATCTCCGCCGTTCCGGCGCCGAACCGCGCCGGGTCGTAAGGCGAGGGGTCAAGCTCCGGCCGCTCGCCGAGAAGCAGGGCCGCCGCCAGCCTCGCCGCCGCCGGAGCGGTCTGGATTCCGAAGCCGCCCTGCCCCGCGCACCAGAAGAAGCCCGGAACGAGCGGGTCGAAGCCGTAGACCGGCCGCCGGTCGGGAGCGAAGCTTCGAAGGCCCGCCCAGCTGCGCTCGACCCGCTCGACCCGCCAGTCCACCACCCGCTCGAGCCGGTCGATGGCGAGCGCCACGTCCATCTCCTCGGGAGCGCAGTCGCAGGGCGGGCACGGACTCTCGTCGTGCGGGCTAAGCCACAGCCGCCCGCCCGCCTCCGGCTTGAAGTAGAATCGGCCCATCGAGTCGATGACGAGCGGCAGGCCCGGCGGCGCCGCGGGCTCGACCCGGAGCTGGATGAGCGTCCGGCGATAGGGCTGAAGGCCGACCGGCGCGGCCCCGGCGAGGACCGCGACCCGGTCGGCCCAGGCCCCCGCCGAATCGGCGACGATCCCCGCCTCGAACCGCCCGGCTCGAGTGTCGAGCGCCCAGCCGCCGCCCTGGCGGCGGATCGAGCCCAACTCGGCGCCGGTGACGATCGTCGCGCCCTGCCGCCGGGCCCGGGCGAGATAGAAAGCGTGCAGCCCGGCGACGTCGATGTCGGCGCAGCTCGGCTCCAACAGGCCGGCCGCCCATTCGCTCCGAAGGCCGGGAACGATCGCTCGCAGTCGCTCCCCGCCGACCCGCTCGAACTCGACCTTCGACTCGAATTCGGATTCGAGCGCTTCGAGCGCCGCCATGCCCTCCGCGTCGGCGAGATGGAGCGCTCCGCGCGGACGCAGGAAGCCCTGCTCCTGAAGGAAGGGGCCCGACGCGCTGGTCAGCGGCTGGACGAAGGGCCCGCCATAGCTTTCGGCCCAGAAAGCGGCGGAGCGGCCGGTCGAATGGTAGCCGGGCTGGTCCTCCCCCTCGATCAGGAGCACCGAGGCTCGGCCGGCCAGCTCGGCGGCAAGGCTCGCCCCCGCCATTCCGGCGCCGACGATGGCGACGTCGAAGCCGGAGCTCATCTTGGCGCGTGCGCGTCGAGGAAAGCGTCGATCGCGGCCAGCGCGCGCAGCCGGACCTCGTCGCGCTCGCGAAGGATCTCGTGCGCCGAATCGCCGAACATCAAAAGCTCGGCTCGCGGCAGCCGGGCGGCGGCGGCCCGGATCGCGGCGGGGCTGACCAGCCGGTCGAGCTCGGTTCCGAGCAGAAGCGCCGGAGTCTCGACTCCGGCCAGCCTGGCCGGGGTCAGCGCGGCGGACGATTCGTAGGCGGCCTTGAGCCAGCCCCAGCTCGGCGGCCCGAGGTTGAACTCGGGCGATTTCTCCCACCACCACAGCTCGTCGGAATAGCGGTCCGGGCAGCCGGTCAGGAAGGCCTGGCGCATCGAACCGGCGGGTTGCGGCCGCGGCGACTGCTGCCAGGCCGGCTGGCGCCCAAGGCCGAACCAGGAGGCGACGGAAGCGAGCCATTCGGCGGCGAGCGGCGGCACCGGACCGCTGTTGATCGCGATCATCGGGGCGACGAGGACGGCGGCGTCGAGCGCGGGCCGCCGGTCGGCGAGCGTGCGCAGGAGGACGTGCCCGCCCATCGAATGGCCGATGACCGCGTGCGGCCCGGGAGTCTGCGCCCGCCAGGCCTCGATCAGAGCGTCGAGGTCGCCGACCAGAGTGTCGAAGCTGTCGAGATGGCCGCCGGGAAGGTCGCCCTGCGAGGCGCCCTGGCCGCGCCAGTCCAGGGAGTCGACATTCCAGCCCATGCGGAACCAGTGATCCTGGACCTCCAGATATTTCTCGATGAAGTCCCCTCGCCCTCCGGCGAAGAGAAGGCTTCCGCGCTCGGCCCTGGCTCCCGCGCGGCGCCGTTCCAGAAGCCGGTAGGTCCAGCCGTCCGGCGCCGCCCAGCTCCGGAAACGGGCGTCGGCGGGGACGGCGCGGCGGTCGGACGCTTCACTGTGCATCGCCGCCGGTTACGGTTTCGAAAGCTGTTCCGTCTAGTCCCTGAACCTTATGCAAGGGGGTCTTTCCTGGCTTTTGATCGCATTGCTCGGCGCGGCCCTGCTGGTCGCGGCGTTCGGCGACTGGCGAACCCGCGAGATCCCCAACGGGCTCAACGCGGCGATCGCGGTCATGGCCATACCTTTTTGGTGGAGCACGGGCCTCGGCCTCTGGCCGGACGTGCCTCTGCAGCTGGCGCTCGGAGCCGGGGTCTTCGCGCTGTTCGCGATCGCCTTCCGGTTCGGAGCGATGGGCGGCGGCGACGTCAAGATGCTGGCCGCGATCGCCTTGTGGCTGCCGTTCGCCGAAATCGTCAAGCTGCTCGCGATCATGTCGATCGCGGGCGGGGTCCTGACCGTGGCCATGGTGGCGGCCCACCGGCTGTCCAAGGCCGCGGGCCGGCCCGAGATTCCGTACGGCATCGCCATAGCGTTCGGCGGTTTTTGGCTGATTGGCGAACGGTTTCTTAACCAATTTGTCTGATGTGGGAGCCTGCATTTTGAGCGGGCGAGGAGGCGACTGGCGTCATGGATGTTAAAAAGCTCGTGCTGCTGATCGGGGCGCTGATCGTCGCGGCCGTGACCGCGGTCACCGCCAAGAACATGTTCAGCGGCGCCGGCGCGCCCTCGGCCGCCGCCAAGCCCGTCGTCCCCGCCGGACCGGAAGTGCTGGTCGCGACCCGCTCCCTGCCGGTCGGCACCATCATCGACGCCGAGGCGCTCCGCTTCCAGCGCTGGCCCGAGGGACTGGTCCAGCCCGCTTACTTCATCAAGGGCAAGCCCGGAGTGAACCCCGCCGAGCTGATCGGAACGGTCGTTCGCAACGAGATCACCGCCGGCCAGCCGATGACCCAGGGCTCGCTGATCAAGCCGGGCGAGCGGGGCTTTCTCGCCGCCGCGCTCGGGCCGGGGATGCGCGCCGTCACCGTCGCGGTCTCCGCCACCAGCGGAGTCGCCGGCTTCGTCTTCCCGGGCGACCGGGTCGATATCGTCCTCACCCAGCAGGTCGCCGGCGGCGGCGACGGCGGCGCTCTCAAGGTCTCGGAGACCGTGCTTCGCAACGTCCGGGTCCTCGCCACCGACCAGCGCATGACCGCGACCGACGAGAAGGGCAAGGCGGTGGTCCGCCGCTTCTCGCTGGTCACGCTCGAGGCCACTCCCAAGATCGCCGAGAAGATCGCGGTCGCCCAGACGATCGGCGACCTGTCGCTGTCGCTGCGCTCGATCGCCGACAACACGGCCGAGCTCGAGCGCGCCATCGCCTCGGGCGAGGTCAAGGTGCCGCAGACCGACGATCCCAAGGCGGAGCGCCGGATGCTGCTCGCCATCGCCAACCAGCCGATCGACTCGATCTCCAGCTATACCACCGGCTCGGAAGTCTCGCGGTTCCAGCGGGGCACCGTGCCGGGCAAGGGCAGGCCGGCGGCGACTCCGCAGGATCGGGTCGCGGACGCGATCAGCTCGCTCGCCACCATCGCCGCCGGTCGCGCGCCGGCCGCCGAGAGCGCCGCCGCGGTCCCGACGGGTCCGGTGGTCCGGGTCGCCCGCGGCAACAACGTCACCCTCGTTCCGGTCGGAGCCAAGTAAATGAGCAAGCTGAACATCACGCGCCGCGCGACGCTCGGCACCGCGATCGCCGCGGTCCTGACAGCGAGCCTGGCCGCCGGAGTGCCGGCGCCCGCCTTCGCCCAGCCGGGCGCGGTCCGCCCGACCGAAGACCTCACCCTCTCGGTGGGCACCGGCCGGATGGTCCGGCTCGACGGAACGATGACCGACCTGTTCGTCGCCAACGACAAGATCGCCGACGTCCAGGTCCGCTCGGCCAACCAGATCTACATCTTCGGCAAGTCGGCCGGCGAGACCACGGTCTTCGCCACCGACCGCGCCGGCCGCACCATCTATTCGACCAACGTTCGGGTCGGAACCAATATCGGCTCGCTCGACGAGCTGCTCCGCCTCGCCATGCCCGACGCGCAGATCCAGGCGCGGCCGATCAACGGCATGGTGCTGCTGACCGGCACCGTCGCCGCCCCGGCCGACGTCGAGGAGGCGGGCCGGCTGGTCCAGGCCTATGTCGGCGAAGGCACTCAGGTGCTCAGCCGGCTCAAGATGGCGACTCCGCTTCAGGTGATGCTGAAGGTCACCATCGCGGAAGTGAGCCGGACTCTGGTCAAGGAGATCGGAGTCAATCTGCTCAACCGCGACAATGACGGCGGCAGCGGCAACGGCTTCATCTTCGGAGTCGGCCAGGGCAATGCCGGGACGATCACGGATTCGAACCTGGGCATCACCAACCCCGCCACGGGCCTTCCCTACACCGCGACCAATTTCAAGTTCGCGCAGGGTCCCGGCACGACGCTCGGCTTCGCCGGCCATCTCCTCGGCATGGACCTGCTTTCGACCCTCAAGCTCAACGAGCAGGTCGGCGCCGTCCATACGCTCGCCGAGCCGAACCTCACCGCGCTTTCGGGCGAGACGGCGAGCTTCCTCGCCGGCGGCGAGTTCCCGATCCCGACCTCGAGCGGCCTCAACGGCACCTCGGTCGAGTTCAAGCAATATGGAGTGAGCCTCGCCTTCACTCCGACCGTCCTTTCCGACGGCCGGATCTCGATGCGGGTGCGCCCGGAAGTGTCGGAGCTGTCCGACGCCGGAGCGATCCAGATCAACGGCTTCAGCGTCCCCGGCCTGACCACGCGGCGGGCCGAGACGACGGTGGAGCTCGGCTCGGGCCAGAGCTTCATGATCGGCGGCCTGCTTCGCAACAACAGCGGCAACAACACCGACAAGGCGCCGCTGCTCGGAAGCCTTCCGATCATCGGCGCGCTGTTCCGGTCCAACAGCTTCAAGCGCAACGAGACCGAGCTCGTCATCGTCATCACGCCCTATCTGGTTCGTCCGGTCAACGCGTCGCAGATCGCCCTTCCCACCGACGGCTTCCGCAACGCCACGGGCATGGAGCGGGTGCTTCTCGACGCCAGGGAATATAGCAAGCCGGGCGCCGTCCGGCCGATGCCGACCATGGCCCAGCCGCAGTCGCAGCGGCCCGCGATCGGCGCCGCAACCCCCCTTCCCGCCCCCACGGCCCCGCCGCAGCGGCAGGCTCGGCAGGAGAAGCAGCAGCCGGCAGTCCGGCCGCAGCAGCCTTCCGCCGCCCCAGGCTTCAGCTTCTGACGCCGTGATCGAGCAAAAGGACAGGACCATCATGGCACGCACTACGTCCCTCACCCTCCTCGTCGCGGCCGGCGCCCTCCTGGCCGCTCCGGCCGAAGCTCGCCGCGAGCGTCACGGGCCCGAGCACGGGGTCGACTCGCTCAACCAGCCGGTCGTCCAGCGCACCGACTACGTCCTCGACCTCGCGGCTCCCTCGGGAGAGCTGTCGGCGATGGAGAAGGGCCGGCTGCGCGGCTGGTTCGAAGGCCTCGGGGTCGGCTATGGCGACAGCGTCTTCGTCGACGAGCCCTACGGCTCCGGACCGGGCACCGCCGACGTCGCGACCATCGCCGCCGAATATGGCCTCCTGCTCAGCGCCGGAGCCCCGGTGACCGCGGGGCCGGTCCAGCCCGGATCGGTTCGGGTCGTGGTCAGCCGGAGCGTCGCCACGGTCCCCGACTGCCCCGCCGGCGCCAACCGCCAGGGGCCGAGCACGACGTCCTCCAATTACGGCTGCTCGGTCAATTCGAACTGGGCGGCGATGGTCGCCAACCCGTCCGACCTCGTCCTCGGCCAGGCCGGGGCGGCCGGCGGCAACACCGACACCGGCACCAAGGCGATCAAGGTCTATCGCGAGGCGATCCCGACCGGGACCAAGGGCCTCACCGCAACCAGCACCAGGGGTGGTAACTGATGAACGCGCCGTTCCACGCTTCCCGAGCCGCCACGCTGCGCGATCCGTTCAGCGCCTTCGTCTGCGACGACGCCACCGCCGACATGCTCAGGCCGATCGCGGTCGAGCACGGCTGGGCGCCGGAGAAGGTCAACAAGGGCGGGCTGCGCAACGCGGTCCAGTCGCTGTCGGTCTCGGCCAGCCCGTCGATCCTGTTCGTCGACCTGTCGGAATCCGGCGATCCGCTGAACGACATCAACGCGCTCGCCGAAGTCTGCGAGCCCGGAACGGTGGTGATCGCCTCCGGCCAGGTCAACGACGTCCGGCTGTACCGCGACCTCGTCGCCTCGGGCATCCAGGACTATCTGCTCAAGCCGTTCACGCCCGACCAGCTGCGCGACACCTTCGCCCATGCCCAGCTGACCATTTCGGGCCCCCGCGTCAACGAGGGCGCAAGCGAGAAGCCGCACGTGATGGCGGCGGTGGTCGGAGTGCGCGGCGGAGTCGGCGCCTCGACCCTCGCCACCTCGCTCGCCTGGATGATGGGCGACAAGGGCGGGCGCTCGACCGCCCTTCTCGACCTCGACATCCATTTCGGCACCGGCGCCCTGTCGCTCGACCTCGAGCCCGGCCGCGGCCTCACCGACGCGATCGAGAATCCGAGCCGGATCGACGGCCTGTTCATCGAGCGGGCGATGGTCCGGGCGAACGAGAAATTGTGCGTCCTTTCCGCCGAGGCCCCGCTCAACCAGCCGCTCCTCAACGACGGCACCGCCTTCTTCCAGCTCCAGGAGGAGCTTCGCAACGCGTTCGAGAGCACGGTTCTCGACCTGCCCAGGGCGATGCTGGTCCAGCATCCGCACCTGGTCCAGGACGCCCATGTCATCATCATCGCGGTCGAGTTCACCCTCGCCGCCACCCGCGACGCGATCCGGATCCTGAGCTGGCTCAAGGCCAACGCGCCTCAGGCCCGGCTGATCGTCGTCGCCAACCGGGTGGCCTCCGGGGCGCAGGAAATCAGCCGCAAGGATTTCGAGCAGTCGATCGAGCGCCCGGTCGACGTCGTCGTTCCGTTCGAGCCGAAAGCGGCGGCGCAGTCGGCCAAGCTCGGCCAGCCTTTCGCCAAGGTCGCGACCTCGTCGAAGGTGAGCGGCCCGCTGACCCAGCTCCTCACTCTCACCACCGCGACGGTGGAGGGGGGCGAAGCCGCCACCGCGGCAGGTGCGGCGGCGGACGCTCCGAAGTCGCTGCTCGACAAGTTCAGCCTGAAGTCGCTGGTCGCCAAGAAGCCCAAGCCGGCGACGGCGTGACCTGGGCGCCGCCGCGAGTCGGCCTGTGGAATAGGAGTCGAGGGTGCTGAGCTTGCCGATGCTGTTGCTGGGTGGCGGAGTGCTGGCGGTGCTGGCGATGATGCTGTTCGCCGTCCGCGGGCCGTCGGCCGCAAAGGCGCAGAACCGGCGCCTCGAGAGCGTTCGCGAGCGCCACAGCAAGTCGAACGAGGTCGCGACCCAGGCGCAGTTGAAGCGCATCCTGCAGACCCGCAACCAGTCGAAGATGGACGGGCTCGCCCAGCGCCTGATCCCCAAGCCCGCTCTGCTTCGCCAGCGCCTGCAGCAGACCGGGCGGACCTGGACCCTGGCCCAGTACGGGCTGGCGTCCCTCGGAATCATCGTCGTCATCTCGGCGCTTCTGATCCTGAAGGGGCTGCCCTTTCCGCTGGCCATCTTCGTCGGCCTGTTCGCCGGAATCGGAGTGCCCCATTTCATCGTCGGCAAGCTGATCAAGCGGCGGGTCGCCAAGTTCACCTCCCGCTTTCCGGACGCGATCGACCTGATGGTCCGCGGCCTCCGCTCGGGCCTTCCCATCTCCGAAACGCTCGGAATCGTCGCCGACGAAATCGCCGGCCCGATCGGCGACGAGTTCCGCACCGTTTCCGACAAGATGAAGATCGGCCGCACGATGGAGGCGGCGCTTCAGGAGGTGGCGGACCGGCTCGGAACGCCCGAATTCCAGTTCTTCGTCATCACGCTCGCCATCCAGCGCGAAACCGGCGGCAACCTCGCCGAGACTCTCGCCAACCTTTCGGACGTGCTGAGGAAGCGGGCACAGATGAAGCTCAAGATCAAGGCGATGTCCTCCGAATCCAAGGCCTCGGCCTGGATCGTGGGGTCCCTCCCCTTCATCGTCTTCATCCTGATCTGGTTCATCAACGGCACCTACATGCAGGGCTTCTTCGTCGACGAGCGGCTGATGATCGCCGGCGCCGGCGGGCTGGTCTGGATGGGGATCGGCGTGTTCATCATGGCCAAGATGGTCGACTTCGAGATCTAGGGACGGTTCGAGAATGACGACACCTGCATCCGGACCGACCGTCATGGGGATCGACGTGGTGATGGTGGCGACCTTCATGGCCGCCGTCGCCACCTTCGCCGTGCTCGTCGCGATCTACGCCGCGACCACCGTCCGCGACCCGATGGCGAAGCGGGTGAAGGCGCTCAACGAGCGGCGCGAGCAGCTGAAGGCCGGAATCGTGGCCTCGACGTCGAAGCGTCGGCGCAACATCACCAACAAGAACGAGATGGCCGACAAGGTCCGCGGAGTCCTCGGCTCTCTCAAGATGCTCCAGGACGAGCAGGTCGAGAAGGCGCAGCGCAAGCTGATGCAGGCCGGAATCCGCTCCAAGGACCTCGCCTTCGTCGTCATCTTCGCCCGGCTGGTGCTTCCGATCGTCATCGGCACCATCGTCATCCTCGGCGTCTATGTGCTCGACTGGTTCCCCGAATGGGGCGCGATCAAGCGCTACGGCCTGGTCGCGGGTTCGCTGATCGGAAGCTACAAGGCGCCGGACCTGTGGCTCAAGAACAAGGTCTCCAAGCGCTCCAACAATGTGCGCAAGGGCCTCCCCGACGCGCTCGACCTGCTCGTCATCTGCGCCGAAGCCGGCCTCACCGTCGACGCCGCCTTCAACCGCGTCGCCCGCGAGCTCGGCAAGGCCTATCCCGAGCTGGGCGACGAATTCGCACTGACCTCGATCGAGCTGGGCTTCCTCACCGACCGCCGCTCGGCCTTCGAGAATCTCGCCAACCGGATCGATCTGGAGGCGGTGCGCGGAGTCGTCACCACCATGATCCAGACCGAGAAATACGGCACGCCCCTCGCCTCCGCGCTGCGAGTCCTCGCGGCCGAGTTCCGCAACGAGCGGATGATGCGCGCCGAGGAGAAAGCGGCGCGGCTGCCGGCGATCATGACGGTGCCGCTGATCCTGTTCATCCTTCCGGTGCTGTTCGTCGTCATCCTCGGCCCGGCGGCCTGCTCGATCTCCGACAATCTGTTCAAGTCCTGAGCCGGTCCCCGGCGCAGGCCGGGGGCCGATCGCGGCCTTCGCCGCCACGTAATCGCGCTCGGGCCGGGCCGCCGGCGGGAACAATCGGCCGCCGCCCTCATTGATCCGCTGCCGAAACAAGCGGAGACCGATGCCGTGACCCTCTTCACTTCCGACCAATGGCTCATCGTCGGCCTCATCTTCCTGCTCGGCCTCGTCATCGGAATGGCGATGATGGCGGGCGGCAAGTGGAAGCGCCGCTACAAGGAGGAGCGGGCGCGCTGCGCCGAGCTCGAGGCCGAGAACAGGCGCCTCCAGAAGGATTCGGCCGAGATGGACACGCTGCGAAGCGCCGCCGCGCGCGACGAGGCCCGGCGGCGCGACGACGGGCCGGGGCCGCTCTAGGCCGCGAGCGGCCGCGCGGCGATCGCTTTTCCGACGCCGAGCCCGGCCCGGCGTCAGCCTGGCTCAGCAATCATATTGCTGGTAGCTGCTGTGCTCGGTCGGATAGCCGTTCCAGTAGCTGGTGCCGTCGCACAGCTCGACGAACTCGCCGACGACGGCGCCGCCATGGCTGCTGTAATAAGTGATCCGGATCCGGACCCCGCTGCCCTGCGCCAGCGCCATGACCGGCGCGACCGCGGCCAGCAACGACAAGGCTATGGCGATCTTCTTCATGCGCTCGCTCCCCGATGCGGATGGAACGGCGATGGGGCCTTCGCGGCGCGGCCGAGTCAAACCGAATTTGGACCGATTCGGAAGGGATGATAGGGTGCAGAGGCAGTCGCGCCCCAGCGGATCGAGATTCGGCCCGGTCGAGGCCGGCGCCGAGCCTACCGCCAGGGACAGCTCACGTCCCGACCGGCGGCTCAGTCGAGCTTGCGGATGGTGGATTGGACGGTTGCCACTCTCATTCCCAGCTTGCTGAACACCATCCGGTTGGAGGCGGTGCGCCCGCCCGGGTGGAGGGTGATGCGCTGCTCGACCCAGGCATTGGCCTCGCGCGCCCGATAGCTGAGGTGGAGGACGCTGCCCCTGATCTCGCCCTTCACCGTCCCGACCGCGTCGGAGATGGTGCCGTTTATCCGGTTGCCGCTGCGCACCAGCCGCCAGGAGCGGCGGCGCGGGGCCTTGCCTTCCTCGTAGACGACCTGGTCGAACAATAACGCCCCCGAGCGATCGAGCCGCCCCTCGCCGCGGTCGCGGACTCCGTGGCGGCCGGCCATGATCATCTGCACCGTGCCGGTGCCCTCGGTGCGCCCGACGAAGAAACGCTCGTGGGTGCCGGGAGCGGGCGCGGGCGCCTGGGCGGCGGCGAGGAGGAGGAGAAGGGGAAAGGCTGGGAAGGGAATGGGCTTGCTCCTGATCTGTCCCGCCGGGCCTGGCCTCGGCCTTCGGGAGCTTAGTTCAGAACAACCGGAAGGGCCAGCCGCGGCCCCTGCCCTGCCGGTCATCGGCCGATGCCAGCGTCCCGACAACCGGTCTAGCCTGCCCTCTCGGCCGGACCCGTGCCCTCGCTCATCCGGCCGAGGATCCGCTCCCTGAACGGGCGCGACCCGATTGCGGCGACGGCTCGCTCCAAGACGTCGGCCAGCGGGGTCCCAACCTCGGCCGAAAGCTCGTCGGCGGCGGCCCAGATCGCCCCCCAGACGGCGTGGAGCTTCGGGAGCAGGGCCCTGCCGGCGGGGGTGAAGGAAATAATCCGCTCGCGCGCGTCTCGGCCCGGAGCGCTTTCGACGAGGCCCTTCTTGAGCATCTCGGAGAGGGTCTGGCTGATCGCCGAATGGGTAAGGCCGCTCGCCAGGGCGATCTGGCGGATCGAGCTGGGTCCGGAGCGCTCGAGGTGGCGGATGACGGGGGTGAAGCGCGACCGGCAGTCGAGGCCCTGCTCGCGATAGACCGCCTCGACATCCCCGTCGAGCAGGTCGACCAGGTGCCGGAGGAGGGTGCCAAGGCCCGCTTCGTTCGGGATATGTTTCACGTCCGCCTCCGCCCGCCCGGCATGCGGGCGCGACTGTCCGACGCGGCGGCGGCGGCTGTAAAGCGAAAAACGCCCGGCCGGCGCGGCGGAGGACGGCGTCATCCCGTTCGCTCGAAGCGGCCCTGCGCCGGCCCCTCGGCGAGGCCGAGGTCGAAGGCGCTCATCCTGCCGCCCGCAGGCTGGAAGGTCAGGCGCATCAGCGGATCGTCCGCGAGCGTGAAGAGGTGCCCGCCGAGCGGGACCATCAGCCGGCGGGGCCGCTCTGCCTGGCGGTACCAGAGCCTTCCGCCCTCGACCAAGATCCGGCGGTCCCCGTAAGTCCCGGCGTAAGCGGCGAGGGCGGAGGCGGGAGTTCCGGGCCGGCCCACCGCCTCGATCCCGGCGGCAAGAGCCTCGAGGCGGGCGCGGCGGGTCGAGTCGGCGGCGCCGGCCAGCTTGCGAAGGGCATGGACATGGGCGGTCTCGAGCGCGGTCTCGACCGGAGCCTGGAGGGTCGGGGCGATTCCGACCCGTTCCCAGTCCTTGCCGGTGGCGGCCAGCACCGGCCTCGCTTCGGAGACGCTGAGCTCGAAGCCGCCCTCGATCGCGTACATGCCGTTCATGTAAGCCGCTCCCGAAGTCGGCGCTCCGACCACTTCGCCGAGCTTGTAGCCGGCGACGTGGCCGACGAATTCCTCGGCCGCCGAGCCGGTGCCGCCGCTGGTCAGGACATAGAGCGGCTTTCCGACCATGGAGCTGAGGCCGGGCAGGCTCTTCATCGTCGGCGACGCCTCGCCGCCCCTGTAGAAGGTGATGAGCGGCTTGTCCGCCTCGACGAAGTGGCTGATGAGCTGGTGGACGGCTCGCCCGGTCCCGCCGCCGTTGCGCCGAAGGTCGATGATGACCGCGTCGCCGCCTTTGAGGAACGCCATCGCCGAATCCAGCGCCGCCGCGCTCTCCTCGCCGATCCAGGCGAATCCGGAGAGTTCGAGGTAGCGCACGTTGCCCGGGAGCACCCTGAGCTCCCTCACCCCGTGATTGTCGCGGCGAACGTCGAGCTCGTGGGCGGAGGGGTCGGGCCGGTCGTCGGCGGTGCGCGCCATCATCATCGCGACCTTTTGGGGGTCATATTTGAAGTTGAGATGATGGTCGCGGCCGACCCGGGCGAGATCGGCGTTGATCCGCTCGGCCAGCAGGGCCGGCTCGCGGACCGAGTAGCGGCCCGACCTCAGCCCCTCCGCGAGGGCCGAGTCGAGCGCCGGCCTGCGCTCCGGAAGCACGTAGCGCTCGGAGATGATCTTGCGGACCTCGGCCACCACCGCGGCCGAGTCATATGGCGCCGCCGCCGCGGCCGGGGGCGCCGCTCCCGACTGCCCCGAAGCGCCCGTCGCCGCCGCCGCCAACATCCCCGCCACGATGATCCTGTCCGCTCTCATCCGATCGCTCCCGATGCCTGAGCCACCGGAGATATCACAGCACTTATATATTTCAACGGCGAACGCTGTTTTGCGCAAGCCCAGGCAAGTCCAAGCGGGAGCTACCGCCGGATCGAACCCGGCACGGCGTTAGCGTCTGCGCGTCGATAGACGCTCCCCTGCCCTACCAGACCCGCACCCTCTCCGCCGGCGGCAGGTACATCCTGTCGCCCGCCTTGACGTTGAACGCCTTGTAGAAGGGGTCGAAGTTCCGAAGCACCGCGTTGACCCGAGCGAAGCCCGGCGAATGGGGGTCGGTCTCCATCAGCTGGCGAAGGAAGGGCTCGCGATAGATCGTCCGGTAATGCTGGGCGTAGGAGAGGAAGAAGCGCTGGTCGCCGGTGAAGCCGTCGATCACCGGCGCCTCCTTGCCCTTGAGCGACAGGCGATAGGCCTTGTAGGCCATCGAGAGCCCGCCGAGATCGCCCAGATTCTCGCCGAGGGTGAGCTTGCCGCTGAGGCACTTCTTCCCTTCGTCGAGCGGGCAGATGGCGTTGTACTGGGCCTCGAGCCGCTCGCCGAGCTTCTTGAAGGTGGCGGCGTCCTCGGGCGTCCACCAGTTCCTCAGGGCCCCGGTGCCGTCGTAGCGCGAGCCGTTGTCGTCGAAGCCGTGGCCGATCTCGTGGCCGATCGTGGCGCCTATCGCCCCGTAATTGACCGCCGGATCGGCGCTGGCGTTGAAATTGGGCGGCTGCAGATAGCCGGCCGGATAGGCCATGTCGTTGGCGGTCGGCATGTAATAGGCGTTCACAGTCTGAGGAGTCATCAGCCACTTGTCGCGGTCGACCGGCTTCCTCAGCTCGTCGAGCTGGTCGCGCCATTGCCAGCGCGCCGCGGACAGGCGGTTGGCGATCGGGTCGTTCGGAGTGACGGCGAGGCCGTCATAGGTCTCGAACTTGTTGGGATAGCCGATCTTCACGCGAAGGGCGTCGAGCTTGGCCTTGGCGGCGGCTCGGGTGGCCGGGGTCATCCAGGCCAGGTCCTTCAGATTCTCGGTCATCGCGAGCCTGAGATTCGCGACCAGCTCCTCCATCGCCGCCTTGCTCGACGGCGGGAAATGGCGCTCGACATAGACCTTGCCGACCGCCTCGCCGAGGCTTCCCTCGACCTCGGTGACGGCGCGCTGCCAGCGGTCGCGCTGGCGCTCGCGGCCCTGAAGGAACTTGCCGTAGAAGGCGAACTGGGCCTCGTCGATGTCGCTCGGAAGGAGGTCGGCGGCGCCCGACAGCAGCCGCACGTTCATCCACGCCTTCCAGGTGTCGAGCGGGGTCGCCATGATGAGCTCCATCATCGCGGGAAGCCCCGAGCCGAGCTTGGCGAGCTGCTCGGGAGTGAGGTTCTGCGACTTGATCTTCTCGGCGCTGGGCGGGACGTGGATGACGTTGAACCGGTCGGTCGAAAGGATCTGCCGCCCGGCGAGGTAGCGCTCGATTGGGAAGGGCCGGGCCATCGCGACCAGCTCGGAATGGGACATCCGGTTGGTGGTGAGCTCGGGATTGCGCGAAAGCGCCCGGTCCCACATCGCCGCCGCGATCTTCTTCTCCAGCGCATAGACGCTCTCGGCCCCGGCGCGGGGGGCGGCGTGGCCGGCCTTGCCGAGCAGGAAGGTCATGTAATCGAGATACTTGGCCCGCATCTCGAGGTTGCGGGGATTGTCGACCAGGTAATTGTCGCGGTCGGGCAATCCGATCCCGCCGATGCCGTAATAGAGGATGTTGCGGTTGGGGTCGCCGCGGTCGATGCTGACGAACGTCCCCATCGGCGCCGGATAGCCGGTCACCGCCCAGAGCGCGGCGAGCTCCTCATGGCTCTTCACCGAAGCGATCCGGTCCAGATAGGGCTTGGCGGGGGCGAGGCCGGCGCGGTTGATCGAGTCGACGTCGACATAGGCCCGATACATGTCGGCGACCCGCCCCTCGAGGCTGCCGGGCGCGTTCTGCCGGGCGGCGAGATCGTCGATGATCGCCTTCACCGCCCGCTCCGACCCGATGCGAAGGCTGGTGGTGACTCCGTAGGAGGGATATTTGGCCGGAATGGGCGTGGCGGCCTTCCACTTGCCGTTCACATAAGCGTCGAAATCGTCGCCCGGCTTGATGGCGGGGTCGAGGTCGGCGGGGTTCAGGCCCCAGCCGGGGAAGGTCATCTGCGGCGGGTCTTCCTCGCTGGCCTGCGCCGCCGATGCGGCGGGCGCGGCGGTCTGCGACCAGGCCGAGCCGGAGGCGGCGAGGGCCAGCATCGCCGCCGATCCGAGAAGAAGCGTAAACCCACGTACCATAACGATTATCCCCCGCGAAAACAAATGTAGACGCGCTTCCTAGCGCGGCAGCGCCGCGGGAGGCTTACCCGCGATTGCGCAAACGACCGGGCGTCGGAAAGGCGCGGAAGTTCCGAAGTTGGCCGATAAATAAAATTCCTTCCGATAAGTGGGGCGGTTTTGATCGGTTCCGCCGATTAATCGGGGCGCCGGGGCGGATTGAGGCATGGCGAGAACATAGCATGAATCTGGGGATGCGCCAAGATCGGCGGGAGCCGGAGCGATCGGGCCTGCCCACCCCTTCGATCGACGCTCGGCTGCTTTCCGAAACCCCTTTTGCTGGGCCGCTCGACGGGTCGGAGGCGGCGTCCCGGACGACTCGGCGCGGCGGCGCCGCGCGGCCTGGACCCCTGCCCCTCCCCGCCGGGCGATGGCCGTGCCCCTGCCGGCCCGGTGCCGGATGACCGCCGGGCCGTTGCGGGCTCACTGCCGGGCGTCCGCCGGACCGTTGCCGGCTCAGTGCCGGGCCGCCGCCGTCCCGTCGCCGGGCGCGGGCGGCTGACCGAACGCAGCCGAGGCCGATGCGCCGCAGCCGCAACAGCCGAGAGCGACGCGCCTCCGCAAATTTTTGCATTCGGTCGAACGACCCGCCCGGCAATTCGGTGACAGCAATTCGGTGACAGTGCACTATTTCCGCAAAACGCGGCTCGAGTGGGCTCACGCCAATCGCAATTCGGTGGCAGTGCACTATTTCCGCAAATGTGACTCGCCTGGCCTCACGCCAACCGCAGCTGAATTAGTGCACTGTCACCGAATTTCGAACTATTTTCCGCAAAACGCGGCTCGAGTGGCTCACCGCCAACCGCAGCTGAATTAGTGCACTGTCACCGAATTTCCCTGAATTCGTGCACTGTCACCGAATTTCCCAGGTCCGGGGTGACGATTCAACCTGGATCCGGCGCTCCTAGCAGGGCCCGCGCGTTCTGATGCCGCTGATCAGGCTTCGGCCACCCCTGTGGACCACGTCGACCGCCGCCTGCCCGCGGCAGACCCGCCCGTCGGCCAGCACATAATCATACGCCACTCGAATCGTGTCGGCATTCACGGGGACGACCCGGCGCAACCGCAGCGGGCGGCGGAAGGAGGAGTAATAGCGGGTCAGCGCCCCCGCCGAGAGCGGCCCGCTCCCCCGCTTCGCGGGTATGACCAGGCGCGCGGCCGACGCGCCGTCGCCGGCGCTCAGCGCCGAGTAAAAGGCTTGAACGGTGTCGGCGGCGTCGGCTTCGGCTTCGGCCTCGCTTTTGTCGGGGGGAGGCGCTTCCGGCCCGTCGGCGACCTCCGGCCGGGCTTCCGGCGCGGCGGCACGCGGCGGCGCCGGCCGGGGCGCCGGCTGCGATTCCGGCTGGGGCGCCGTCTGGGGCGCCGGCGAGGCGGCGGGCCCGGTTTCGGAGACCGCTCCATCGTCGATGCCTGCGGCGGCCGGCGCTTCGGTCGGCTCCTCGGTCGTCGCCGCCCCGGAATCGGCCTGCGGCTCTCCAATCAGGTCCGCATCCTCCGAGCTCAATCGCGTCCCCTTGCCGGGATATTCGGCTCCCCGTTCGCTCGAAAGATAAGTGTATAAGAGGAAGCCGGCAATGACGATGCAGGCCAGGAGGATCAGCAGCGTCGTCGGCGAACGCGACAGCCCGCCGCGCCTCCGCTCCGAGACGGTGTCGGCCGGCCGGGGCTGGCCGGCGATCCACGAGGGCCGAGCCGGCGAGGCCCCCGGCGGGGCGGCACCCGCCGAGTCGGCGCGGGTCGTATCGGCGCCTTGTGCGGGGCGGGCCCCCGGGGCGGCTGCCGGGCCCGGCTGCAGCACCTCGATTCGGGGCTTGCGGGGCTGCCCTTCAGCGGGCGTGCCGGACTGGCCGGGAGCCGAACCCGGCTCGGATGGACCATCGTCGCGCCGGTCGCTCACGGCTGCCCTCGCGCGCCCGCGACCTCCTTGCCGAGGTCCTCCGTCTCAACCACGGTTCGACGAACACTTTCCTGGATCTGCTCGACCCGGCGCTCAATGGTCTTGGTGACGACGACTTCCTCGCGAACGAAGACGTCCTTGCTGACGACGGCCTCTTCCCGGACCTGGGCGATCTCGATCACTCGGTCGCGAAGAAGGCCGCCCTTCTCCAGCTCCTCCTCGCTGACAGGCCTCGAGGCGGGGCGGCTCCCGACTCGGACGAACTCGCTCATCAGCTCGATTTCCTGCGCGACCGGAACCTCTTCGACCCGGGTGCGGACCCTCGCCCCGCCCCGAACGACCTCGCGGGTTCCCACTTGAAGCTCCTCCTCGACCAGGGGAATGCGCTCCTGGGCAACGACCGGAGGACTGCTCCCCGCCGCGCCGGCGCCCTGTGAAGGCTCGGGGGAGCGGGTCTCGCGAGGCGGCTCGGCGGCGACTCGCTCGAGGACCGAAATTATGTCGTCGGGGCCCTCCCCGCCTCGGGGCCGGGCAAGGAGCAGATAGTCTCCGGTCGCGAGCTTGGCCTCGCAAGCCGCTCGCTCCTCCGCGGTAAGATCGACATGCCGCAGGGCCTGGAGGCGCGCATCGGACCGATCGTAAATGCCGGCGTGGCTGAGCGAGACTTCAGCCCTCAAGGCATGCAGGGCCCGGGCGGCCTCCTCGCGCGAATCGTACAAGGCGGTGACGATCTGGCTCATACGATTCTTCCCGGCCGAACGGGCGCGACCGCCGCGTCGGCGCCATCGAGATCTCCGCTCCGGTCGATGCGCACCTGCTCGGAGCGGAGCACGACCGGTATCTCCCGGGTTTCGGCCACCGACTTGCGGCGCACGTGGAGCTCTTCGACGAGGATGAGGCGCTTCTCCACGACCACGACTTCCTCGACGACGGGGATGATCGTGGTCGAGCCTTCCAGCCGGACGCTGGGCAGCTCGGTGACGGCCTTGTTCACCGGAACGCGCTCGACCTCGACCTCGTCATGGGCGAGCTCGACCGGCACTTTATCCTGCCGTTCCTCGACGGAAACCTGGATTCGCAGGCGGCCGGTCTCGACCTCGCGCTTGGTGACGGACACGCGCTCCTCCGCGAGCGGGATCGCTGCGACTTCCTGTTCCTCTGTCATCTCGGCCCTGCATAGGTGGGAGGTGACGGCGTAACAGTCCGGCAAGCCATTGCGTTCCGGCGTTCGGCCGGCGCCTCGAAGGCCCGATTTCCGGCAAGGATCGCGGCCGGGACCGCGCCGAGCGGCCGCCGCCTCGACGAAGCTCGGGAACGGCGGATGCGGGTCCTTCGGCAGGCTCAGGACGATCAGGTCCTTGTGGCTGAACCCTTCGATCGGCGCAGCGCTAGACCAGCCGGGATTGCTTGACGGCCGCCTCTATGAACGAGGCGAACAAGGGGTGCGGATCGAAGGGCTTGGATTTCAGCTCCGGGTGGAACTGCACGCCCACGAACCAGGGATGGTCGGGCCGCTCGACGATCTCCGGAAGCGCTCCGTCCGGGCTCATGCCGGTGAACAGGAGACCCCCCTGCTCGAGCGCGTTCTTGTAGTGGATGTTGACCTCGTAGCGGTGGCGGTGGCGTTCGCTGATGCGCTCCGAGCCGTAAATGCCCCTGACGTGGCTGTTGCCGGCGAGGACCGCTTCATAGGCGCCGAGGCGCATGGTGCCGCCGAGGTCGCCATTGGCGTCGCGGCGCTGCTGGAGGCCTTCGGGGCTCATCCATTCGGTGATGAGGCCGACGACGGGCTCTTCGGCTTCGCCGAATTCGGTCGAGGTGGCGCCGGAGATGCCGGCGAGGTTCCGCGCCGCCTCGATGCAGGCCATCTGCATCCCGAGGCAGATTCCGAAGAAGGGGACCTTGCGCTCCCGGGCGAAGTGCACCGAGGCGATCTTGCCTTCGCTTCCGCGCTCGCCGAAGCCGCCCGGGACGAGGATTCCGTGAAGGGGCTCGAGCTGGGCGGGGATGTCGGCTTCGGGATGCTCGAAGAGCTCGGCGTCCAGCCAGGAGATCCTGACCTTGACCCGGTTGGCCATGCCGCCGTGGACGAGCGCCTCGGTCAGGCTCTTATAGGCGTCCTGGAGTCCGACATATTTGCCGACGACCCCGATCGTGACCTCGCTCTCCCAGTTGAACAGCCGGTCGACGACGTCGTCCCAGCGCTCCATCCGGGGCTCGGGCGCGGTGATGATCTCGAAGGCGCGCAGGACCTCGGCGTCGAGGCCGGCCTCGTGATATTGGGCGGGGACGGCGTAGATGCTCCTCGCGTCGAGGGCGGGAATGACCGCTTCCTTGCGGACGTTGCAGAAGAGGGCGATCTTGGCCCGGTCGGAATCGGGGAGCGGATGCTCGGTCCGGCAGACGAGGATCTCGGGCTGGATCCCGAGGCTGGTCAGCTCGCGGACGCTGTGCTGGGTGGGCTTGGTCTTCAGCTCGCCGGCGGCGGCGATGTAGGGGACGAGGGTGGTGTGGATGGAGAGGGTCTCGCCGCGGGGCCGCTCGTTCCTGAACTGGCGGATCGCCTCGATGAAGGGCAGGCTCTCGATGTCGCCGACGGTTCCGCCGATCTCGCAGATCAGGAAGTCGAGGTCGGGCTCGAGGTCGGCGGCGATGAACTCCTTGATCGCGTTGGTGACGTGGGGGACGACCTGGACGGTGGCTCCGAGATAGTCGCCCTTGCGCTCCCTGGCGATGATCCCCTGGTAGATCCGGCCCGAGGTGACGTTGTCGGCCTGGCGGGCGGGGACTCCGGTGAAGCGCTCGTAATGGCCGAGGTCGAGATCGGTCTCGGCGCCGTCGTCGGTGACGTAGACCTCGCCATGCTGGTAGGGCGACATCGTCCCCGGATCGACGTTGAGATAGGGGTCGAGCTTGCGGATCCTCACCTTGTAGCCGCGCGCCTGGAGGAGCGCGGCGAGGGCCGCGGCCATCAGGCCCTTGCCAAGCGATGAGACCACGCCGCCGGTGATGAAAATGAACCGCGCCATGGGAGTCACCGGATAGAGAGACAGGGCCCCTCGGGGCAAGGGCGCGAATCGGTTTTTTCGCACCCCTCGCCGTCATTCCGGCGAAAGCCGGAACCTCGGGGAGACGCGGCGAGACTTCTCGTCCGGAGGTCCCGGCTTTCGCCGGGATGACGGCGGGGCGAGGGGTCGGGACGACGGCGAGGGGTCGGACGACGGCGAGGGGTCGGGATGACGGCGAGGGGGCGGGGTGACGGCCTCCAACCTGTCCGCTAGGAGGCCGTGATGCGGGTTGCGATCGTCGGGGCGGGATATTCGGGGACGATCGCGGCGGTCGAGATCGCCCGGGCGGACCCGTCGGCCGAGGTCGTCCTGATCGAGAAGAGCGGGCGCTTCGCCGCCGGCGCCGCCTACGGAACCGGCTCGCCGGGCCACCTGCTGAACGTCCGCGCCCGCAACATGAGCGCGCTGGCCGGCGAGCCCGACCATTTCACGGCCTGGGCGGCAACGGCCGGCCACGGTCCCGACGATTATGTGCCCCGGCGCGACTATCGCCGCTACCTCGCAGGGCTGCTCGACTCGGCGCCGGCGGTCGAGCGGGTGACGGGCGAGGCGGCGGCGGCGGACGAAGCGGGCCTGGTGCTGGCCTCGGGCGAGCGGATCCGCTGCGACTCGGTCGTGCTCGCCGGCGGCAATTATCCCTCGCGGCTTCCCGCGGCCTTCGGGCCCGGAGCGATCCACGACCCGTGGGGCGCGGAGGGCTCGGCCCGGCTGGCGGAGGCCGCGGCCGGCGGCGGCGAGCTCCTGCTCGTCGGAACCGGGCTCACCATGGTCGACATGGCGGTCAGCCTCGAGGAAGCGGGCTTCGCCGGCCGGATTCTCGCCGCGTCGAGGCGCGGGCTGGCGCCCCGGGCGCATGTCTCGCCGGCGCCCGCCCCGCTCGATCGGGCGCCGCCGGGTCGGCTCGGCGAGCTTCTGGGCGAGGTTCGAAGCCGTTCGCCCTGGCGGGCTTCGGTCGACGGGCTCCGACCGCACAGCGCGGACTTGTGGAACGGGTTCACCGAGGCCGAGCAAAGGCGGTTCCTTCGCCACCTTCGCCCCTGGTGGGACGTCCACCGGCACCGGATCGCTCCCCAGGTCGCCTCGAGGATCGAGGACATGCGGCGATCGGGCCGGCTGGAGGTGGCCGCGGCCCGGATCGAGCGCGTCGAGGGCGACCGGGTCACTCTCGCCCGCCGCGGCGGCGGCGAGCTTCGCCGGCAATTCGCCGCGGTGGTCAACTGCACCGGCCCGCAGGGCGAGATCGGCCGGGTCGAGGATCCGCTGATCCGAAGCCTGATCGCGAGCGGCCGGGCCCGGCCGGACCGGCTTGGCCTCGGCCTCGACGTCGACCGCGGGTCGCGACTGATCGGCGGCGGCCCCGGCCCCGCGCTCTACGCGCTCGGGCCGCTGACCCGAGGCGCCTTCTGGGAGATCGTCGCGGTCCCCGACATTCGAGGCCAGGCGGCGGCCGTGGCCGGAGCGGTGCTTCGGGACGGGCCCGGGCCCGCGCCCAAGCCTTAGCCTGGCGGAGCCGCCGAGCCGCTTTCGCTCATTCGGAGCGAGCGGCCGGGCGGAAAGTCGAAGAATCACTGGGCGAGCGGCACGGCTCCGTTGGCGGCGGCGGAATTGCCGGCCGACTGGGCGGCGGCGCCGGCGAGCGGGTCGGCGACCGGCGGAGCGGCCGGGGCCAGCGGCTGGCCGCGCGGAGCCGCCTTGGACAGCGCCGGATCGATCTTGGTCGGAGCGCGCTCGAGCGAGGCTAGGCCGGCCAGGGCGATCGACAGGATGACGAACAGGGTCGCCAGGATCGAGGTCGCCCGGGTCAGGAAATCGGCCGCTCCGCGAGCGGACATCAGCCCGGAAGGGCTTCCGCCCACTCCGAGGCCGCCGCCTTCCGAGCGCTGCATCAGGATCACCGCGACCATCGAAGCGGCGACGATCGACTGGAGAATCAGGAGGAAGGTGAACATCGGGGGGCCTCGGTCTTGGATTCGTCATGCCGGCGAAGGCCGGCATCCCAGGGGGAAATATGCTGGGGCGTGTGGGGCGGACTTAGTGGATCGGGCGGCCCGCTTCAACTCCTCGCCGCCGCCTCGATGATCGGAACGAACTGGGCGGCGGTGAGGCTCGCGCCGCCGACCAGGGCGCCGTCGACGTCGTCGACCGCGAACAGCTCGGCGGCGTTGCCGGCGTTGACCGAGCCTCCGTAGAGGATCCGGATCCGGCCGCCCGGCTCGCCGAAGCGGCCGACCAGCGACCCGCGAATGACCGAGTGAATCGCCGCCACGTCCGCCGGGCTGGCGACCTTGCCGGTGCCGATCGCCCAGATCGGCTCATAGGCGACGATCAGGCCGTCGGCCGCGGATTCGGGAAGCGAGCCGGCGAGCTGGTCGCCGACCCGCCGCTCGGCCTCGCCGGCGGCGCGCTCCGACTCGCTCTCGCCGACGCAGACGATCGCCTGGAGGCCCACGGCAAGCGCCGCCTCGGCCTTGCGGCGGACGACCTCGTCCTCGTCGCCACGCTCGGCCCGGCATTCGCTGTGGCCGACGATGACCAGCCTCGCCCCGGCTTCCTTCAGCATCGCCGCCGACACCGCCCCGGTATGGGCTCCGCTTGGCGCCCAGTGGCAATCCTGCCCGCCGACGGCGAGTCCCCCGGAGCGGGCCGCGGCCGACGGGATCAGGGTGAAGGGCGGGCAGATCGCGACGTCGACTCCGCCGGCTCCGCGCGCCGCTTCGGCGATCGCGGCGATCTCGGCCAAAGCCGCGAGGCTGCCGTTCATCTTCCAGTTGCCGGCGACCAGCTTGCGGCGGACGTGCATGTTCGATTCCCCTGCGACGGCCCGGCGCGTAGCAACCGGGGCACGGCCTGCCAAGCTTGCCCGAGCCGGGCCGCGCTTCTATGACCCGCCTGACTTTCCTCCCCACCGCCAGGATCACCAGCCCGATGCTCTCCTCTTTCCGCCGCGGCCTCATGGCGAAGCTCATGCTCGGAGTCCTTTTCCTGACCCTGGTCGCGATGGTCATCACCGGCTTCGGCACCGGCGGAGGCGGGCTCGGCGACCTCGGCGGCCTTCGCTCCGGCACCGTCGCCAGCGTCGGCGGCGAGAAGATCACCAACGAGCGCCTGCGCGACGAGACCCAGCGCCAGTTCGAGCGGCTCCGGCGCGAGCAGCCCGAGCTCGACATGGCGAGCTTCCTTCGGCGCGGCGCCATGGAGGAGGTCCTGACCCAGCTGATCGACGTCACCGCCAGCACGGTCTTCGGCCGCGAGCGCGGCCTCGGCATATCGAGGCAGATGATCGACCGGGAGATTGCCGGAGTGCCGGCGTTCCACGACCTTGCCGGCCGCTTCGACGACGCCACCTTCCGCCGGGCCCTCGCGCAGGAGAAGCTGACCGAGAAGCAGCTTCGAGAGGATATCGAGGCGAGGCTGATCCAGCGCCAGCTGGTGCTGCCCGCGGCGGGATCCGCGCACGTGCCGGCCGCGCTGGCGCTCCAATATGCCTCGCTTCTGCTCGAGCAGCGCAGCGGGATCGTCGGCGCCGTTCCGTCCGCGGCGATGGGGCCGGGCGAAGAGCCGGGCGAGGCCGAGCTCGCCGCCTTCTACCGGACCAGCCAGGCCCGCTACACCATCCCCGAGCGTCGGGTGATACGCTACGCCCTGTTCGGGCCCGAGCAGGTCGCCGCCGCCACCCAGGCGACCGAGGCCGAGATCCAGGCGGCCTATCGCCAGAATTCCGCTTATGCCGCTCGCGAGACCCGCAGCCTGTCGCAAGTGGTGCTTCAGGACCAGGCGGCGGCCCGGGCGCTGGCCCAGAAGGTCGCCGGCGGCGCCGGCTTTGCCGCCGCGGCCGCCGCCGCCGGCTTCAGCGCGAGCGACATCGCCCTCGGAATCAACAGCCGCGAGGCTTTCGCCGCCAAGAGCTCGGCGGCGGTCGCAGCGGCGACCTGGGCCGCGGCCAAGGGCTCGACGATCGGGCCGATCCGCTCGCCGTTCGGCTGGCACGTCGTCAGGGTCGACGACGTCATCGTCTCGGCGGCCCGGCCGCTGGAGTCGGTCCGGGGCGAGCTCGCCGCCCAGATCCAGCAGCGCAAGGCGGCGAATGCGGTCGGCGACCTCGCCACCCAGATCGAGAATTCGATCGCCGACGGCTCCACGTTCGACGAGATCGTCGCGGCGCAAAAGCTGCAGGTCCGCGAGTCGCCTCCGGTCACCGCGACCGGGGCGGCTCCGGGCACGGCCGGATGGCAGCTTCCGCCGGAGCTTCAGCCGCTGCTCGAGGGCGCCTTCGCGATGGAACCCGGCGAGGATCCGGCGGTCGAGACCGTCGCCGAGAACCAGCGCTTCGCAGTCGTCGCGATCGCCCGGGCGATCCCCGCGGCCGCTCCGCCGCTGGCGCAGATCCGGGACCGGGTGAAGGCGGACCTGATCGTCCGCCGGGCTTCGGAGCGGGCTCGGGCGATCGCGGCCGCGATCGTCGCCAAGATCAATGCCGGGACCGCGCCGGCCCAGGCCTTCGCCCAGGCCCAGGTCAAGCTTCCGGCTCTTCAGACCCTCACCGCCACCCGCCGCGACATCGCCCGCCAGAACGCCGAGGTGCCGCCGCCGATGGCGATGATGTTCAGCCTTCCGCGCGGCAAGGCGCGGCTTCTCGCGGCGCCGGACGGGCGCGGCTGGTTCGTCGTCTATCTCGACCGGATCGTTCCGGGCGACGCGCGCTCTGAGCCCGGCCTCGTCCAGGCGGTGCGCGGCCAGTTCGCCCAGATCATCGGCGACGAATATGCCCAGCAATTCACCGCCGCGATCCGCTCCGGCCTGGAAATCAAGCGCAACGAGGATGCGCTGGCCGCGGTCAAGGCGGAGCTGCTCGGGACCGGCCCCGCGCAATAAGATGGGGCAAGGCTTCGGCAGGCTGCCGCTCCTAATCCTCGACAATTACGACAGCTTCACCTGGAACATCGTCCATTACCTGCGCGAGCTGGGCGCCGAGGTGCGGGTCGAGCGCAACGACTCGATAAGCGCCGCCGAAGCCCTGGCGAGCGGAGCCCGGGGCTTCCTGATCTCGCCCGGGCCCGGAGGCCCGGAATCGGCCGGGGAGTCGCTGGCTCTGGTCGCGGCCTGCGCCGAGGCGCGCCGGCCGCTGCTCGGGATCTGCCTTGGCCACCAGGCGATCGCCCGGCATTTCGGGGGCCGGGTGGTCCGGGCCGGCACCGTCGTCCACGGCAAGACCTGCGCCCTCAGGCACGACGGCACCGGCCTGTTCGAAGGCCTTCCCTCCCCGTTCGCTGCGACCCGTTACCATTCGCTGACGGTCGAGGCCGGGAGCGTCCCCGACTGCCTCGAGGTCAATGCCGAGGCGGACGACTCGACGGTGCAGGGCCTTCGCCATCGCGACCTGCCGATCCATGGAGTCCAGTTCCATCCCGAGAGCGTCGCGACCGAGCATGGCCATGAATTGCTTGCCAATTTCGCCAGAATCGCGTCCTGTTCCGGAAGCGCTTGACATACCCTGTAACGTTCCCTACACGTTCCTTATACGTTTCGCAGGGGATCGATATGCTGACTCGCAAGCAAAGTGAACTGCTCACCTACATCCAGGCTCGGCTGGCGGAGAGCGGGATATCGCCCTCGTTCGAGGAGATGAAGGAGGCGCTGGCGCTCAAGTCCAAGTCGGGCGTTCACCGCCTGATCTCGGCGCTCGAGGAGCGCGGCTTCATCCGCCGGCTGCCCAACCGGGCGCGGGCGCTCGAGATATTGCGGATGCCCGACGGCCAGCCCGGAAGCGCTCCTCAGTCGAAGGCGCCCGCGGCGTCGCTCCAGCCGGCCAATGACGTCGTCGAGCTGCCGCTGCACGGCCGGATCGCGGCCGGAATGCCGATCGAGGCGCTGGAGGGCCAGGCCACCCTGCCCGTCCCCGCCGCCTTGCTCGGGCCGGGCGAGCATTATGCGCTTGAGGTGGCCGGCGATTCGATGGTCGACGAAGGCATTTTGGACGGCGATTACGCGCTCATCCGCAAGACCGACGTCGCCCGTGACGGCGAGATCGTGGTCGCACTGATCGACGACAATGAGGCGACCCTCAAGACCTACCGCAAGGAAGGCCAGATGGTCCGGCTCGATCCGGCCAACCGCCGCTACGACCCGCAGCGCTACCGGCCCGAGCAGGTCCGGATCCAGGGGCGGCTGTCCGGGCTTCTGCGGCGCTATTGATCGGCCGTCATCCCGGCGAAGGCCGGGATGACGGCGGTTGAAAGTCGCCGCGTCCATCACATCTCGCGGCCCCGCCTTCGCCGGGGCGGCCTGCAAGGGGAGCATCCCTCATGGCGCGCTTCAACTATGTCGAGCTTCCGGTCGGCGACCTCGCCTCGGCCAAGGGCTTTTACGAAGCGGCCTTCGGCTGGAGCCTGACCGGTTTCGGCCCGACCTATGCCGCGACCCTGACCGGCGACACCGACATCGGACTCCAGGCCGATCCCGCCGAGGCCAGCGGGGCGCCGCTGCCGGTGATCGACGTGCCCGACCTCGAAGCCGCGCTCGCCTCGGTCGAGGCGGCCGGCGGGCGCATCGTCCGGCCGATCTTCGCCTTTCCGGGCGGCCGCCGATTCCACTTCCTCGACCCTTCCGGCAACGAGCTGGCGGCGGTGACCGCGGACCATTGAGCCGAAGCCGGCGGCAACGGCGGCCTGCGCAGGTGGCCGCGGTTGCAATCCGCGGCATCCGCCCCTAGATGGCCGCTTCGCCCGACAGGCGCGGACGCATAGCTCAGTTGGTAGAGCAGCTGACTCTTAATCAGCGGGTCCCAGGTTCGAGCCCTGGTGCGTCCACCATTCTTATCAATGACTTAGCGGAATCGGCGATTCAGCCCCTCCCCCGTGCCGAGTCCTCGAACAATCGCAGGACAATCAGGCGCGACGGGCCTTTTCCCCCTCTCAGGCGGCGTCCAGCACATCCACCACGGGCAGAGATTCGCCACGGCTGTCGACCTCGGCCCAAGCCGCGTTGAGAACCGCCTTGGGCAAGCGGCGGCCGGCCACCTGGTAGCAGGCATCCTCGAGCTGATGAGGCCAAGGCGACCTCAGGATGATCGACTCACCGTGTTCGAGGGGCTGAACCGGTCCCAGGACCAGGCCGTTGTCGATGATGTCGTAGATCGGCTGGCCGCGGCAGAAGCCTCCCGTCTTCCACCTGCCCTCGGGCGTGCGCAGGTCCGCGGCCGGATCCTGATCGCCGCCGGGTTCGAAGCCTCGGAAGTCCGCGAGGACGAGGCGAGCTCCGGCCGAAACCTCTACGAATCGTCCCTCTCGGCTGATGCAGAGATAGCCGGGGCCGCGTCCTTTGAGCGCGACGCTCCAGACCGGCTCATACAGGATTGGCGACGGGTCGAAGTCCGCCTCGTCCGGTACCCCCTCGCTCAACGGAGGGTTGAGGCCCTCGATGGTGGAGCCGTCGGCCAGGAAGAAGGTGCAGGCGTGCTCGTCCCAGACGATGCCGTAATGCGCCTTGGAGGTTCTCGCCCGCTCTGCGATGGCGCGGAAGAGCGCTCGTCTTCCGACGGCGGTGGGAGCACCGTCTCCGCCGACAGTGCCGCTTCCGGTAATGACCCAGGTTCCGTCGTTCGGGTCCGGCACCGGACCATTGGCCATCAAGACCGGCCAACGCCGGTTTCGGCGGGTGTCGATGCTCGAGACTACGTGTGGGTAAGCACGGATCGAGCTGGTGTTGTCAGGCGTCGCCACTTTCATCATTCACTCCATCTTTCAGAACGAAGTGACACTCCTGGTAAGGTCTTATCCCTGGTGACCGCCACATGGACTAGATAGCTGAAGGCCACGGCTAACCGAAAATGGAGCTCTGACAGGTGGATGGGGTCGAACCCTCAGCCAGCACCGACGGCCACCACCAGCGCGACCGTGTCGTCTAGCGCCGTGACCGTCATCGGATCCTTGACCCGCCGATATCTGACGTTCCCTGATCCCGCGCCCGAGACGAAATCCTTGTCACCGAAGTGCACGGGCGACTGAAGGTCTTTCAGAAAGACGGGGCCTTCCACTTGCTTTCGCAGTGTTACCAGCGGTCGTGCTGTGCCTGTGTGTTCCTTGACCCAGCGCCGCACCTCCCAGGCAACGTCGGCGCGCAGACAGAAGCTGCGTTTGCCGGTCTCGCCAGCGAACGTCCAAGCGGCCCCGCTTTCCGCGTCGTGGTCCAGAACCGTCTCATAGGCCGGATGCGCGTTGTTGGTCCGCGCCAGTATCCGCACAGGCACTTTCTCAGGCATTGTGGGGGCGACGGGGAGACCGACGCGGCTGATGTCAGCCATGAGCTTGTGCTGCAACTCGGCGTGGTAGAGGTCGCGCAACCTGCCGACCCACTGGTAGCGGCCGGCCATGCTGGAGCCCGGCCCCATGGCGTCCACGCTCATCGTCACTGGCCACTTGGGATTCCACATGATGACGAACGGCCGCTCGTTGAGCATTACGAGGTGAACATTGGGGTGTACTGAGTCACCGAGGGGCACGAGCGAGCCACCAATCATCGTCACCGTGCGAAGCTTCTCGCCCTTCCGTCCCGGCACGAGGTCACAGGCGGGAGTCACGACGGCCATGATTTCGGGCATCGACTTCTGCCGGCGAAGGACCTTCAAAGTCTTGCCGTAGATCTCGTTATAGCGCTTGGTTTCCAGATAGATGTCGCCCGCCCAAGCCGGGGGCTGGAAGGAGCCGCTGGCTATGGGAATTCGAGACGTAGTCAGCGCGCTGTACACGCGCGCGATGCCGGGGGTAGGCGAGATCAGGCCCGGGATCGGCTCTGGTAGACTTAGTCCCTCGACGACCGTCTCAACTTTCTTTTCCCGGAGTTCTCGTTCCACGAGATCCACTAGCTGGCCGCTGAACAGCCACGTCAGATACTGCGCGAGAGGGGTTTTCTCGGAAGCGAGGCGATAGGTCTGGAGGTATGAGTAATCGGTCAGGTCAAGCTCACGTACGCTGACCATCAACTGCTTTGAGGCCTCGTCGACGGCCTGCCTCCACATGGACAACAGAGTGACGAGCGCCTCGGCGTGGGGCCGGTGTTTCGCGAGCGTCAGGATGGTATGCTGTGCTCGGGCGATGTCCTTTTCCGCGTATTCCTTGGGCATGAAGCTCATTTTGCTCATGAGCATGTTCGCTTCGTCGCGGAAATCGGGGAGGTCAGTTGGGCTGGCCATCGATGAAATAAGCATGACCAGCGGGGTCTTGTCGGGCTTCTTGGTGACAAGATCGGCCAGGAAGTTGATCGACCGGCGTCGGGCGGCCTTCTTCCTAGGTACGGTGAGCTTCGCGCCGGGCTTTGCAGGCACGTCTTCTGCCAAGTAGAAGTCGAGCAGGATCATGTCGAAATCGAGCACATCGTCGGCCGTGGTCGCGCTGTCGAAGGTTTCGACGGTCGCGTCGGTCGAGGTTTTGATCAGATCTCGTAGCGCGATGAGCGGATGGAGCTTGTCCCTTTTGTCGGTGCCCAAGGCACCGAAGAGAGGCGATAGGAGGCGGTACAGCGGCTCGGCGGGATCAACCGCCACGAACCGCTCCCATAGCGGAATGAACGTCGCCTCCTCGTTGAGCGTCCCTCTGATATCCGCCAGTGGCTTGCCTGTGGCGCCCTCAAGGATCGGAAGCAAGGTCGCGTAGTCGGGATCCTCGGAAAGATCGTCCAAGGCAGCCTTGAGCGCCGTGAACTGCGCCTGTTCGAGCAGTTCGAAATTTGGCTCGTCAAAGGCATCGTCGACGATCGCGACCCGAGCGATCCCGCAATCGGCAAAGGTCTTCCGCAGCAAGTCCCTGTACGGCATCTCAGGCTCCGCTCATGTCGAGCACGAATGTGTTGTAACGACCAGGTCTGACGGTTGCCGCACGTTCGATGTCGAGGGTCCATCCATGATATCGCGCGACCTCCCTCGAGATGTAGAGGCCAAGGCCATGACCTTCGCCGGCGGGACGTCTCGTGACGAAGGCCTCGAAGATCTCGCTCGCGCTCGCTGGTTCGACGCCAGGTCCGTTGTCGGTAATGGTGATCACCCCCTCCTCCGGATCGACGTCAATAGTTACCCGCAAGCTGAGCCTCGGTTCGACGACCTTTTGCTGGATCAGCCAGTAGAATGAATTCGAAAGCAGATTTTCTATAATCTGGATAAACATTCCGCGTACAGCCTTCACGCGCCAGCGAGGTGCGTCGAGGTAGCTTCCGTCGACTGTGATGTCGTGCCGTTCGCGCTTCCCGGCATGACCTTCGACAATCTGCTTGATCACGTCGCTCGGGTCGAAGTTTTCCTTGGTTTGCCGACGAGCTGCGCTGATCGGGTCAAGATTGGATACGCGTTTGTTTATGGTTTTCAGTTGGTCGCCAAGCACCGCGATAGCCGCTGCGTCTGAGCGGTCGAGGCCATCTCGGTCGATGTCCGTAAGGGTTCGCAGCGTTGCGCTGGTGGTACGCTCCAGCTCGTGCATGATGAACTCGACCATTAAGCCGACCCCGGCGAGGTGGACGAGTTCCGCTCGATCTTGTGCCACCTCCTCGGTGAGCTCTCGCGCCTCGTCGAGGTAGCCGGCGAGCTCCTTAATGAGTCGGAGCGCCTGTTCGATTAGGTGGTGATGCTCCTTGGGGAGGAGCCGCTGGATCTTTCTCAGTCGATCGCGGACCTCGTCCTCGGTGGATTCGATCTTCTCCTCGATATTGTCGAGCGTTGTCCGCTCTTGGATTCGGGCAGCCTTGTCCTCGCGGTCGATGAATTTTTTGAACTCGACCAGCAGCACCTGCTGCAGCATCGCCACAAGGGCTCGCTTCTCCGGTGTTTCCGTGAGCCCTTCTCGATTGGTCTGGTCGACCAGTCCGCGGTTGCGCCAGGTTATTCGGACGCGGCCAACAACCTGCTGCCGATTGAGCTTGTAGCCCTTGGACCTGAAGGCGCGTTTGTCTATTTCAAGCCAATCGTCCTCGTGGCCGCCGTAGGGATTGACGCGATACCCGTCCCTGAAGAGCATGAGGCCACCAGACCAGCGGGCGACCTCGTCCCTGATCTCGCGCTGTGTTCCGAGCTCATTGATTGCTGTCAGCAGCCGCCGATTGAACCACCACATCTCCATATCGAATGGACCGACGCGGTTGAGTAATTCGACGGAGCCTACTTGCGCGATGGAGATGAGTTCGGTGGGACCAAGGCGGAAGGTCCGGCGCTTGCCTCGAAGGATGTATTCGGCAACGCCGGATAGCTCGGGGTTGCCGCCGCGGACCTCGAATCGTGCCGAGCAGGTTCCATGAGCCAGTTCAAGGTATCTGCGGTCGATTTCGGGGATGATGACGGGATCACCGTTGTAGCGGATACGTAGAAGGTCGTTCGCGGTAGATCCTTCAAATGGGTCGATCAGGCGCGCAAAATTGCCGCCTGCGATCTCCTCCATCTTCTCTCGGCTCCAATCGGTAGTCAGTCCCCGTACGCGCACAGTGGTGCCGGATCGCTCGGGATCGTCTTTCAGCTCGCCCTCTTCGGGCTCAATGTCCACGTCTTCGAGGTAGTCGTCCGATGAATGGCTGAACCGGCGCCAGTCGATGTTGAGCTCGTGCTCGTGGGTATCGCCACTTCGCGTCGTCCTCACCTCGAGCATTTCGCCGAGCCGCATGGTGGACAGTCGGCCAACTCCTTTCTCGCCGAGGGGAGCGGCGCCGGCGCGGCCGCTGCGAAGAAGCTCCTCGCGCTGGCTTTGACGCGATCGCGTGCCGATCGTCAGATAAATGTGGTCCAGGTCTTCCAGGGACATGCCGCGGCCAGTGTCGACGACTTCGATGTAGGCGTGCTCGCCGAACCACTCCCACAATCGTTGTTCGAGCTGGCGCTTGTTGCGCACGTTGGCGAGATCGGCCCTGAGTTCCGCCGCGGCTTCTTCGTCTAGCTCGTCGATGTCCTCGTCGTCGAGCGCCTCTCGCAGGGCACTGCGAGATGCCGCAAAATTCGATTCTTCAAAATCAGCGATCTCGAGTAGTTCGTCGAACTGGGACCGCTGCACTCGGCTGACGACGTTTATGCGGACCCGGCGTGATCCCGCATCGACCGAATTCTTGATGAGCTCGTACAGGGCGACCCCATCGGAGCTGATGAGTTCCGCCCCGAGTTCGAGGAGTGTGCGGGCCATGATCTTGAACGCCATAGGCTAGCGTCCTCCGCCGCTCAGTAGACAGGTATCTGCAAAGCGGGCGGCGGTCCAAGCCGACGCCCGCCGACAGGCCTGCGCAGCTCGATCGACGGTGCTCCGCTTCACAGAGTGCATATCAGGCAGGCGTCCTCGTTGTCGTCGTCCTCGCGCGATAGCCGCTCGTACACCTGAGCGAGCGTCAAGTCGGCGCCACTCTGTGCCTTCGCCTTGGCGCGCCGGGCGTGCTCCTCGCGGATCGCCTCCATTCGCTCGGGCCGCTCAAGCTCGGTGAGCGACTCTCGCTCGCTCCAGGTAAAGGTGTTGCCGCTGGCCTCGTACGGCACTTCGTACGCCTTGGCCTTCTCGTAGAGGTCCGGATGCTTTTCCTTGAGGCGCACCCATTCGATCTTCTGCTGGTAGAAGCAGAAGTAGCACCCGGACCTAGAGCGGCCCCACTGGGTATAGGGTGGCATACCCACCCCGGATAATCGTAGGATTTGTTCGATGTCGGCCAGCTTCAGCCCGTCCTCCTGGAAGGGGTAGACGGGCGTGATGTTCGGCTTGTGGCTGATGTAGCCGGAGCGGTTCTCGTCGGCACGTAGGCCGACATAGTTCACGCAGGGCTCGTCACCGATGAAGTCCTCGAACGGCTTGAGCTTGAGCATTTTCGTGCACCAGCGCCGGTGGTTCGACGGGATCATGCCGCCGTAAACGTCGTACCAATGGTCGAATCCGAGATCGGCGTTCAGTCGGTGGACTCGCTTCCCGAGATAGTCTTCGATCCGCTCGAGGTATTCGTAGGTCTCCGGCAACTCCTTCTTGGTGTCAGAGAAGATGTATTCCATCTCCGGGATTCGGTCGCGCATGTAGATGGCCAGCGCCGCGGAGTCCTTACCGCCGGACAGGCTGAGGATATGCCTCATATCAGTCTACTTTCTGCCGGGCGGAGGAGAGGCCGGCGTGCTCGGCCATGAGATGACCGAGGATTTCGGCCGCGTCCTGGCTGCCGCCGAGGGCTTCTCGGACCCGCGCCAAGGTGGACGTAAGTCGCGGATTCGGCCGGTCGCGGCGCACCACGACGACGTCCTCTTTGCCGTCGATGCCGACGACATGGACGCTGTAAAGCTCGGCACTTCCCGCTTGGCGCTTGCGAGCGAGCGCGAGCCACCGAGCCAGGCGCCCCGCCATAACGCGGATCTCGTATGAATATTGATCGATGCTGGTGTCCGACCATGCGTCAGGTCGCTTGCCCGTCAGGAGGCCGGCTATCCCGTCCAGCCAGCGGTCTGTATCTAGGTCGGTGGCTGAGGCGCGATCGACGAAGGCGCGCATTCTGGGATCGGTCAGGTCCAGCCGATGTGGGCCGTAGTCGGCTGCGAGTTGTACCCGCAACTCTTTCACGTTGCGCGTCCCGAAGGCATCGGCAGTAGCCGCAGCGGCCCGGCGGCGCACAAGTGGGGTTGCTCCGTCGATGGCGGCCAGCGCCTGGTCCAGGCGCTCGACATATGTCGCCTCGTCGACTTTGCCCTCGCGGACGGCGCCGCACGCAACGGGCAGATCCTCCAGCAGCAACTTTGCTGGCTCAGTTGCCTTACGAAGGGTGGTTCTCACCGCCTGAGCCACTTCGTCGATCTCTCGGGTGTCGAGGGCGTGCTGCGGCAGGGCGTTCCACCATCGATAAAGGCGTTCCGCGATCGCCGCTACCGAGGGAGCCGTGGGACTGCCGAGCGTGGTCAGGCCGGAGGCGAGTGCCTCAAGCATCGCATTCGGCGCGCCTTCGCCGCCCAGATACCTGAGAGCGAAGTTGGCGGGCGACTTGCCCAGGCGCATGAAATGCGCCGGTGTGGCGTCGGGTTGGTAGCTGTTACGCTCCATGAGAGCGATCCTATCCCGAGCCGCCAGCATGAAGGCCGTGGCCACCAGCAGCGCAGGGCCTTGGCGAAGGCCGTAGGGGGGACGTCCCAGGTCGGAGATGATCTCCGCAAATGTGACCGGTCCTCCGGCCGACAGCGTGCTCTCGATCCGTTGCCAGACCGGCATCCAGTTGCGGGGATCATCGGAGGGAGGAGCGCCGAAGCGGTGGACGCCATCTTCGGTTGAGCAGTGGAGGCCGGAATCGTGGAACAGCGAGAGGTAGATCGTCCGTTCCGGAGGGGCGCCTTCGAGCCCGAGATACGGCTCGCCTTCAGCCGTGAGCATGCGTTCGAGAAGCCTCGTGCGAGCGCTTGCAACAGCGGTCGACAGCTTCGATCGATTGATGAGTTCGTTGCGAAGCACCGGCGCTTTTCGGAATGCCTCGTCGCAGACGTCACTTAGGAGCGCGCTGATCCCGGCTTTGGGGACAGCCTTCGACAAATCGTTCAGATACCATGACGCGCCTTCGCCTTCCGCCGCGGTGTAGGGCGCAATCGCTTCGAGAAGGGCGGCCTCGGCCGCTGCCACGCGGTCGCTGACCTCGGCGCGGGCCAACTCGTCGACTCTCAGCTCTTGGCAATTGTCCTGGATCCACCGCCACATCGCGAGCTCATGTGCCCATTTGAGGTGCTCGCCGGCGACCGGGCGTAGGCAAACCAGCGCGACCGGATCGCCGCCGACGTGCTGGGAGGCGTCGGCGGCCACCGCCGCGGCATTTTCGCCGGGGTGGACGGGCGCGATCAGCACAAGGCCATCCGCCTGGCGGGGCCGGGGCGCCGCACGGTCGAACAATTGTACATCGAACGTTCGTAGCGTGCCCGTGCGGTGATAGTGGCGGTGGGCGACCATGGCCCGCGGCGCCGGCAGCAAGTGGGCGACGTCCTGCAGGCGCTCCGGCGCTCGCGTCTGCTGCCGTGCCTGGTCGAGCCAGTCCCCAAGGTCGACACTTGATCGGGACCAGAGGCTGTAGTCGCCGCGGTGCGGCCGACGGTACACGACATTGCGGTCGATTAACTGAGTGAGAATTTCCTCGACCGCTTTCTCGGTGCTGCCCACGCACCAAGCGAGCGTGTCTGCGTTCGCGCTGAGCCCCGGCACGGGTTCGAGCACCGCCAGAAGGGCGATCGTCTTCAGAACGTCGCGGTGGCTTTCCGGCATATCGGCCGCGGTCGCTAGCGCGTCGGCTGCAAGCGACCAGCGCCGGGCCCGGTCGCCGGTGGGCCTGGCGGAGGATGTAGCCATTACATGGTCGTAGACGGCCGGCGCCCGGTACCATGCGTCGGCGCCGTACGCAGTGTCATGCGCGAAGCGCTGTAAGCCGGCTGGCTCGAGCGATTGGAGGAATCCGAACAGCGACCGCTCGTTCTGGCCGAATCGGCGTATTGCCGCGGCAAGCGTGGCGACGGCGCCTGGATGCAGAGGATAGAGCCTCGGAGCGATCGCTGTGACTTCATCGCGCCCGGTCGCGAAGACGCCACGTTCGATTGCCTCACAATACAGCGCAATCGCAGTTCGGTTTACCGCCGGCGCCGCCCGGCCGACAGGCTCCAGTGCGCGCGCCGTAAGAAACAGCGATTGTTCAGTGGATTCGCCGAACGGCAGTTCCTCGTAGCGTTCCGAGGAACGTGTCCACTCATCCTGTATCCAACCGCCCATTCCCGAGACGTAGTCGGAGAATCGATGGTGCATGAACGTCACGATGCCGAGGTCGCCGTCGCCACGTCCTCCCGCCCGTTCAGCGATGAGCTGGAAGATCGAGGGGTCTTCGGTGGCGATGTTGGCTGCCGCGTACTCAAGGAAGCGGCCCATCTCGTCGATCAACAGGAGCAGGCCCGCGCCGGTTTCGGCCCGCACGGCGGTGGCGAGCCGAAGCACGAGGTCTGCGACGACCGCAGCATCGAGTGGCCTTTCGTCTGCCAGCATGGCTGTCGCGGCAGCGCCGATGGTTGCCGGCTGGCTGCCCATAGCGAGCGACACCTGGGCTACCGTGCGCAGCAACTCGCGAGCGAAGCCTGTGCGTCGGCCTGAGATCACTGCCGGCCGCCAGGAGGGGATCTCAGTTTCGATCTCGGGCGCCGCTTCGCAGAGCATCGCGCGGGCGGGACTGGCCTCGCCGTTCTTCACCAATTGCGACAGGAACACGCCGAAGGAGGATTTCCCGGAACCGTACGGGCCGACTATCCGAAAGGCGCGCTGGGAGGAGCCCGACGCCAATCCGGCGACCAGCCTGATCGCGGCGTCGCGGGCAGATGGTGTGAGGACATAGCCGTCCAGCGCCCCGGGGTCTTCATGGTCACGCCCCAGGTCGACTGCTCTGACATAGCGCCGCGCGATGCGGATCCGCTCGGAGATGGTTGTAGTCTTCACCATGCCATTTCCTGAAGCTCGTGGATCGGCGATCCCGATGAGGTGAGGTCGTATCCGCCGGCGCCATCTGCTCGAAGTGTGAGACGCTTGGAAAGCAAGCAGAGTGCGTCCAGGCTCTCATGCATTCCGGTCTCATCGAGAAGGAGGGTTGAGCCGGGCGCTCCGTGCGAGAGCATTAGCGACCTCATCGACAGTGTCCGGCTGCCAGGCGCAGTCCCTCGCCAGAAGTCATGCAGCACAAAGGCCAGCGCCGCCGGATCGAGCGAGGGCTTGGGTCCCCGCGACAGGCGGATAGTGGGTATGCCTGCCGGAGACACCATCCGCAGTAGCCGGAGTTCTTGGAAAGGGCTGCCGAGGGCATCTTCAGCGACTGCGTCCGGCTCTTGGGCCGGTGCATAGGTCCTGATCAGCATGTCGACGTGCGTACTTGCGGTCTGCAGGGTGATTGGGCCGCGAACCTGCGCGGCGCGGGCCCGTACCGCCGTGACTAGCCGGTCCCGCCCGACTTCAGGATCGTGCAAATCCAGGAATACCGCGGCCCAGGCACCCAGACCGCCGTGGGTCGCCAGCATCCAGTGCAGACGCCAGAGCGAACCGGAGGTTTCGAGGTAGCGATCCAGGCCACCGTCTTGGTCGAGCAGCTGGCGGGCGAACTCGGTCGGCCTGACCTCGCCATTGACGCCATGGGTCAATCCGAACGCCTCTCCCCAGAAGCGTATCGACTTGACCATGTTGCGGCCCAGCCCCAGCGCAAGGATAGCCCGTTCATCGGACGAGAAGATCGTCGGGTCGGCGGTGATTGCTTCGTGCAGCTTGGGCAGCCAGCCATAGCGGCATGCAAAGGATTCGTGGCCTGAGAAGACGCGAGCGCCCGGGCGGGTCGTCCAGCCCGCCACTTCGTCGATCGTCGTGGTGTTCACCTGGCACCTCCGCGCAGGCGTTCCACGGCTTCCACGATCAGTGCGGCGGCATCTGCCCCCTGTCGCTCGGTGGTGGTTCGACCGAATCCAAGCCGTATGGTTCCTGCGGCCGTCTCCTCGTCCAGACCGATCGCGGCGAGTGTGGCCGACCGGCCTATCGCGCGACTGCTGCAGGCGGAACCGGTCGAGAGCGCCAATTGGGGGAGAACACTGATGAGAGCGTCGGCGTCGACGTCCGCGAACGCGATGCTGAGATTGTGTGGCACCCGGGCATCTAGAGCGCCATTCACCTGCCAGCCGTCAATCCGCGATAGTCCCGAGAGCATCGTGCGAGACAACGCCTGCGCGTGCTCGCGATCGGCGTCGGCCTCGGCCTCGGCAAGCTCGCAGGCAACGCCGAACCCGACGCAGGCCGCTACAGGCAGGGTGCCTGGGCGGAGCCCCTTCTCCTGCCCGCCACCGTGGGTGAGAGGCCGCGGCGTCTCGGCTCCCCGACGGACGTATAGCGCCCCTATGCCCTGTGGCCCGTGGATCTTATGTGACGACACTGAAGCATAGGACACCGGCGAGTCCGCAATCGGGGAGGGCACACGGCCAAGCCCCTGGGTCATGTCGCAATGGAGGGCGGTGCTGGCCGCCGAGCACGAGAGTGCGACTTCGGCGATGGGCTGAATGGTGCCGATCTCGTTGTTGACCTGCATAATGGAAGCAAGCCGAGCACCCTGCGCTAGCGCCTCCTCCAGCGCGTCGACGTCGAGAATGCCATCGGAATCGACCCCGACGACTGCGATCGCGACGCCACGAGCGCTCAACGCTCGTGCTGCGTCGGCTACGCTCGGGTGCTCGATTGCGGATATCACTAGACGGTCACCTGGGGAGAGCAAGCCCGAGAGTACGATGTTAGATGCTTCAGTCGCACCGGAGGTGAACGCGATCTCCTCGGGCTTGCAGCGCATGACTGCGGCTACGCGCTCCCGTGCCTCCTCCACCGCATAGGCGGCGGAGCGGCCTAGGCGATGCGCGATGGCATGCGCGTTGGCAGGGGTGGCAAGCCACGGAAGCATCGCCTCAATGACGCGCGGATCCATGGGGGTCGTCGCCTGATGGTCGAGGTAGATGACGTCAGCGCATGGCCCCGCGGACGCCCAGTTGCGGGGCGAATCCAGCTCAACCTTCTTAAGCGCCAACGACAAGCCTGCTACCCCCGGTCAGTCGGGGGCCGTGGATTCGCCCCCTCCGGCGGTGCCGGCACAGAGGCGCGGAATGGTCGCCCGACCAGAGAGACGATAGGGATTCGGAGTTGGCTCGTATAGGTCAAAAGACAGCCGAAACGGATGCAAAGCAGGTTCCCTGCGTCTCCCAAGCCTCTCCATACCGCCGTCGGCCAGAACGTCTCCTCCCCAGATGACGAAGACGGGCATCTGCAAGCGTGGAACCCTCAGCTTCCCCCTCGAGGGGCTGGGGCTTGTACGGCCTCAAAGCAGGAGGCTGACGCCGCCAAGCAGTGGGTCCGCGAAGGCCGGATCGGACCGATCGACAGTTTTCGCGCCTGGCCAAGCGTGGCACGTTCACGCTGCGATCGGCGGCGACACGGATGAGGGCGACCATGTCCCGCGGCTTGGCAGAGCGGCTGCATTTGGCCGGGAGCTGATGGGCAGCTGATAGTCGGCGTCGCGTAGAAGCTGCCGCGGGCTCCTGTCCGCCTATCGTGCCGCCGCTGTCCAGCGTCCCATGCGGCCAAAATATTCATGCCGCCGAATCAGCTCGTCGGCGAAGGCCGCATCACGCCGATCGAAATGGGCCATCCAGCTACCGACCTTACCTTCGCGTGTCTTGTAGGACTCTGGGTCCGACGGATCGATGGGCCGCAAAGCATTTCCATAGAGCGCCGCACCCACGCCACTGGCCTCGAGCGCGCGCATCTGCTCGAAGGCTCCGCTCTCGACGGCGGCGGCGATGCGCGCAGGATCGGGGGCACAGCCGCCTACGAACCGGGCAACCCGAGCCAGTTCGGTAGCTGAATCCGCGTGTAAGGCTTCGTACGAAGTAACGCAGCCGCCCCGAGAGAATGCCTGCTCCGCCCAGAATAGGTTGAACAGGATCCGCTGCTCGATGCCAAGTACCGGGTCCCGGAGAAAGCTGGAAAGATCCGCCGAATAATCCCTGCGGCGTTTGCAATGTTGGTACCAGGCGGAAACCACCGTGTCGCGCGGATCTCGATGAAGCAGGATTAGGCGCGGCGGCAAGTCCTTCGGGACTTCGAGGCGCCCAAAGGCATGCGTGTATTGGACGTGCAGCCCGAGATGATCCAGCATGTAGCGCAGCCAGGTACGGCCCGATTTGGGTGTGGACACCACGACCACGCCGCGGACTCGCAGGAAGATCCGCCGCAGGTTGTGCCGCGAGTGCAACAATACCTGCTTCATCTCCGCACGGCGGTGCCCGCGAAACCGCGGGCCGGTGATCGCGAGGAGGCGGCGCGCCGTAAAGGTCAGGACGCGCCCAACCCGCTCGGATGGCTCCTCCCACTCGCGCATGTGCCCTGTCACCTTCGTCCGCTCGCGAGCAATCTACCATGTCGAAAAACGAATCCACATCACGCATACAAGCCAATCCCCGGCCCTTACCATGTTGGGACACCCGACGGGCGCCCGCGTTCGCGGTTCCCACCCGTCGAGAACTGCCATCCTGTCTCGGAGCGAAGCGACAGTTTTGGACCACGCATTTGCCGATGGTGCGATCATAGCTATCGCTGTACTTCTGCATGATAAGATGGACGGGGCCATGATGCGGGAGGAATCAGCCACCCGGCAGATGCCGGAACCGGAAGCTGTTGCATCGCCGGATGGATTCACCACCATTCGGATGGCATTTACCGCAGCCTGCAACATGAACTGCTTTTATTGCCATAATGAGGGGCAGGCGGCAGATGTCACTAGCCGGCCCCGTCCGATCGACCTCGGGCAATTCGACTTTGCTTGCCAGCTCTTGCGTGCAAATGGCCTATCCGTCGCGAATGTGACGGGCGGGGAATTCGCGATGAACCAGCAGTGGCGCGACCTGTTGCGGATCGCTCGCGGTCGTTTCGCCGACTTGGTGATTACCACCAACGGCTCGCTTCTGTCGGAGGTCGATATCGACTTCATCGCGCAGCTCGGACCATCGAGGTTCAACATCAGCCTGGATACGGCCGACCCTGCCGCGTTCGCGGTGGTCACCCGCTCGCCCCATCACGCAACCGTCGTCTCGACCATGGCGCGCCTATTCGCTGTGACCGGCGCCGAGATCGTGACCAATACCGTACTGCTGCGCAACGTGAACGACACGGTTGAGGCTCTGCGTGGGATTGCGCGCCTGATCCATCCCTATTCGCGGCAGGTGAATATCATCAAGCCGCACCTCAACGCCCATCGCCCCGGCTTCCATCCGGCAGGTATCGAGTATTATGATGCCTTCGTGGCGGAGGCGAAGGCTGCGTCTGACAGTTTTGCCGAGAAGAGCTATCCCGATGGAAGCACCAACGTGAAAGTGATGCTGGACGGGGTCCAGTTCAATTTCAAGAATATCTATCCGCGCCATGATGTCGCGTTCTGCCAGGGCTGCCAGCACGTTTCGCGCTGCACAGAGTGGATCATACCGCCGCGCTTCTTCGTGGAGACGGGCGAGCTCGCCGCCTGCCTGCTCAATCGCTCCAAGCGATTGCGCCTTTATGGGGCGGAAGAAGATCTTGAGGCAAACAGCGCGGCGGCACGTCTCCTTCTCGCCTCCGCCTGGTCCGCGATCGGGGAAAATGCGCTTGGTTGAGACGGTCCACCTGGTAGAGGAGGAGGTGACCTTCGGGATCTATGTGCTGGTAGTTCCCAAGGGGTTCACGCGCCTGACGCGAACCCCGGTCTATCTTCTCGATAATGTGCCGCTGAGCAACGGAGGATGGGGCTTTTATCTGCCCCACGGTATCAGCATCGCCGACTATGATGCCGATCTATTTGGGACGTTGCGGGTGGCTGCGCCCGCCGAATGGAAGCGCTCGGCAACGCTCAGGAAATTCATCACAGACCAGCTGGACCTGATTTTTCCACAGGTCCGCAAGCGCTTCAGCTTCATCGGCGCACCCTTCTCGCGCTATCAATTTTCGCGGGGCCGTAACGAGAACCGACTCTACTGGATGATACCAATTTCGGTCTCCTTCTTCGATCAGGGGAAACGCTACTACAAGTCCCGCAGGTTCATGAACACGTGGCGGTGGCACAGCGTTCGTGAGATCCAGGGCAACCCAAAGTTAAGCTCCATTGTTAGCTATATCCTCGATCCGGTCATCGATACCGTGACCGGGGAGGAGCGGCGGTCCTTTTCGCGTCCCGTGCTTGGCGTTCGCGATAGTCTGGGCGATTTCGTCAATCTGGCCAGCATCCGCTGGATCGCGGTCCTGACGCTGGTCATCTCGCTGCTCACGGCCTTCGATCTTGCCACGAAGGCTGTCGAACAATGGCGCCACACCGAGGAGGCCGCGACCAAGCGCAGGAGCCAGGAAACACTGGCCAAGGCGCTCGCGGCCCATAAGGATGCCGGCGCCTGGGCGGACGAGTATCTTCACAAAGGCATCACACGCAAGGGCGCAGCTGACCAATATAAGGAAGGCTGCCTTATCAAGCTGCGTGAAGGCGCACTGAAGGAGGATATGCGCGGCAAGCTAGCCGAACGCATGAGCACTATATCGGTGATTTACGGCCCATTTACCTGCTGAGCTGGCCGAGCCACGACGGTGGAGCCCTTGCGACGGTACCAAGGTCCGCGCGCCGTGGCGAAGGCTCGTTGCACTGATTTGCGCAAGCGCAGGGTCGCATTCGTTTTGGGTTTCAGTGTGCCCAGAACGGCTGTTTTGAGAGCCGTACGGGCATAGCCGAACGGCGACAATTGGGGCATAGCTGACGCCCCTGTCGGCAGGGCCTGTAGCGGGAGCTCGGAAATGCTGTTGTGGACAGGGCTGGCTTCTCACCCCTAGTCGCGCACGGTTTCAGCTTGCGCCATCGCAAGCTTGTCGAGATCATCTAGGGGGTGCTGTCTGCGGGAATGGCCTTGCAATCCCGATCAGGGCAATCACACGGGGCGCAATGAAGACAGACCTGGATCACCTGCCAGAAGGCAAAAGACGCGAGCTCGACTTCGTCGTCGAGGCAATCCGTGAAGGGTTTGCCGCCGCGCTCGCGCACCGGATGGCGACCCGCCTTCGGGCCGGGCGGCTGCTTAAGATCATTCTCTTCGGCAGCTACGCGCGCGGAGATTGGGTGGTGGACCCGGTGGGCAGATATTTTTCGGACTTCGACCTGCTTGTGGTCGTGAACCACGAGGATCTGACCGACGTCTCCGAATTTTGGAGCAAGACCGAGGATCACCTGGTCGAGGAGGTATCGGCCGGTACGCGGCTGCGGACCCCCGTGAGCGTCATTTATCACAGCCTCGACGAGGTGAACGAGAAGCTCGAGCTTGGGCGCTACTTCTTCATGGACATCGTGCGAGAGGGGATCGTCCTGTTCGAGGAGCCGGGTCGTCCCTTCGCCGAGCCGCGGCCGCTCTCGCCTGAGGAGGCGCTACGCGAGACGCGGGACTATTACGATGAGTGGTTCGCCAGCGCGGGCGAGTTCCTCGACGATTTTCGTGGGAATCTGGCCAAGGGCCGGCTGAAGAAGGCGGCGTTTGAGCTGCACCAGGCGACGGAGCGGTTCTACCATTGTGTGTTCCTGGTGCGCACGCTCTACAGCCCGAAGACGCACAGCCTCAATCGGCTCCGCAAGCTGGCAGAGGAGTTGGAGGCGCGGTTGATCGAGGTGTGGCCGACCGATTCGAAGTTCGAGCGCCGGGCTTACGAACTCCTGCGCGCTGCCTACGTGAAGGCGAGATACTCGCGCCACTATCGAATTACGGCTGAAGAGCTCGAATGGCTCGGCTCCCGAGTAGAGCTGCTTCAGAACCTGGTCCGAGCCGTGTGCGAGGAGCGCATCAGAGATCTTGGGACTGGGGTTCGTGGCTGATGTTGCAACGGTTTCGCCGTGCTTGGAAGTGGCTCACTCGCGAGTGGGCGATGGTTGTCTTTTTTGCCGGCGTCTTCGGCTCGCTGGGCTTCCACGGCTGGTTAGTGGGTAAGGAGGTATATCGTCAGCAGAGCGAGTATAATGCCGACGGAATAGGTGAGAGCAGCCCAGCTCATACGTGGCGTGTTGATGCTTGCAATAATGCCCAAGCTCCCAAGGTACAGGAGAAGAGCGGCAGCTATAGCAATGGCGCCGAGCCTATGGCCCTTCTTGAATACTGCGCGGACGTCCGTGCCAACGAGCTCGCCTCGAGCGCCGGATATCTGACGGGTCTTGCAACCCTCTTCAGTCTTATGTCGATGCTGTTCGCGGCACTCGCCCTCGTTATCGCGGTTCGGGTCGATCGCAAGGCTATCAATCGCAGCACGCCTTGACCTAGTCGCTGCCGTTGCTGGCCATCCTTGAGAATGGGAGTGCACCGCTCTTGGGCACGGGCCAGGGGGCGTAGGACACGCGAGCAGAGCTAAGGCGAACAGGATCACTTATTTCGTCCCAGGAGAATCCCGGGGTCTTCATTCCTCAATTCACCTCCGGCGAGCCTGGCGCATCTGAGAAAGGCGCCGCTTGCCGAGTGGCCGGTACGGGCGTAGTTTCCGCCTCGCCGTCGGAGTCTTGAACAGCTTCGGCGGTGCACCACGCGTGCCGAGCACGGTCCGCTCATGTCGGGCGGCCCACGAAATACAAGAGCCTCACGGCGAATACGTGGGGCGCTCTGCATCCGTGCTCGAGCGTGTTCAACCGCCCGGCTCCCCGGGCGGCGGTGCTGAGCACGGGCCGGAGGATTTGGAACACGAGACTCCGCGCCCCTTACTGCGAGCGCCGCTGGCTGTGTGCCGGTCGGCGAGGAGGGGACCAAGATCATGATTTTTAGAATCGCAGCGCTGCTTTTGCTGGTGGGTGGGCTGGGAGCATTGGGGGCTTTACCGCCCCCCGCATTTGCCAAGCCGGTTTTGTCCGATCCGTCGGCCTTGGCGATCGCCGGTGTGCGGTTGGGCATGACGCCGGCGCAGGTGTCCTCGACATTGGCCGCTGCTGGATACGTCCGGCAGCACCAGGTCACGAACAAGTCCTGGGAGGAGAAGCTCGCTCGGGAGCTGGCAAGCACGCGCGGGGTGCCTTTGACGGGGACCTTTCGGGCCGTTCTCTGGCACGAAACCTACGGCAAGCGCGAGGAGCGGGTCGAAGTCTACTATCGACCGATGCCTTCAGGTCCAGTCGTCAGCGGCGTGGACTATGGCATGGGCAACGCCGCCATGACCGAAGAGGCATTTCGGGTGGCTGTGCGCGCTCGATATGGTGTGCAGTCGGCTGGCGGCTCGTCGGAGATGATCTTCTGCAGCGTCGGGGAGGCGGTTTGCAGTGTGCTGGACTTCCAGAATCCCAAGCAGCTGCCCTACATCATCGTTCGTCCCTATGGCTTCGGCGAACGGTTGATCGATCTTCGCTCCGGCGCCAAGGCCGAGAAGGAATATGAGGTGGCCTTCAAGGCTGAGCTCGCGCGGCGGGTTCCGGCGATGAAGCGGCCGACCTTCTGACCGCGGGTGGGGGCGCCGTGCCTGACGGTGTGGCAGTGGACCCGGTGCGACTCGCTGATATTCGCGCTCGCGCTCAGTGTCTCCTGGAGGCCCTGGACGAGATGGAGATGTGCCAGGCCGCAGCATACCTTTCGATGGCTATCGACGTCCTCGACCGGAGCGCAGGGGTCGCGGTTGCTGGGGTCGGTAGGGCCGAGGGCTCAGGGCCCCAGCAAGGCCCCGTTGGCGATCAGCGCGACGTCGCGTCCGTGGAAGCGGACGGGCAGCATGAAGGTGCCGAAGCGGGAGCGGACAGGGTGGCGAGGATCGTGGGTGCCTGGTACGAGGCGCTCCAGGCCCGGGATTAGTCCGACCTGGGTCAAGCCGGCCGATCGGTCCGCTAAGGTTTCCCCGTCGCTGCGGGCACTGCTGAGGCGAGCGTTTGGACCCGTATTACGTTTCATCTCTGGCCATCCTTCGGTGGCCGTCTCGACGTTCTCACACCTCTGGCTTTGGGGCGCCTTGGAGCTGGTCATTGAAGTCGCCGAATGCATGTCCGGGGAAGATGGCGGCGGCGTGTCTCCCCTGCCCTTTGAATGTCTCGCAGGCTCGCTCCACCGCTGCCCGTCCCGGTGCGTCGTTATCGCCGGCGACGAGGACGCGTTTGATGCCTGGCGGCAGGATCATGTTAGGCATGTTGCCGGTGCCCAGCGCCACCCAGACCGGCGTGGACGGCAGCAGCTCGTGGATGGTGAGTCCGTCTTCAGGGCCCTCGCAGACAATGACCTCGCTGGCCTCCGGTCCCAGGCGAACGGCGCCGCCGCGGATTTGCCCCAGGCTCTGCTTTGGCGAGCGGACCTCGGCGAGCTGCCCGTCGGCTCGAAGCAGCGTCTTGTGGATTCCGGTGACCCGGCCGCCGACGTCCTGGCACCCGGCGACGAGCGCGTGGTTCATCGGGCCCTTCTTGCCCGTCCTGGCGTCAATCCAGAGTGGCACTCGCCCGTATCTCAGCATTGGCGGGATTGGGCCCTTTATCCCTCGCCGGCGCAGGTAGCGCTCGGCCGGCGTCCCTTCGATGGGCACCGAACCCTGCCACTGGAAGCGGGCATAGTTCATGGTCATGACGAGACGGGCTCGGTCGAGCTTCTTGGCGCGTTCGCGGTTGCGGGCGACGGAAAGCGCGGGGATGGTCCCGGAGATATGCTTGACGGCGTCGAGGAAGCCGCAATCGTGGATCGCGCGCACGAAGTCGATGACGTCGCCCTTAGCGTGGCACCCATGGCAGTAATAGAGCCCGATATCGTCGGTGACGACGAGGCTGGGCTTGCGGTCGTCGTGGAACGGGCAACAGCCGCTGAGGCTTCGGCCGGAGGGCCGCAGCTTGACGTGCTGAGAGACGATGTCGCTGAGGCGGATGCTGTCCTTCAGCCGCTTGACGTCGATCAGAGGGTGTCGCTGCTGCGCTTGATCGTTAGAGAGGATTTGGGTCACATGCACCTCGCGGCCTGTCGAGGAGCAAGGCCGCGGATTTCCTCCCGGCTCTTGCTTCACTCGACTTGGCATTTCGAAGTTTAGGGCGGTCGCTGGAGGCTCAGGCGGCTCTCCAGTGCTCGCTCGTGGAGGCGGCGCTGTTCTTCTCGATCCAGGCGTCGAGCTCGTCGACTGAATAGCGGACGGCGCGACCGTACTTCGAGAACCGGGGGCCTCCTCCATAGAGGCGGAGCTTTTCCAAAGTGTTCTTGGCCAGGCCGACATATTGGGCGGCCGTGGCCGTATCGACCATCCGGGGCCGCAGGATGATGGCGTTCTCGTCGTTGGCGGGGGTCTGGGGAGTCACTTGCTTGGTCCTTCTGGCTGCCGGCCGGAAGTGGCTGGCGAAGGACATGGTAGGGTGCTCAATTGCATCGAAACCAGCGACTCGAGCTGGCGCGGATGACGAAATCCGCGCGATTGTCGCGTGAATTCCCGATCGATTGTCAGGCTTCGCCGCGGACCCCTGGTCTTGAGAAACGAGGATAGGTTTCGACGGCTTGTCTCCAGGCCCTCTTGAAGACTTCGCCGCCGGCACGGCTTCCGAATTTTTCTTCGGCATCTCGGCGGAACAGGGAGCGCGTCGAGCGGCGCGCGGGATCTGCCATGAGGCTCTTGAGCCATTCGGCGACCTCGAGTGTCGATACCGCGTAGAGATCCGGCCGAGCGGTGGCCCCGTCGGGCTCGGGTATGAGGTTGATGCGGTCTGTGGGCTTGATGCCGTCGATCGCCTTTTGGAGGTCCTCTTCGTCGACGAAGAGGAAGTGAGTGGGGTTGGCTGACGGGTTCGTCGGGTCTTCGAGATTGAAGCTGCAGCTGGCGATCCTTGGCCGGGGATCATGCAGCTCCCAGAGATGGCCCGAAAGCTCTTCGGGCAGGCCCCCGGCTATTGGCCGAGCGTAGGTGCGAAGTGTGCCGGAGACCGCCTGCTGAGCGATGAACCTGGCGACGTGGATGATCGCGCGCTGGGCGTGGCTGCGAGTGTTTTCTCTGGAGGAGATTTCGATCAGCGCCTCCTCCCAATGGTCGCGGGTGATCGGTTCGTCGTCTGCAGGCCCGGAGCCGTCGTCGTCGCGCTCGATGCTCTCCCAATAATCGGGGAAGCTGATGACGCTGAGGACTTCGGCACGGCGCTGGGTGTGGATTGCCGGGATTGGCTGGTCGCCGTCAAAGGCCTTGTCGAGGTGGGGAAGGTTGGGCGAGACGGGTACTGCGAGCGCGGCGGGCTCTTCGTTGTACCAGGGCTCGCACAAGGCCTTGCCGACACGGAGGACCGCGTCGGCGAGGAATGTCTTGGCGGAAATTGGCCAGTGGAGCGGATGGGCGTGGAGGGACCAGTCGAGCTGGGGGTCAGTCGGTATCGTCCTGGTCGTCGTCATCCTTGTCCCCCGTTTTCGGCCAGTTCGCGCGTAGTGCTGCGACCCTGATGACCTTTTCCTCCTTGCTCATGGGCTGCAAGTGGCGGCCTCCCGGCCAAGAATCCTCGTCTTCCATGAGTTTGTCGAGGTAATCGTTCCACAAAATGAGAGCATCGGCAACCTCTTCAACGCCGTCGTCCAGTTGATATCGCAACTCGAGGTCCGATTTACTGGACATGTGGTGGAGAAGATATTCAACGATATGGGGCGGCACCTTGAACGGTTTACGTTTAAGCGTTGTCGCTCCTGTCCGGCGTAGATCGTGGATCCTATAATCGGTCATCGGACTCATCGGCCGGCCGGCCTGTGCCGCAAGCTCCATTCGCCGGTGGATGTTGGCATCGAGCTCCTCTTTCATCTTCGTGCCGAGGGTGGATTTCGTCGCGCCTGTGAGGGTGAAGACGAAGCCCAGGCGCGCCTGGATGTCCGGTTGCTGCCGTTCGAGGATCGAGACGACCTGGTGGGGAAGAATGATTGTCTGGGGGTCCTCATTCTTCGATCGGTCGCCGGGTAGGACCCACATGCGCGATTCGAGATTAACTTCTTCCCACCTCATGGCCGCCACTTCCGCGAGCCGTTTAGTGAGGCGGAGCAGGCAGAGGTAGGCATCCCCGCGGGGTCCGCCCAGATCATGGGCGGCTTCGATGAAGCGTCGGATTTCGCGCGGCTGCAGCATCCGGGTGCGCTTCTTGCTTTTGTTCGGCTTGAGGATCCTGATTGGAATCCGGTCGATCTTGTCGATCGCGTGGGCGTAGTTAAGCATTGCCTTGAGCTGTGTGAGGGCGGAGCGCTCTGCACCGGCTGAGCGTTGTTTCAGCGTATTCAGCATCTTCTCGGTCTTGTGTACGTCGATGGCCGACAGTTCGAGATGGCCGAGGTGCGGCACGATATCCTTTTCGATGGCCCGCCGGATGTCTTTCGCGGATTTGCGTTTTCTGTTGTCGACGCGCACTTTGAGATAGTATTGGGCGAAGTTCTTCAGCAGCAGGCTCTCGTCAACCTCGCGTTTTTTCAGAGCTTCTCTGCGTTCTTTGATCGGATTGATGCCGGTGGCCACCTTGAGCGCTGCGGCGGCTGCCAGGGTGCGTGCTTGATCGGGGGTAAGGGCGCCGAGCTTGCCGATGGTCAGCCGTTCGGTCGGCTGGCTTGCGTGCATTCGGAACTGGTATACGAAGACCACGTCACCGTTGCTGGTCCGGTAGGCCCCGAACTTCCGGACGACGTCGTCCCACAGGAAGGTTCGCTTCCGCCCTCGGCTTCGGGGCAGGCTTTTCAGGGCGGAGAGGGTGATGCGGCCTTTCACAGGCGTTGCTCCGGGAACAATCAGGGAGCAATCGGGATGCCGCAAAGAGCGTATCGCTTCGACCCACACCAGCCAACTCGCTGGCGGTCCTAAGTTTCTGAACTAGAAAGATAATCCACCTAGGTCTAGCTACAGGAAACGGCGGCCGGGTGGTTCAAATCCTGGAGTCCCGGACTCTTAATCAGCGGGTCCCAGGTTCGAGCCCTGGTGCGTCCACCATCCTCCCGCCCCCCTCGCATCGACCGGCTGATCATGGCGGTGGTGCCAGCTTGAAGGACCGCCAGGAGCCTTCCGGCCGGGTTCGATACGGCGCCGGGTGAGGCGAGCGAGCTCGGCGACAAGGCATTTCGCAGGTCGCGTTCGCTCGGGATCTCGCGGCGCCGCCCGCTGCCTGCCGCGCCATCATCCCCTTGCAGGTCCTTTCGGCCCTCCGGCCGACCGGCGCAGAAAAAGGTGGAACAGCCGAGCGGGCCTCTCCTAACGTCGGCGACGAGGGAGATGAGCGGGGATGAAGGCGGCGTCGGTCATCGACTACAGGGCGCTGGCTCGGGCGCGCCTGCCGCGATTCCTGTTCGAATATATCGACGGCGGCGCCTATGCCGAAGTGACTCTGCGGCGCAACGTCGCCGACCTCGAGGCGGTGGCGCTCCGGCAGCATGTGCTTCGCGACGTCTCGAGCATCGACCTTTCGACGAGACTGTTCGGGCAGGAGCTGGCCATGCCGGTGGCGCTCGGCCCGATCGGCCTGGCCGGAATGAACGCCCGCCGAGGCGAGCGGCAGGCGGCCCGGGCGGCGGGGCGGGCCGGAATCCCCTTCACCCTTTCCACCGTCTCGGCCTGCTCGCTGGCCGAGGTCGCGGCGGCCGCGGACAAGCCCTTCTGGTTCCAGCTCTACATGATGCGCGACCGGGGCTTCATGAAGGCGCTGATCGCCCAGGCGGCCGAAATCGGCTGCCCGACCCTGGTGTTCACGGTCGACATGCCGGTGCCGGGCTCGCGCTACCGCGACTACCGGTCCGGCCTCGCCGGCGCTGCGGGGCTCGGAGGATCGCTTCGCCGCGCCGGCCAAGCCCTGCTTAGGCCGCGCTGGGCCTGGGACGTCGGGCTTCGCGGCCGGCCGCATGCGCTCGGCAATGTCGCTCCACTGCTCGGCCCCGATCGCGGCCTCGACGATTTCTTCGCCTGGATCCGCGACAATTTCGACTCCGGCGCGACGTGGAAGGACATCGACTGGATCCGCTCGCAATGGAGCGGGTCGATCGTGATCAAGGGCATACTCGAGCCCGACGACGCCCGGCTCGCGGCGGATTGCGGCGCCGACGGGATCGTCGTCTCCAACCATGGCGGGCGCCAGCTCGACGGCGCCATATCGACCGCCCGTGCGCTTCCGCCGATCGCCGACGCGGTCGGAGGCCGGCTGGCGATCCTCGCCGACGGCGGAGTGCGCTCCGGCCTCGACGTCGTCAGAATGCTCGCTTTGGGCGCCGACGGGGTGCTTCTCGGCCGAGCCTGGGCCTATGCCCTTGGGGCGGGCGGCGAGAAGGCGGTGGTCCACATGCTCGAGCTCGTCCACTCCGAGATCCACGTCGCAATGGCCCTGACCGGAGCGACCAGCATCGCGGCGATCGACCGGAGCCTCGTCCACGATCCCGCCTCGACAATCTTCGGAGATGGAAATGCCTGACCCAGCGACCGTGCTCTTGTCGATCGGCGGGGAGCCGGTGGAGGCGGCCGGCGGCCGAACCTTCAGCCGGGCCGATCCCCTTACCGGCGAGACCGCGACCCGGGCCGCGGCCGCGGGCGCCGAGGATGCGAGGCGCGCCGCCGACGCCGCCGGCAAGGCCTTTCCCGCTTGGGCCGCGCTCGGCCCGAACGCTCGCCGAGCCCTTCTCAACCGGGCCGCCGAGGCGCTGGAGGCAAGGGAAGCCGATTTCATCGATTCGATGATGGCCGAAACCGGCTCGACCGAGATGTGGGCGCGCTTCAACCTCAGGCTCGCGGCCGGGATGGTGCGCGAGGCGGGCGCCCTCACCACCCAGATCGGCGGCGAGGTCATCCCTTCGGACAAGCCCGGCTGCATCGCCATGGCGCTGCGCGAGCCGGTCGGAGCGGTGCTCGGAATCGCTCCGTGGAACGCTCCGATCATCCTCGGAGTGCGGGCGATCGCGGTCCCGCTGGCCTGCGGCAACACGGTCGTGCTCAAGGCGTCGGAACGGTGCCCGCGAACCCACGCCCTGATCGTCCAGGCCTTCGTCGAGGCGGGGTTCGGGGACGGGGTCGTCAACCTGGTGTCGAACGCGCCGGAGGACGCGGCCGAGGTCGTCGGGACGCTTATCGACCATCCCGAAATCCGGCGGATCAACTTCACCGGCTCCACCGAAGTCGGCCGAATCGTCGCCCGGCGCGCGGCCGAGCGGTTGAAGCCGGTGCTTCTCGAGCTGGGCGGCAAGGCGCCGCTCATCGTCCTCGAGGACGCCGACCTCGACGAGGCGGTCAAGGCCGCCGCCTTCGGCGCCTATATGAACCAGGGCCAGATCTGCATGTCGACCGAGCGGATCATCGTCGTCGACTCGGTCGCCGACGCGTTCGCCGCGAAGTTCCGGGACAAGGTGTCGGGCCTCGCCTGCGGCGATCCGCGCGAGGGCGCGACCCCGCTCGGAGCGGTCGCGGATCCGCTCACCGTCGGCCGGGTCAATGCCCTGATCGACGACGCGCTCGGCAAGGGCGCCGTGCTTCTCGCCGGCGGCCGGTCGGACGGAGTGGTGATGCGGGCGACGGCGATCGACCGGGTGACCGGAGCGATGGACCTGTATCGCGACGAGAGCTTCGGTCCAATCGTCGGAATCGTCCGGGCGCGGGACGAGGAGGAGGCGGTGCGGCTCGCCAACGACAGCGAATTTGGGCTCGCCGCCGCCGTCTTCACCCGCGACACCGCGCGCGGACTGGCGGTCGCGAGGCGGATCCGCTCCGGCATCTGCCACGTCAACGGCCCGACCGTCCACGACGAGCCGCAAATGCCGTTCGGCGGAGTCGGCGCGTCGGGCTACGGCCGCTTCGGCGGCAAGGCCGGGATCGACAGCTTCACCGAGCTTCGCTGGATCACCATCGCGACCCGGCCCGGCCATTTCCCCTTCTGACCCGAAGCCAGCGCGCGGTCACCGGGACGGAACGGCCGCCCCCGCAGAAGGATCGGGGTCGGCGGGCGCGGCGGCCGGCGGCGGGGGCGGCGGCGACTGCGGCGGCGCATAGGCCGGCTGGACCGGCGCCGAGCCGGCGAGCCCGGCGGCGGAATGGATTCCGCCGGCGATCGCCGAGGCTCCGAAGACGATGAAGCAGCCGAGGACGACGACCCCCGCTCGGCGGAAGCTCAGCCGGCCGGACATCATCATCAGCCCGACCGCGGCGACGCAGATCACCGCGACGCTCGTCGCCGCCGTGCCGAGCAACGTCCCCTGAAGCCACCCCACCGCCGCCGCGACCGCTCCGGTCCCGGCCGGATCGGCCAAAGAGGGCGTCAGGGGCGCATAGCTCAGCATCGCGCCGGCGACCGATCCTCGCGGCGGCGGCCGGGCCCGGTCAGCGCTCGCGCCCCGCCTCGTCCGCCGCCTTGGAGATGGGCGAGAGCAGATATTGGATGATCCGGCGGCGGCCGGTCTTGATCTCCGCCTGAACGGCGAGCCCCGGGCCGACCGGCTGGCGGACTCCGCCGACGACGATCCAGTTGCGCGACAGCCGGATCCGGGCGTTGTAGACCAGCCCGGCCGCCTTCGCCTTCGCCGGATCGGCGGCTCCGGCGTCGGTTTCCTGCTGGATCGCGTCGCGGCTGATCGTCTCGACCCGGCCCTCGATCAGACCGTAATCGGTGAACGGAAAGGCTTCCAGCTTGACCCGCACGGCCTGGCCCTCGCGGACGAAGCCGATATCCTTGTTGAGGACCTGGGCCTCGACCTCGACCTCGCTCCCGTCGGGGACGATCACCATCAGCGGCTGCGCGGGCTGGACGATTCCGCCGACGGTGTGGACGGCGAGCTGCTGGACCGTGCCGTCGACCGGGGAGCGGATCTGCTGGTAGAGCTGGCGGCGCTCGGACTTGCGAAGCTCCTCGCTTCGAACGCCCGATTCGTCCTCGGCTTGGGAAAGGTCGGTCGCGGCCTTGCGGCCGAACTCCTCGCGAAGCTGGCGAAGCTGCGCCTCGATGTTGGCGACCGCGGCTCGCGACTTCGCCGCATTGCTTTCGCGAACGTCGATGTTGCGAAGGTGCTCCACCCGCAGCTGCTCATATTCGAGCAGCTTGAGCTTCGAGAAATGGCCCTTGGTGGAAAGGTCGCGGCGAGCGTCGAGCTGCTGGTCGACCAGCGGCAGGGTCTGGCGGAGCTTGGCGATCTCGGCCTGGGTGGCGGCGAGCTCGGCCGACTGCTCGGCCCGGGCCTGCTGGAGCGCGGAGCGCCGGGCCTCATATTCGGCGACCGCGCTCCGGATCAGCTGGACCTGGGTCTGGACGATCTCGGGCGGAGTCCCCTCCGGCGCGCGGAAGACGGCCGGACGGCCGGCGAGATGGGCCAGGAAGGCGTCGTTGCGGGCCTCCGCGATCCGGGCCGAGAGCAGCCCGCGGCTCGCCTGGGCTGCCTCCGCGCCGGCGACGGTCGGATCGAGCTCGATCAGCAGCTGACCCTTGGTGACGTGCTGGCCGTTGCGGACGTGGATGGTGCGCACGGCGCCGATCTCGAAGGGCTGGATGGTCTTGACCTTGCTGGCCGGAAGAGTCTTGCCGGTGGCGACGGCGACAACGTCGACCCGGCCGAGGAACGACCACAGGATCGCGATCGCGAACAGGCTGCACAAGGTGAGCAGGAGGATCCGCAGGCCCGGGCTGGGCGGAGTTTCCATGATCTCGAGCGCCGCCGGAAGGAATTCATGCTCGTCGATCGGCTTCTTGGCCTTGTCCGCGACATTCTGCTGGCCCCAGGCCTCGCGAAGGACGGCGAGGTGCCGGCTGAGAGTCGGAAAACGATCGGCGATGACGCTCATGCGGCGGTTCCCATCTGCTTGGCATAGAGGCTGGCATAGCGGCCGCCCTGGCGCAGAAGCGCCTCATGATCGCCCTCCTCCGTGATCTCGCCGGCCTCGACGGTGATGATCCGGTGGCACTGGCGGACGGCGGACAGGCGGTGGGCGATGATGATCACCGTTCGGCCATGGGCGATCATCCGAAGATTCTTCTGGATCACTTCCTCGCTTTCCGCGTCGAGGGCCGAGGTCGCCTCGTCGAGGATGAGGATCCGCGGATCGTTGATCAGGGCGCGGGCGATGGCGATGCGCTGGCGCTGGCCGCCCGACAGATTAGCGCCCCGCTCCTCGATGATCGTGTCGTAGCCGTGCGAGAGCTGGGCGATGAACTCGTGTGCTCCGGCCAGCTCGGCCGCGGCCATCACCGCCTCCATCGGCCGGGTCGGGTCCGACAAAGCGATATTCTCGCGGACGGTGCGGTTGAAGAGGATGTTCTCCTGGAGGACGACTCCGACCTGGCGGCGAAGCCAGGGCGGGTCGACGAGCGCCAGATCGACCCCGTCGACCAGCACCCTGCCCTGCTCGGGCACGTAGAGGCGCTGAACGAGCTTGGTCAAAGTCGACTTGCCCGAGCCGGACGGCCCGACGATTCCGAGCATCTCGCCGCCGGCGATCCGAAGCGTGACTCCGCGCAGCGCCTCCGGCGCATCGGCGCGGTAGCGGAAGCGCACCTTGTCGAACTCGATGTCGCCGCGGATCGCCGGCAGGCTGGCCCGGTTGGGGTTGTGCTCGGGCTCGGCCGGCGCATTGAGCACGTCGCCGAGCCGGTCGACGGAGATCCGGACCTGCTGGAAGTCCTGCCAGAGCTGGGAGAGCCTCAGGATCGGCGCGGCGACCCGCCCGGCGAGCATGTTGAACGCGACCAGCGAGCCGACGCTGAGCTCGCCGGCGATCACCGCCTTGGCTCCGAAGTAGAGGATTGCGACGGTGGTTAGCTTTGACACGCCCTGGATGAGGTGGTTGCCCCAGGTGGCGATCTTGATGACCTGGAAGCCGGTCTGGGTGTAGCCCGCGAATTGCTTCTCCCATTTGTCGCGCATCTGTGGCTCGACCGCCATCGCCTTGAGGGTGCCGATTCCGGTCACGCTTTCGACCAGAAACGCCTGGTTTTCCGCGCCGCGCTGGAATTTCTCGTCCAGCCGCTCGCGCAGGATCGGAGTGATGAAGATCGAGATCAGGGCGTATAGGGGAATTGAGAGCAGGACGACCAACGTCAGCATCGGGCTGTAGAGATACATGACCGCGATGAAGACGACGGTGAAGAACAGGTCGATCACCACCGTCACGGCGTTCGACGTGAGGAACTCGCGGATTCGCTCGAGCTCGCGCACCCTGGCGACGCTGTCGCCGACCCGCCTGGCCTCGAAATAGGACAATGGCAGGTTGAGGAGGTGGCGAAACATCCGGGCGCTGAGCTCGGCGTCGACCCGGTTGGTGCTGTGCGCGAACAGCCAGTTTCGAAGGCCCGACAGGACCGTTTCCCAGATCAGCACGACCGCCAGGCCGATGGCGAGCACCTCCAGGGTCGTCTTCGACTGGTGGACCAGCACCTTGTCGATCACGAGCTGGAAGAAGATCGGCGAGACCAGCCCCATCAGCTGGAGGAAGAAGGAGGCGATGAGGACGTCGCGAAGCGGCTTCCTGTACTTGACCAGGGCCGGGATGAACCAGCTGATGTCGAACGGCCGCAGCGCGCCCGCGATTCGCTCGCGGGCGGTCATCAGCAGGATCCGGCCGCCGAAGCGCTGGCGAAGCTCGTCCGCCGACCACACTTCCGGGCGCTCGCTGTCGCCGAGCTGGACGAGGATGCGCGGATCGGCGCTCTGCTCCTCGGCCTTGAGCAGGATCGCGGTATCGCCGTCGGCGAGCTCGGCGATCGCCGGCAGCGGCATCTTCTTGAGCTCGTCCGCCTCGCAGCGGCGGATCCGGCCGATCAGTCCGAGCTTCTTGGCGGTCCGCGACAGGTCCTCGAGCGACCAGGGATCCTCGCCCTTGCCGCGATCGTGGGTGATCTGGCGTGCGTCGGCGGGAACTCCGAGGAAGCGCGCGAGCAGGATGAAGCAGGCGAGCGCCGAATCGCCGGCTACGCCCGAAGGCGGCGGAGGGACTCCCTCGTCCTGACGCTGATCGCTCACAAAACCCTCCCGAGACGTGCCCCACGCCTCACGCCTTCCGCCCCCCTCGGCAGATCGGAAATTCGATTATGACGCGTTAAATGCCTGAAAACAACGTGAAACTGGAATTCCGATCGGACCGAGACCGCGGCGGCTGAGTCGATCAGGCGAAATATTCGTGGCGCGGCCCCTCCCCGGGGGACTCGAGCCGCAGGGGCGCCTCGCGCCCGACTCCGCCGAACGCGGCCATGTCCTGGGCCATCAGCGCGACCCTGCGCTCCACCATGCCCGCCCCGCTCGCCAGGCTTGCCGGCGGCGGGACCCGAGCGGGCTCGACGGGGGCATCGGCCGGCCGGTATCCGGAGGCGAAGACCTCGAACGGATCCGAGTCCGCGGGCGCCGCCAGCAAGTCCGGGCCACGCCCCGATCCGGGCAGCCCGGCGCGCAACGCCGCGGTCAGCCGGGCCAGCGCCTCGTCGCCGCCGGCTCCCGGAGCCGGGCCGAGCGCTTCCTGGGCGCCATTCTGGTTGTCCACGAAAATCCCCTCCCGAGGCGCGCCCCCCGCCTCCAACGCCAAATTCGACCGAATTATCGGTAAATCGGTTATGCCCGGTCAAATCTCTGAAAACAACGGCAAACCGAAGCCTGGCGCGGTTTTCGCGGTCCCCGCCGCAAAGCGGGGACCTGAGCCTCAGCCATGGTAATAATCGTACCGGTAGTCGAACCCGGGCGTATCCTGCCGCGACAGATTCTCGCGACCGACCGTCCCGAACGCCGCCATGTCCTGCGCCATGATCGTCACGCGGCGATCGGGCGCCAGCGCCGCGGCTGAAGCCGGGTCGAGGCCCGCCATTTCCGGCGGCAGCGGCTCCTTGGGGAGGTGCTGGGTATTCTGCCCGGCCGACTGCGCCCGAGCCGCCGATTCCAGGGATCCGAAATAGTCGAACGGATCCATTCCGCCGGGAAGCGCGAGCGAGGACGTTCCGGCGAACCCGCCATCCAGTCCGGCGCGAAGCGACTGGGTCAGCTGGTCCAGCCCGGTCTCGCCGTCAAAGGTGAGCGGCATTTCGGGAGCCCCGGCGCCGGCCGCGCCCGGCACGAAGCCGACTCCGCCCGACGGCTTGAACGCCAGGGCGGCGTCGCCGAGGCTGCGCACGGTTCCGTCGGTGAGGGTGAAGGTGCCGGTGGCGACGACCAAATTCTGGCCGGGCTTGGCGGTCTGGCGGCTGGCGACCGCCTCGAGCGAGATCGAGGCTATGCCCATCTCGGTCAGGCTCCTCAGCTCGCCCGCCTCGGTGATCCCGTTGCGGTTGGAGTCGACCCAGACCTTGAGCTCACCGAAACGAAGATCGCTGGAGTCGATCTTCCGGTCGCGGTTGGAATCGAGCGCTCCGAGAGCCTCGAGATCGCTCCGCGCATCCGGCTTCTCGGTGAGGAAGCTCAGCTCCGCCGAAGTGGTGATCAGCCCGTCGCCGTTGCGGTCGATGACCAGCAGTCCGTCGCCCTTGCCGATCCAGCCGGTATCGTCGCGCGAGCCGTCGCCGTCCATGTCGAAGCTCGCCTTCGAATCCTTGCGGTTCTTGAGCTCGATCCCGTCGCCGTCGAGGTCGAGGACGATCGGCGCCAGCATCCCGAACGTGCTTCCGCGGAAGCTGATCAGCGTCGCCGGCCCGATCCGGCCGGCGCTGGGATCGAGAGCGCCCTTGGACTTCTTCAGCGACACGAACAGCGCTCCGCCTTCGGCCACGATCTGATATTTGTCGGCCTTCTTGGCGAAGCTCTGCCGAATCATCGCGATCGGGTTCGCCTTGGCCGCCGGGTTGCCGGAGAAGTAGGTGAAGGCCGCATCGGAGAAGATGCCGGTGCCGCCGTCGCTCTTGGTGAAGCTGCCGCGGTTGATCGTGATCGCGCTTCCCGGATCGGCCGTCGTGCTGGTCGGAGTTCCGGCCAGGTCGATCGCGGCGACCTTCGAGACCGCCAGGGTGGTGATCTCGGCCGCGACGGCGGCGCCGTCGCCGTTCCGGTCCTGCCACAGGCGGAAATCGCCGTAGCGGGCATCGGCGGAGGTCAGCTTGCCGTCCTTGTTGCTGTCGTAGGCGGCAAGCCCCTCGAGGTCGCTGCGCGCGTTGGCGACGTCCTGAGTGAAGCTGAACTCCTTGGCGTCGGTCACCGTCCCGTTGCCGTCGCGATCGAGAAAGAGGATCGCGTCGCCCGCCCCGAACCAGCTGGTGTCGTCCGGCTTGCCGTCGCCGTCCATGTCGAAGGCGGCATTGGTCTGGCCCGCGGCGAGCAGCTCGGTGCCGTCGCCGTCGAGGTCGAGAACGATCGGCGAGGAGATGGACAATGTCTCGCCGCCGCGGAACGACAGCCGCTCGATTCCGACCAAAGTGTCGGTCCCGTCATTGCCGTTGGCGAGCGGGTCGAGATCGGTGATCCGAAGCTCGCCGTTGGCGGTCGTCAGGATGTAGGTCGAGCGGTCGCCGGCCAGCACCGCGGTGTCGAAGCCGTCGCCACCGTTGAGATTGTCGTTGCCGGCCATGCCGTAGAGCGTGTCGTTGCCCTGCATGCCCTGGATGTGATCGTTGCCGTCGCCGCCGGCGAGCTGGTCGACCAGCTTGCCGCCCTTGACGTGATCGTCCCCGGCGCCGCCGAAGATGTCGTTCGCGGCGGACATGTTGCCCTTGAGGTTGTCCTTGCCCGCGGTTCCCTGCTGCCAGCCTGCGAACGGATCGCTGACCTTGATCGTCACCGTCGCCGTGGCGGTCTCGCGGCCGTCGGTGACGACGTACTGGAAGGTGTCGAAGCCGACATAATTGAGGTCCGCCAGGTAGAGGATGTCCCCGTTCGCGGCCCTCTGAAGGATGCCGTGGGCCGCGCCGGCGATCGACACGATCGACAGCGTGTCGCCGTCGAGGTCGGTGTCGTTGAGCAGAAGCTCCGAGGCGAGAATGGTCAGCTGAGTGCCGCTGGTGACGAGGAAGGTCTCGTCATTGACGGCGACCGGCGCGTCGTTGGTCGAGTAGATATTGAAGTTGAAGGTGTCCGAGACGGTGAGCGCTCCGTCCGTCGCGGTGACCTTGACGTCGAAGGCGCCGACGAAATTGGCGGGCGGAGTTCCGGTGAAGCGGCCGTTGGCGAAGGTGAGCCACGACGGCAGCGAAGCGCCGCTCGCCAGAGTGGCGCTGAGGGTCAGGGCGTCGCCGTCGACGTCGAGGAAGGTGCCCTGTGCCAGCGGCAGGTCGATCGCGATCTCTTCCGGCAGGCTCGAGTCGGCGATCGGCAGGGCCAGCACCGGCCCGTCATTCACCGGAGTGACGGTCAAGGCGAAGACGTCGGACGCCGAGGCGATTCCGTCGGTCGCGGTGACCCGGATGGCGAGAGTGCCGTTCATGTTCAGCGGCGGAGTCCCGACGAGGCGGCCGCCGACGAAGGCCAGCCATGCCGGCAGGGCGTTTCCGTCGGCGAGCGTCGCGGACATCGTCAGGGCGTCGCCGTCGACATCGGCGAAGGCGTTGGCCGGGACGAGCAGGTTGACCGGCATTTCCTCGGCGACCGAGAGGTCGGCCAAGGCCTGGACCAGGGTCGGGGTGTCGTTGACCGGGTCGAGAGTCAGACGGAAGGTCGACGAGGTCGAGAGCAAGCCGTCGCTGGCGAATACGATGAGATCGATGGCGCCGTGGAAGTTGGCGGGCGGCGTGCCGGTGAAGCGGGCTCCGTCGAAGCTCAGCCAGCTGGGCAGCGCGTTGCCGTTGGCAAGCCGAGCCGTCAGGGTGAGGGCGTCGCCGTCGACGTCGGCGAACGTGCCGGCCGGGATCGGCAGGACGATCGCGGCGTCTTCGGGGCTGTTCCTGCCGGCGAGTGCGAGCGCGACCGTCGGCGCGTCGTTCACCGCGAGAACGGTGAACCGGAAGATGTCGGAGACTGCCAGAGCGCCGTCGCTTGCGGTCACCTCGATCTCGAGCAGGCCGTTATAATTGGCCGGCGGGTTGCCGGTGAACCGCCCGTTGGCGAAGCTCAGCCACGACGGCAGGGGATCGCCATTGGCCAGCCTGGCGGTCAGGGTGAGCGGGTCTCCTTCGAAGTCCGCGAAGCTGCCGGCCGGGAGCAGCAGGTTGATCGCATGATCCTCGGCCACCGCCGCATCGGCGAGCGGGACCAGAAGCACGGGCGGGTCGTTCACCGGCGAGATGAGCAGTCGGAAAACGTCCGCCACGGCCAGCGCGCCGTCGCTCGCAAGGACCTCGATATCGAGGAAGCCGTTGAAGTTCGTCGGCGGAGTGCCGGTCAGTCGGGCCCCGTCGAAGGCCAGCCACGCGGGGAGCGGGGCGCCGTTCGCCAGGCGCGCGGTCAGGGTGAGGGCGCCGCCGTCGACGTCGGCGAAGCTTCCCGCCGGGATCAGCGCGTTGACCGGCGTATCCTCGAGGCCGAGCAAGTCGACGAGGAGCTGAACCAGGGCCGGCCGGTCGTTGACCGGATCGATGGTCAGCCGGAAGACGTCGCTGACGGTGAGCGCTCCGTCGCTGGCGGTCACTTCGATGTCGAAGGCGCCGTTGAAGTCGCGGGGCGGAGTGCCGGTGAACCGGACCCCGTCGAAGCTCAGCCAGGACGGAAGCGAGTCGCCATTGGCCAGCCGCGCCGTGAGGGTCAGCGAGTCGCCGTCGATGTCGGCGAAGGTGTCGGCCGGCAAAGCGAGGTCGATCGCCGAGTCTTCCGGACTCCGCGCGTCGGGAATCGCCCGCTCGAGCGTCGGCCGGTCGTTGACCGCGAGGATGCTCAGCCGGAAGCTGTCGGTGGCGGTCAGAGAGCCGTCGCTCGCGGTCACCTCGATATCGAGGATTCCGTTGAAGTCGGCCGGCGGGGTGCCGGTGAAGCGCGACCCGTCGAAGCTCAGCCAGGTCGGCAGGACGTCGCCATTGGCCAGCCGGGCGGTCAGGGTCAGGCTGTCGCCGTCGATGTCGGCGAAGGTGTCCGCCGGAAGCAGGATGTCGACGGACTGGTCCTCGTCGACCGAGGAATCGGCGATCGGCGCGAACAGCACCGGCGAGTCGTTGACCGCCGAGACGATCAGCCGGAAGACGTCGCTGACCGTCAAGCTGCCGTCGCTGGCCGTGACCTCGATGTCGAAGGCGCCGTTGAAGTCCGCCGGCGGCGTGCCGGTGAGGCGGGCGCCGTCGAAGCTCAGCCAGGCCGGAAGAGCGTCGCCGTTGGCGAGCCGGGCGGTGAGGGCGAGGGCGTCGCCGTCGACGTCGGCGAACGTGCCGGCCGGAATGGCGACGTCGATGGCGCCGTCCTCCGGGCTGGTCGAGTCGGCGAGGGCCGCTTCGAGCGTCGGCCGGTCGTTGACCGGGTCGATGGTCAGCCGGAAGACGTCGGACGTGGAGAGCGTGCCGTCGCTGGCGACCACCTCGATGTCGAGGACTCCGTTGAAGTTGGCGGGCGGGGTTCCGGTGAACCGGCCGTCCGCGAAGCTCAGCCAGGACGGCAGCTCGGAGCCGTTTGACAGACGGGCGCTCAGCGTCAGGGCGTCGCCGTCGACGTCGCCGAAGGTGCCGGCGGGGAGCAGGATATCGACGGCATGATCCTCGGCCACGGCCACGTCGGCCAGCGGCGACAGCGTGGCGGGCGGGTCGTTGACGGCGGAGATCGCCAGCCGGAAGACGTCGCTGGCGCTGAGCTCGCCGTCGCTCGCGGTCACGACGATGTCGAAGACCCCGTTGAAGTCGGCGGGCGGAGTCCCGGTGAAGCGGGACCCGTCGAAGCTCAGCCAGCCCGGCAGGGCGTCGCCATTGGCGAGGCGAGCGGTGAGGGTCAGCGAGTCGCCGTCGACGTCGGCGAAGGTGTCGGCTGGGATGGCGAGGTCGATGGCCGCGTCTTCGGGGCTGTGGGCGTCGGCCAGGGTCCGCTCGAGCGTCGGAGCGTCGTTGACCGCGAGAACGCTCAGGCGGAAGCTGTCGGTGGCGGTCAGAGAGCCGTCGCTCGCGGTCACCTCGATATCGAGGATTCCGTTGAAGTCGGCCGGCGGGGTGCCGGTGAAGCGCGACCCGTCGAAGCTCAGCCAGTTCGGCAGGACATCGCCATTGGCCAGCCGGGCGGTCAGGGTCAGGCTGTCGCCGTCGACGTCGGCGAAGGTGTCCGCCGGAAGCAGGATGTCGACGGCCCGGTCCTCGTCGACCGAGGAATCGGCGATCGGGGCGAACAGCACCGGCGAGTCGTTGACCGCCGAGACGATCAGCCGGAAGACGTCGCTGACCGTCAGGCTGCCGTCGCTGGCCGTGACCTCGATGTCGAACGATCCGTTGAAGTCGGCCGGCGGCATTCCGGTGAGGCGGCCGTTGTCGAAGCTGAGCCAGGCCGGGAGCGCGGCGCCGCCGGCGAGGCGCGCGCTGAGCACGAGCTCGTCGCCGTCGACGTCGGCGAAGGTCCCCTGGGGGATCGTCACGTCGACCATCGAATCTTCGGGGCTGCTCAGGTCGGCCAGGGCCGCTTCGAGCGTCGGCCGGTCGTTGACCGGGTCGATCGTCAGCCGGAAGACGTCGCTGACGCTGAGCTCGCCGTCGCTGGCGGCGACCTCGATGTCGAGCACGCCGTTGAAATTGGCGGGCGGAGTGCCGGTGAAGGCGCCGCCGGCGAAGCTCAGCCAGGCCGGCAGAGGCTCGCCGCCGGCAAGCCGAGCCGAATAGCTCAGCGCGTCGCCGTCGAGATCGGAGAAGGCGTTGGCCGGCAGGAGTATCTGGATCGCTCCGTCTTCCGCGAAGTTCCTGTCGGCGAGCGCGTGGTCGAGCTGCGGCGAGTCGTTGACCGGAGCGATCGCGATCACGACTTGCCGGATCGTTTCGAGCTTGCCGTCATCGGCCGCCAGCTCGACGACGACATTGCCGTTGAAGTTCGGCGGCGGACTGCCGCTGAGGACCCGCGTCAGCTGGTCGTAGGAGAGCCAGGACGGCAGCGCGGTGCCGCCGATTCCGCGCATCTCCACGACGAGCGCGTCGCCGTCGGCGTCGGTGACGAGGCTGGCCGGGAAGGTGGCGGAAAAGGCGGTGTCCTCCGTTCCCTTCTGCACCGGGATCGCCGCGATGGCCGGCGCGTCATTGACTCCCTCGACGGCGATGGCGACTCGCGCCCGGGCGGTGATGCCGCTGGAATCCTCGATCTCGTAATCGAACCAGGCGTTGCCGGCGAAATCCCGGTCGGGCGTGATTATGAGCTGGCCGATGCCGTTGTCGACGACGGAGACGCCGTTGACCGCCGCGATGCGGGTCAGGACGATCGCCTGCCGGTCGACGTCATAGTCGTTGGCGAGGATCTGGGTCGTGAACAGGGTCAGCGGAGTGTCTTCCACCGTCGCCAGGCTGTCGTTGACCGCGACCGGATTGTCGCTGACCGGAAGGACGTCGATGGTGACGGTGGTCGGAACGATGAAATCCGAGCCGTTGCTGATCGAGTAGGTCAGCACCATCCGACCGAAGAAGTCCTTGGCGGGCGTGACCCTGTAGAGGCCGTTATCCAGAAGCTGGGCGCCCGAGGCGAAGCCCATGAAGGTCAGGGTCGTGCCTTCGGGCGCATGGTCGTTGGCCATCAGCACGGCCGGATCGAGGTCGATATAGCTGTCCTCGAGCACCTCGTAGCCGGCGTCCGAGACGGCGACGGGGATCGCGAAGTTCGGCAGGATCGTCAGAGCGACCCGGCCGACGCTGGTCGCTCCGTGCTGGTCGGTGACCCGGTAGGAGAAGGCGGCATTGCCGTAATAGCCCTCCCGGCCGGTGAAGACCGCCGTGTTGCCGTCCCTGACGACGGTGCCGTTGTCGCCGTCGAACACTTCGTAGAGCGCGAAGCTGTCGCCCTCGACGTCGCGATCGTTGGCGATCAGGTCTGCGAGGTTGATGACGATCGGCGCATCCTGGTCGCCGGTGAAGATCCCATCGGGATTGGCGATCGGCGCGTCGTTGACCGCGGCGATGTCGAAGAACAAGGTCGCGCTGCTCGAGCGGCGGCCGTCGGTGATCGTGTAGCTGAACGACCGGGTGCCGTTGACGTTCTCGTCGGGAACGAACTGGTAGCGCCCACCGGGCAGCTCGAGAATCCGCCCGCCGGCGACCGAAGTCGTCAGCGAAACGAAGCTGATCGCGTCGCCGTCCGGATCCGTGTCGTTGGCGAGCAGGTCGGCGATGGTGAATTCGAACGGGATGTCCTCAACCGTGGCGAACCGGTCCGCGACGGCGACCGGCGACCGGTTCGTCGACTGGACGTCGACATTGACCAGGCCGACGCTGCTGCCGTCGACTCCGTCGGTCACGATATACTCGAACGTCGCTCGACCCTCGAAATTGTGATCCGGCGTGAATACGATGCGGATGCCGTCGAACTTGACGGTGCCGTGCACCGCGTTCAGCACTCCCACGAAGCTGATCGGGTCGTCGTCGACGTCGACGTCATTCGCAAGCAGGGCGGCAGGATCGATGACGAGGGCGGTGTCCTCGATCGCGCCGACCGTATCGATGCCCGGATAGGGCGGGTCGTCGACCGGAGCGACATGGACGGTGACCTTGGCGACGCCGGTGCCCTGGCGGTCGTCGGTAATGACGTAGGTGAACAGGTCCTCGCCCGAATAAGCCGGAGTCGGCACGTAGGTCAGAGTGACGCCGGCATTGCCGTCGAGGGCGTAGCTGGCCGAGGCGGACTGGGCCGAGGCGCCGTCCGTCATCGTGAACTTGAGGGCGTAGGAACCCCGGACGTCGAGCGGTATCGTCGCAGTAACGTACCCGGTGGCCGGATCGAGCGTCATCCAGGCCGGCAGCGCCGAGCCGTCGGCGAGCGTCGCGGACCACTGGCTTCCCGCGACCGGGACGAGCGCCGCCGGCGGCCCCAGCACCACGGTCGCCAGGTTGACCGTCACGGCGCCGTGACCGGGCTGCCTGATCTCGATCGCTCGAACCGCGTGGTTGTCGCGATCGAAGTCGTTGCGCAGCAGGTCGGCGAGGGCGACCGTGACCGCGCCATTCTCCAGGACGTCGACCTCGTCCGCGCCGCCGTCGGGCTTCTCGGGCGTCGGAGTCACGTTGAAGACGATGTTCGCGGGCTTGGCCGAGATGCCGCCCTTCTCGTCGGTCGCGTCGTAGGAGATGACGACGCCGCCGTTGAAGTCGAGCGGGGCGTTGAGACTGATCCGCTCCGGCCCGGTCGTCACGCTCAGCCCGTCGACCTTGACGACCTTGTAGGTGGAGTCGACCACGGCGTCGGTGATGATCGACATGGTCGGCAGCGTCGAGCCGTTGCCGGTGACGTTGAGGCGAACCGGAACCGCGCCCACGAAGTTCGCGGGGGGCATTCCGGAGAAGGTCAGGGTCTCGCTGTTAAAGGTCAGCCAGGACGGCAGCGGCGCACGGCTCTCCCGCTGCGCGGCGATCCCTGCGGCGGCGCCGAGATCGACGGCGAACAGGCCCTGAGCGGCGAAATAGGGATGGTTCTGGAGCAGGGCGTTGATGGCCGGATCGAGCCCGGCCTTGGGATCGATGACGAACTCCAGAGCGAAGCTGCCGTCGCTCGAGGCATAGGTCTTCTCGGGCAGAACCTGCGGGTCGCGAGTGAAGATGATCTGGAGCCGCGCCACCGGCGCGTCCGGATCGGGCTCGAATCCCGTAAGGCTGACTGTCATCGTCGCCGGATCGAAGGCGAGCCAGTCGGGCAGCGGCCGGCCGCTCGCGAGGCTCGCCGAGAAACGGCCCTGCCTGATGTCGAACAGCGCGACATCGCTGTCATAGGCGATTCCGGAAGTGACCAGCGTCGGATCGATCGTCAGCCTTTCCACCAGGCTGACCGGCGCCGCGGCGCCTCCGGGCTGGTAGGCGAAGCTCAGCAGTACCTCGAACGGAGCGGTCGCGCCCTCCGGAGGAGTGCCCGCGAAGCTCAGAGTGCCGGCATCGAACTGGAGCCAGGACGGCAGTGGCGTCCCGTCCGCGAGCGCGGCGGTGACAACGACCCCCTCGCCGAGCGAGCCGGCCCCGAATTCCAGGCCCGCGGCATAAGCCTGGCGGATGATGTAGCCGCCCAGCACTTCTTCATGCTTCGAGACTCCGGCGGCCAGGGCGTCGGCTTCGAACGAGAAGCGGCGGTTGAAGGTCGAATTCGTTTCCGGATCGTGGACCCAGACATCGACGGAGACGGGACCGGCCTGCCCGGAGGGCATGATGCCGTGGAACGAGATCGTGTCCGAATCGAAGGACAGCCATGAGGGAAGTGCGGTGCCGTCGGCGAGCTCCGCCGAAATCGCCACGCCGGCGGAAAGATAGGATTTCTCGAGCGCCCCGAGCACGCTCGCCCGCTTGAAGAACAGCACGTCGCCGTCGGGCTCGATGTCGTTGCCGAACGCTTCCGCCGGAATGACGTAAAGAATCTGGTCCTCGAGCCCCTTGACGATGTCGTCCTGGAGAACGGGGCCCGAATTGCGCGGCATCACGGTGATCGAGACGAACGCCTTGGCGGTGCCGCCGCGGCCGTCGCTGATATAATATTCGAACCCGGCATTGCCGTTATAATCGGTGCGTGGCGAGAATTCGATCATGCCGGCGGCATTGATCCTGACCTTGCCGTTGGTCGGGAAGCGCTCGACCCCGGTCAGGATCAGCGTGTCGCCATTCTCGTCGCTGTCGTTGGCGAGCAGGGTGGCCGGATCGATGACCAGAACCTGGTCCTCGAGCGTGCGCAGGCCATAGTCGTTGCGGGCGATCGGAGCGTCGTTGAGCGGCCTGACCTTGAGCTTGTAGGTCAGAGTCGCGGATGCGCCACGGGCATCGATCACGTCGTATCGGAGCGCCGCGTCGCCGAGCTCGTAGGGCGTGAAGGAGATCGTGCCCGTGGCCGCGTCGAACAGGACATTGCCGTTGGTCGACGGAGTCCCGTCCGCACCGATATGGAGCCCGACGAAAGTGAAGGAATCGCCTTCGACGTCGTAGGTCTGCGCCATCAGCTGGTCGACGGTGATCGTCGAGGTCTGCTCGAGGCGGATCCACCGGGTCTTGTCCTGGGCGCGCGGCGCGTCGTTGACCGGCGAGAAATAGAGCTCGACCGTCGCCGTCGAGGTCGCTCCGTCGGGATCGGCCAAGGTGTAGACGAAGCCGGCGAAGCCGAAGAAGTCCGGGCGGTTGTGGAACTCGAGATAGGCGCCGTCGATCTTGCCGGTGGCGTTGGTCCCCTCCTTGAACGGCTCGGGCTCCTTGTACGGGCTGATCTTGCCCCCTTGGAGGTTGAGCAGCGGGGAAATGCCGACGATCCGCAGGTCGAACACATCGTTGTCGATGTCATAATCGTTGGCCAGCAGCGTATCGATGCGGATTCGCAGCGGCACGTCCTCGATGCCGTAGATGGTCTCGTCGTTTACCGCGGTCGGCGCATCGTTGACCGGCGACAGGTTGACCTCGACCCGGCCCGTCGATTCCCGGCCGAATTCGTCGCGCACGGTATAATCGAAGAAAGCATCGCCGAAATGATCCTTGGCGGGCTTGAACTCGATCATTCCGTCGGCCCGGATCGTCGGGGTGCCGAATTTTCCGTTCTGCACGGAGAGGAGGACGAGCTTGTCGAGACCTTCGGTGGCGTCGTTGCGGATCAGGGTCTGCGGATCGATCACCGCGACCTGGTCCTCGACTCCGAAGCGGTAGATGTCGTTCTTGGCGTTGAACCGGCCGATGCGCAGAAGCTCGTCGATACGTGCGCGATCCCAGACGAGATCGTTGGCGAAGACGATTTCCTCGATGCCCGTCGATCGGCCGAGGAAATGGTCCTTGACCAGGATCGTGTCGATCAGGAAGCCGTCGTCATTCTCGATTTCGATGAACAGGTCGTCGACCTGGCGGATCAGCGAGACGTCGGCGGGCCGCACCGGGCTCAGCATGACGATGCGGTCGATGTCCGCCTCGGCGCCGATCTCGGTTACGATGTCCTCGGAGCTGTCGAAGCCGAACAGGTAATCGTCGGAGCCGAGACCGCCTCGCAGCCGGTCGTCGCCGAAGCCGCCGTCGAAGACGTCGCCGGCGTCGCTTCCGATAAGGGTGTCGGCATGATCTGAGCCGATCAGCTTCTCGATGCTGATGAGCGTGTCGCCGAGCGCCTCGCCGGCCAGGCCCTGGCCCAGCGAGAGGTCGACCGTGACGGCGTCGTCGGCAAGCGAATAGTCGGCGGTGTCGAAGCCGCCGCGGCCGTCGATCAGGTCGGCGCCGAGCCGGCCGCGAAGCCGGTTGGCTCCGCCGTCGCCGCGCATGACGTCGTCATGATAGGAGCCCTGGACGATCTCGATGCCCGAGAAGGTGTCGCCCTGGGCGTCGCCGGCTCCGGCGGTGCCGTCCACCATGTCGATGGTGACGCCTTCGATCGAGAGCGCATAGTCGACGACGTCCACTCCGGAACCGCCGAGCAGCTGGTCGGCGCCGCGGCCGCCGATCAGCAAGTCGTCGCCGTCGCCGCCTTCGAGCAGGTCGTTGCCGCGACCGCCGTTGAGCAGGTTGGCGGCACCGTTACCGATGAGAATGTCGTCGAAGTCGGACCCGACCAGATTCTCGATCGAGACCAGAACGTCGCCCTCCGCATAGCCGCCGGAGGCGGTGCCGGCGGCGAGCGAGATGCTCACGCCCGAGTCGGAGAAGAAGTAGCGCGCCGTGTCGGAGCCTTCGCTGCCGTCGAGCGAGTCGGCGCCGGCGCCGCCGTCGAGCAGGTCGTCCCCTGCCCCGCCGATCAGCACGTCCGCTCCGCCGCGGCCTTCGAGGATGTCCGCCCCGTCCCGGCCCTCGAGCCGGTTGGCGGCGGCATCGCCGCCGAACTCGTCGGCGAAGTCGGTGCCGCGCAGGGCCTCGACGCCGATATAGGTATCGCCCTGGGCATAGCCGCCCTGGCCGACGCGCGATTCGAGGTCGGCGCGAACGCCGGTGTTCGACCCGTTGAACTCCACTGTGTCGAAGCCGGCGCCGCCGGTGATCGTGTCGCCGTCGTCGCCCGCGTCGACGACGTCGTCGCCGTCGCCGCCGTCGATCTGGTCGAAGCCGAGGCCGGTCTCGACGCGGTCGTCGCCGCCCATCGCAAGCACGAAATCGTCGCGCTGGAAGCCGCGGATGGTCTCGTTGGTCGCGTTTCCGACCAGATAGTCGACCAGCGGCGTTCCGCGCAGCAGCCCGTTATAGATGTCGGCGACCGAGGCCTGAACGAAGCCGATATCCTCGAGGCCCTCGGCGTCGGCGATTCGATACTGGATCGAGACGCTGCCCGTGAAGCCTTCGGGGAAGCGGACGACGATGAACTTCTCGCCTCGGAACTCGACGACCTCGAAGGTCCCGACGCTGACATGGTTGCCCAGGGCGAGCTGGGCCGGATCCAGCACCGCGTCGACTCCGACGAAACGCGGGCGCGGCCGGTTGGGCTCGTCGAGATCGACGTCGACGGTGCCGTCGCCGTCGGTGTCGGCCTGCTCGATGTCGTAATCGTTGAAAATGAGGTCCGCCACCCGCAGGACCAGCGGCACGTCGAACGGAGTGACGAAGCCTTCGTCGTCGACCACGGTCGGGTCGTCGTTCGACGCGAGCACGACGATGTCGACGAAGCCCTCGTTCGAACCGTCGCGCCGGTCGGTGATTCCGTAGACGAAGCCCGAGGAGCGGCTGGCGTTGAGGAACGGCGTGAAGAGCAGGTCGCCATTCTGGTTGAATTCGAGGGTGCCGTTAATCGGCCCGATCGCGTCGGGGCCGAAGCGGAAGAAGTCCGCGAGGCCGTTGAGGTGCCTCCAGCCGAGGAAGTCGATCGGGTCGCGGTCGATATCGACGTCGTTGCCAAGCAGCGCCGAGATCGGGATGATCGTCGGCACGTCCTCATAGACGTAGATCGTGTCGCGGACCGCCTCCGGCGGGGCGTCGCCGACATTCTCGAACCACAGGGTGACCTGCGCGTCGTCGACGGCTCCGTCCGGATCGGAAATGAGGTAATTGAAGGTCGCTTCGCCCCAGAAATCCTTGTCGGGCGTGAAGATGATCGTTCCGCGGTCGGTGACGACGAAGTCGCCGTGGATCGCGTTCGACGGGTTTTCGAACTTGACCGCGAACCCTTCGAGGTCGCTGTCGTTCTTGAGCAGCTCGATGATCGGAATCTCGATCGAATGGTCCTCGAGCGCCTTCAGGAAGTAGAAGTTCGGGTCGTCGTAGGAATCGTCGCGCGCCGTCGGGCGGTCGTTGACGGGGACATAGGCGATCGTCGCCCGAGCCCAGTCGGTGCCGCCATGGCCGTCGGAAATCTGGTAGTCGAACCAGGCGTCGCCGTTGAAATTGGCGCTGGGCTCGAACAGCACCGTCGCATTCTCGAGCAGCCGCGCGCGGCCGCCATGGGAGGCGCCGACGCCGATCAGGGTCAGAAGCTCGCCGTCGCGCTCGATGTCGTTGGCGAGCAGCCGCTCGGCGCTGACGACGATCGGGTTGTCCTCGCGGATCGGATCGCCCTGCTGGGTCGTCTCGAAGCGGTCGTTATTGGCTTCGGGCGGATCGTTGACCGGAGTGATCGCCAGGTTCACTCGGCCGGTCGAGGTCGCACCGGACGGGTCGGCGACGACATAGTCGAAATAGGCATTGCCCCAGAAATAGGCGCGCGGGACGACCCGGATCACTCCGTCCATTCCGAACGAGACCTGGATGTCGCCGTTGGACTGGACCGAGCGGATCGTCAGCACGTCGCCGTCGCTGTCGCGGTCGTTGGCCAGAAGGACGCGCGGATCGATGTTGAACGCGGCGCCTTCCAGAGTCGTGATGGTGCCGTCGTTGAACGCAACCGGAGCGTCGTTCACCCCGGTCACGTCGATATAGACCTTCGCCTCGGCTCGGCCGCCCTCGGGCGTGTTGGCGACGTAGGTGAATTCGGCCTTGCCGTTGAAATTGGCGGCCGGAGTGAAGGAAATATTGCCGTCGCTCGACAGCGCGACCGTACCGTTGGTCGCCCCGAAGACCTGGCCGACCACCATCCGGTCGCCGTCGAGATCGTTGGAGAGAAGGCGCTCGACCCGGATGGTCAGGAAGTCGTCCTCGGCGACGGTGAAGCCGCGGTCCTCGAAGGCGGTCGCGATCGGGCGGACCCGGACGTCGATCGAGGCGGTGGCGAAGCCGTTGCGCCCGTCGGCGACGGTATAGGTGAGAGTCGTCGGCCCGGCGAAGCCTCCGCCCGGAGTATAGACGATGTCGCCTTGCGCGTTGAAGACCGCGACCCCGTGCTCGCCGCCTTCGACCGCCACGATCCGCAGGGAATCGCCGTCGGAATCGAAGTCGTTGCGCAGCAGGTCGGCCGCCTTGATCGTCAGCGGAAGGCCGGTCGTGACGGTGAAATAGCCGTCGTCGGCGGCGACCGGGGCGCGATTGTCGAGCAGGTTGAGCAGCGTGTCCTTGGTCCAGGCGACGCCGTCGGTGAAAGTGTAGGTCTCGATGCCCTTCCTATCGGGAGCGAGCGCGTCGATCACGGTGACGCTGTCGCCGGTCGAGCTGGCGAAGCGGATGACGATCGTCTCGCTGCCCCGGAAAAGGCGCTCGACCGAAGCGTCCGCGGACGCAAAGTCGAGGAATCGGATCGAGTCGGTCGAGCCGCTCGCGGTCGACGAATCGTGGACCGTGTCATGGCCCTTGCCGCGCCCGAACACGTAGGAATCCGAGCCGGCGGCGCCCGAGAACAGGTCTTCGCCGGCCTTGGCGATGAACTGGTCGTCCCCGTCGAAGCCGTAGACGTTGTCGTTGCCGGTCCCGTCGATGTCGGCGACGGCTCGGGCGCGCATCGCCGCCCGGTCCCACACGGTGCCGTCCTTGAAGACGATGACGAGGCTGGTGGAAGTGCCGTTGAGGCCGCCGAGGGCGTCGCGAAGGACCAGGCGATCGCTGCCGTTTCCGAAGCGGATGACGAGATCGTCGCTGTCGGGGCCCGCGCGCACCGCCGAGCTGATGTCGGCGATATTGTAGTCGAGAAGGCGGAGCGTATCGCGACCGGAGCCGAAAGCGTCGATTCGGTCGTCGCCGTCGCCCTTGCGGTAGAGGTAGGTATCGTCGCCGGCATCGCCGACGATGAGGTCGTTGCCCGGGCCGCTCTGGAGGGTGTCGCTGCTCGACGTGCCGAGCACGATATCGTCCTCGGCGGTGGCCGCGGCGGCCAGCACCATCGCCTTGATATGGTCGATGGTGAAGGTCGTGCCGTCGCCGGTCAGGACGATCCCTTCGATGCCCTCGAAACCGCTCGAAAGGGCGTCGACCAGGACGATCTCGTCCGAATCGTCCGCGAAGCGGATGACGACGTCGTTGCTTCCATAGCCGCGGCGAACGAACTTGATGTCGGCCGGGCCGTATCCCGAGATTTCGAGCTGGTCGGCGGTGGAGGCGGCGCCGTCGCGGATCGTGTCGCGGCCGTCTCCGCGGGCATAGCGATAGACGTCGTTGCCGCCGGCGCCGACGAGGACGTCGTTGCCCAGGCCGCCGACGAGGAGGTTGACCTCGGCGTCGCCGGTGATGACGTCGTCGTCCGTCGTGGCCAGCCTCTGGAGGATATCGGCGAAGGCCCATTCGGTGCCGTCGGCGAAGCGGATCTTCTCGATCCGGCCTGCGCCGAGCGCGTTCTCGATCGTGACTCCAGTGTCGCTGCCCTTGACCTTGAGGACCAGATTGACGCCGTCGCGGCTCTGCTCGACGGTGACGTCCGACGGCGCAATGCCGGCCTCGAGAATAAGCACGTCGGCGCTGCCGGACGCGTCGGCGATCGTGTCCTGGCCGCTTCCGCGCCCAAAGGCGTAGCCGTCGCTGCCATCCCCGCCTTCGAGCCGGTCGACTCCGGCCCCGCCGTCCAGCGAATCGTCGCCGCCGAGGGCGCGGAGCAGGTCGTCGCCCGCGCCGCCGCTCAGCGTTTCCGCAAGCTCGGTGCCGTAGAGGACATCATCCGCGGCGCTCGGCTCGACGGCCATCGCGATGAGCGTCGCCGCCGACCAGATGGTGCCGTCCTGGAAGACGACCTGCTGGATCCCCATCGTCGGAACCGCGGGCGATCCGAGGTCGATGCGGTCGCCGGTGGCGGGGATTTCAAGGACGAGGTTCGGCTTGTTGCGCACGACACGCACCTGGTTCGGGGCGATGTCGGGGCCGAGAACGACGCGGTTGGAGCCTTGGGAGTCGCTGATCGAATCCTGTCCGTCGCCCCGGTTGAACCGGTAGGTGTCGTCGCCGAGCCCGCCGGCGAGCGTGTCGTTGCCCGTCCCGCCCGCGAGGATATCGTTGCGGAACGAGCCGACGAGGCGGTCGTTGCCGGCCATTCCCGATAAGGTCGCTGTCGCGCCCTGGGCCGAGACGGCCTGCAGCCGGACATTGTCCAGCGACGCGCCGTCAGAGTTGATCGAGCCCAGGCCCCGGAAGTTGAGGACGTTGCTGCCGTCCCTCGCGGTGAGCAGCAAGGTCTCGGTCTTGGTCGCAAGCCCCTGGTCGCTGATCGAGGCGACGACCTGGCCGTTCCACAGGACCTCGAACGCGCCCGACGCCGCGGTGGTGCGGTTGGAATGGTCGAACTGCAGCCGCAGCAGCTGGCCGGCGGCAAGGCCGGCCACCGTCTGCGCGATGTTCATATTCTGGTTCGGGCCCTCGAGGTCCAGCCAGTAGGTGCCGTCGGACGTCTGGACGCCTTCCCAGCCGCTGACGACGAGCTGGAACTTGGCGCCGTTGACATCCGTCCAGCCGGGTATCGTCGTGGCCTGCCAGCCATAGGTTTCCGTCGTCGCCCCGGTCGGGTTGAAGTCCTCGAAGCTGCCGTTGACGAGAAGGTTGGCCGAAAGACCCTGGGTGTTGACCGCCAGAAGGCCGTCGTCGCCGGCGCCCCCGGCCATCGAGCGCGTCATGAGCTCGTCCCAGGTCCAGACCGTGCCGTTGTCGAAGCGGACCTCCTCGATCCGGGTGGCGCTGCCCTTGAGCACTCCAGAGAGGCGAATTCGGCTCGCGCCGCCGCCGATTCGAAGCTCGACATGCTCGCCGTCCACCTGGACGACGGCGACATCGGCCGGCAGAATCCCGGCCGCGAGCTCGATCCGGTCCTGGCCGCCCGCGTCGCTGACGACGTCGCGCCCGTCGCCACCGGCGAAGCGATAGACGTCGTCGCCGGCGCCGCCATATAGCGTGTCGTCGCCGGTGCCCCCCTCGAACAGGTCGTTGCCGTTCGCCGAGGTCGGAGTGTCGCCGCCGTAGATGACGTCGTCGCCGCTGCCGCCGGACAGGACGTCCGCGCCTTCGCCGCCGAGCAGCCGGTCGTGACCTTCCTGGCCGGCGACCCAGTCGTTGCCGAATCCCGCGTCGATCAGGTCGGCGTCGGCGCCGCCGGCGAGACGGTCGTTGCCGCCAAGGCCCGAGAGGGTGTCGGCGCCGCCATTGCCGAAGATCCTGTCGTCGAGCGGCCCGCCGGTCACGGCATTGCCGTCCTCGCCGTCGCTGATCCGGACCGAATTGTCGATTCCGAACGGCACTCCGCCGAAATTCTCGGCGACGAGGGCGGTGGCGGTGACTCCGACGAGGCGCAGGACCGAGCGGTCGAAGCCCTGGTCGTTGCGGAGCAGGATGACGGTGTCGGCTCCGACCTGGCTGACCCTCAGGCGGCCGACCTCGAACGGGTTCGGGTTGCTCGACGAGAGCCGGATGACGTCGCCGCCGGCGCCGGCCTCGAAGTCGGTGACGACGTCCTCGACATAATTGGCCGGCACGTTGAAGGTCGGCAGGTAGCGGTAGGTGTCGCGGCCCGCGCCGCCGGTCATGGTGTCGGTGGAGGCGTCGTTGACGATGTCGCCGAAAATGTCGTCGCCGTCGCCGCCGGTCATGCCGTCCGCGCCGGCGCCTCCGCTCAGGAAGTCGTTGCCGGCGCCGCCGGCCAGAACGTCGTCGCCGCTGGTGCCGTAGAGCGTCTCGCCGGTGGCCGCGACGTCGGGCGTGACCCGGGTCAGGACGTCGGCCAGGGTGAGGGTGATGCCGCTCGCCGGGATGTGGAACTGCTCGATCGTGTCGGCGGCGGTTCCGGCGAAGGCGCTACGAACGATCAGCCGGTCGGCGCTTCCGCTGAAGCGGATGGAGAGGTCGTTGCCGTCGACCCCGACCCGGCTGAAGCGCATCTGGCCCAGCGTGTAGCCGTTGATCCGGATCGTGTCGGAGGTGGCGTCGCCGGTATCGCGGATCTCGTCGATGCCGTCGCCGGGCGAGAAGATGTAGGTGTCGCCGCCGGCGCCGCCGATCGCGACGTCGTTGCCGGCGCCGCCGGTGAGGCTGTCCGCGCCGGCGCCGCCTTCGAGGCGGTCGTTGTCGGCGCCGCCGGAAAGGGTGTCGTTGCCGGCATTGCCGAGCAGGATGTCGCTGCCCCCCTGCCCGCTCAGCTCGTCGGCATTGGCCGTGCCGCTGTAGCTGTCGTTGCGCGGAGTTCCCATCGTCGCCCGGCGGTTCAATTCCGCGCCGGTCCAGATCGTGCCGTCTGCAAAGCGCACCTCCTCGATCGCGTTGGCGGCGGTGCTGAAGGCGTTGACCAGGGTCAGCCGATCCTCGCTTCCGGCGATCTTGAGGATGAGGCCGGTCGTCCCCTGCAGGACCACCTCGACGTCCGCCGGGGCGATCCCGTCGGTGAACTCGATCTTGTCGATCCCGCCCGTGTCGGTGATCGAATCCTGGCCGTCGCCGCGGGCGAAGCGATAGGTGTCGTTGCCGGCCGCTCCGGCCAGGACGTCGCCGCCGGTGCCGCCGACGAGGAGATCGTCGCCGACGTCGCCGGCGAGATTGTCGTTGCCGCCTTCGCCGAACAGCTGGTCGTTGCCGCCGAGCGCGTTGAGGACGTCGTCGCCGGCTCCGCCGGAGATCGAGTCGGCATTGGCGGTCCCGTAGATCGTGTCGTTGGAGTCGGCCGATCCGTTCGAGAAGGTGAGCAGCTGGGCGTGGGTCCAGACGGTGCCGTCGAAGAATCGCACCTCCTCGATCGTGTTGGCGGCGGTGTTGAGCGCGTTGACCAGGGTGATCCGCTGGCCGGCGATCTGGAGGAACAGGTTGGTCGAGCCCTGCCGGCCGACCTTGACGTCGGCCGCGGCGATGCCTTCGCCGAGCTCGATCCGGTCGACGCCGGACGTATCGGTGATCGTGTCGGTGCCGTCGCCGACCGAATAGCGATAGACGTCGTTGCCGGCCGCTCCGACCAGCTGGTCGTAGCCGGTCCCGCCGATCATGACATCGTCGCCCACGTCGCCGGTCAGGCTGTCGTCGCCCGAATCGCCGGAGAGCGTGTCGTTGCCGCCGAGCGCGTTGAGCGTGTCGTCGCCGGCGGCGCCCGACATGACGTCCGCCGCCGAGGTGCCGTAGAGCGTGTCGTTGCCGTCGGTCGGCACCATCGCAAGGGCGAGCATCTGGGCCTGGGTCCAGCTGGTGCCGTCGAAAAAGCGAACCTCCTCGATCGCGGTGGCGGAAATGACCTGACCGTTGACCAGAGTCAGGCGATCGTCCGTGCCGGCGATCTTGAGGAGCAGCCCGGTCGTGCCGATCTGCCTCACCTCGACGTCCGCCTGAGTGATGCCCTCGCCGAACTCGATCCGGTCGACGCCGGTGGAATCGTTGATCGAGTCCGCGCCGTCGCCGAGCGAGTAACGGTAGACGTCGTTACCCGCGGCGCCGAGCAGCTGGTCGTTGCCGGTTCCGCCTACGATCACGTCGTTGCCGACGTCGCCGGTGAGGATGTCGTTGCCTTCGTCGCCGGACAGCTGGTCGTCACTGCCGAGCGCGTTGATCGTGTCGTCGCCGGCGCCGCCGCTGAGGGCGTCGGCGAAGCTGGTTCCATAGAGATTGTCGTTGCCGGCGGTCCCGGCCGAGGCGAAAGCGAGGATCTGGGCGGGGGACCAGCTGGTGCCGTCGAAGAATCGCACCTCCTCAATAGCGTTCGCGGCGGTTCCGAAGGCGTTGACCAAGGTCAGCCGGTCGTCGGTGCCGGCGATGCGCAGAACGAAGCCGGTCGACCCGACCTGGCGAATCTCGACATCGGCCGGGGCGATGCCCTCGCCGAACTCGATCCGGTCGATGCCGCCGGTATCGGTGACCGTGTCCTGGCCGTCGCCGAGATTGAACCGGTAGACGTCGTCGCCGGCCCCGCCGGCGAGCGAATCGTTGCCGGCGCCGCCAATGAGGATGTCGTTGCCGGAATCGCCGCTGAGGCTGTCCGAGCCGGTCTCCCCGTAAAGCGTGTCGTTCTCCGTTCCGCCGACCAGATTGTCGTCATTGCCGCCGCCATAAAGCGTGTCATTGCCCGCACCGCCGTCGAGCAGGTCCTTGCCGACGCTGGTGCCGGTCGTCAGAGCCGCCGGTCGGTGTAGCTGGACGTTGTCCAGCGACGCCCCGCGCGAATCGAGGGTGCCGGCGCCGCGGAATGTGAGCTCGTTGGTGCCGGCCAGGGCGGTGACGTTGATCGCCTCATGAACCATCGCCGTACCGGTGCTGGTGAAGGAGGCAATGACCTGGCCGTTCCACAAGACGTCGAAGGGACCGCTCGCCGCCGTCGTTCGGTTGGCATGATCGAAGCGGACGACGAGTTGCTCGCCGGCGGTGAGCCCGGCGACCTGCTGGGAAATGACCATGTTTCCGGCCGAGCCCGACCCGTCCATGTCGAGCCAGTAATTGCCCTCGGTGGTGGGGACTCCCTCAATTCCCGAGAGAACAAGCTCGTAGCCGCCGGCATTGGTCTTGGTCCAGCCGGGCAAGCTGGAGCTCGTCAAGCCGAAGGAGGGCGCGCCGGTGACCGTACCGGCCTGCTCAAAGCCGCCGTTGACGAGGAGGTTCTGGTAGTAGGAGGCGGAATCGCCGACCAGAACGTCGTCGCCGGCGCTTCCGAACAGCCGGTCGGTAAGCGCCGTGCCGGTGAGCGAATCGGCGGACACGGTGCCGTTGGCGGTGATGCCGCCACCGACCGGAAGCACCGCTCGGGCGAGCAGGTCGGCATGAGTCCAGGCTGTGCCGTCGGCGAACTTGACCTGCTCGATCCGGTAATTGCCATTGCTGTTCGTCCACTCGATCGTGATCCGGTCCTCGGTTCCGGCGATCCTCAGGATCAGATGCTCTCCGTCCGCGGACTTCTCGACGATGACGTCGCTCGGCAGGACGGTGTTGTCGAACTCGATGAAGTCGGCGGTCGAGTCGTTCGACCAGCCGTTGTCCGAGACGATATCCTGGCCGAAGCCGCGCGAGAATTTGTAGACGTCGTTGTGGTTGCCGCCGCGGACGAAGTCGTTGCCGGAGCCGCCGATCAGAACGTCGTTGCCGTCATTGCCGTAGATGGTGTCGTTGCCGCCGCCGCTGCTGATCGTCTCGCTGTTATAGGTACCGTGCGAAACGTCGTCGCTCGCCGCGGGTGCGAGCGCCTTGTCGACCAGGTCGGTATGGCTCCAGATCGTGCCGTCCGCGAACTTGACCTGCTCGATCCGGTAATTGCCGTTGCCGATCGTCCATTCGATGGTGATCCGGTCGTCGCTGCCGGCGACCTTGAGAATGAGATGGTTGCCGTCCTCCGACTGCTCGACGCTGACGTCGGCCGGCACGATGGTGGAATCGAACTCGATGACGTCGGTGGGCGAGTCGTTCGACCAGCCGTTGTCGGACACGATGTCCTGGCCGAAGCCCCGCGAGAATTTGTAGACGTCGTTGTGATTGCCGCCGCGCAGGAAATCGTCGCCGGTGCCGCCGTCGAGCGTTTCGTTGCCGTCATTGCCGTAGAGCGTGTCGTTGCCGGCGCCGCCGCTGAGCGTCTCGCTGCTATAGGTTCCGTGGGAGATGTCGTCGCCCGCCGTGGGCGCGAGCGCCTTCGTCACCAGGTCGGCGTGGCTCCAGATCGTGCCGTCGGCGAACTTGACCTGCTCGATCCGGTAATTGCCGTTACCGATCGTCCACTCGATGGTGATCCGATCCTCGCTGCCGGGCACCCTGAGGATGAGGTGATTGCCGTCCTCGGACTGCTCGACGACGACATCGGCGGGGACGATGGTGGCATCGAACTCGATGATGTCGGTGGGCGAATCGTTCGACCAGCCATTGTCGGAGACGATGTCGTGACCGAAGCCGCGCGAGAATTTGTAGACGTCGTTATGGTTGCCGCCGCGAAGGAAATCGTCGCCGGTGCCGCCTATCAGAATCTCGTTGCCGTCATTGCCGTAAAGCGTGTCGTTGCCGGCGCCGCCGCTGATCGTCTCGCTATTGTAGGTTCCGACGAAAATGTCGTCCCGATCCGTCGGAGCCTGGGCTCGCGCCACGAGGTCGGCGTGGTTCCACAAGGTGCCGTCGGCGAACTTGACCTGCTCGATCCGGTAATTGCCGTTGCCGATCGTCCATTCGAGCGTGATCCGGTCATCGGTCCCGGCGACCCTCAGGATCAGATGCTCGCCGTCGGCCGAAGCCTCGACGATAACGTCGGTGGCCAGGATCGTATCGTCGAACTCGATAATGTCCGCGGGCGAATCGTTCGACCAGCCGTTGTCCGAGACGATGTCCTGCCCGAAGCCGCGTGAGAATTTGTAGACGTCGCTATGGTTGGCGCCGCGCAGGAAATCGTTGCCGGTGCCGCCGGTCAGGGTGTCGTTGCCGTCCTGGCCGTAAATGGTGTCATTGCCGGCGCCGCCGCCAATCGCTTCGCTGTTGTAGCTGCCGAGGAAGGTGTCGTCGCGCGGAGTCCCGGCCAGCGCTCGGGTGACGAGATCGGCGTGGCTCCACACCGTTCCGTCGGCGAACTTGACCTGCTCGATCCGGTAATTGCCGTTAGTGAGAGTGTTCGAGATCGATACGCGGTCGTTCGACCCGGCGATGACCAGGATCAGGCTGTTGCCGTCGGCCGTCGCTTCGACGCTGACGTCCGCGGGCAGGATCGTCGAATCGAATTCAATGACGTCGTTCGTCGAGTCGTTCGACCAGCCGTTGTCGGAGACGATATCGTCCCCGAATCCTCGCGAGAATTTGTAGAGATCGTTGTGGTTGCCGCCGCGCAGGAAGTCGTTGCCAACGCCGCCGGTCAGGGTGTCGTTGCCGTCGTTACCGGTGAGGGAGTCGTTGCCCCAGCCACCCTTCAGGACATTGGCCGCGCCGTCGCCGTTGAGGGTCAGGTTCGCCGCCGTCTCGAACGGCGCGCCGTTGAAGTTGGCGAGCGTCAGCGAGCTCGCGGTGGCCGCCTGGAGACGCAGCAGCAGGCGCGCATTGTCGAGGCTGGCGACGCCGGTCGGCGCGAAATAGACGTAGGTGTCGGTGCCCTCCTGGCGGGTGACGATAGCGCCGGCCAGGCCGGCGGCGAGCCTGATATCGAGGATGTCGCCGCTATTGCCGACCTGGAAGTCGGTGATTGTGACGACCGCGTCCTCGTCCGCCGAGAGCGGGACGAACAGATTATAGGTATCGCGGCCCGCCGTTCCGGTGAGAGTCCTCGGGCCGGTGCCGCTTCCGACGCCGCCGTCATCGCCGCCTCCGGTATCCCCGCCGCCGCCCGTATCTCCGCCGCCGCCCGAATTGGCGAACAACGGGGCGGTGAACGGGTCGGCGCCCGCCACCGGCGGGTTGAGCAGCCGCGCCGCCGCCTCCGCGGTGACGACCCGCGCCAGCAATTGCGCGGCGGTCCACTGGGTGCCGTCGGTGAAGGTCACCTGGTTGATCGGCGGCTGGGACGCGGTGGCCTGGTTCTCGATCGTGATCCGGTCCTCGGAGCCAACGAGCTGAAGAACGAGATTGTTGCCGGAGCGCGTGACGACGACGTCCGCGGCGACGATGCCGGCCTCGAACCGAAGCGTGTCGTTCGACCCGGACCAGTTGGTCGCTTCCCGGATCGTGTCGCGGCCGTCGCCGCGCCGGAAGACATATTGGTTGTCGCCCAGGCCTCCGGCGAGAAGGTCGTCGCCGGCGCCGCCGTCGACGGTCAGCCCGAGATCGAGCGACGAGCCGAGGTCGATAACGTCGTCGCCGGACGTTCCGACGGCCAGTCGGGCATAGATGTCGTTGAGGGACCAGACTACGCCGCTGGCGAAGGCCAGTTCCTCCACGCCGTTATCGGTCGGCGAAGCCGAATCGACGAACATATTGCGGATCGTCAGTCGGTCGTCGGCGCCGGCAATGCCGATCACCAGGTCGCTCGGGCCGACCCGGAGGATCCGGATATCCTCCGGCGCGATGCCGGGACCGAAGCGGATTCGGTCGAGCTTCGAGCGGTCGGTTTCCTCGACGTCGACGATCACGTCCTGGCCGTCGCCGCGCTCGAAATAATAAGTGTCGGAGCCGCTCTTGCCTTCGAGCAGATCGTCGCCCTTGCCGCCGGCGACGACGTCGGCGCCGCGGCCGCCTTCGAGCCAGTCGTTGCCGAGGCCGCCGTTGACGTTGCCGCCCGGTATCGCGGCGCCGTTGATCGAGGCCGCCGACGCGACGATATGGTCGTCGCGGTCGCTCGGAGGAACGGACAGCGCCAGCTGAGCGTGGGTCAGCGAGCGGCCGTCGGCGAAGCGCACCTGCGCGATCACGGGGTCCGAATCCGAGACCGGATCGACCAGAGTGACCCGATCGCTGGTCCCGGCGATGGCGAGCACCAGATTGCCGTCGGGATCGCGCTTGGCGACGATGTCCTCGAGGGCGATTCCCGCCCCGAATTCGAGCACGCCACGGCCGTCGGTGGCGCCGCTGCTCTCGATCCGGTCCTGGCCGTCGCCGAGAGCGAAGCGATAGACGTCGCCGCCGCCGCCCCCGACGATCGTGTCGTTGCCGCGGCCGCCGATGAAAATCTCGTCGCCCGTGGTGCCGACGAGGCGGTCGTCCTTCGGGCTTCCCTCGCCGTCGACCCGGTCGAACAGCTCGTCGCGGGTGAGCCGGGTGCCGTCGCCGAACTCGACGGCGTCGACTCCGTTGAAGCCGGTGCCGTAGCGAAGCACGACCTCGTCGGCGCCGTCGCCGAACGAAAGGACGAGCTCGCTTCGGCCGGGGGCGGTGCGGCTGACGCGCATCTCGTCGGGCCGGTAGCCGGTGACCTTCAGGGTGTCGGTGCCGGCGCTGTCCTCGACGACGTCGCGGCCGTCGCCGCGTGAGTAGAGATATTGGTCGTTGCCGGCGCCGCCGCTCAGCTGGTCGTTGCCTCGGCCCCCGGTCAGGGTGTCGCCGAGGGCGCTTCCGAGGATGAAGTCGTCGCCGGTCCCGGACTGGTCGGCGATCGATCGCTGGATCAGCGCGGCGGCGTCCCAAACCACTCCGTCGACGAACTCGATGGCCGGCACGGCGCCGCCGCCATTGGCTCCGACGAGGACGATCTGGTCGCCGGTTGCGGGGAAGGCGATGATGAGGTCGCTGCTGTCGAGCGCCGCGAGCCGGACCACCGCCTCGGCGGAGCCGTAGCCGATCTCGACGGTCGCGCGGGTGACTCCCGACGGCATCTCGACCCGATCGATGCCGTCGCCGGGGCTGAACACGATCCGGCCGTCATTGGCCATGAGGATCCGGTCGTGGCCGGCTCCTGGCTGGATCGAAGTCTCGGTTCCGAGATCGCGAAGGTCGAGCCGGTCCTGGCCGTCATTGGGCGCCTGCGACTGGATGAGCGCTCGCACCTCGGAAATCGCCAGCGTCGTCCCGTCGGCGAATCGGAAGCTCTCGACCGGCCGCTGATTGTAACCGCCGAGGACGACGAGCCGGTCGGTTCCGGAGGCGAGCGTGATCAGCAGGTCGCCGTCGACGTTGCGGAACGCGACCTGGTCGCGAGTTATCGCCGGTCCGAAGTCGATCCTGTCGATCCCGCCGGAATCGTCGATGCTGTCGCTGCCGTCGCCGAGGCCGAAGCGGTAGACGTCGTTGCCGAGGCCGCCGGCGAGCGCGTCCGATCCGCGGCCGCCGGAAATGGTGTCGGGGCGATTGTCGAAGCCGGTGAGCTGCTCGTCGGCGTCGGAACCGGTGAGCAGGCGGTCGATGACCTGCTCGAGGGTCATGATCGAGCCGTCGGCGAAGTGGAATTCCTCGACCCGGGTGGTGGCGAGGCCGCCGACGACGGTGACGACGTCGCGGCCGTTGCCGAGGTCGATCAGAAGGTCGTTGCCGTTGCGCCGGACCAGGAGCGCGTCGCGAGTGACCGAGGCGCCGAAGACGATCCGGTCGATCACTCCGGAATGGTCGGGGCGCTCGATGATCTTGTCGAAGCCATAGTCCGCCGTGAAGGCATAAGTGTCGGCCTCATTGCCGCCCTTGAGGGTGTCGTCGCCCTGCCGGCCGTCGAGCGTGTTGGGCTGGTCGAGCGAGCCCTCGATGACGTTGTCGCCGCGATTGCCGCCGGCGATCTGAAGCCTCTCCTCGACATCGGAGATGCGCAGGAAGGTTCCGTCGCGGAACTCGAACCTTTCGACTCCGTCGTCGACGCTCCGGAACTGGTTGCGGATCCTGAGCGTGTCGGAGCGCTGCAGGACCGAGATGATGAGGTCGTCGCCGTCCTTGGTGAAGACGATGTTGGCCTGGGTGATGTCGTCGCCGAGCTCGACGACGTCGTCGACCGGGACCTTGACGCCCTTGCGGTCGCTCCACGAGGCCCGGACCCGGCGATCGACGATCACGTCCTGGCCGTAGCCCACGTCGAAGCGGTAGGTGTCGCCGCCGTCGCCGCCGATCAGCATGTCGTCGCCGCCGCGGCCGTCGATCAGCTCGGCGAAGTTGGAGCCGGTGATGGTCTCGCCGGCGTTGGTGCCCTCGAGGTCGATGTCCTCGGGGTTGAAGTCGCTGAAGATGAGGTTGCGGTCGGTGAATTCGAAATATTCGACCGCGAACTGCTGAGCCCCGTCGCGGACATACTGATTCTCGAGGATGACCCGCTCGCCGGTGCCCCGGACAGTGATGATGAGGTCGAGCGCGGTGCGCGAGAATTCGACGTCGGCCGACGAGATGCCCTGGAAGAGAATTCGCTCGTCGCCGCTGTCGTCGAGGATGGTGTCGGTGCCATAGCTTCGGCCGAATATGTAGACGTCGCTTCCGCTCATCCCGACCAGCCGGTCGTCGCCGGCGCCGCCGTCGATCGAATCGCTGATGCTCTCGAAGCCGTAGATTGTGTCGTTGCCGGCCGTCTTGGCGATGTCGACATAATGCTGGAGCAGCTTGAGGTGGGTCCATTTCGTGCCGTCGCCGAACTGGATGTCCTCCAGCAGGTTGACGAAGCCGATCAGGAAGACTTCCTCGAGATAGTTGGTGAGGATGACTTCCTGGGTGGTGCCCTTGACCCTGAGGGTGAGGGTGTCGCCGGAGCCGTCGCGCAGGAATTCGAGGTCGGTCCAGCGCAGGTCGTCGATGAACTGCAGGGTGTCGTGCTGGGGCGGCGCGAACATCTTGAAGCTGTAATCGTGGTCTTCGATCACGTCGCGGCCGTAGCCGCGGCCGTAAATATAGGTGTCGTTGCCCTCGACTCCGGTCAGGTAATCGTCGCCCTTGCCGCCATCGAGCGTGTTGACGTTGAGCATGCCGTAAATGGCGTCGTCGCCGTCGGTCCTGGCGTTCTTGAGCACCTGCTCGACGATCTCGGTGAACTCGAGGGAGGTGCCGTCCTCGAAGATGAACCGCTCGATCAGGCTCGGCGAGACGTAATCGAGGCCATCGCTGCTGCCCAACACCTCGGAGAAGAGGCCGAGGCCGAGGGTGATGCCGCCGAGCTGGCCGACCAGCTCCAGAGTGTCGGTGGTCGGGTTGCCGTCCTCGTCGAGCAGGGTGATCTTGAGATTGGCGCTCGGCCCGTCGCGGGTCAGCCTGAGGTGGTCGGCGGTGATGTCGCCGCGGAACTGGAGGAAGTCGAGCCCCGCCTTGATCGGGCCGAACGAGAAGCCGCCGCGCTCGTCGATGACGTCCTGTCCGTCGCCGCGCTCGAAGACGTAGAAATCCCCGCCGGCGCCGCCGCTCATCAGGTCGTTGCCCTTGCCGCCCCACAGGACGTCGCCGGAGCCCGAACCGATCAGGGCGTCGTTATGAAGGCCGGCCGCCCGCTCCCGGTCGACCACTTCCGCGGCCATCCGGGTGCGGTCCCAGATCACTCCGTCGGCGAAGACTATCGAATCGACGCCGGTCTCGTACTGCTTGCCGTTGGATAGATATTCGTTGAGCTCGCCCAGAAACTGGTCGGTCAGCCGGATGAAGTTCGGGCGGTCCTTGATCTGCAGGATCAGGTCCTGGCCGTCCCTTATGGCCTTGACTTGGTCGCCCCGGATCTCGGTGAAGCGAAGCTCGTCGCTGTCGCCGAGATCGCGGTCGTAAATGTAATCGCTACCGGCATTCTTGCCGACGAAATAATAATCCGCTCCGGCGGCGCCGCGGAAGGTCTGGTTGCCTTCCGACATGTAGAAGAATTCCGACTTGCTCGTCCCGTTGACGTCAGTGGCGTCGACGGCATGGGTGACGATGCGAGTCTCGTCGATCGACAAGGCGTTGGCGACGGCGAAGATGTCGAGCGGAACGCCGACATTCTCGAACGCCGGAAGAAGCGACTGGAAGATGAAGGCCTGGTCGACCGCCACCGTGCTGCCCCAGACGTTGCCGACCCCGCTCGGCGCGTAATCGGGATAGATCTGCCAGAGGACTTCGTTCCAACCGGCCAGGTAATCGTAGGCGGCGTCGTCGGCGTTGGTCGCGGGCGCGGCGTCGAAGATCGCCTCGAACATCGGCGCCAGCTGACGGTTGGTGGTCGGCCGATATTTGTCGATCGCCACGTCGTAGGTCAGGCCCCGGGCGAATTCCTTGAGTCCGCCCTGCATCGCCATGCGCACCGCGAAGCGCCGGCTGACGGTGACATATTGCTGCATCACCGGGTCGAGGAACCCGATCATCTGCTTGATCGCGGACTCGTAGCGCTCGGTCGAGAGGCTGGCCTGCCCGCTATCGTTCACCGAGTAGGAGAGGTGACCGGTCGCCTGGTTGAGAGTGGCGGTCAGCATCTGCGGGCGGAAGTCGATTCCGCCGAGGCTGGTCGCGAAATGGAACTGGGCCGGCGTGAGCAGCTCGACCCGGTAGGTGCTGTCGTCGGTCGATCCGACCTCGTCGAGCGTCTCGAAATCGATCTCGTAATTGCGCAGGTTGAAATCGCGCGAATCGCCGGTCTTGAACTCGAGCTCGAGCGCCCGGTCGAGATTGCGCGCCCAGACGTAGAAAATGCCGTCGCCGTCGGTGACCTGGACCGTATAGTCGACCGCCTGGCCGTCGGTGAAGCGCACCCCGATGACCTCGACCGGCAGGCTTGCAAGCGGATTGTGGCCGATCTCCTCGACTCGCCATTCGGTGCCGGCGGAGTGCGCCTGGGCAAGGATGTCGGCGCGAGTCGGAGCGGCAATCACCTGGCCTTGCGCATTGAGGACAGGAGTGCCTGAGGCCCGCCGCCAGCTTCCGTCGGACTGCTTGATTCCATAATCGAGGACGATCGCGCGGCCGTTTTCGACGCGGGTCAGATAGGGCGCTTCGTCGCGATGCTCGACGGGCTCCGCCCGCGACGCCGGCGACCAGGCCTGCTCGAGCTTCCAGCCCGATCCCTGCGCCAGCACCTGCTCCAGAGTCGCCCGGGCGATCGGCTGGCCCTGAGCGTCGAGCACCGCCGCGCCCGATTGCAGGGTCCAATAGCCGCCCTGCGAATCCTCGGCATAGACGGCGCGGTCGAGCAGGACGGTCTTGCCGCCGGCGTCGGTGCCGAGCAGCACGGGGGTCAGCTCGCGAGTCAGCTCGAGCGTCATTCCCCAGTGGCCGAGCACCTCGCCGGCCTGGGCGACCAGGGTCTTGAGCTTGGGCGCGGTCATCTGCGCCGCGCGGTCGGCGGCCATCTCGCCGAGCTCGACATCATTGGCCATCGCCACCGCGAGGTCGGTGATCGTTCCGAAGCCCTTGGCGTTGAGGGTCAGGCCCTGCTGCCAGGCGGCGCGGCCATTCTCGCCGCCGTAGCGAGTGTCGACGTCGTTCGAGCTGAAGATCGCCTCGAACATGTGCGAGACCCGGCCGTCGGAGAAGGCGACGTCGCCGCCGGCGAGCAGGCGGGCGCCCTGCGGAGTGGTGACCCCGATCGCCTGGCTCGCAAGCGACAGCTCGACGATGCCGAGCTGGGTCAGGGACTTGAGCTCGCCCGAGTCGGTCTTGCCGTCCTGGTCCTTGTCTTGCCAGACCTTGAGCTCCGACCAGACGAGGTCGGCGACGCTGATCTTGCCGTCGGCGTTGGTGTCATAGGTCGCGAGCTCGGCATAGCCGCCCTGGAACCGGTTGCCGAACATCTCGGAGATGTCGTCGATGACTCCGTTGCCGTTGGCGTCGATGACGAGGAAGCCGTCGTCGCCCTTCACCCAGCCCGTGCGCTCCGCGAACAGGTCGCCGTCCACGTCGAAATAGATCTTGCCGCGACCGAGCTCGACCGTCTCGATGCCGTCGCCGTCGAGGTCGATGATGAGCGGGTCGGCCTCAGCCACCCAGGCCAGGCCCTTGGCGAAGCGGCCCGCGGTCGCGATCAGCCCGATCGCCGCGTCGGCCAGCGCCACCGCCTGCATGACGAGGCCAAGGCCGCCCGGAATCAGCCACGAGACGAGGCCCAGCGCCGCCAGGATCGGGTTGGGCCGCTTGAACACCATGTTCATCGTGCCGGCCGGCTTGCTGCCGTCGCCCAGCTCCGAGCCGAGCTCGAACTGCTTCACTCCGAGATAGCTTCCGATCAGGTCGAAATTCTTGATCGTCATGACGCCGCGGACGCTGTCCGTGCCGCCCTCGCCGTCGGGTACGTTGAAGATTCCGTTCTGCCCGGTCACCGCCCTGAACAGGCCGTCGAAGACGTTCCCGACCAGCAGGTCGCCATCCACCCACTTGTAGGTGATGAACGGCATGAAATGGTCGAAATAGATCGAATTGCCGGTCGCGATCGCGGCGAGGCCGAACGCGCCCGAGACTCCGCCCGCAACCGCGAGCGAACCGGTCGCCGCGCCGAGCGCCAGCGCCACCGAGGTCGCGGCGGAATCGCCGCCCGTCAGCGGCATCCCGAAGAATTTCAGGACGTCGTAATGCTGAGCGTCCCAGACGGTCGTGTCAGGCCAGTACCAGAAATTGTCGGAATTGGCCTTGATGTCCTCGACCGGGGCGAGGGTCCCGGGCATCAGCTTGTCGAGCGTGTCGCCGTAGAGGTCGGCGCCCTCGGTCGTGGCGAAGATCCAGTCGCGGCCGAGACCGCCGGCGACGATCACCTTTTCTCCGCCGAGGACGAGGATGTCGTCGTTGCCGGCGCCGCCGTCAATGGTGAGGCGAAGCTCCTCGGCCGCGGTCAGTCCGCTGACCCTGCCGGTGTCGATCGCCTCGCCGGCATCCTTGTGATTCGGGCCGTAGAAGACGACGAGATCGTTGCCGGCGCCGGCGGTGACCGTGCCGAATCCGGGATGGTTGGGAGTGCCGAAAAAGCCGTCCTGGGCGCCGAGCAGCTTCGACAGGTTGCCGCCGAAATAGAGATCGGCCTTGTCCGTCAGCTTGACGTTCTCGGCGCCCCGGAAGGCGAGCTCCGCGTTCGGCTTGAAGATGCCGCTGATCAGCCGGAGCAGCACCGAACGGGTGAGATCGATAACTTCATCGGCGAAATGCTGGCTGTTGTCGGCCACCGATCCGTTGATCGTCACCACGCCGGTTTGCATCTGCGTGAAATCGATCGTGTCGTAATCGGCCTCGCCGACCGTCCCCGTCCGGGGGCTGCCGAGGTCGACGACTATCGGCACCTTCTTGGTGACGTCGTTGACGAACAGGATATCCGGCCGCTCGCTCAGCTCGGCGACGTCGATGTTGAGCAGGATGTCGACGCTCTCGAGGCCGCTGTTGAGGTCGCGGACGGTAAGCTTCACCGCTTCCTTGTCGGCGAAGGTGACGATCTCGCCGCCCAGGATCTCGACCCCGAGCTGACCGAGCGCGCCGGTATTGGGATTTTCAACGCTGTAGCGGACGATATCCTCGTCGTCGGCGCCGACCAGGCCGAGCAGGAAGTCCTTGAACTGCTCCCACAGCGTCTTGGTCAGATTGTCGCCGATATAGATGTCGGACCCGTCGTCCTCCGGACCGAAACGGTCGGCGATGGTATCGACGATCTCGTCGTCGCCGCGCCCGGCGATCACGAAATCCTTGCCGCCGCGCCCGAAGATGATGTCGTCGCCGCCCTCCATCAGAAGGAGGTCGTTGCCCTTCGTGCCCTTGACCGTTTCGTCCTTTTCGGACCCGACGAACACGTCGACATGGGTTTCGTCGCCGCTGAGCGTGCGGATTCGATAGGAGCGCTCGGACAGTGTGAAGCTGGTCTGGTTGAGGTCGGTAAGGATGTGCAGGCGGTCGAGGATTGACCGGTTGCTGGCATTCCACCCCAGGCTCGCCAGGCGGGTCAGGGCCTGCTCGTCGACCGAGGCCATTCCGAACAGCCGTCCGAGCGTCGCCGACAGATCGGAGCCCTGCGTTTCGACGCTCCGCTCGAAATATTCCTTGAGGATGGTGAGCGAGTCGGTGGCGGTGAGCGGCTCGCTGCCCTGATAGGTTCCGGACTTCAGAACGTCGAACCACAGGACGCTCGACAGGTCGAGCGCCATCGACTTCTTGTCGCCGCTGACCCCGATAATGCCCTGGGTTGGATCGATTTCCGGAGTGCTCTCCTTCTTGACGGCGTTCAGCGCCAGAGCGCCGGCATATTGGGCGATCAGCCGGATCAGGGCGTCGGAGAAATAGGTATTCTCCTCATCGAGCTCGAAAATGCCGAAGAAGTCGAACGGCTCGTCCTTGAAGATCGGATTGACGTTGGACAGCTCGAGGATCGTGCCCAAATCGTGGAGATCGTCGAAATAGGCCTTGATGCCGGTGTCGCCGAACGGCCGCTCACCCTGATCGACCGCCGAATAGGCCAGCGCCAGGCTGACAAGCTCCTTATATTTTTCCGGGGCCTTGTCGTTGAACGCCAGATAGCCGCTGTTCCTGGCGGCGGCCTCGCCGATCGCGCCCGAGTTGATCGCGCTCAGGGCGACGTCCGGCAGATCGCCGAGGCGCAGATCGGCTCCGGCATGCCATTTGGCGTAGCGGGCGTCGTTATCCTTGGCGAACTGAAGGACGACCAGGGTGGAGATGCTGTGCTTGATGACTCCGTCGACGCCCCGGATGATCGTATTGTTGATCCCCTCCGACACCGCGAGGGCCAGACGAAGCGCCATCGAGGCCGGGCGGGCGGCGGGCAGAAGGGTGGAGATATCCTTGAAGAAGTCGCTGATCGGATTGAGGACGTCGAAGATTTCCTTCAGCGCCTCGAACCCAACTGGGTCCCAGCCGTAATCGTCCAGCTCGGTCTGGTTGACGACATGGTCGACGATGTCCTCGATCGATTCGACGTACAGCTCGCCGAGATCGTCGATATTGCCGACGCCGAAGATCGCGAGCAGGCCGTTGATGCGCTCGTAGACGTAGCTGTAAACTTCGGGCGGCAGCCCGGTCATCTGGGAGAGCTTGACCGAGATCAGCTCCTTCAGCGCGTCCTTGAAGAAGTGCATCAGCAAGGTGGTGACGCCGCTATAGGCGTTCCTCAGGTAGCTCAGGATCTCGCCGTCGATGGCGATTCCCTTGAACTTGCTGAAATCGGGGAAAATGAGGTTTAGCGCGTCCCAGTCGATTTCGTCGAAATTGACGTTTCCGTCCCGCGCATCGGTCAGGATCTTCGAGACCTGCTCGATCAGCTTGTCGTTCGCCGACAGGAAGGCGGCGATTCGGAACGGCATGTGGTCGTAGCCGATCGCGCTCGAGCCGGTCAGCGACGAGACGTAGCCGGCGAGGCCGCCGCCGAGGGAGTGGCCGGTCAGCTCGATGCTGGTGTCGCCCCCCTGGGTGATCGGGCGCTGCGAAATGCGTTCGTAAAGCTCGATCGCCTGAAGGGCCTGGGGGGCCTGATAATAGCCGCCGCCTACCGACCAGCCGTTGGTGATGTCGTCGTTCTGCTGGGAAATGTTGCCGTCGAACAGCTGTCCGATGCTGAAGTTGATGCTGTCCGTGCCTCGATAGGCGATGATCGTGTCGCCGCTCATCCCCGAGACGCCGCCGGAATAATCGTAGACGGTGGCGTGGAAGCCGGTGGAGTCCCAGCTCTGCCCGGCGCCGGATTCGGCGACATTGGTCCGGGCGATGGCGTTGCCCACGCCGGCACTGGGGACGACCGTGCTCGTCCCGTTGTTCCGGTAATAGGCATCCATCGACAGGATGGCCAGAAACAGCTCTCTCGAAATCGTCATTCCCAGCTCCTGAAGAACTCGCACTTGCGCGGGCCGGAGCCCGCTCCATCGCCGCGACGCCGCCGACGCGCCGCCACGATGGCTATGGACCCGCGACCCCGGGCCGAGCGGCCGGGCCCGTTAGCAATGTGAGATGAAGGCGGCGGGCCTGGGCACGGACGGCTTGCCCACGGCCCTGCGGAAGGCGCGCGGAGTCGGTTCGCAAGAATAGCTGCCCCGCCCCCACTCGCATGACCCCAACCCCCCTCGGGGAGCATAACCGCACCCGAACCGCTCCAGGACCCGCAGCGCGGGATCCATAAGCGGATTCGGGATCCTCCCCGATTCAACTTTCCCCCAAGCCCGTGACCGGGTCAATGCACTCCGAAGCAAAAAATTGAATAATCTCGCGCAATTATTTGCCGTTGCGGGAAAAGCGGGGCCCGCGGCGCCGCCTCCGGCGGGAGCCGTCCTTCTCCCCGGAGCCCGCGCTTTGCGGGCCTTTTCCGACTATTTCCCCCATTCGCGCGGGCAGCCGCGTTGACAAGCCTGGCTTGCCGGGCTTGGTAGCGCCCGGCAACAGGATGCGATTCTATGGCACGCAAGACCAAGGACAATACAACCGAGACGAAGTCGACGAACGGAGCGGGGACCGCTTCGGCTTCGGAAGTTCCGGAGGCCGCGGCGGCTTCCGAGGGCGCGATGCCCCAGCTTGACCCCGAAGTCGTCAAGAAGGTCACCGCGCTTCGCTCCTACGTTCGCGAGAGCTTCGGCAAGGTGGTGATGGCGATGATGATGATGCCTCGCTACCGCCATCAGACGATCGGCGATCTCCAGCATCTCGTTCTCGAGCCGCTGATCCGCGACCGCATCGCAATCGCCTATCCGGGCGAGAAGGACTCGGCGGCGGGCGCGGACATCGTCGGCCTGGCGATCTGGGCGAGCGTGTCGGAAGAGGTCGATGCGGGCATCAGGGACCAGATCCGGGCGGGGACCTTCCCGCTCAGGCTCAAGCCTGACGACTGGACATCGGGTTCGATCAACTGGCTGATCGACGTCATTGCCCCCGACGAGAAGACGACCACGCGGGTCCTCGCCAACTTCAAGCAGGTGGTGAAGGAAGGCTCGCTTCGGCTCCACCCGCTGATCACTCGCCTGGTCGACGAGGAGACTCTGAAGAAGATGGGCGCAGAGAAGATCGGCACTCCGCCGGCCGCCTGAGCCCTCCGCTTCAGGAGGGCGGGGCGGCCGCGCAGTGCGCGGCGATGAACTCGGCGTGTGAAGGCATTGCCGAGGCGACCTTCTGGGCGTGCCGGCGCGACAGCGCCAGGAACTCGTCGAGCTCGCCGGGGGTCAGGGCGTCCGCAAGCGGATTGTAGCCGCGCGGTCGAAGCCCCTGCCCCCACATCACCTGCAGCCAGGACGGAGCGTCGAACAATTCCAGATTGTGGCGGACGATGCCGGCGTTCGCCTCGAACAGGGCGATCTTGTGCGCAAGGCTCGGCGGCAGCTCCATCTCGCGGCAATAGCGCCAGAATGGGCCCGGCCGGCGATTGGCCCGATAGTGGAGAATGATGAAGTCGCGGATCGATTCATATTCGAAATCGGTCTCGGCGTTGAACTGGTCGATCTCGGAGCGATGGAAGGCCCGGGTCGGAAACTGGGCCAGAAGCCGGGCGATGCCGGTCTGGATGAGGTGGATGCTGGTCGATTCGAGCGGCTCCAGGAAGCCGGAGGCGAGGCCCAGCGCGACGCAATTGCCGATCCAGGCGCGCCGCCGCTTGCCCGCGACGAATCGAAGCGGCCGCGGCGCCGCCAGGGCCTCGCCGTCCAAATTCTCCAGAAGCGTGGCGGCGGCCGCGTCGTCGGCCACGAAGTCGCTGCAATAGACATAGCCGTTGCCGGTCCGGTGCTGCAGGGGAATGCGCCACTGCCAGCCGCCCTCCCGTGCCGTCGAGCGCGTATAGGGCGTGAGCGGTTCGGCCGAGGCGCAGGGCACGGCCAGCGCCCGGTTGCAGGGCAGGTATCGCGACCAGTCCTCATAGCCGCTTCGAAGCGCCTGCTCGATGAGCAGCCCGCGGAAGCCGGAGCAGTCGATGAACAGGTCGCCGCCGATGCGCTCGCCGCTCTCCAGAGCGACCGACTGGACGAAGCCGGTCGCTCCGTCGAGCGACACCTGGCCGATCTTGCCCTCGCTCCTGACCACCCCCCTCCCCTCAGCATAGCGGCGGAGGAAGCGGGCATAGAGGCCGGCGTCGAAATGAAAGGCGTAGCTGACTCCGCTGGGCTGGCCGGAGCGCTCCTGCGGACGCCCGAACCGGTTGTCGCGCGCTGCGACGATATTCGGAGCGAAGTCCCACAGGTCGGCAGTCCCGCCCTCGTGCCGGTGCCTCAGCCAGTAATGGTGGAAAGGCAGCAGGCCGAGCTTCTGCCCGACGATTCCGAAGCCATGGAAGTAGCGGTGCCCCGGCTCGAGCCAATCGACGAACTCGATTCCGAGCTTGAACGCGCCCTGGGTGGCTCGGACGAACTCGTCCTCGTCGATTCCGAGCCCGTCGTTGAACAGCCGGATCTGGGGAATGGTGGCCTCGCCGACCCCCACGGTTCCGATCTCGTCGGATTCGACAAGGCGGATCGAGCATTGCCGCCCGAGATAGCGGACGAGGGCGGCGGCGGCCATCCAGCCGGCCGTGCCGCCCCCGACGATGACGACGTTGCGGACGGCTTGATCGACGGTCATGGTCCTCGAAACGGCAATTGCCCGCTGGCGCGGACCGGGAGGTTCAGGAAGCGTTGCCGTGTCTTACCGGCGCAAGCCCGGTTTGCAATGTCTCCGGCCGAGCTTTAGCTTCCCGCCGCGCATGATTGCGAACCCGCACATACTGCCGCGGCCTGCCGGGGCAGCCCGCTTCGAGCTCCGCGAGCCCCTTTCGCCGCGGATCGTGCCGATCGGTCGAAGCGGCGAGCCGGTGATCGTCATCGACGGGCTGATGACCGATCCGTCCGCCCTGATCGAGGCCGGCGCTCAGGCGGCCTATGCCCGGGCCGACGGCGAGCGCGGAGGCTATCCGGGCCTTCGGGCGCCCTTGCCGGCCGATTATGTCGAATTGCTCCTTCCAATGGCCGAGCGACTTATCCGCAAGGCGTTCGGCCTTCCCCACATCCGCTTCGCGCGGTCGGAAAGCGCCTTCTCGATCGTGACCCGGTCGCCCGAGTCGCTGCATCCGCTGCAGCGGCTGCCCCACATCGACACCAGCAGCCCGCTGCGCTTCGCCCTGCTCCACTTCCTCTGCGGCCCGCCCTTCGGAGGCACGGCCTTCTTCCGCCAGGATGAGACTGGCCTGGAGCAGGTTCCGCCCTCCCATTCCGCGGCCTATCTCGCCGCCCGGCAGGCTCGGCTGGCCAAGCTACCGGACGACTCCGGCTATCCGGGCCACGGGACGCCGGGCTATACCCGGACCGCCGCCTTCGCCGCGCGAATGGATCGCCTGCTCATCTATCGGAGCTTCTCGCTGCACAGCGGCATCATCCCTCCCGGCGTACCGCTGCCCGAGGACCCGCGGAAGGGTCGTCTTACCGCCAACATCTTCGCCGACTATGTGAACTGAGGGACGTCAGGCGGCGACGGGCGCACATGGGAGGCCTGGCGCATCGACCCGAAACTCGAACAGGTCCCCGGCCTGCGGCTGGCGCGCAAGCTCCTCGGGCTTCAGGTGCAGGCGCGCCGTGGTGGCGTAGGCGGTCCGAAGATCGTCGCCGCCGAACGCGATCTTGGTGATGTTGGCGACCGGGAAGCGCACTCGTCCCACGAGCTCGCCGGCGGGCGAATAGCGATGCGCCTCCCAGCCGGCGAACAAGCTGATCCAAAGGCAACCCTCGCTGTCCACCGCGGGTCCGTCGGGGAAGCCGTGCGACCGGTCGATTCGAACGAAAGGCCGCGGCGGCCCGAGCGTTCCGTCCTCGGCCACGTCCGCGGCGCCGATCGTTCCGGCCAGGGTGTCGACGAAGTAGAGGATCCGGCCGTCCGGCGACAGCGCCGGGCCGTTGGTGATGGCGATCCCGTCGAGGCCCGCCGGCCGGACGGCGCCATGCTCGAAGCGATAGAAAGCGCCGCTTTTCTGCGTCTCGCCATTGTCCATCGTTCCGAACCAAAGCCGGCCGGAGGGATCGGTGACTCCGTCGTTGAGCCGGTTGTTCGGTCGCTCGGGCTCGACCTCGGCGATGAGGGTGAACGCTCCACTGGCCTCGTCGAAACGGTGGAGCCCGCTCGTCAGCCCGGCAATGAAGCCGCCGCCCTGCGCGGGGAGGACGAACCCGACCTCCTCCGGAGCATCCCAGCTGCGCCGAGCCCCGGCGCCCGGATCGTAGTGGTGGATTCGGCGGCCCTTGATGTCGGTGAACCACAGCGCCCCATCGACCCAGACCGGCCCCTCGCCTAGCTCGGCCGAGACATTCCAGACGCTCTTGGGTTCGTTCGTGGTCATAAGCGGGAAGCTCCTGCCAGATCGAACCGGAAGGTCAACCGCCGAAGCGGGCGAAGCGCAGGATTACAGGGTCTGCGGGCCCAATCCGTCGGGTGGAGCGTCGACGCCGCCCTGCCGCGGCCGAGCAGCGCGACGCGGACCGTCACGCCGAGGCTTCGAGCTCGCGCAGGCTGCGACCGCGAGTCTCGCGCCCGGCCCAGGCGACGAGGCCCGCCGAGACTCCCATCGGCAGGAGCAGGGCGAGCGCGGCTCCGCCGAGAGTCGGAATGAAGCCGAGCAACGCAAAGCCCTGGACCGCGACCCCGCCGAACTTGCTGGCGCCCGCGACGAGTCCGGTGGCCCGGCCGCGAATTCCGAGCGGGTAATTCTCCGCCGCATAGGGAAGGAGGACGGCGATCGTGCCGTTCGAGCCGACGATCAGCAAGGCGATGACGAAGACCAGCAAGGGCGGCCAGGACAGAACCGGCGCCGGCAGCAGCGCTCCGACCAGCCCGGCAAGGGTCAGCAGGACGGTGCCGACCAGAGTCCATTTGCTGCTCAGCCGGCTGTAGCTCCATGCCGCAAGCATGATCGTCGGAAGCGCGATCAGAGCCGAGCTGGCGAGGATGCCGCTGGCCAGGGCCGAGCTGTAGCCACGCGCCTGCAGGTCGCTTGGAAGCCAGAGCAGAAGGCCGAAATTGACGAAGCTCCACGCCAGGGCGGTGATCACCAGGGCAAGGGTCAGCCGCCCGTGGCGCCGGGCGGCCACCTCCGCGTCGGGTGGCGCCGGCTCGCGGGATTTCGGGACGATGCCGAAGCGTCCCCGCATCCGGGCGAGCTCCGCCGCGCGGCCCTGCTCGGCCAGGAAGCGCGGCGATTCGGGGATAAGGAAGGCGAGCGCGAGCAGGATGAGGCCGGTCGGGAAACCCTGCAGCCACAATACCCGCCACCCGAACATGGGCTCGAAGGCGTGGGCGGCGCCGCTGGCGGCGAGATAGCCACCGACGAGACCGGTGCCGCCGACGAGCACCAGCACCCATGAACGGTGACGCGGCGGCATGATCTCGGCAAGCAAGGTGTAGACCACTGGAAGCATTCCGCCCGCCGAGCAGCCCATCAGGAAGCACATCAGCAGGTTCAGCTCGAACATCGGCATCGCCCCGCAGATCGACGTCGAGACGAACAAGATAGTCGAGAGCAGGATGGAGACTCGGCGGCCATAGGCGTCGGCGAGCCAGCCCCAGACGAACGAGCCGACGGTGGTCCCGACGAGCGCCGTGAACGGGAACCAGGCGACGGTGGAGGCGGTGATTCCGTATTCCGAGCTCATCCCGGGAAGCACGAAGCCGAGGGTCGCGGGCTTCATCACGTCGATGATCAGGCCCAGGATCAGGACCAGCAGGACGCCCGCATGCCAGCGGCCCAGAGGGGTCGAATCCGGCGCCTCGTAGCTGGTGCCGGCGTGGTCCCCGTGCGGGGCGCGCTGCCGCGGCAAGGCGCCGTAGATCGCCGCCGGCACGCCGAGCGCAATCAGCGCCATGCCGGCCCACATCTCCGGATCCATGGGCATGCCGACAAGCCGGTTGCCATGTTCGTGGGCCATGACGAGCATCGGTAGATGGAGCAGAACGCCGAGCGCGATCGCAGCGCACGCGCCCCAGAAAATGGGCGCGCGCTCGCCGATGATCGATACGCGCTGCGCGCCGCTGTTGGTCATTCCGTCCCTCGCCCCTCGGTCGCCGAAGCCTCTACCCGGGGAGCAGCGAGGGCTCAAGCGAAGCGGACGGAAGCGGCGCGGGCCTAGGTCGGAAGCCGGTCGTCGAACAGGTATCGAGCCACCAAGGCGCCGGCGGCCGCTCCCGCGAGCTGCGCCCCGATGAAGGCGGGGACATGCGCCGGCGCAATTCCGGCGAAGCTGTCGGAGAGGCTTCGGGCGACGGTGATGGCGGGGTTGGCGAAACTGGTCGAGGAGGTGAACCAATAGGCGGCGGCGATGTACAAAGCGACGCTCGCCGGCACCCAGGCGGGCCGGTGACGGACAGTGCCGATGATGGTGAGGATGAGGCCGAACGTGGCGATGGCCTCGCCGGCCCATTGGCCGAGGCCGGTGCGGGCCTTTACCGACAGCTGGAGGGCAGGAAGGTCGAACATCGTGTGCGCGGCCCAGGCCCCGATGATGCCGAAGCCGAGCTGAACCGCGCCATAAGTGGCGGCATCGGCCCATTTCAGCTCCTTGCGAGCGGCGGCGACCAGGCTCACCGCAGGGTTCATGTGCGCGCCCGAAACCGGGCCGAGCATCGTGATCAGCACGAACAGGATCGCCGCGGTGGCGACCGTGTTGGCGAGCAGTGCGACCGCTTCGTTGCCGCCGGAAAGTGTCTCCGCCGTGATCCCGGAGCCGATCACGGTGGCGAACAGGAAGAAGGCGCCCAGCCCTTCCGCCGCCAGCCGGCGCGCCAGAGGCGGCTCACCGCTCGCCCGTGCGTCGGCGGCCGTCATCCGCAGCAGGGTGCGGCGGCCGGGCGATCTTGCCTGACTTCGCAGCACTCCCCTTGCGCCGTGGTGGAGTCGCAGCAGGCTTCGTCCGAACTCGCGGCGCCGAGGCTGTCGAAAGCCGGGCTGTCGCCGTAGACCGTTGCTTCCCCGCGCGTGAGGAAGGCCTCCCAGACCACTCCGTCGGGATCCGCGATCCAGCTCTTTTCGGACTTGGCGTAGCAGCAGGTCGTGGCGCCCTCCTCGAGGACCGGCCGGCCGGCCGCCTTCAGGCGGGCGTAGACGCCGGCGAGCTCGTCCTCGTCCTCCGCCTGGATGCCGAGATGCTCGATCCCGCCCTTGGAGGCGCGACCGGCCGAAATGGCGAAATTGACCCTCGGATCCTGAAGCATCCATTTCGCGTAATCCGGCTTCGATACGCTGGGCCGGGCTCCGAACAGGGTCGAATAGAAAGCGATCGAGCGGTCGAGGTCGGCGACCCCGACATGGACGTGAAGGCGCTTCATGCGGATTTCCTTTCGTCGAGGAGGTTTCGAGGCGCATCGCAGGGAGAGTCGGCCGGGCATTCGGCGCCGCCGCAGCAATTCTCCATCAAATAACCGACCAGAAGGTTCATCGAGTCGTAATCCGCCCGGTAGATGATCGACCGATGCCGCCGCTCCTGCCGGACCAGGCCGGCCCGGCTGAGCTGGGCGAGATGGAAGGAGAGCGAGGAATTGGGCACTCCGAGCTCGGCCGCGATCGCTCCGGCGGCCATGCCTTCCGCGCCACCCTGGACGAGCAGCCGGAACAGGGCGAGGCGGTGCTCCTGGGCGAGAGCCCCGAGCGCCGCGATAGCGGTTGTGGAGTCCAAGAGCCGTTCCTCGTTTCGATATTCATCGAAATGCCCCGGCAGACGGCACGAGTCAATGATAATTCGATATTCATCGAAACGAGCGGCGCCTCGATTGAAAAAGCGGCTGTCCCCCCCGTCCGGAAAGCCGTAAATCGGTTGCCATGGCCCTCGACGACGAGCTCATCGATACTCCCGACGGCCCGATGACCTGGGCTCAATGGAAGAAGAAGAACCCGATCCAGATTCCGTCCCGGCGCACGAAGGGCAAGAAGCTGCCGGTGAAGGTGAAGAGGTTCACCGGCGAGGCCTAGCCCCGCCGAGGTCCGGCGGACCCGGCTTGTCGGCCTCGAGGGGCAGCTTCGGAGCCAGATCCGCTGGTCGCTGCGTTACGCAAGCCTTCGCGTCGGCCCGAGCAGGGCCTAAGACGCGTCCGGCGCCGCCCGCCCGCAGGGCCCCGGCCGAATGACAGATGTCCGGCCAGGCTGACCGGACGAGCCCTTCCGGTTCCGGAACAAAGCCGGGATGCCCGGCATTGACGCCTCCGCAACGACGGAGGTTCCATGCCCAGGCTGTTGAAGGACAACGGGCTTACGATCGTGCTGATGCTGCTTTTCCTGGTCACCATCGTCGGCCAGTGGATCGCCGGCTGGCAGGTCGAGAATGAGGAGCTGTCCCGGCACGGAGAGGAAGCGATCTCGCTCCTAGGCTATACGGCCGACCCGGCCTTCCTGTCCTCGGTGTTCGAGAATTGGGAGAGCGAGTTCCTGCAGATGTCCGCCTATGTCGTGCTGACCGCGATGCTGATCCAGCGCGGCTCCGCCGAATCTCGCGACCCGGACGATCCGCCCCGCGACTCCGACCTTGAGAAGCAGGCGGGCAGCCGCGACGCGCCCGCCATCCTTCGCGCCGGGCGGCTGGCGCGCGCGCTTTACGCGCGCTCGCTCGGAATTGCCCTGTTCGCGCTGTTCCTGCTTTCGTTCCTGCTTCACTGGCGCAACAGCGCGGCCGCCGCCGCGGCGGAGGCCAGGCAGCATGGCGAGCCGGCGGTCGGCGCCATTGCCTATCTCGGCCAACCGCAGCTCTGGTTCGAGAGCTTCCAAAACTGGCAGAGCGAGTTCCTGTCGACCGCGATCCTGATCGTCCTCTCGATATGGCTCAGGCAGCGCGAATCTCCCGAGTCGAAGGCGGTGGCGGCGCCCAACGAAGCGACGGGCGCCGCCTGATCCGCGGCCTTACGGGTAGAAATAGGGCGCCAGCATGAGCGGGTCGCCGGTCACGCCCGTGACGATGCTGGCGTCGACGCCGTCCGGGAAGAATGCGGACGGATTGTCGATCAGCGTGTTGTTCCGGGCCGGGTCGGTCCAGAATGCGGCCAGGTCGGGGCTTGCCGTCCCGGACGTCGGGAAGGCGAACTCGCCATGCGCCGATCCGGTATAGCCCGGAACGTAATAATGGGCGTCCTCGGACAATTGATCGAGGAACACGGCGTTGGAGAAGGCCGTGTCGCTGGCATCGAACACATTGTCGGTCAGCACCAGGCCAAGCTGTGACGTGTCGCCGGGGCCCTGGCCGCCGACGGAGGCAAAAAGGGCAGAAATGGCAAAATCGCCCAATTCGCCAACATCGTTGCCGTCGACCGTCGCTTCCATGACCGTGCCGGCGCCGGCGGCGATGACGGCGATTCCCGGGCCGGCGGTATCGTACACTTCGTTATCGACGATCGTGACGGTGTGGGTGGCGGTCCCGCCGCCGCCCTGGTCGAGGCCGGCCAGAATGCCGCCTCCGGTGGCCGATCCCTGATTGCCCGCGACGAGGTCCCCGACGCCGATCACATTGTCGCGGATATGCCCCCTGACATCGCCCGCCTGATGGACGTAAAGGGCGGACAAAGCGGTGCCGTTCGCCCCGCTGAAGTCGTTGTCGACGACCGCGTAGGTGACGTCGATGTCAGAGCCGGCTCCGCCGCCGCTGAGCGTGACTCCGCCTCCCGATCCCGCCTGCGTGTTGGCGAAGTTGCTCTGGCTGATCAGGACGACCTGGGTCGAACTGTCCTCCGCGTTGACCTGCAGAAGATCGCCCCGGGCGCCCTGGAAATCGACTCCGTCGACGGTGAGGGTCAGCGAGGCGGTGCCCGTCGTCCCGACGAAGACCGAATCGTTGCCGGTGGCGTTGTTGACCGTGCCCATGATCGCCTGATCGTCGGCGCTGTCGTCGATCGTCAGGTCGAGGTTGCCGCCGGTCTGGACAATTCGGACATTGTCGCCGCTCGACCCGCCGATGACGTTGCCGAGCAGGGCCGACGTTCCGTTGAGGCCGGTGACGAAGACCGCACCCTCGTTAGCCGAGCTCCCGTTGTTGGTCAGGGTCGAATCGGTCAGCGTGAAGTCGGTGACGTTGGCGCCGACGATTCCGCCGTTCGAATTGCCGGTGATGGTCATGTTGGCGAGCGACACGTTCGAGGTCGCGTTGATGTAGACTCCCACTCCGGACCCGGGCGCGGCGAGGTCGGCTCCAGTCTTGTTGCTGATGATCCCGCCCGAGCCGGCGACCGAGCCGGTGCCGGTGACGCTGAAGCCGCCGGACCCGGCCGTGTTGAGGATGATTCCGTCGGCGGCTCCGCCGAGCGACGACACGCTTTGCAAGGTCACGCCGTCGCCGCCGATGGTGGCGAAGGCGATGTTCACCGCGGTTCCGCCGGTGGTCGCGATCGTGTTGCCGCTGCCGGTAACGTTGACGGTTCCGCCGTTGGTGACGTTGAGCGCGGTTCCGGTGGTCGTCGTCAGGGTCAGGCCGGCGACGTCGAGCGAGCTCGAGCCCATGTTGCCGGAGAAGTTGACGGCGGTGCTCGCCCCGCTCGAGACGGTCAGGCCGCCCTGGAAGGCCACCGCCAGGTTGACGCCGGCGGTGACGTCGACTCCGCCGCCGGTTGCTCCGGCGATGGTCGTCGCGCCGGTGACGGTGAAGCTTCCGCCGACCGCGTTGAGGTCGATCGCTCCGCCGGTCGAAGCGGTGGAGGCCGCCGAGTTCAGGGTGACGTTGAGAGTGCCGCCCTGGTCGACGTCGATGATCCTGCCGGTGCCCGAGACCCCGACGTCGGAGATGACGAGATTGCCGACGGTGCCGCCGCTGTCGGCGATGTCGGCGCCGCTGGTGTTGCCGATGTCGATGCCCGAGACGTTATTGTTCTGGGCGACGTTGATTCCGTCGCCGGACGCGGCCTCGATGGTCGGCCGGACCGAACCGGTGGCGTCGCCGACCAGGATCTGGCCGTTGAGCAGGTTGATTCCGTCCGCTTCGGCATAGACTCCCGTGCCGGTGCCGGCGAGCAGGTGGACGGTGTGGCCGGCCTGCGGCCCGCCGATCGAGCCCTGCGCCGCGTTGAACGCCGCGATCGAGGTATAGGGATTGGCCGCAGTGCCGACATTGGTGCTTCCGACCGCGCTGTTGTCGATGAACCAGACGGTCTGCGGGCCGGCCCCGACTCCGGCGCCGGTGATGGTGATGGTGACCGTCTGGGTGGCGGTGCCGCCATTGCCGTCGTCGATCTCGATTTCGTAGGTCTGGATCCGGATCTCGCCCTCGCTGAGACCTTCGAGCGCGGCGTCGGAGACGCTGAAATCCCAGCCGACGCTGTCGCCCACCTGGTCGACCGGATCGAGAGAGAAGGTGCCGAGATAGAAGGCGCCCTGCGGAGTGAAGCTGGCCGTGTGAGTGTCTGAGAGGTCGAGGTCGTCGAACGCGACCGCGCCGCTGTCCGTGTGGACGGTCGTCCCTTCGCCGGGAGCGCCGTCGGGAAGCTCGGTCACCGAGCCGCTCGAGTCGGTGCCGGCCCCGTCGATCGTCGGCGCGTCGTTGGTGCCGTTGACGGTGACGGTAAGAGTCGCCGTGTCCGAGGCGGCACCGTCGGAGGCGGTGTAGCTGAAGACCTCCTGAGCCGACTCTCCGGCCGCGAGCCCGTCCGCGGCGGCGTTGGGCGTATAGGTGTAGCTGCCGTTGGCGGCCAGGGTCAGGGTCCCGTAGGTGCCGACGTAAGTGCCGGGGTCGGTGACCGTCAGAGCGTCGTTCTCGGGGTCCGTGTCGTTGGCGAGGACGTTGCCCGAGACGTTGGCGTCCTCGGTCGTGGAGGCGGTGTCGTCGACGGCGTTGGGCACGCCGCTGAGGCCGGTCACCGTGATGGTGAGAGTCGCGGAATCGGTGACCGTGCCGTCGGAAGCGACGTAGTTGAAGACGTCGTTCACGACCTGGCCGTTGGTGAGCGCCTGGGCGGCGCCGCCGGGCGTATAGGTGTAGCTGCCATTGGCCGCCAGGACGAGCGTCCCATAGGTGCCGATGTAGGTGCCCGGATTTGCCACCGTCAGGTTTTCGACGTCGACGTCGGTGTCGTTGGCGAGGACGTTGCCGGAGACCGGGCTGTTCTCGTCGGTGGCGTCGGTATCGTCATTCGCCACCGGAGCATCGTTGAGGCCCGTGACCGTGACGGTGAGCGTGGCGCTGTCGGAATCGGTGCCGTCGGACGCGGTGTAGCTGAAGACGTCCTGAGCGGACTCACCGACATCGAGCGCCTGCGCGCCCGAGCCGGGCGTGTAGGTGTAGCTGCCGTCGGCGGCGACGGTCAGGGTGCCGTAGGTGCCGACATAGGTACCCGGATTCGCCACCGTGAGGGCCTCGCCGTCGACGTCCGTGTCGTTGGCGAGAACGTTTCCGGAGACTCCGGCGGAATCCTCGTCCGTCGATGCGCTGTCGTCGTTCGCGACCGGGCCGTCGTTGGCGCCGTTGAGCGTCACGGTGAGCGTGGCCGAGTCCGACGCGGTGCCGTCGGACGCGGTATAAGAGAAGACGTCCTGCGCCGTCTCGCCGTCGTCGAGCCCCTGCGCCGCCGCGTTGGGCGCGTAGCTGTAGCTGCCGTCGGCGTTGAGGGTCAGAGTGCCGTAGGCGCCGACATAGACTCCGGGATTCGAGACCGTCAGGGTTTCGACGTCGACGTCGGTGTCGTTGGCGAGAACGTTGCCCGAGACGCTCGCATCCTCGCTCGTGGAGGCGGTGTCGTCATTGGCCACGGGGGCGTCGTTGGCGCCGTTGACGGTGATCGTGACCGTCGAGCTCGACGTCGCGCCGTGCTCGTCGGTGATCGTGTAGCTGACGACGACATTGGCGGTCTCGCCCGTGTCGAGATGATCGAAGTCGGTGCCGGGATCGAACTGGACCTGGTTGCCGACCACCGAGGCGCTGCCCTGCCCCGACGGGGCCGACGCGGCGGTGACGGTGAGCACGGCGCCGTTGTCGATGTCGGAATCGTTGGCGAGGACATCGACCAGGACGGTGGAATTCTCGCCGGTGGCGGCCGTGTCCGGATTAGCCGTCGGCGCGTCGTTGCGGCCGGCGATGGTGATGGTGAGGGTCCCGGTGTCGCTGAGGCTGCCGTCCGACACGGTGTAGGTGAAGGTGTCGGTGACGTTCTGGCCGAGCGCGAGGGACTGGGCCAGGCTGTTGGGCGTGTAGGTGTAGGTGCCGTTGGCGTTCATCACCAGGGTGCCGTAGACTCCGACGAAGGTGCCCGGCGTCGCCGACATCGAATCGCCTTCCCAGTCGAAATCGTTGGCGAGCACGCTGGAGCCGGAATAGGCGCCGACGTCCTCGTTGGTGGAGGCGACGTCGTTGAACGCGATCGGAGCGTTGTTCTGAGTGAGGTCGATGACCGCGTCGGCGAAGACGAGCCGCTCGATGGAGATGAGGCGGTCGTAGCCGTCGATCATGCTCCCGCCGGTATGGCTGATGAAGAATTCTTCGCTGTTGTTGCCGGGACGGCTGTAGCTGTAATCCTTGATCGACCCCGAATAGACAGCCGTATCGGTGCCGGTGCCGCCGTGGAGGAAATCGTTGCCGGCGGCGCCGCGAAGATAATCGTCGCCTTCGTTGCCCTGGAGCTGGTCGTTGCCGTCGCCGCCGTCGAGGAAGTCGCCGCCGGCCCGGCCCTGCAGGAAATCGTCGCCGCTTCCGCCGTTGATGATGTCGCTTCCGCTCGTGCCCTTGATGATCTCGTCCCAGCTCATTTCACGTTCCTCCCGGATATCCGTTGACAGGAACAGTCACTCACAAGCATTTCCGGTGAAAATGGACAGAAACTGCTCGGACGCGACGGTCCCGCAAAACCTCCCTCAACGATCTCGACTGATTCCCCCCAATCGAGAGCGAGGCGAGAGCTCGACTCGCCCCGGCTTTTTCTGCCCCGCACACAAATTGACGCGCGCAGAAGCGCCTGTCCAGCCCTAGATGGTTAACCATGTTTTCGACTCGCAGCGCACCGGAAACGGGAGAAAGCGCGGCCAGGACGGCAAGGTGGCGCTTTTCCGAATCGCCGATCTGGGATAAGGGAGTGGCGGGGACGGGAGATAGTCGCCGGAAACGGCAGCTGTCGGCGAAGCGCCTCGGGACGCATCCGGGGCGCTTCGTTTATGTGGGCGCCATCCCTTTCGCCCGTCACGACTTTTTTTTGGAACCCTATGCCGCGGGTATCGTTTTGCACGTACCCCCCCGCGGTGATCGGCACCCCCTCCCCCCCTCCCGCCGACACCGCAGAGCCCCGGCCCGAAAGGGCTGGGGCTTTTTCTTTGGGGGACATTCCCGCGGGTCTTCACCCCCCCTCAGCTCGCACCGAGGCCGCAGAAAGCCCTGCCCGCCCACCGCCAAAGCGGGGCTTGACTTTCGAACAAATCATGAACATTATGATGTTTCAAGCTGATAGGGATCAAAAGCCGCTTTCGGAGCGTTGTGCGGCTGTGGATAAGTAAGGGGATAGGCTGTGACTTATTTGGCTGCCGCGCTCTTCTTTACGATGGCTCTGCTCGCTGCCCTCGTTACGATCCACCTCGTCGTCCGATTCCACTGGCAGGAAATTCTGCTCGCCCTGCGCGGCGAGCTGGGCGGCGTCAGGCCGCCGGCGCCGCGGGCGGCTCCGACCGGTGCGATGCGGCGGCACGCTGCTTCCTGACTCGAGCGTAGCTGACAATGCTGAACGGGATGCTCGCCAGATAAAGCACCGCCAGAGCGCTCAGGGTCTCCCAAGGCGCGGTCAGAAGCGCCCCGCCGACAATCGCTATCAACACGATCGCCTCCAGCCGGAGCCGTCGACGCAGCCGGAATGAGGTCCACGAGAAGGTGGCCAGGCTGGAAATGACCAGAAAGGCGACCGCAGCCGCCCAGGGCGCAAGCAGCCGGTAATCCTGCAACGCACTCCACTGCCGATCGCTCGCGAGCCAAAGAAGGATCGGAAGCAGGAGCAAGGCGGCCCCGGCGGGCGCGGGCACGCCGGTGAGGAAGCCGGCGGATTTGTGCGGCTGGTCCTCGACATCGATCCGCGCGTTGAACCGGGCCAGCCTCAGCGCCATGCAGACCGCATAAGCGAGCGCGAACAGCCAGCCGAAGCGCGGCAGTTCCTCGAGCGACCAAAGATAGAGAATGACCGCCGGCGACACTCCGAAGGCGATCACGTCGGACAGCGAATCGAGCTCGGCCCCGAAACGGCTCGAGCCATTGAGCATTCGCGCGATCCGCCCGTCCATGCCGTCGAGCACAGCGGCGATCATGATCATGGCGATTGCCAGGTCCCACCGCTCGGCGATGGCGAAGCGGATTCCCGAAAGGCCCGAGCACAAGGCCAGCGCCGTCACCGCATTGGGGACGACCGCGCGCAGCGGGATTCCCCGCCGCTCGACCGGCGCCTTCACTGGGCCACTCCCTCCAGAGCTTCGGCGACTCCGAGGCGGGCGACGATCGTCTCGCCGGCGATGGTTCGCTGGCCGAGCAGCACCTGCGACGAGGTGCCCGCGGGCAGATAGACGTCGACCCGGCTGCCGAATCGGATCAGGCCCACCCGCTGGCCGGCCGCGACGAAGTCCCCGGCCTTGACCCAGGGCACGATCCGCCGGGCGACCAGGCCCGCAATCTGGGTGAAGCCGACACGCACGCCGTCCCGGCCCTCGACCAGGAAATGCTGCCGCTCATTGTCCTCGCTCGCCTTGTCGAGATCGGCGTTGAGGAACTTGCCCGCGATGTAGACGACCCGCTTGATCTCGCCCGCGATCGGGGAGCGGTTGATGTGGACGTCGAACACCGACATGAAAATCGAGACTCGAATGCAGGGACCCGGCGGCAGGCCGCCCTCGCCGCCCAGCTCGGGCGGCGGCTCCACCGTCACGATCATGGTCACCATCCCGTCGGCCGGAGCGATGACCAGCCCCTCGCCCTTCGGAGTGGTGCGGATCGGATCGCGGAAGAAGGCTGCGACCCACAAGGACAGGCCCGCGAAGATCCAGCCGAGCCAGTCCCAGTCGACCACCAGCCAGAAGAAGATCGCCACGGCGACGGCGACGACGACGAACTTGCGGCCTTCCGGATGCACGTTGGGCATGCGGTAGCGGACGTTGGTGGTGACCAGGTCCGGTTTTTCGAGGGAGGTCATGGCCTCGGGCTTTAGGCCGCGCCGCCCGGCGTGACAACCGCAGCGCGGCAGACCCCTCTCCCGTACTTCACGGGAGAGGAGGGGCCCAAGCCGAAGGCTTGGGAGGCGAGGGTCTTGCTGAGTCCGTGTACAGACCCTCATCTCCCACCGCTTCGCGGCGGGCCCCTCCTCTCCCGCGAAAAGCGGGAGAGGGGTTTCGCTCCGCCGGGATGACGGGGCGTTGATTAGCGGCCCGTCCCCGCCTAGAGCCGCGCCCGACAACGAACCCAAGGGAAAGCGCGAGCCGCATGGCCAAGATCAAGGTGAAGAACCCCGTCGTCGAGCTCGACGGCGACGAGATGACCCGAATCATATGGCAGTGGATCCGCGAACGGCTGATCCTCCCCTATCTCGACATCGACCTGCTCTATTTCGACCTCGGGATCGAGCATCGCGACGCGACCGAGGACCGGGTGACGGTCGAGGCGGCGATGGCGATCAAGGAACATGGGGTCGGAGTGAAATGCGCGACGATCACGCCCGACGAGGCCCGAGTCGAGGAATTCGGCCTCAAGAAGATGTGGAAATCGCCCAACGGCACGATCCGCAACATATTGGGCGGAGTCGTCTTCCGCGAGCCGATCGTGATCCAGAACGTTCCGCGCCTGATTCCGGGCTGGACCGACCCCATCGTGATCGGCCGCCACGCGTTCGGCGACCAGTATAAGGCGACCGATTTCCGAGTTCCCGGTCCCGGCAAGCTCACCGTCAGGTGGCAGGGCGAGGACGGCCAGGTGATCGAGCATGAAGTGTTCGATTTCCCGTCGGCCGGGGTGGCCATGGGAATGTACAATCTCGACGATTCGATCCGCGACTTCGCTCGCGCCTGCTTCACCTACGGCCTGAACCGGAAGTGGCCGGTCTACCTGTCGACCAAGAACACCATCCTCAAGGCCTATGACGGACGCTTCAAGGACATATTCGAGGAAATTTTCGAGAGCGATTTCAAGGCCGAGTTCGACAGGCTCGGAATCGAATATCAGCACCGACTGATCGACGACCTGGTCGCTTCGGCGCTCAAGTGGAGCGGCAAGTTCGTCTGGGCCTGCAAGAATTACGACGGGGACGTCCAGTCGGACCTCGTCGCCCAGGGCTTCGGCTCGCTGGGCCTGATGACGTCGATCCTGATGACTCCCGACGGCAAGATCGTCGAGGCCGAGGCCGCCCACGGCACCGTCACCCGCCATTATCGAATGCACCAGCAGGGCAAGGCGACGTCGACCAACCCGATCGCTTCGATCTTCGCCTGGACGGGCGGGCTCAAGTTCCGCGGGCGCTTCGACGACACGCCCGAAGTCACCCGCTTCGCCGAGACGCTGGAGCGAGTCTGCGTCGAGACGGTCGAGCAGGGGCAGATGACCAAGGACCTCGCCATCCTGATCGGCCCCGAGCAGAGCTGGATGACCACCGAGCAATTCTTCGAGGCGATCCGGGCCAATCTCGAAAAAGCGATGGCATAGCCGGGGACGGCGGGTGCGCGGCGCGCCTTGGTTCCGGCGATTCCTATGATAATAGGGATGCGCCTCCCGCATTCCGGATCCTGACGATGCCCAGATCCCGCCTCGCCCTGCTGCTCCTGGCCATCGCGGGGTCCGCGGAGTCCGCCGAGCCCTCGTTCGTGCCCGTATTCCGGCACAATTTCCCCGACCCCGACATCGTCGCCCACCAGGGCGAGTTCATCGCTTATTCGACCAACGCGGGGATCAACCTGCCGATGCTGTCGTCGCGCAACCTGGTCGACTGGTCGTGGATCACGAGCGCCGACGATCCCAAGAAGCGACTGGACGGAATGCCGGTGCTCGCGCCCTGGGTGAAGGAGGGCTTCACCTGGGCGCCCGAGGTGATGAAGATCGGCGACCGGTGGCTGCTCTATTATACCGCGAACCACCGCAAGCGGGACGTCCAGTGCCTGGGGGTCGCGGTCGCGGACAATCCCAGGGGCCCGTTCGGGGACAAGTCCGCCGAGCCGCTGGTCTGCCAGTTCGACCTCGGCGGGACGATCGACGCCAACCCGTTCCGGGACTCGGACGGGTGGCTCTACCTCTACTACAAGAGCGACGGGAACCGGGTCGGCAAGAAGACGGCGATCTGGGGGCAGAGGCTGTCCGGCGACGGCCTCAGGGTCGAAGGTTCGGCCGTCCGCCTCGTCGAGGACGACCGGAAGTGGGAATGGAAGCTGGTCGAGGCGCCGACGATGGTTCGAGCCCCTGCCGGCTACCATCTATTCTATTCCGCCGCCTTTTACGGCTGGGACCCGAAGGAGCGGCTGTCGCGCTATGCGACCGGCTATGCCGCCTGCACAGGCCCGCTCGGCCCCTGCAAGGATGCGCCGGAGAATCCGATCCTCCACAGCTTCAACGACAAGGAGGCCGGGTGCCTGAGCGGCCCGGGCCATACCAGCATCTTCCAGGGCGCTGGACGCCATTTCATCGCCTTCCACGCCTGGGCGGCGACCAAGGGTTGCCGCAAGGACGTCGACGAACGCTATCTCTACGTCGCGCCGTTGTTCTGGAAGGACGGCAAGCCCCAGATTGGAATGAGCCTGCGCAAGGCGGGCAAGTAGGCAGTGTTCCCGGCGCAAGCCGGGATCCCGTCGTTCGCCACGTGCCGCCGGGCCCCGGCCTTCGCCGGGGAATCCCCTAGAAGCGGAAGCGGATGCCGCCGGTCAACACCGTCTCCTCGAAGCGCACGATCATCGGAAAGGCCTCGGTGCTCGTCACGTTTCCGGCCGCGTAGTTGACCCGGACGATGTCGGACCTGAACGGCTTGCCGAGAATGTTGGTCCAGTCGAAGAACACGGTCAGGTTGTCGTTGAACGCATAGCTGCTCGACCAGTCGAGTCGCGAGACCGAATGCGCGCGGCCTTGTAGCGTGTAGCCGCCGCGGTCGGAAAGGGCGCCCTCAGGAAAGCCGGTCCGCAGGTTGTAGGCGAGACGGAGGGTCAGCCCGTTGCCCTCGTACATGCCGACCAGATTGTAGGTCCATTTCGACACGTCGGGAAGGCGAAGCCGGCTCGTGAAGGGCTGGGCCGGATTGTCCGGGCTGCCTCCCGTTCCGGGGATGATGCCGGTCGTCGGGAGCATGCCTTTTGCATCGATGTAGGTCGCGTTGGCCTGAACTCCGAACTGCTTCAGCCAATCCGGCACTCCGCCGAAATCGAAGAAGGTGCTGAGCTGCGCTTCGAAGCCTTGAATGCGGGCCTTGTTCGTGTTGACCGGGCCGTTGATCAGCAGCGGCAACCCGGTTTCCGGATCGGGAGTCGGAAACACAAATTGGCGCCTGACGATGAAGCCACGCATGTCGCGCCGGAAGGCGGCGAGCGAGGCGAAGCCCACCCTCGAGAAATAATATTCGAGGCTGACGTCGTAGTTCCAGGACGTGAGCGGCGTCAGGAAAGGATTACCGCCCGTGCCGGAGCGCGTGCAGTTTGGGACCGCCGCGGTACAGCCCGGGGGATCGAGCCTCAGTGCCGGGTTCAGCACGGGGTCCCCCGATACGGGATCCACGTAGCCGGGTCGCGTGCGGGTCTTCGTCACCGCCGCCCGGACCTGCCATTCCGGCGTGAAGCGGACTCGCAGGCTCGCGTTGGGCAGCCAGTCCATATAGTCGTTCTGGTAGTCGACCAGCGTCGGTCCCGCCGTCTGGAAAAGGGTGCCGCGAATGTTCGATTTCGTCTTCACCGCGCGGAGCCCGACCACGCCATCGGCGGTGGCTTCGCCGCCCAGGGCGAACTCGTAGTTCACTTGCCCATAGGCGGCATAGGATTTCTCGTTGGCGCTGAACGTGCGGGCCGGATCGACCGGGGGCCCGTCAAGCGAGCCGGAGTTACTCAGGTTGATGTTGAACTGGCGAAGCTCCGCGAGGTTGCTCCAGACGCTGTCGAACGTCGGAGCGAGCCAGGTGATCGGCGAGGGCTTGTGATTGTCGCCCCGGAAGGCGGGGTGGAACAGCTGGTAATCGAGCGGCACTGCGGTGATCGGCACATTGCGGCCGCGCTGGTTCCAGTAGAAGGCGCCGGCGGTGGCGCCCGCTTCGCGATTGACGAACCGAACGCCGGCCTGGACCTTGGGAAGGGACGAAATGCCCGGCTCCCACTCGAGATCGAGCCGGGCCTGCCAATCGTCGCCCTCGGCAGTCAGATAATCCTCGAAGAAGCCGCGATAATGGTAGTTGGCCGGATTGGCGAAATCGAGGCCGTTGACCTGGAGGGTCGGCCCCGGACCGCCGATGGTTCCGGTGAACCAGTCTACCGAGAAATTGTTGTTGTTAATCTCGTAGTCGACGCTCTCCGTCCTGAGATTGAACTCGCTCGAAGAGCGGGCGAGGTCGGCGCTGACCTTCACTGGCCCGGCATCCCAACTGCCGCCGACCGCGAACTGGAAGGTGTCGGTGTCCCGCTTGGTCGCGCCCTGGAAGCCCCAGGTTTCATTGGGCGCGCAGCAGGCTGTCGGACGGTTGACCGTGCCGCTGATGATGTTGTTGCCGTCCTTGACGATATTCGAATAGCTCGCGCCGCCCCAGAGAGGCTGCGCCCACATATTGTCGGTGACGTCCTCGCGATAGCCCTGCCATAGGCCCTCGACATAGAATTCCAGGCCCGGCGCCGGGCGCCACTGCAGCGCGCCGTTGATCGAGGGACGCTGGCGGTCGGCCTTGTTGTAGCGGATTTCCGGCCAGTCCGGCGAGCGGCCTCCGGCGAGGTCCGCGATGAAGAAGCCGTGCCGGCGGATCGAATCCTGGTAGTGAAGTCGAGTGTAGGAGAAATTGATCAGGGCACCGAACTCGCCCCCCCCGATATCCCAGCGGTTGCTGATCAGCAGCTGCGCATTGGGCGAAAGGTCTTCCGACTGCTTCGGATAATTCGCCCAGACGGAGCCCGCGATCTCGAAGCCCTTGAAATCGAACGGCCGCCGCGAGCGGACGTTGATCAGGCCCGAAAGGCCGGGCTCGACGAGGTTGGCGCTCGATGTCTTGAAGGCCTCGATGGCGCTGATGCCGCCGGCCGGGAAGTCCTGAAGTGCGACCGAGCGGCGTTCGGCGGTGAAAATCTCCCGGCCGTTATAGGTCGTCGTATAGAAGGTTTCGTTGAGCCCGCGAAGAAGCACCGTCCCAGCCTCGCCGCGCTCGCGCAAAACCTGGATACCCGGGATTCGCGCCGCCGTGTCCGAGACCGCGATGTCGGGCAGCTTGCCGATGTCCTCGGCGACGATGGCGTCGACGATCTGGTCCGAATTGCGCTTCAGGCCCTGCGCGGACTGGAGGCTGCGCCTCAGTCCGGTGACGACGATCTCATTCTCCCCGGTTTCGCCGGCCGCCGCGTCCGGCGAAGTCGGATCGGCCGGATTGTCCTGCGCCTCCGCATTCGGATCGGGAGCCGCGGGATCGGCCTGGGCCAGAGCGGGGGTTGCGGTGAGCGCGAGGATCGCGGCGGACGAAGAGCAGAGGACGAGTGTCTTCAGGCGCATTTCAAGCCTCCCCGGCTGGACGAGCCCTTTGCGGGCTTCTGTCGGCCGGTTCCTATATTCAAGCGCTCAGGCCTGACAAGCCATTTGTCCGATTTATCGGCCGGTGTGACCGCCCGGACGCAGGACAGGTTAGGAAGATGGCTGAGGCATTGAGGCCCCGTCCGTCCTTGCGGATCGACTCCGCCTGCCCCACTGGGGCGCGATGAACGAGCATGCGATCCGCAACATCGTCATCGTCGGCGGCGGCACCGCCGGGTGGATGGCGGCCGCGGCGCTGGCCCGCCTCCTCGACCGGCGGGTCACGATCCGGCTGATCGAATCCGACGAGATCGGGACGGTCGGAGTCGGCGAGGCGACCATTCCCCCGCTGATCGCCTACAACAACATGCTCGGGATCAACGAGGACGAGTTCGTCGCCGCGACCAAGGGCACGTTCAAGCTTGGGATCGAGTTCGTCGGCTGGGGCGCGCCGGATGAACGCTATTTCCATCCGTTCGGCGATCACGGGCAGGACTTCCGCGGAGTCCATTTCCACCAGCTCTACCTGCGCGAACGCGAGCGGCGGCAGCTGGACGATATCTCCGCCTGGTCGATGAGCGCTACGGCCGCTTCGCTCGGCCGATTCGGCCGGCCGGGACCGGACGCCCGCCTCCCCTTCTCCCAGCTGCGCTACGCCTTTCACTTCGACGCCGGCCTCTATGCAGGATTCCTGCGGCTTCGAGCGGAGCAGGACGGCGTTACCCGGGTCGAGGGCAAGATCATCGATTCCTCGCTCGACGGAATGAGCGGCAACGTCCGGTCGGTCACCCTGGCGGACGGGAGGATCCTCGAGGGCGACCTGTTCATCGATTGCTCCGGCTTCCGCGGCCTCCTCATCGAGCAGAAGCTCGAAACCGGCTACGAAGCCTGGAATCAATGGCTGCCGTGCGACCGCGCGGTCGCCGTCCCGAGCCGCTATCCGGGTCAGCCCGACCCGTTCACCCGGTGCACCGCCCGTTCCAGCGGCTGGCAATGGCGCATCCCGCTCCAGCACCGGATGGGCAATGGCCTGGTCTATTCGAGCGCCCACATCTCCGACGCGGACGCCGAGGCGCTGGTGCTCGCGAACCTCGAGGGCGAACCTCGCGCCGATCCTCGCCGGCTGGCCTTCACCGCCGGCCGGCGGCGAATGGCGTGGAACCGCAACGTCGTCTCGCTCGGCCTGTCGAGCGGCTTCATCGAGCCTCTGGAATCGACCAGCATCCACCTGATCCAGAGCGGCATCGTGAAGCTCCTGGCCCTGTTCCCCGACCGCCGATTCAATCCCGTCGAGCGCGACGAATATAACCGCCAGATGCGGGACGTGTACGAAGACTGCCGGGACTTCATCATCCTCCATTACAAGGCCACTCGGCGAGACGATTCCCCGTTCTGGAACCATTGCCGGACGATGGAGGTGCCCGACAGCCTCGCCTCCAGGATCGAGCTCTGGCGGGCCAAGGGCCGGCTGTTCCGCGAAGGACGAGAGCTTTTCAGCGCCCCCAGCTGGGTCGCCGTCATGCTCGGCCAGGGCATGGTTCCCGATGAGCATGAGCCCGCCGCCGACGCTCTCGATCCGGACATGATCGCGGACGCGCTCGATAAGATGCGACTTAGCTACCGTCACATGGCCGAGCATATGCCCATGCACCGCGACTTCATCGCCCGTTCCTGTGCGGCCGCGACGGCCTGAGCGGTCGCCCGAACAGTGCATATTCGCCGGCCGGCGCGTCAGCCCGGAACGTCGACCGCCTGGAGGCCCAGCCATCGCGACATCAGGCAAAGCTCCTCGTCGAGCCCGCCGAGCGTCTCGGGCGGCGCGCCGGGCTCGAGAGTCGTCTTCCGGACGAGCAGCCGCGACGCCTTGCGGTCGGCCTTGAGGTCGACCCGGGCCACCAGCCGCTCGCCGAGCAGGAAGGGCAGGACGTAATAGCCGTGGGTGCGCTTCTCCGCCGGCGTGTAGATCTCGATCCGGTAGCGGAAGCCGAACAACCGCTCGGTCCGGCTGCGCTCCCAGACCAGCGGATCGAACGGCGCGAGCAGCGCCTGGCCGGCGATCCGGCGGGGGCGCCGGGCGTCGCGGTGCAAATAGGCCGGCTTTCTCCAGCCCTCGACCTCGGCCGGGACCAGCTCGCCCGAATCGACCAGCTCCGCCACCGCCCGCCGCGCCGGCTCCGGCTTCAGCCGGAAATAGTCGCGAAGGTCGGTCTCGGTCGCGATTCCGAGGGCCGATGCGGCGCGGGCGACCAAGGCCCGCCGAGCTTCCTCCGGGGCGGGCGTCGGCAAGGCCAGGATGGCTTCGGGGATGACTCGCTCGGTGAGATCGTAGACCCGCTCGAAGCCGGCGCGGCGGGTCGCGGTGGTGATCATCCCCGCCCAGAACAGCCATTCCAGGGCGCGCTTGGTGTCGCCCCATTCCCACCAGCCGCCCTTCCCCTTGCCGCCTTCGAAGTCGGAGGCGGCGAGCGGCCCTTCGGAGCGGATCCGGCCGAGAATGGCCTCGGCCTCGGCCCGTCTCTCGCCGGCAAAGGTCTTCAGATAGCCCCAGCCGATCTCGCCGCGTTCCGCCTGCGCCATCCGCCAGCGCAGCAGCGGATGCATCTCCAGCGGCAGCAGCGAAGCTTCGTGCGCCCAATATTCGAACAGGCGCCGCTCGCGGCTCGGGCCCCAGGCGGCCCGGTCGATCAGCGCCATGTCGTAGGCGCCGAGCCGCGAGAAAGCGGGCAGATAATGGGCTCGCACCAGCACGTTGACGCTGTCGATCTGGTGCAGTCCGAGCCGGCCGACGACAGCCGCCAGTCGAGGACCGGTCACGCGCTCCGGCCGAGGCCTGCCGAAGCCTTGCGCCGCCAGGGCAATCCTGCGCGCCAACCCGAGCGAAAGCCGCTCCGTCACCCGCGCCTGTTCTTAATCCAGATCGACACGATGATCAGCGAAAAGGCGGCGAGGCGCAAAAGATAGAGCCAGGAGCGCTCCTCGACCGGGATCGAAGACAGCGCGAGCAGAGCCTGGGCGAGGCCGAGCAGCCAGAAGGCCATGGCGAAGGACAGGAACAGGCTTTCGCGAGTCCGCTTCCAGAACCTCAGGAAGAAGAAGCCGGCGACGACGAACCCGGTCGTGATCGCGCCTGAGAGGAAGTCGAGCAGAGTTGCCACTATTCCTCCAGGTCCCAGATGAATCCGAACAGGAGGACTGCGAGCGCGGCGAGCGCGAGCAGGTATCGGGCGAGCCGGAAATCCCCGTCGGGCAGGATGAGCAGGTCGAAGATCACCAGCAGATTGTTGGCGGCGAGGAACAGGAAGCAGAGCGCGCTCCAGAAGAGCAGCCGGGCGCCGTTGCGGCGATAGCTGCGCGCAAGCAGGAAGGCGCAGGCGGCGCTGGTCAGGAAGCAGAGCAGGTAGACCGAAGCGGGGAACCAGTCGCCCATCGCCTCAGTCCTTCCGAAGCCGGAAGGCGTCCGCGAACGCCGTGATCGCCGGATTCGCCCCGGCGACGATCATCCGCCGCACGGCATCGGGGCTCTTCGCGTAGAGCGCCGCAGCCGCTTCGACCATCGAGTCGAGATCGTCCGACGCGGGGCCGTAGCGCGCGGATCCGTCCGCCTCGGCCAGAACCAGGCCGGCCGCAGTCAGCGATTCGACGCTCTGCGAAACCACCAGATCGCTCCCCCTCAGCCCCGCCACCATTTGGGAATGCGACAGGCTGCGTTCGCGGTCCTGCCGCAGAAAGCACAGCAATTCCAGTGCCCAGACCGAGCGGAAGGTCGAGCGAATGAAGCTTGAGACGTCTTCTTCAGACGGCATTGCCGGCAGTCGATCCTTGTCGCGCGGCTTGTCGCGCGCCTGACATTGTCCCCGCCCGGGCCGCCTTCTATCCCCCCCGCCGCTCAAGACAAGCGGCCGACAGGTTAATCTCGCGCTCAGGCAAATTTCTGGGTGGATTTTTTCTTCCTTCGGCTATGTTGCCGGCACGGGCGGGGGCCCGGCACTGGTTTCGGGCGGGGGAGAGACGCACGAAGGAGTTGAGAGTTGAACGTACAGGCCCCGCGCGATTTCATCGATCGCCGCCAGCTCCTTAGCGCGCTCCGCAGCTTCCGCCGGGGCGACTTCACAATCCGGCTTTCCGAAGACCTGCCCGGCGAGGACGGCGAGATCGCGCGCCTGTTCAACGAGACCGTCTCGCTGAACGAGCAGATGACCGACGAGCTCGAGCGCCTCTCCCAGGTCGTCGGCAAGGAAGGCAAGATCAGCCAGCGCGGCCGGGTCAAGGCCGCGACCGGAGGCTGGGAATCGGCGATCCGCTCGGTCAACGAGCTGATCGAGGACATGGTCCAGCCGACCGCCGAGGTCGCCCGGGTCATCGGCGCGGTCGCCAAGGGCGACCTGTCGCAGTCGATGACGGTCGAGATCGACGGCCGGCCGCTGAGGGGCGAGTTCCTGCGCATCGGCAAGATCGTGAACACGATGGTCGAGCAGCTCGCCTCCTTCGCCTCCGAGGTGACGCGCGTGGCGCGCGAGGTCGGCACCGAGGGCAAGCTGGGCGGCCAGGCGAACGTGAAGGGCGTCGCCGGCACTTGGAAGGACCTTACCGACAACGTCAACGCCATGGCTACGAACCTGACCGGCCAGGTCCGCAATATCGCCGAGGTCACCACCGCGGTGGCCTCGGGCGACCTTTCCAAGAAGATCACGGTGGAGGTGAAGGGCGAGATCCTCGAGCTGAAGAACACGATCAACGTCATGGTCGACCAGCTCAACAGCTTCGCCTCCGAGGTGACCCGCGTGGCCCGCGAGGTCGGTACCGAAGGAAAGCTGGGCGGCCAGGCGCGCGTGGAAGGCGTCGCCGGCACCTGGAAGGATTTGACCGACAACGTGAACCTGATGGCCGAGAATCTGACCGGCCAGGTCCGCAACATCGCCGAGGTGACCACCGCCGTGGCCTCGGGCGACCTTTCCAAGAAGATCACCGTCGACGTGAAGGGCGAGATTCTCGAGCTGAAGAACACGATCAACGTCATGGTCGACCAGCTCAACGCCTTCGCCTCCGAGGTGACCCGCGTGGCGAGGGAGGTCGGGACCGAGGGCAAGCTGGGCGGACAGGCGCAGGTGCCGGGAGTCGGCGGAACCTGGAAGGACCTTACCGACAACGTGAACCTGATGGCCGACAACCTCACCGGCCAGGTCCGCAACATCGCCGAAGTGACGACGGCCGTGGCGTCGGGCGACTTGTCGAAGAAGATCACGGTGGACGTGAAGGGCGAGATCCTCGAGCTCAAGAACACCATCAACACCATGGTCGACCAGCTCAACGGCTTCGCCTCCGAGGTGACCCGAGTGGCGAGGGAGGTCGGAACCGAGGGCAAGCTGGGCGGCCAGGCGCAGGTGCCCGGAGTCGCCGGAACCTGGGCCGATCTCACCGACAACGTGAACTTGATGGCCGCCAACCTGACCGGCCAGGTCCGCAACATCGCCGAGGTGACCACCGCCGTGGCCCGCGGCGACTTGTCCAAGAAGATCACCGTAGACGTGAAGGGCGAGATCCTCGAGCTGAAGAACACGATCAACGTCATGGTCGACCAGCTCAACTCCTTCGCCTCCGAGGTGACTCGCGTGGCTCGCGAGGTCGGCTCGGAAGGAAAGCTCGGCGGCCAGGCGCGGGTGGAAGGAGTCGCCGGCACCTGGGCCGATCTGACCGACAACGTGAACGCCATGGCCGGCAACCTCACGGGCCAGGTCCGCAACATCGCCGAGGTGACCACGGCCGTGGCGTCGGGCGACTTGTCGAAGAAGATCACCGTCGAGGTGAAGGGCGAGATCCTCGAGCTTAAGAATACCATCAACACCATGGTGGACCAGCTCAACTCCTTCGCCTCCGAGGTGTCCCGAGTGGCGCGCGAGGTCGGCTCGGAAGGAAAGCTCGGCGGCCAGGCCAAGGTGGAAGGCGTCGGCGGCACCTGGAAGGATCTCACCAACAACGTGAACGAGTTGGCCGCCAACCTGACCGGCCAGGTCCGCAACATCGCCGAGGTGACGACCGCGGTGGCGCTCGGCGACCTTTCCAAGAAGATCACCGTCGACGTGCGCGGCGAGATCCTGGAGCTGAAGAACACGATCAACGTCATGGTCGACCAGCTCAACGGCTTCGCCTCCGAGGTTACGCGCGTCGCCCGCGAGGTCGGAACCGAAGGCAAGCTGGGCGGACAGGCGCAGGTGCCGGGAGTCGCCGGCACCTGGAAGGACCTCACCGACAACGTGAACCTCATGGCCGAGAATTTGACCGGCCAGGTCCGCAACATCGCCGACGTGACCACCGCCGTGGCGAGGGGCGACCTTTCCAAGAAGATCACCGTCGACGTGAAGGGCGAGATCCTCGCTCTCAAGGACACGATCAACGTCATGGTCGACCAGCTCAACGGCTTCGCCTCCGAGGTGACCCGAGTCGCCCGCGAAGTGGGTACGGAAGGCAAGCTCGGCGGCCAGGCGCAGGTGCCGGGCGTCGGCGGAACCTGGAAGGATCTCACGGACAACGTGAACCTGATGGCCACCAACCTGACCAACCAGGTGCGCGGAATCGCCGACGTCGTGACCGCGGTCGCCCAAGGTAACCTGAAGCGCAAGCTGACGGTGGACGCCAAGGGCGAGATCGCCGCGCTGGCCGAGACGATCAACTTCATGATCGAGACCCTCGCCACCTTCGCCGACCAGGTCACCAACATGGCCCGCGAGGTCGGAATCGAAGGCAAGCTGGGCGGCCAGGCGCGAGTGCCCGGAGCCGCCGGCCTGTGGCGCGATCTCACCGACAACGTGAACCAGCTCGCCGCGAACCTCACCAACCAGGTTCGCTCGATCGCCGACGTCGCGACCGCCGTGACCAAGGGCGACCTCACCCGCTCGATCGCGGTGGAGGCGTCGGGCGAGATGGCCGCGCTCAAGGACAATATCAACGAGATGATCCGCAACCTCAAGGAACAGACCTTGAAGAATGCGGAGCAGGATTGGCTCAAGACCAACCTCGCGCGCTTCTCGCGCATGCTCCAGGGCGAGCGCGACCTCGCCACCGTCTCGAACCTGATCATGTCCGAGCTCGCGCCTCTGGTGAACGCGCAATACGGAGTCTTCTACGTCACCAAGCGCGAGGAGGACGACACCAAGCTGGAGCTGGTCGCGAGCTACGGCGCCGAGAGCCATGAGGAGCTCCGCCGCGAGTTCCGGCTCCGCGAGGGCCTGGTCGGCCAGGCCGCGGCCGACAAGCGGCCGATCCTCCTCAAGGACGTGCCCGGCGACTTCATCCGGATCGGCTCGGGCCTCGGCCATGCCGCGCCCGCCAACATCAACATCCTACCGGCGCTGTTCGAGGACGACGTCAAGGCGGTGATCGAGCTGGCCTCGTTCAGCCAGTTCAACGAGACCCACCAGAGCTTCCTCGACCAGCTGATGGAATCGGTCGGAATCGTGCTGAACACGATCGCCGCCACCATGCGCACCGAGGGCCTTCTCAAGCAGTCGCAGCTGCTCACCCAGGAGCTCCAGGCCCGCCAGACCGAGCTCACCACCAAGCAGGAGGAGCTCCACAACACCAATGAGGAGCTTCAGGAGAAAGCGCAGCTCCTCGAGAATGAGAAGAAGCAGGTCGAGGCCAAGAATCTCGAGATCGACATGGCCCGCCGAGCCGTCGAGGAGAAAGCCGAGCAGCTGGCCCTGACCTCCAAGTACAAGTCGGAGTTCCTGGCCAATATGAGCCACGAGCTGCGCACCCCGCTCAACTCGCTGCTGATCCTCTCCAAGCTGCTCGCCGACAACCCGCAGGGCAACCTCAACGAGAAGCAGACGGAGTTCGCCCGCACCATCCACTCGGCGGGCTCCGACCTGCTCAGCCTGATCAACGACATCCTCGATCTCTCCAAGATCGAATCGGGCACCGTCTCGATCGAGCTCGGCGACATGCGCATGCGCAGCCTCAGGCAGCACATGGAGCGGACCTTCCGCCAGCTCGCCGCCGACAAGTCGCTCGAGTTCGACGTCCAGTTCGACGAGAACCTGCCCGCCTCGATCCGCACCGACGAGAAGAGGCTTCAGCAGGTCGTGCTCAACCTCCTCTCCAACGCCTTCAAGTTCACCTCGCACGGCGGGGTGACGCTGGCGGTGCGCTGCGCGGACAGCGGCTGGAGCACCAACCATCCGGTGCTTCGAAACGTCGATCGCGCGGTCGAGATCGCGGTCACCGACACCGGCATCGGAATCCCCGAGGACAAGCAGAAGCTCATCTTCGAGGCGTTCCAGCAGGCGGACGGAACCACCAGCCGCAAATATGGCGGAACCGGCCTCGGCCTCTCGATCAGCCGCGAGATCGCCCGACTTCTCGGCGGCGAGCTGCAGGTCAAGTCGAAGCCCGGCGAAGGTTCGACCTTCACCCTCTTCGTTCCGCTCGAGGCAGCGGCCGTCGCGGCTCCGGAGGGCGTGGTCACCACCGCGCGCTACGAGAATAGCGGCGCCAGCGTTCCGACCGCCCTGCCGGCGACGCTCGAGGTCAGCGACGACCGCGACAGCCTCGCCGGCGAGCCGTTCGTCCTGATCGTCGAGGACGACGTGACCTTCGCGTCGATCCTGCTCGATCTCGCCCGCGAGGCCGGCCTCAAGGGGGTCATATCGCCCGCCGGCTCGGGCACCCTCGCGATGGCTCGAAAGCTCCAGCCCGACGCCATCACGCTGGATCTGGGGCTCGACGACATCAACGGATTCGTGCTTCTCGACCTGCTCAAGCACGACTCCGAAACCGGGGAGATTCCGATCCACGTCATTTCCGGCGCCGCGGAGGTCTCCTCGGTGACCGCGATGGGGGCGTTCGGAGTGACCGCCAAGCCGGCCGACCATGACGAGCTGGCCGAGGTGTTCGGCGGGATCCATGCCGAAGCGAGCCGGCGGCGGCGGCGGCGCGCGCGCACCCGCAACGAGGACGCGCCGGCCAAGGTCCGCACCCTGCCGGAGCTCGCCGGCCGGAAGATCCTGATCGTCGATGACGACATCCGCAACATCTACTCGCTGACCAGCGTGCTCGAGAGCTACGACGTCGAGGTGCTCCACGCCGAGCGCGGCCGCGACGGAATCCTCATCCTCGAGCAGACGCCTGGAGTGGATATCGCCCTCATCGACATCATGATGCCGGAGATGGACGGCTATGAGACGATGCAGAAGATCCGCGAGCAGCCCGCGCTCGCCGGCCTGCCGCTCATCGCGGTCACCGCCAAGGCGATGAAGGGCGACCGGCAGAAGTGCCTCGACGCCGGAGCGTCCGACTATATCGCCAAGCCGGTCGACATCGAGCTTCTGCTGGCCCTGTTGAGGGTCTGGATCGGCAAGACCCGCAACCGCTCCTCGAGGCCCAGGACCCGGCCGCAGCCCGTTCGCACGGCGGCGGAGTGAAGGCATGAAAGCGATCGGGCAGGACGAGGCCGCCGAGGCCGCGAGCGCGGCCGAAGCTTCGCCGCCGGCGCCGCGCGCGCGGGTCCTGGTGGTGGACGACGACGACCATAACCTCCTCGCCATCCGGACCGTGCTCGAGGATCTCGCCGAGGTCGAGGTCGCCTCGTCCGGCGACGAGGCGCTCAGGCACCTGCTCAAGGGCGAGTTCGCGGTGATCCTGCTCGACGTCTACATGCCCGGAATGGACGGCTACGAAACCGCCCAGATCATCCGCGGCCGCGAGCAGACCAAGCGAATCCCGATCGTCTTCCTCTCCGCGGTCAACAAGGAGAAAGAGCATCTGATGCGCGGCTACGCGATGGGCGCGGTCGACTATGTGTTCAAGCCGGTCGAGCCGGTCGTGCTTCGCTCCAAGGTCGCGGTGTTCGTCGACCTGTTCCTGATGACCCAGGAGATCCAGCGCAAGGCCGCCCAGGAGCAAAGGCTGCTCGACGCCAATCTCAGGGCCAATGCCGAGCGGCTGCGGGTCGAGCAGGAGCTGCGCCTCGCCGAGCAGCGCCAGGCGGCGATCATCGCCTCGCTTCCGATCGTCCTCTATCTCGAAAGCGACGGCCCGGCTCCTCGAGTGCCCCAATTCGTCGGCGGCAACTTCACCGCGGTGACCGGCTTTCCGTTCGACGCCGTCGAGGCGGAGCCGAGCCTTTGGGCGGACCGGCTCCACCCGGAGGACCGCGACCGCGCGCTCGGAGCGATCCGCGACCGCCGGCGCACGGGCGCGATGGCGATCGAATATCGCTGGCAGTGCGCGGACGGCCAGTACAAGCATTTCCTGGACCAGGCCGTCCTGCTTCGGGCCGCCGACGGCGACGTAGCCCAATATGCCGGCACATTACTGGACGTGACCGACCGCAAGGATCTCGAGAAGCAGCTTCTCGAAGCCCGCAAGATGGACGCGATCGGCAAGCTCACCGGCGGAATCGCCCACGATTTCAACAACCTCCTCGCCGCCGTTCTCGGCGGCCTCGGACTGATCGAGCGGCGGTTGTCGCTTGCGGAGGAGGAAAAGAAGATCATCGGCATGACAAGGCGGGCGGCCGAGCAGGGATCGGAGCTGGTGAAGAGGCTTCTCGCCTTCGCCCGCCGCCAGCAGCTCCAGCCGGATTCCGTCGACATCGACCGGCTTTCGGCGAGCGTCAACGACCTGCTCGCCCATACTTTGGGCGGCCTGGTCCGGCTCGAATGGCGCTCGGAGGCGAAGATTTGGCGCGCCTGGGCCGACAGCACCCAGCTCGAGCTGGCGCTGATGAACCTGATCATCAACGCCCGCGACGCCATGCCCAAGGGCGGAACGATCGCGGTCAGCGGCCGCAACTCGAGCGCCGCCGCCAACGACCCGCTCGGCCTGCCCGCCGGCGACTATGTCGTGCTCGCGGTCTCGGACGACGGCAGCGGCATCCCCGCCTCGATCCTCGAGCAGGTCACCGAGCCCTTCTTCACCACCAAGGCGGTCGGCAAGGGCACCGGGCTGGGCCTCTCGATGGTCTACGGCTTCGCCCACCAGTCGGGCGGAGCGATCGCGATCGACAGCCAGGAGGGCGAGGGAACCACGGTCGAGATCTGGCTGCCCCGGGCGCCCGAGCCGTCCGCCGCCAGCGAGGACGCTCCCGTCGCCGAGGCGGCCGCCGAGGCCGAGGCGCGGCCGCTCCGGATCCTGCTCGTCGACGATCACGAGGCGGTCCGCGAGACCACGGCGGGAATGCTGACCGACATGGGCCACCAGGTCGAGACCGCCGCCGACGGGCCCGGCCTGCTCAGCAAGCTGCGAGCCGCTCCGGCCGATTTCGACCTCATCATCACCGATTACGCCATGCCGCTCCTGTCCGGGGCGGACGTTCTCAAGCAGGCCCGCGAGATCCGTCCCGGAATGCCCGGGATCATCATCTCGGGCTATGCCGACAGCCGGGCGATCGCCCGCCCCGCCACCGAATCGGTCATCCTCACCAAGCCCTTCACTCTCGACCAGATGAAGAAGGCGATCGGGACGGTCAGCAACTCCGCGCGCGAGCCGGTTCCGACGCTCTAGATCGCCCCGGGCTTCGCCATCGGCCGGTCCGGCTCAGGCATGGAACTGGTAATGGTGGTCGGAGGCCCGGACGGAGTCGTGGCGGTCGGCCTCGCCCAGGGTCGGGCCGAAGCCCGCCATGTTCTGGATGAGGTTGGCGACCCGCTTGTCCTGGACCGAAAGCGGCAGGGTTCCCGAATCGCCGGACGGGGAGTCGGCCGCTCCGCCGAAGGCGAAGGCGTCGGTGCCGGACACCAAGCGGGCAAGGTCGACCCCGCCGCCCACCCGAAGCGCCTCGATTTGGCTCAGCATCTGGGCGGAAGGCGCCGGGCCGGCGGGCGCGCCGGGCCGGAAGCCGAGCGCCGAATCCCCGATCGTTCCGGTCGAGCCGTCGGAGCGGGTGAAGGCGCCGGTCGAAAGGAGCAGGCTGTCGCCGACCTTCCCGGTCCCCTCGACCGCCCGAGGCGACAGGCCGAGGCCGGCGATTCCGAGGTCGGCCAGCGAGCTCAGCTCGCCGGCATCGCTGCGGCCGTTGCAGTTGCGGTCGATCCAGACCTTGAGCTCGGCGAACCTCGGGTCGGCGGAATCGAGCTTCCCATCCTTGTTCTTGTCGAGCTCGGCCAGCGCCTCGAAGCTGTTGCGGGCATCCTTCTTCAGCCCGAGCAGCGACAATTCGCCCGCGGCGATGATCCCGTCGCCGTCCGAATCGAGCACCAGGAAGCCGTCGCCCTTGCCGATCCAGCCGGTATCGTCGCGGCTTCCGTCGCCGTTCATGTCGAAGCCGGCGTTCGACTTCTTGTGGCCCTTCAGCTCGACTCCGTCGCCGTCCAGGTCCAGCACCAGCGCCGACAAATAGCCGAACTCGCGGCCCGCGAAGCTGGCGAGGGCGGCCGGGCCGAGGCCGTTGGCCCGCGCATCGACCGGGCCCTCGGCCTTCTTCAGGCTGACGGTCAGCTCGCCGCCGGCGCTGGTCACGATGTACTTGCCGGCCTTGCGCGCGAAGCCGTGCGCTTCGAACGGCAGGTTCGCGCCTTCGGCCGCCGCGGCGTCGACCTGCGCGGCCGGGGTTTCCGCCGCCGGCGGGCCGGGCTCGGCCGGGGCTTGCGCGGCCGGCTTGTCCTCGGAAGGCGCGGGCGTGGCCGGAGCGGCCGCGGCGGGGCCGGCTTTCCCATAGGCCAGGGCCGCAGCGGCCACCGATCCCGAGGCTCCGGACGACCGAGCGAAGCTGCCGGTGGCGAGGACCGCATTGGCGGCGGCCTTGGCCTGGCCCGGAGCCGCCATGGCGGCGGTCATCCGGATCTCGCCGACTCCGGCCTGGCTGAGGCTGAGAAGCTCGCCGGCGCCGACGGAGCCGTCGCCGTCATTGTCGAACCAGAGCTTGTAGGCGGCAAAGTCCGAATCCGCCGAGTTGAGGATCCCGTCGCCGCCGAGCGCGGAAACCAGCTCGCCGACGCCGTCGATCGTCCCGTTGCCGTCCAGGTCGCGGGCGAGGAGGGCGTCGCCCCTGGCGATCCATGCGGTGCGGTCGCGGACGCCGTCGCCGCTCATGTCGAACAGCACGCTGCTCGCCGCCAGCGGGACCGAAGCGCTTCCGTCGCCTCCGAAATCGAGGACGATGACGGTCGCGGCGGAGAGCTGCGCCTCGTCCGCGAGGGTGACGACTCCCTCCTGCCCGGCCGGCCTCAGGATCGCATCGCCGACCGCATCGATGGTGCCGTCGGAGCGGGTGAAGCGGGCGGTGTTGACGATGACGTTGCCCCAGGCGTTGGCGAGGGTGGCGCCGGTCGCGACTGGGCGAAGGTCGATCGAGGCGATTCCGGCCGAGTCGAGGGTCTTGAGCTCGCCCGGATCCGACACTCCGTCGGAATCGGAATCCTGCCAGACCCGGAAGGCTCCGAACCGTTCGTCGCCGGCCGAGAGCAGGCCGTCGCCGTTGCTGTCGTAGGCGGCGAGCCCCTCGAGATCGGTGGACGCTCCGGCCTTGTCCTGGACGAAGGAGATTTCCAGGCCCGACGAGATCGAGCCGTCGCCGTTGCGGTCCAGGGCGAGGAAGGCGAATTGCGGGTTGAGCCACTGGACCTGCTCGACCGGACCCTTGCCGTCGACGTCGAAGGCGACGGTTGACCCGAAGGCCGCCGCCAGGCCGAGGCCGGCGAGGTCGAGCACGACCGGAGCCAGCGACCAGCCATTATGCTCGTCGTCCGAGATGAGCTCGAGGCCGTTGCCGGTCCAGCGGAAGCCGTTGGCGAGCTCCGCATAATAGGGGCTCGGGAAGGGCCGGTCCTCGAACCGCTCCTTGACGTCGATCAGAACGACCGCGCCGGTCTGGTTGTCGATATATTTGATCCGGTCGTACCAGCGGGTGACGGTCCCCGTACGGGTGTTGTCGACCTCATAGGCATAATAGGGCTCCTCGCCGGGCTCGCGGACGTAGAAAGTGCTGTATTCGGAGCGGTAGCGGCCGTTGAGGGTGCCGTCGGCGTTCCTGACCTGAAGGACCTGGTTGATCACCCCGGCCCTGACATAGGTCTCGCTGGTGAGCCCGCCGTCGGACGCGATGATCCGAAGATTGGCGAACCTGCCGGAATCGTAGAGCCACTCCTGGAGCCAGCCCGAAGCCTCGTAATCGACTCCGGCGGCAACGTAGATCTGGCCGTAGCTGTTGATTCCGAACGCTCCGCCCGGGTTGGTCGCGGGGTCGATCGAGTAGGTGACGGCGCCGAGCCCGTCCGGATCCCACGCCCTGACTCCATCGGAGACGATCGTGCCGCCTGGCGTGTTCTCGACGACGCTGAACGCCGCCGGAAGCTGCGAGAAGACCGGCTGGGAGTCGTTCAAGTTCTGGACGTTGATCGTGAGGCTCGCCGAGCCGGTGAGGCTGTAGGGGCCGCGAGCGCGGTCGTAGACCAGCACCTGGTAGGAGAGCGACGTGGTCGTCTCATAATCGAGATTGCCGCCGGCCAGCCAGATCTGCCCGGTCGTCGTGAGCATGTTGAAGCGGCCGTCGGCCGAGGTCGAATAGGTCTCGCCCGAGGACGAGTTGGTCGAGAAGGTTCCGCCCGAGAAGCCGTAGCGCAGCTCGCCGGCCGGCCCGTCCCTGTCGGAGCCGGTAACCGCTCCGACATAGGTGTAGCCGCCCGCGGCTCCGGGGGTTTCGGCGACGGCGAAACCGTAGCCGCCGCTGGCGAACGCCGGCGCCTCGTTCCGGTCCTCGATGAGGACGTCGTAGGTGATCGATCCGGACGCCGCCTGGCCGTCCGAAGCTTCGAGAGTAAGCCTGGCGACGCGGATCTCCTTCAGCCCGTCAAGGTCCGAATCGTCGTTGAAGCCGGTATCCTGGCCGTATTGGCCAAGGGTGCCGCGGAGCCATTCGGCGGTGAAGTTGACCCCGTTCACGAAAGCTATGTGGTTGCCGCCTACCACCGTGAACCAGCCGTTCTGGTTGCCTCCGGCGATGACCAGCGACGGAACGGTGCCGTCGGGGTCGCTCATTCCGAAGCGGGCGATGAGCTGGCCGCCATGCGGCGTGTCGCCGGAGAAGGTTTCGGAGAAGAGGTTCTTCGCCTCGACCCAGGGCGTGTCCGGGCGGTCGTTCGCGTTGGCGATCCCGATCGTCACCGTGGTGGCCGCCTGATGGCCGGAGCCCTGATTGTCCCTGGCCGCGACCACATAGGACGTGCCCGACATCGTCTCGTAATCGAGCGCGGCGTTGGTCCGGATCGAGCCGTCCAGGGCATTGATCGTGTAGCGGCCGTCGCCGGTGACCTGGAAGTGCGATCCGCCGTAGAAGAAGGAATAACGCTGCTGGCCGAAGGCGGACCCCGATCCGTCGGGATCGTTGGCCGCGACGACCCCGACATAGGTCCCGGGAGCGACATTCTCGGTCGCCGTGAAGGCGTAGAATGCAGGGAAGGAATTGGGCTCGTTGAGGTTGTTGATTCCGATCGTGACCGTGCTGGTGCTCTGGTGGAAGCCGGCCCCGCCGCCATTGTCGCGAGCGGCGATCGTGTAGGACGCCGACGGCATCGTCTCATGGTCGAGAGCGAGGCGGGTGGTGATCTGTCCGCTCGCCGAGTCGATCGCATAGCGGCCGTCTGCGGAGGTCGACGAGATGCCGCCATTGACCAGGAAATGATAGGCCTGAGCCGCGAAGGCGGTGCCGGCGGCGTCGATGTCGCCGGCCGCGACCGTTCCGACCGCGGTCCCCGCCGCGAGATTCTCGTTCACGGCGAAGGCGTAGCTCGCCGGAAGGCTGTTCGGCTCGTTGACGTCGGCGACCGCGATCGTGACCGTGGTCGCCGCCTGGTGGTGACCGGCGCCGCCGCCATTGTCGCGAGCGACGACCAGATAGGAAGCCGGCGCCGACATCGTCTCGCGGTTGAGAGCGGCGTTGGTCCGGATCTGCCCGGTGGCGGAGTCGATCGAGTAGCGGCCGTCGGAGGAGAGGCTCGAAGTCGAGCCGTTGTTGAGGAAAGCGTAGGACTGGGTGCCGAAGGCGTGGGAGGCCGAGTCCGGATCCGACGCAGCGACCGTTCCGACCAGTGTGCCCGTCGCGACATTCTCCGCCACCGACATGGCGAGGGTCGCCGGAAGGCTGTTCGGCTCGTTGAGGTTGTTCACTCCGATCGCGACGGTCGTGCTGACCTGGTTGTACGGAGCGACTCCGGCGTTGTCCCTTGCCACCACCGTGTAGCTGCCCGTCGCCATCGCCTCGTGATTGAGCGCGGAGGCGGTGGTGATAATTCCGGTCGTCGAGTCGATCGTGAAGCGCCCGTCGGCGGTTGTCGCCACGGCCGAGGCGCCGTTGAGGAAATAATAGCGCTGCTGGTCGAAGGCGTGGCCCGTCGCGTCGGGATCGGCCGCCGCGATCGTCCCCACCGTCGTTCCGACGGCGACATTCTCGTTGAGGGCGAACGAATGATTGGCCGGAAGCGTGTTCGCCTCGTTGAGGTTGTTCACTCCGATCGTGACGGTCGTCGAGGCCTGGATGAAGCCGGCGTTTCCGGCATTGTCCCGGGCCACGACCGCGTAGGAGACGGCGGTCGCCATCGTCTCGTGATCGAGCGCGGCGGCGGTCCGGATCGCGCCGGTGGAGGCGTCGATCGAGTAGCGGCCGTCGGCGCTCGTCGCGACCGGGGCTCCGTTGACCAGGAAGTAGTAACGCTGCTGGCCGTAAGCGTGGGAGGCGAGGTCGAGATCGCTCGCGGCAATCGTTCCGACAAGCGTTCCAAGCGCGACATTCTCGTTCACCGACAAAGCGACGCTCGCCGGCAGGCTGTTCGCCTCGTTGAGGTTCGAGACTCCGATGGTGACGGTGGTGCTGCTCTGGTTGAAGGGCGTGTTGCCGGCATTGTCGCGGGCGACGACGGTATAGGCCACCGCCGCCGTCATCGTCTCGTGATCGAGCGCCTTGGCGGTGGTGATCGCACCGGTCTCCGAGTCGATCGCGTAGCGGCCGTCCGAGCTGGTCGCCGAAGCGACTCCGCCGTTGAGGAAATGATAGCTTTGCTGGCCGAACGGGTGACCGGCGGAGTCGAGGTCGGTGGCGGTCACGGTGCCGACGAGGGCGCCCAGGGCGACATTCTCGTTGACGGCGAACGAGCGCGCCGCGCCGATATTGTTGGCCTCGTTGACGTTGATGATGAAGATCGAGACCGAGGTGGTCGACTGGTTGTAGCCGGTCAGGCCGGCATTGTCGCGAGCGATGACGGTGTAGGAAGCGGGCGCTCCCATCGTCTCGTTGTCGAGCGCGATCCGGCTCGTGATCACGCCTGTGACGGAGTCGATCGCATAGCGCGAGTCCGAGGAGATGGTGGACGAGGCCCCGTTGTTGACGAAGAAATAGCGCTGCTGGCCGAACGGCTTGGCCGATGAGTCCGGATCGGTGGCGGCGATCGTTCCGACCACGGTTCCGATCGCGACATTCTCGTTCACCGTATAGAGGTGGGTCGCCTCCAGCTCGTTCGGCTCGTTGAGGTCGGTGACTCCGACCGTCACGCTCTGGTCCTTGAAGAGGCCCGAGGAATCGGTCGCCCGGACGACGATCGTGTGGCCCTGGACGGTCTCGTGGTCGAAGCCGGCGCCGGCGGCGCTGACCTGGCCGGTGAGCGGGTTGATGACGAACCGCCCGCCCGCATCGTCCACCAGCGAGTAGGTGAATTCGAGCTTCTCGACCTGGGGCTGGAACCACTGGCCGCTATAGCCTTCGACCGTCTCGCCATAATAGCTGAAGAAGCGGATCCCGGTCGAGGTCGCGCCGGGAGCGAAGCGGAAGGTGGTGGTGTTGGCGATCTTGGCGCCGGTGACGGTGTCGTAGACTCCGCCGAACACGTCCTTGCCCACGAGCGCATGGCCCTGGGGAAGGACATAGGCCTCGATCCGGTACCAGCGGTCCTGGACCAGGCTGTTGGCGGCGCCGTACCAGAAATAGGGATTGGAATCGGCGACCCCGGTGGCGGCATTCTCGACCGCTCCAGACGTTCCGAAATAGAGCGAGTGGGCGAGCATGTTCTCGCCCTTGACGAAGACCGAATATTTGTAGGCCCGGCCGGTATCGGGAGCGCCGGCGGCCGGGGCTCCGTAAATGCCTCCGCCGAGCGCGGTTCCCTGGGCGGCGAACTGGCCGGTCTCAAGGACCTGGACCTGGGTCCCGTCCGGGCCGGTCGAGGTGACGATCCGCTCCTCGCCGAGGCCTCGCCGGGGCAGAAGCGCGAAATCGGTGCTGACGAGGTTCTTCTCGATCGAGTCGGGATCCGAGGCGACCGCGACCCCGACCGGCTTGCCGTTCGGGTCGCTGCCCGGCGCGAGCTCGGCGATCGTCGGGAGCTCGGCGGTGCCGAGGCCGCGCATCCGGATCGCGTTGGGCGCTCCGTTGACCACGACCTTGATCGTCGCGCTCGATTCCGGGCCGGTGCCGAGGCCGGTGGCGATTTCGTGGGCCTGGAGGTTCTCGCGCGACGCGCTCTTCAGAACCATCGTGAAGTCGGTCGTGGAGCCCGGCGCTGGAGTGACTCGAAGCGCCGCGAGGTTCCAGGCGGTGACCGTCGCGGTGGTCGCTCCGGCCGCGGAGGTGAAGCTGTTGACTCCGTCGGAGAGGGTCGCGCCGATCGGAACGCCCTCGATCCTCACATGGCTGAACACCTCGGAGTTGGAGTCGCGGATCGCGGCGAGCTTGCCGCCCGCCAGCGAGCCGGGGAGCATGATCGCGGAGCCGGTGTTGCCGGCGACGCTGACCGCGGCCGAGATGTCGATCGGGTCGGCGACGGCCAGCATCCTGACGCTCGCGGTCACGGGGGCGGAGGTGAAGACTCCGTCGGAAGCGGTGACGGTGACGGTGGCGAGGCCGTGGGCGTTGGCGACCGGGCGCAGGGTGACGATCTTGGTCTTGCCGCTGGAGTCGGCGGGATCGTTGACGATGTCGGAGGCCGCGATCGGCTGGTACATCCCGCCGGCGACGCTCGCCGACAAGGTGAGCCCGCTGATCGCCGAATGCTGGTCGGAGACGACGAAGCGGAGCTGGACCGATTCGTCCTCCTTGCCGGAGACGGGGTTGCCGGCGACCGCGGTGACGACGGGCGGAGTGTTGCCGCTCCAGGCCGAGTTGATCTTCGACTGCAGGTCGGCCGGAAGGGCGCCGAAGCTCGCCGGCTCGGCGACGTCCTTCATCAGCGACAGCAGGGTCGGCATGTTGACCTTGTGCTCGTTGACCTTGTCGCCGGCGATCATGACGTCGATGTAGAAGCCGTCGGCGTCGGTCCAGTCGCCCGGCGTGTCGTTGACGAACCAGTCCTTGATCGTCATCTGGTTGGCCGAGCCGAGCAGCTTGGCGACCAGGTCCCTGCCGACCTTGCGGAACCAGATGTCGGTATTGGCGATCGACGCCGCGGCGTTGGTCGGGTCGTAATGGAAGTCGACGGCGTCGCGCGCCGAGTCGCTGTCGTAATTGTGGATGGTGTCGAGGCCGCTGGTGCGGGTGAAGCGGTAGGTGTCGCCGCCCTGGCCGCCGATCAGGATGTCGTTGCCGGTTCCGCCGTCGAGGATGTCGCCGGCGTCGCCGGCATGGAGCGTGTCGACTCCGGCTCCGCCCAGCAGGATGTCGGCCTCGCCGTCGCCGAACAGCCGGTCGTCGCCGTCGCCGCCGTCGAGCTCGTCGGAGCCGGCCTGGCCGTAGATGACGTCGCCGCCCGACTCGCCGAACAGCTTGTCGCCGCCCGCGCTTCCGTAGATGAGGTCGTCGCCGGCGCCGCCGCGGATCACGGTCGTCGCCGCGCCCGCTCGAAGCTCGTCATTATAGGCCGAGCCGACCAGATTCTCGACGTCGCGGAAGGTGTCGCCCTCGGCCTCGGCGCCGGCGCCGGTGTTGAGCGCGAGATTGACCCTGACTCCGTTGAACGAGATCGTCCGCGCGTCCTGGATGGTCGCGGTCCCGTCCATCGCCACTCCGGCGGTCCCGCTGGTCGCCGTCGCCGCGGCGGCGGACGTCGCGTAGGTCGCCGTGTCGATGCCGTCGCCGCCGGCGAGCTCGTCGGCGCCGGTGCCGCCGCGAAGCAGGTCGTCGCCGGCGCCTCCGAGAAGCACGTCGGTGCCGGCGCGGCCGTCGAGCGTGTCGTCGCCCGCGCCGCCTTCGAGTCGATTGTTGACGGCCGATCCGAGCAGGCTGTCGTTGCCGGATCCGCCCACCAGGTTCTCGATGTTGGCGAGCTTGTGGGCGGTGTTGTTGAGGTCGGCCGAGATCGGAGCGGTCGCCTCGGCGAAGCTGGCGGTGTCGATCCCCGCGCCGCCGTCGACCGTGTCTTCGGCCACGACGGCGAGATGGAACAGGTCGGTTCCGTCGCCGCCGGCCAGCTGGTCGATGCCCGCGCCGCCGGCCATCGTATCGTCGCCGGCGCCGCCGTCGAGCGTGTCGGCGCCGTCCTCGCCATGGAGCACGTCGCCGCCGTCGCCGCCGACGAGGCTGTCGTTGCCGGCCCGGCCCCAGAGGGTGTCGTTGCCCAGGCCGCCTTCAAGCAGGTTCGCGGCGGCCGATCCGGCCAGCGAGTCGCCGGCCGTTCCGCCGGTCACGTTCTCGATGTTGGTCAATCCGTTCGGCAGAGCGATGAGGTCGATGTTGAGAGCCGTCGTCACCGCGGCGTAGCTCGCCTTGTCGATGCCGGTGCCGCCGTCGGCCGTGTCGCCGTCGGCGGTCAGGTGGATGAGGTCGGCGCCGTCGCCGCCGAGCAGCCGATCGACTCCGTTTCCGCCTTCGAGCACGTCGTCGCCGATTCCGCCGTCGAGCGTGTCGTCGCCGTCATTGCCCTGGAGGCCGTCATTGCCCGAGCCGCCGAAGAGCGAATCGTTGCCGCCGCGCCCGGCGATCAGGTCGTCGCCGCGGTCGCCGTCGATCCGGTTCGCCGCGGCCGATCCCGACAAAATGTCATTGGCATAGCCGCCGAGAATGTTCTCGACATTGGCGAGCTTGTGGGCCGGATTGTCGAGATCGACGGTGACGGCGGTGGCGAGGGCGAGGAAGCGCGCTTCGTCGGTTCCGAGGCCGCCGTCGACCGCGTCTTCCCCGACGACTGTCAGGTTGAACTTGTCGTTGCCGTCGCCGCCGGTGAGCGTATCGATGCCGGCGCCTCCGGTAAGCGTGTCGTCCCCAACTCCGCCGTCGAGCGAATCCACGCCGTCGTCGCCCGAAAGCGTGTCGTTGCCGATTCCGCCGAGCAGGGTGTCGTCGCCGCCGCGCGCCGCGAGGATGTCGTTGCCCGAGCCGCCGTCGATTCGATTGGCGAGGGCCGATCCGGACAGGGTGTCGGCGCTCGCGCCGCCGGTCAGATTCTCGATTCCGGCGAGCAGGTGCGCCGGATTTTCGAGATCGGCGGAAACCGCCGCGGGCGCCGAAGCGAAGCTGGCCGTATCGGTGCCCGCGCCGCCGTCGACCGCGTCCTCGCCGACGACGGTCAGCTGGAACGTATCGTTGCCGTCCTCGCCGTACAGCTCGTCGACGCCGGCGCCGCCGGACAGCGTGTCGTCGCCCTCGCCGCCCTCCAGGATGTCGTAGCCGTCGCGGCCGCTGACGAAGTCGTTGCCGAGTCCGCCGACGAGGATGTTGTCGCCCACGGTGCCGTACATCGTGTCGTTGCCGGAGCCGCCGACGAGATTCTCGACGTTCGAAATCTTGTCCACCGCGGCATTGGCGAGGTCGACGTTCAGGGCGAGGGTCGCCGACGCGAAGCTCGCCGTATCGTTGCCGTCGCCGCCGTCGACCGTGTCTTCGCCGTCGGCGGTCAGCGCGAAATTGTCATGCCCGGCCCCGCCCGTGAGCTGGTCCGCCCCGGCGCCGCCGACCAGATAGTCGTCGCCGATTCCGCCGTCGAGCGAGTCGACGCCGTCCTCGCCGTAGAGATTGTCGCTTCCGTCGCCTCCGACCAGCGCATCATTGCCGGCCCGGCCGGAGAGGGTGTCCTCGCCGAGGCCGCCTTCGAGACGGTTGGCGAGGGCGGAGCCCGAAAGCAGGTCGTTGGCGCTGCCGCCGACCAGATTCTCGACATTGGAGAGCCCGTTGGGCGCCGTCATCAGGTCGATATTGAGCGCCGTCGTCATGGCGGCGAAGCTGGCGGTGTCGATTCCGAGCCCGCCGTCGGCGGTGTCGCCGTCGCCGTTCAGTCGGAACAGGTCGGCCCCGTCGCCGCCGAGCAGCTGATCCACGCCGAGCCCGCCTTCGAAGCTGTCGTCGCCGATGCCGCCGTCGAGGATGTCGGCGCCGTCGTCGCCGTAGAGCGAATCGTTGCCCGAGCCGCCGTAGACGATGTCGTTGCCGCCGCGGCCGGACAGGCTGTCGTCGCCGAGACCGCCCTCGAGCTGGTTCGCGAGGGCCGAGCCGAGGAGCGTGTCGCCGGAATTGCCGCCGACCAGATTCTCGACATTGGTCAGCTTGTGGGCGGAATTGGCGAGATCGGCGGTGACGGCCACGGCCGAGGCGGCGAACGCGGCCGTGTCGGTGCCGATTCCGCCGTCGACGGAGTCTTCGCCGACGATGAGGAGGTTGATTCGGTCGTTGCCGTCTCCGGCGACGAGCTGGTCGATTCCCTCGCCTCCGCTGAGCGTGTCGTCGCCGGCGCCGCCGTCGAGCGAATCGGCGCCTTCATCCCCGGAGAGCGAGTCGTTGCCGATGCCGCCGACGAGGACGTCATCGCCGGCCCGGCCGGCGAGCGAGTCGTTGCCCGAGCCGCCGTCGAGCCGGTTGGCCCCGGCCGAGCCGGACAGCGTGTCGGCGCCGGTTCCGCCGACCAGGGTCTCGACCGCGGTCAGCTTGTGAAGCGGATTGTCGAGATCCGCCACCACCGCCGTGGCGACGGCCGCGAAGCTCGCCGTGTCGACGCCGAGGCCGCCGTCGGCCGAATCCTCGCCGACCACGGTCAGCTGGAACGTGTCGGCGCCGTCGCCGCCGATCAAAGTGTCCGCACCGGCGCCGCCGATGAGCGTATCGTCGCCCAGGCCGCCGTCGAGCAGGTCGTCGCCGGCCTCGCCGCGAAGCGTGTCGTTGCCGGCAAGGCCGTAGAGCCGGTCGCGATTCTGCTGCCCGACCAGAGTGTTGGCGAGGCCGTCGCCTTCGAGCACGTCGTCGACATTGTTGATTGTGAACGCGACGGCCTGCTGGATCGAGAAAGGAGTGCCGGACCGATCTGTGCCGGTCACGGTGACCGAAACCGACGTCGCCGCCTCGAAATCGAGCGAGGCGTTCGCCTTCAAGGCGAGCGTCGCTCCGACCATCTCGAAACGGCTGTCGGAGACGGAATAATTGTATGAGCCGTGCGGCAGGCCGCTGCCGTCGACGTCGACGATGCTGAACGATCCGAGGGTGATGGCCGGCCTAGTGCCGGCCGCTGCGATCCGGTCGCGCTCGTCGATCGAGGTGGCGGCGGGCGTCCAGTTGATGCTGACCGGCGCCTCGTTCACGTCGCTGACGCCGATGGTGACCGTGGTCGAAGCCTGCTTGTAGCCGGCGCCGCCCTGGCGATCCCGGGCGATCACGGTGTAGGCGACGGGGCTGGACATCGCCTCGTAATCGACCGCCGCGGCGGTGGTGATCGCACCCGTCGTCGAGTTGATCGTGTAGCGGCCGTCCGCGGATGTGGCGCTCGTCGTCGTGCCGTTGAGGAAGGCGTAGCTCTGCTGGCCGTTCAGGGTCGCGGCGCCGTCGATGTCGTTGGCCTTGACCGTTCCGACCGCGCTCCCGACCGCGACATTCTCGTTGACGCCGAACGTGTAGGGCGCCGCGAAGCTGTTCGCCTCGTTGACGTCCTGAACGGCGATCTGGACGGTCGTCGACGCCTGGTTGAAGCCGGCGGCGCCGTCATTGTCCTTCGCCACGACCGTATAGGTGCGCGGCGCCGTCAGCGCCTCGTAATTGAGCGCGGCGGCCGTGGTGATCGCTCCAGTGAGCTCGTTGATCCGGTAGAGGCCGTCGGTGGTCGTCGCGCCGGGGGTCGTTCCGTTCAGGAAGAAATAGCGCTGCTTGCCGGTCGCCCTCGACGCGAGATCCAGATCCGTCGCCGCGACCGTTCCGACCGCCGTGCCGACGGCGACATTCTCGTTGACCGGGAAGGCATAAGCCTGGCCGAAGCTGTTGGCCTCGTTGACGTCGTTGAGCGATATCGTGAAGCTCTGCTCGCTGAAGCCGCCGAGGGAATCGGTCGCCCGCGCGCGGATCGTGTGGGCGGCCGCCGTCTCGTAATTGAGGAGTGCGGCGTCGCCGACCTTGATCGTCCCGTCGGCGCCGATGGCGAAGCGCCCGCCGGCATTGTCGACCAGGCTCCAGCTGATCGCATGGCCGTCCGCATCGGCGGCGAGCAGGCGCCCGACGGTCGTGCCCCCGACGGTCATGCCGCCGACGGCCGGCTCGGCGACGGCAAGCGAGGCGCCGTCGATGCGCAGATTGGCCGGAAGATCGTTGACCGCGGTCACGGTGACCCGAATCGACATCTCGGCGGTCAGGCCGTCGGCGTCGGTCGCGACCAGGGTGAACAGGTCCTCGCCGTTGAAATTGGCGACGGGCGTATAGGCCAGGCGCTGGGTCGCGGCGTTCCATTCGAGCGCGCCATGCGCCGGCCCGCCGCCGGCCTTGACGGCGAAGGAGACGACATTCTCGTCATGATCGACGAGCTTCAGCGTGGTCATCGCGCTGGGCATGCCCTGCACGGCGAGCACCCCGTCTTCCAGCATGGTGAAGGGGAGGCTCGGGCTGGTGGCCCGGGGAGCCGTACGGCCGCCGACGTGCCAGTAGGTGGCCAGCTGGTCGCGGATCGAGGCGGGCATCTCGGCGGGCACCGCGACTCCGGCCGCGGTCATCGCGGCGATCAGGGTGCGGGCCTCGGGATGGCCGATGTAGAAAGCGTGCTCGGCGGTCTGCACGGCTCGAAGCTTGCTGGCCCCGGTCGCCGCGAAGAAGTTGGCCACCGTCACCAAGTCGGGAGCGCCGATCACGCCGATGCGCAGGTCGGAGCCCTGCTGCGAGAACCAGAGCTTGTCGAAGGTTATGCCATCCCCGAATTGAACGACATTGGCGCCTTCGGCGTCGACGATCCGGTCGGCGCCGGCGCCCGAGCCGAAATGATAGCGGTCGTCGCCGGCGCCTCCGGCCAGGGAGTCGGTTCCGGCCGCGCCCTCGAGCAGGTCGTTGCCGGCGCCGCCGATGAGCCCGTCGTCGCCGTCGCCGCCGTAGAGGCTGTCATCCTCGCTGCCGCCGTCCAGCGTGTCGTTGCCGAGGGCTCCGGTCAGGGTGTCCTTGCCGGCATCCCCCTGGATGGAGTCGTTGCCGTCGGCCCCGTCCGCCATGTCGTCGCCGGCGCCTCCCGACACCTGGTCGTCGCCCGCGCCCGCCGCGATATTGTCGGCTCCGTCGCCGCCGGACAGATTGTCCGTGCCCGCGCCCGACAGCAGCACGTCGTCGCCCCCCCACCCGCGAACGACATTGTTGCCTTCAAGCGCATTGAGCCGGTTGCCGCCCGCCTCTCCGTCGAGCGTGTCGTTATGCTGCGAGCCGACGACATTCTCGATCCCCGACAGAACGTCGCCTGCGGCGTCGCCGCCGGACTGCGCGCCGCCGAGGCGAAGGTCGACGGCGACGGCCGCCGTCGAGGAGGCGTAGCGGGCGGTATCGCCCCACAGGTGCGTCGTCGCGGGCGAGTGGCCGCCGCCCTGCAGCTGGTCCGCGCCGGCTCCGCCCTCGAGGACGTCGTCGCCAAGGCCTCCGCTCAGGACGTCGTCGCCGCCGCGGCCGGATAGAACGTCGTTCCCCGACATCGCGCTCAGCCGGTTCGCGCGCGAGTCTCCGACCATCAGGTGGTCGTGGTCGAGGCTTGTCGCGTCGGGCGACGCGGCCGTGGGGGTCGCGACCGAGCCGAGGCCAACCGAGAAGCCGTCGCGGAATTGCAGCGTCTCGACATGGCCGACGCCCGGCCCCGGGCCGTGCAGGGAGCCCGCGATCGTCTTGAAATGATCCTTGATCCTGATGCGCGAGGCGGGGTCGCTGCCCACCTGGACGATGAGGTCGTTGCCCTGCTTCTCGACGCCGATGTCGCCGAAGGTGATCCCGGGGGCGAATTCTATGACATCGTCGCCGCCCGCCGCCACGTCCTGGAGACGCTCGCGCACGACGGTGAAGCCGTCGGCGCGCAAATAGCCGTCCTGCCATCCGGAAGCGGGCCAATTCCTCGGGTCGGTCTTGGCGTCGCCCCATTCGAAATCGTCGATCTTGCCATTGTCGTAGATGCGCTGGCGGGTGACTCGGACTTCGCCTGAGTAGACGATGTTGCCGGATTCGTCCTCGAGCTCCAGGTAGCCGATGAAGGGATCGTCGGTGGAGGTCAGGTGCTCGACGTAGCCGGCAACCAGCTTGCCGTCCTCGCCGATCACCGTCTCGAAGGAGAGCGAGCCCTCCCGTATCTCGTCCGATCCGTCGCCGATATTCCAGTAATAGGTGTCGTCGCCGGCGCCGCCGATCAGGATATCGGCGCCGGCACCGCCGGTGATCTGGTTCTCGCCCGAGTCGCCGCCGAGCCGGTCCGCTCCGCCGCTGCCGACCAGATCCTCGATCTGGTGGAAGCGGTCGCCCGCGGCGTCGCCCTGGCCGACATTCGGCTTGGAGATATGAACGACGACTCGAGAGCTCGCCGACTCGTAGGAGACGGCGTCCACGCCGACGCCGCCGAGCAGGACGTCGGCCCCGGTGCCTCCGTCCAGCCGGTCATTGCCGCCGCCGCCGTAAATGACGTCGTTGCCGCTCTCGCCGCGAAGGACGTCGAAGCCGCCATTGCCGTGAAGAACGTCGCCCTCGGCGCCGCCGGCGACGACGTCGTCGCCCGACCCGCCCGTGATCCAGTCCTTGCCCGCGGTGCCGGCGAAGGCGTTCATCGACGTCCCGTCCGCGCCCGCGGAACCCGCGATGAGGGTCCAGCCCTCGAGGGCGATCTCGAAGAAGCCGGTCTGGTAGAAGGCGAAGCGGCCGATCGGCTTGTCGGAGCTCCAATCGGTGGCCGACTCGCTCGAATACCAACCCTGGATCGTGACGCTGTCCGAACCCGCCTCGGCGAGATCCGATTCCTCATGGGCGATGCCGAGCGTCAGATCCGTACCCGAGCGGAACAAGGTGAGGTCCTGGAGATCGATTCCCGGTGCGAACTCGAGAATGTCGCGTTCCGGAGGGTTGGATGGAAGGCCGTCGCCGATATAGACGTAGAGGACGTCGCCGGTCTGGTGGAGCCGGCCGTCATAATATTCCTGGTAGAAGACCCATTCGTAATAGCCGGCGGCGGTGTTCCAGCCGTTTGCAAGAGACCAGGCGACGTCCCATTCATGCTCGTTGCCGACGAACTCGAACACGCTGGTCATGATCGTGTCGCGGCCGTCGCCGCGAGTGAAGCGGATCGTGTCCTCGCCCATGCCGCCGGACAGCGTATCGTCGCCGCGGCCGCCGGACAGGATGTCGCGCCCGTCCTCGCCGAGGAGGTCGTCGTCGCCCGCGTCGCCCGAGATGACGTCGTCGTGCGTGCCGCCCAGCAGACGGTCGCGGCCGCGGCCTCCGATCACCAGGTCCTTGTCGCCTTCGCCCCAGACGACGTCGTCGCCGCCGCCGCCGTTGCCGACGTCGTCGCCCCCGCCCAGCGTGAGGAAATCGTTGCCCTCTCCGGCATAGACGAAGTCCGCGCCATCGGTGCCGTTGAGGATATCGTCGCCGGCGGTTCCGACGATGAAGGTGCGGATGTCCGCGATCCGGATCTCGTTGCCGTCGGCGAACTTGAGCCACTCGACTCGCTTGAACGGGTTGGTGAACCATTCCTTCAGCCGAAGCTTCGTGCCGCTTTCGACTTCCTGGCCCGTCTCCTCGTTGGTCTCCATGATGAGGACCATGAGGTCGGATCCGTCGCGGAGCAGCTTGATGTCGCCGATGCCGATGTCCGCGCCGAACGAGACCGAATCGTCGCCGCCGGCGATGTTGCCATTGTCGACTCCGGCGTAATCGCCGGCCCAGTTGCGCTCGTCCGGTTCCTGGGCGAGCCGCTGCATGCGCTGGGTGATCGCGTCTCCCGGTAGGCCCGGATCGGCGACCGGCGCATTGGCGATCTGTTCGTCCGCGGAATCCGTGCCGTCGCTTCGGCGGACCAGATACTGGTCGTCTCCTGCGCCGCCGGCGAGAATGTCGCCGTCGCCCGCGCCGCCGGCGAGAATGTCGTCGCCGCCGCCGCCCTGGAGATGGTCGACGTCACCGCCTCCATCCAGCCAGTCCGAGCCTTCCCGGCCGATAAGCAGGTCGTTGCCGGCGCCGCCGGACAGGAGGTTGCCGTCGCCGCCGGTCCCGCCGCCCTGGGCGCCCGCCGAAAGCGTGTCGTTGCCGTCGCCGCCGAGCAGCCAGTCGTCGAGCTTTCCGCCGTAGAGAACGTCGTTGCCGGCGCCCCCGTAGACGTTGTCGCCGCGATCCGACGCGTGGACGATATCGTCGCCTTCCCGAGCGTCGATGATCGCCGCCACGTCGATTTCGCGAGCGGCGCCGTTCGAGGCGACCTTGTTGATGGTGAGCCCGGCATTGATCCCGCCGGACTGGGCGACAAGCGTCGTTCCGGACAGCTGTATGATGTCCGCCCCCGCCGTTCCTTCGATGACGTCCTGGTCGGAGGTGGCGATATCGTCGCCGTAATATTTGCGCCCGGCGACGATCGATCGAGTCACCCGGTCGGCGGAGCTGTTGTACGACAGCTCGAAGCTGACCGTGCCGGCGCCGGCGCCGGCTTCCTCGAGAAGATAGCTGAAGCCGCCGTACCAGTCGCTTTCGTGGCGCCGGTGAAGCCCGAGCTCGGCGGCCTGGGCGAAGGTCAGCGCCCACTCCGCGGTGAACCCGCTGTCGCCGTGGCCGTCGATCAACTGGTTGATTATGTTCGAGGCCGACAGATAGGCTTCATATTGCCGAGCCGTGGCGATATTGCCGACCAGGCTGGCGGGATCGAAGGTCTCGGCGGTGACCCCCGGCCGGGTGAAGGTGGCGTAGAAGGCGCGCTTCGCGAAAATGTTTCCGCCGACGATCCTGAAGTCGCTGTCGGTGAGAGCGATGAACGATCCGTACGAGATCAGGTCTTCGGCGGCCCCGTCGTGAGAGAACGTCTTCGTCTGCGATCCCGAGCTGGTGCGGGAGGTGTAGACGAAGTCGGACTTGCGCATGCCGTAGCTGCCGGCATTGACCAGGTGGGGATTTTCGAGACTTCCTCCGATCGCGAGAAGTATTCCGTTCAGGGTCTGGCTGACGGCCCCTGCGAGGCCCTCCGCGGTCTCCTTCGAGCCGCCCTTGCGGGCATAGGCGTTGGCGACGACGAAAGCGTCCCTCCCTTCGTTCCAGACGACATCGGCGCCGGAGCGCGGAGTCCCGCCGAACAGCGAGCCGATCGCGCCGCCAATGAGATTGCCGATGAACGATCCCGCCGCGGCCAGCAGGAAGGAGACGACGGGCCCGCCCGGAGCTCCGAGGAGGGTTCCGATCATCGATCCGACGGCGCTGCCGAAGGCGGACCCGATCTGGCCGCCGATCGTCTCGAAGCGCACCAGCTCGGTGGCCAGCTTGTTGCCCAGGAAGGATCCGACGGCATTGCCGACCGACGCGATGCTGAGGCCCGCCAGCGGATTGGCGCCGGCGGCGACATTGCTCATGATCGTGCTGATGACCTGTCCGGAGGCGGTGCTGAACAGCTCGCCGGCGAAGCCGTTGATGCCCACGGCCTTGACCAGCTCGGCGGTCAGGAAAGCCGAAACCGCCCCGACCCCCGCGGATTTGAGGTTGGCGAAGAGCTCGTTGTCGAAGGTCGCAAAGGCGTCGCGGATCGCCATCGTCGCCGACATGCCGCCCGCGAATCCGTCGAGGACGTCGCCGAGATTGTCGCCGAGCGTCTGGAGGGTCGCGGAGCCGACCACCGAGGTGAGCCTGTTGCCGCTGAGGAGCATGGAGCCGAGCTGCTGGCCGAGTATCGAGCCGGCCTGGGAGAATTCGATGATGATCGGATTCTTGACGAAGGTGATGTCGGTCGAAACCGGGTTGCGATTGGAGTCGAGCGTCGTCACCACCCGCAGGTTCGAGTTCGACCCGGCGGCAACCGAATAAGCGGCGAGGCGGGTACCGACATAATGGTATGTGACCTCGCGGCGCTCGCGGTCGAACAGGCGCAGCGGCCCGCCGGCCCAGGCCTGCTCCAGGGTCACTCCGCGCGGGATGTACGAAGCGCCTTCGGTGAGGGTGATGCGCTTGCCGTCCGCTCCCTCGCCCGAAACTTCCATGGTCGGGGCCTCGCCGACATCCTCGCCGGCGGCCCGCCGTTCGGCACGGCGCTTGAGCGCGTCGTAGAAGGCGGTGACGTCGCCCCCCAGGGACGAGTTGAACGAGGCGGGGTCGATCGCGATCGGATTGCCCTGGGCGTCGACGGCCGAGATCATCACGGTGCCGTCGGGCAGCTTGGTCAGGGTGATTCGGTTGGTCTCGTAATAGCGGACGCCGTCAGTCGCAGTGGAGGTGATGGTGATCGAGTTGGCGCCGGGGAGCGGCGAGGTCGCCGAAACGTTCATCCGCCCGTTCAGGAAGACGCCCGCGATCTCGGTGATCGAGCCGGAATGCTTGTCGATGATGGTGCATTGGCCTGCGCCGAGCTGCGCCTGGTAATGGGCGATGAAATCGGCGAAGCTGATCGAAGCGCTCGTCACTCCCAGTGCGCGGGCGTCGAATTCGAGGATCGGCGCGCTCGGGTGGCTGCAGAACTGGGCGAGCGCTCCCGCAGTATAATGGTTGACATGCTTGCCGACCCCGCCGGCGCCGAGCGCGGCGTCCTGATTGGCGGCAAACCGATAGTTTGCGTCGTTCGTCATCAAGGTGCCGTCGGCGGCAACCTGGAGCGCGGGAAGAAGCGCGCCGGTGTTCCTGTCGACGAACATGGCCATGTTCGAGCCGGAATGGTGGCGCAGCACGTCCTTGCGCATCTCGTCGGTGACGGGCGTTCCCCTGTCCCGCATCGCCCGAACCCACAGATTGTAGCCGTTGACGTTCGCCCGGCCTTCCTCGAACATCATCGCGCTGACATATTCGGCGAGGAACGCGTCGATCTGGATGCGCCGCTGCTCCTGCGGCAAATTCGCCATCAGCTTGGTCTGCTCGGTGATGTAGGCCATGCCCACGTTCATGTGGTAGACGTTCATTTCCGCCGAGTAGCGAGCGTAGAAGGCGTGGCTGAGCTCGTGGCCAAGGGTCCAGATGCCGCCTTCGTCGCCGTAGACCCCGGCGATGACCGCCGCGTTGATCGCCAGCTCGCCGACGGGCACGATGAAGTTGCCTTCCGGGTCGAGCATCGGCGACTGCTCGCGGTAGCCATCCGAATTGGGAACGCCCCAGACGTAGGAGCCGCTGGTATAGTAGCTGGAGGGGCCGAAGCTGACGCTGATCTTCTTCAGATAGCCTTCGTCGTAGGCGGCGTTGAACATGTTGACGATGGCCGGATCCGTCTTCATCCGGTTGTACCAGGTGTCGAATTCCTGGCCGGGATTCGTGGTCGTGCGCGTAGCGACATATTGCCGCCGCGCTTCCGCGAACATGTCGATAATGGCTTGGCGAAGTACGGGATCGCTCATCGTGATTCACTCCAGCCGGAGGCGAGGCATTTCGGGTTCGGGGAGCAGGATTCGCGGCGGCTCGCAGGCGGCGCCGCGTCATTCAGCCTGGGATCCATCATGCCCATGCTCCGCCGGATAGCGTTCAGGTGTCACACGAGCCGCGGACGGGCGGCCCCGGGACAACCATTATCGATGACGATGATCGCACCTGCCTTCGGCGGAACAACCCCTGTAGGTTGACCGGGTCCCCGGCGCTCGACGGCAGTGGCCGCGGCTATGTCAGCCGTCGATCAGCCCGGCGAGGGAGGCCTCCACCGCCGCCTGGATTCGGGTCCTGACCCCGAGCTTGCGGCAGGCCTCGGCGATGTGGCCGTCGACGGTCGGCACCGACAGTCCGAGGATCGAGCCGATGTCGGCCGAGCTCTTGCCGTGGCGAACCCAGGCCAGGCATTCGCGCTGGCGGCGGCTCAGCAGCGGACGGGCGGTCCTGTTGAGGTCGAGCAGCCGAAGCCCTTCGCTTCCGTAATAGGCCGCCAGCACCTCGGCGGCGCTTCGGATGAACGGATCCCCGAGGCCGGCTTCCGTTCCGCACAGGATCACCGCGCCATAGCCGCCGTCGGCGGTCCGGATGGGCGAATGGAGGCCGTCGGTGAAGCCGAGCTCGCGCGCGTGGTTCCAGATCGTCCCGGTCGCCCGGTCGAGGCCGCGGCGACGGATGACCTCGCTCCACGAATAGGGAAGGTCGCTGACCAGCATCTCGCGGGCGATCCGGCACTTCTGCACATAGCCGCCGGCCACGTATCGCTCCGCCCAGCCGGAATCGAGCTGGCCGAAGAGCAACTTCTCGCCGGCCGTGTGGCCGACCGTGAAGAAGCGCGCGGCGGCGACGCTGAAGAAGCCCAGCTCGGCGAGGATCGGACGCGCGATCCGGTCGAGATCGTCCAGGCTGGAGGCCCGCTTGAGCTGGACCGCGGCGCCCAAGGCGCGTTCCGCTAGACGAGGATGTCGACTGGGCATGCTTGGTCTCTGCCGATCTCACGCGACACACAGGCAATGACGATTTTTCTGTTGTCCTATTAGGTACTTAGATTCGTACGCCTGTCAAGTAGTAGGGTTGTCTCCACTTGCTTGATTGGCTTGAATAGTGAGGCGCGCCGTCGCATAGCCGCGTCCCGGACGGCATTCAGAAAGCTCTCGCACGGCAATGAGCGTACCGGATGACACCCAAGCATTGCTGACTCAGCTTGGCTTCACCGACACCGAGGCCTTGACCTACCATGAGCTGCTTCGTCATCCGGGAAGCACCGGCTATGGAGTCGCCAAGGCGATCAAGAAGTCGCAGGCGAACGTCTACAGCGCGCTTTCGAGCCTCACCGCCAAGGGCGCTGTGGCTTTCGACCATGGCGAAGTTCGAGCCTATCGCGCCGTCGCCCCGGCCGAGCTGCTTCCGCGCCTCGCCAAGGAATTCCAGGAGCGCTGCGCCGCCGCCCAGGTCTCGCTCAGCCGGCTGGACTCTCCGGCCGGCGAGGACCGCATCTATCAGCTCCGCAACGCCAACCAGGTCTACGACCGGGCCGCGAGCATGTGCGCCTCGGCCTGCGAAAGCGTCGCCTTCGAGCTGTTCCACTCGCCCTTTCAGCGACTGAAGGGCCCGCTGGCGGCGGCGGCCGCGCGCGGCGTGGGAGTCGCCGGAGTCACCTTCAATGCCGAGGACGAGGTGCCGGGCGCGTCCTGCGTGCTCGCCGTCAAGGCGAGCCGGGCGCGATGGTGGCCGGGCGAGCAGCTGACGATCGTGACCGACGCCCGCCAGGCCCTGGTCGCCCTGTTCGACCGCGAATCCGACGCCGTGCTTCACGCCGTCCATACGGACAGCGTCTATCTGGCCTGCCTGCTCCATGCGGCGGTGGTCGACGCGTCGATCCTCAACCGGGAAAATCCACCCGTCCTCGCCACCAGCCTCAACAAGCGCCTGTTCGGCACGATTCCCGGCGGATTCCTCCAGCTGATAAGCGAGCAGCGCAGCAAGAAACGCTGACGCCAGGCCGGGAGGCGGTCGGGGAAAATGGCGGAGAGGGAGGGATTCGAACCCTCGGAACCCTTGCGGGCTCAACGGTTTTCGAGACCGCCCCGATCGACCACTCCGGCACCTCTCCGCATGGGGATTCTGGCTCCTGCTGGCGCAGGGGCCGGTCGACAGGCCCGGGCGCTTAGCCCAAGCGCCCGGGCTTGCCAAGCCTGGCCCGGCCGCTCCGGAGACGGCTTCGGACGTCTCGACGCCGCCTTCGCTTGCCTGGAGCGCTCCAGCGCCTACATTGGGTCCATGGACAGGACCGACCGAGCCTATGCCGGCACCGACTCCCCTTCGCCGCTGGCGCCGCCGGTCGCCCATGCCCGATTCGCCATCGGCGACGTCGTTCGCCATCGCCTGTTCGACTTCCGCGGAGTGATCTTCGACGTCGACCCGGTCTTCGCCAACAGCGACGAATGGTATGAAGCGATCCCGGCCGACATCCGTCCCGCCAAGGACCAGCCCTTCTACCATTTGCTCGCCGAGAACGGGGAATCCTCCTACACCGCCTATGTCAGCCAGCAGAATTTGCTCGCCGACGAAAGCGAGGAGCCGGTCGACCATCCGGCCATATCGGGCCTGTTCGATACGATCGCGAAGGGGCGCTACCGGCTCAAGCGCGAGCACCGGCACTGACGATTATTGACACTCCGGGCCGCCTCCAGTAGCAGCCCGGTTCCCGCGCGGGGGTTCGGCCGCGGCCGACGATTTGCGCGGACAGCATTAGAGTGATGGAAAAACCCATGTTCGCAGTCGTGCGCACGGGCGGCAAGCAGTATCGCGTCGCCGCCGGAGACAAGATCGTCGTCGAGAAGCTCGCCGGAGAGGCGGGCGACACCATCAGGCTGGACGACGTCCTGCTCGCCGGCGAGGGCGCTGACCTGCGCTCCACCGACGGGCTCACCGTCTCGGCCGAGATCATCGCCCAGGCCAAGGCCGACAAGGTGATCGTCTTCAAGAAGCGGCGCCGGCATAATTACCGCCGCAAGAAGGGCCATCGCCAGCAGCACACGATCCTGAGGATCGTCGCGATCGGCGACCAGAAGCATGTCCCGAGCAAGGCCGAGGGAGCCGAGAAGCCGAAGAAGGCCAAGGCCGAGAAGGCTCCCGTGAGCGACGTCGAACGGCCGGCCGAGGAAGCTCCCGCCGCTGCCGCTGCTCCGGCCGCCGAGGCTCCGGCCGCCGAGGCTCCGAAGAAGGCCAAGGCGAAGAAGGCCGATGCTCCCGAGGCCCCCGCGGCCACCGAAGCTCAGCCCCAGGCCCCGCTGAAGGTCGACGGCGCCGAGAGCGAGATGACCGACAGCCCCGTGGCGGCGAAGAAAAAGGCCTCCCCAAAGAAGCCCGCGGCTGATAAAGACGCGTAAACACTCGAAAGATATAGAGCTTAGTCATGGCACATAAGAAAGCAGGCGGATCCTCACGCAACGGTCGCGACAGCGCGGGCCGTCGCCTGGGAGTCAAGAAGTTCGGCGGAGAGACCGTGCTCGCCGGCAACATCATCGTGCGTCAGCGCGGGACCCGCTGGTACCCGGGCACGAACGTCGGAATCGGCAAGGACCATACCCTCTTTGCGCTTACCGACGGCCGAGTCTCGTTCCGCGACGGGAAACTCGGCCGCAAGTTCGTCTGCGTCGACATGCCGCAAACGATCGAAGCAGCGGAATAGGGACGGTCGATAAAGGGCCGTCCCCGGGAGGGGCGGCTCCAGGTCTCGCAAGAGAACCGAATTCGAGGGAGAGGAGCCGCCGGGTTCCTCTCCTTTTTCTTTCTCCCTCGAAACGGTCGCCGGAACGTCACCCCTGGCGGGTAGCGGACCGGCGGCGGGCAAGGGAGGACGACGATGTTCATCAGGACCGAAAGACTGCTGCTCAGGCCCGGCTGGAGCCAGGATGCCCCCGCCCTGTTCGGGGCGATCGCCGACGAGCGGATCGTCCGCAACCTCGCCACCGCCCCCTGGCCCTACCGGCCCGGCGACGCCGAAGCCTGGCTTGCGACGGAGCGCGACCCCCGCGAGCCGTCCCTGCTCATCTTCCGCTGCACAAACACCGCGCCCGAGCTGATCGGGGCGATCGGCGTCGGGCGTCGCCCGACCGGCGATTTGGAGCTCGGCTACTGGATCGCCCGCCATCACTGGGGGCGCGGCTATGCCACGGAAGCGGGCCGGGCGGTCCTCGCCATGGCTCGCCACAGCCTCAGGTTGAGGCGCCTCAGCGCCGGTCACTTCCTCGACAATCCGGCCTCGGGTCGGGTGCTGGAGAAGCTCGGCTTCCGCTCGGCCGGAAAGATCGTCCCCCACTACAGCGCCGGCCGCGGCGAGGCGGCGCCCTGCCGGCTGTTCGAACTCGAGCTGGAGGGGGAGTCGGACATCGCCCCGGCGGCGATGGCGGCCTGATATCCTCCCCATCGAAGATGGGGAGGGGGACCAGGCGAAGCCTGGTGGAGGGGTGACTGGCGCAGGCCTGTGCGAGCTACCCCTCCACCACCTTTCGGGTGGTCCCCCTCCCCACCGCTTCGCGGCAGGGAGGATTTAAGCGGTCACCGCCTCCAGGCTGCGCTCGCCTTCGGCGATGAGCTTGCGGTCGTCATGCTTCCAGGGGTGGAAGCCCGGCAGGAAGAACTTCGCCCAGCCGCCCAAAATCTTGCGGAACATGCCGGGGCTGACCATCGCGTACCAGAACAGTCCGGCCCAGGCGCGCGGACCCTTTATCCCGTCCTGCTCGAGAAGCATCAGCGTGCCGTGGGTGCGCTCGACGAAGAAGTTCTTGGTCACCTTCAGCATCACCAGCGACTTCACCGTCCAGCGCTTGCGGCGCGGCCAGTTGCGGGTGGCGTGGAGCCAGGTGTCGTAGGCGACGCCCTTATGCTCGATCTCCTCCATCGAATGCCAGCGCCACAGGGCCGCCGACTGCGGGTCCGCATTCCTGAGGTGGCGGGGGTTGCCGAGAAGCTGGTTAGCGAGGATCGCCGTGAAATGCTCCAGCGCCATGGTCGCGGCGAGGTTGACGATCGGCGGGCGGCTCTTCGTTTCCTCGATCCGATAGTCGACCCGGGCCTCGAGCGGGGCGATGTCGTAGCCCGCCTCGACGGCGCGGCGGTTGAAGGCGACATGCTCGCGGCTGTGCATCACCTCCTGGGTGGTGAAGGCCCTTATCTCCTCCGCCAGCTTGGGCGGAGCATCGTCGCGGAAGGCGCGCACGCTCTCGACGAAGAAGGCCTCGCCCTTGGGGAAGGTCACCGACAGCGCATCGTAGAGGGCGCTTCCATAGGGATTGCCGCCCAGCCACCAGCGCTCAGTCCTTGAGCCGCGGCCGAAGCGGCGGTCGCGCGGCGTGATCGTGAGATCGGAGGGTGTGGCTTGGCTCATTTCGTTTCCCCGTCATTCCGGCGAATGCCGGAATCCATCAACATCGACCTTGTCGATCCGGCGATTCCGGTGTTCATGGATGCCGGATCAAGTCCGGCATGACGAACAACACATACTTACACAAATGTCAATAGGACGCGAACGTCTGTCGCCGGAGGAGAGCCGCGCCGCCGCGCTCGAGGCCGCTCGCGCCCTCCTCATCGAGTTCGGCCCGCAGGCGGTGACCCTGAAGGCGGTCGCGGCGAGCATCGGCAAGACCCATGGCAACCTCCTCCACCATTTCGGCTCCGCCGCGGGCCTTCAGGGCGAGCTCGCCCGACTCATCGGCGAGCGGGTCACCGCGGAGATCGCCCGAGTCGTCGAGCGCGAGCGCCAGGGCGAGGCGGATCCTCGCGAGATCGTCGACCGCACCTTCGACGCCTTCGACCGGGAGGGCGCCGGAGCGCTGGCCGCCTGGATGATCCTGTCGGGCAACCGCGACGCGCTCGATCCGATCCTCGACGCGATCCACCGGCTCGTCGACCAGGTCGGCGCCGGCCACGAGGACCGGCCGGTTCACGAGACCACGCTCTGGCTGGTGCTCGCGGCCCTCGGCGATTCGCTGATGGGCGGGCCGATGGCGAGCGCCCTCGGATTGCCGCGCGAGCGGGCCCGGGAGATCGCGACCCGCCACCTGGTCCACCTCGCCTCCGAGAGGAACCCGGAAATGACCGCCGGCGGGCCGGGGGCGGCGCGAACGGCCTAGAAGCGAAAGCCGATGCTTCCCACGACCTGCTCCCGGTCGAGGCCGAAATCGTCATAGTTGGAATAGCGATATTCCGCGCCGAGAAAGGCTCGGCGGCCGAGCGACAATTGAGCGCCCGCGCTCAGGCGGAGGCCGTCGACCGTCATTCGGCCGGCGGCCACGGTGCCGAGCGGCGCCGGGTTGGGATCGCTCTGGAAGAAGAAGCCCTCCCTGGTGCGGGTGTAGCCGCCGCCGCCATGGAGCCGGAACCGTTTCGACAGCAGGAACGTCGCCCGGGCGCCGACATAATATTCCGGCCCGTCGTCGGCCGCGAGGCTGGGCTGGCCCGGAAAGGCGAATTCCTGGTCGGTGGTGACGTCGCTGAATTCACCGTCGATCCCGAGCAGCAGCCTGGGAGCGAGCTTGAGATCGTAGCCGATCCGTCCGCCATAGAGCATGCCCTGCTCGAACCCGTCATTGTCGAATCCGCCCAGCACCTCGATCCTCAGGCCCGAGGCTTCGGCCGCGGTCCCGCCGCTCTTCCCGGGCTCGCTCTCCATGGCGTTGGCGGCATGGGCGGCCAGGGCGGCGCCGACGGCCGCAATCACAAATCTTGCCTTCACGGTCTCGCTCCTTGTTCTGCTATTTCGCGCCAACCTCGATGGACCAGGACAGCATCAGCGGGCCTTGGGACGTCGGTAGAGGCGAGCGAGTCGGAGTGCCGCCCTGGACGAGCCGGGGCGCGTTTCGAGCCCATTTCGGCCGGCTGATCCCGTCGCCGGAAGCGGATTGGAGAGGGGCCGGCAGGGTGATTCGGGCCGGCCGCGAGGACGCCTCGGTCGATCCGATCCGCACTTTCGAGTCGCGCCGCGGCAGCTCCCAACCATAGTCGCGCAATTGTTGCGGCTGGGCGGATGGCCGCCGGTCCGGGCTTCCTCCGGCGGCCGGGTTCGACGGACCGCTTTCGCCCGCGGCGGCGGAGTCGCGGCGAGACGGCGCCTCTTCCGCCGCTTCCGGACCGTCCCCAGCAGCGCCTTCCGAGCCGGGTTCCGAAGCGGCGCCGCTTGGCCTCGCCAGGCGCTCGCTCGCGATCGCCGGCGAGACCGTGGCAATTCTCTCGGAGCGCCTTGCGGTCGTGGAAGAATCTCCGACCGTTGCGAAACCCGCATCCTTCTCAAGCGACGAGTCGATGGCGATCCGCTTTGCCTGGAGCGGGCCGGCCGATGTCGACGAGGCGCTCACCGGAACGCCGGCCGCCACGACGAAGGTGGTGAAGCCCGCAAGCAGCGCGGACGAGGACAGGAAAACCGAGCCTGGACGATTGCGGCGCGCTGCGCCCGTGATCGAAACGAGGCGGCGCTCGAGCTGGTACATGCCGGCCATCGCCGCGGCCTCGTGGAATTGCGCCTTCGCCCCTGCCCCGCCCGCAAGGTGAAGAAGGCTGAGCGCGTAAGCCTGCGGGGATCCGCCCGCCATCAGCACAGCGTCGTCGGCGGCATGCTCCTGTTCCATGCGCATCTGCCGCGCGGCCCACCACGCTCCGGGATGAAACCAGTAGAGCGCGCAGACCAGCGAAGCCAGCGACCGGCTGAGGCTGTCGCGGCGGGCGACATGGGCGAGCTCGTGAAAGAGGACGAGGCGCCGCCGCTCGAGCGGCCATTCCGAGGCCTCGGCCGGCAGAAGCACCCTTGGGCGCCAGGGTTCCCCAGGTCATCGGCACCGCCGGACCCCGCGAGATCCGAAGCTCGACCGGCCGCGCCAGCTGCAGTTCGAAGGAGAGGCCGCAGAGCAATTTCTCCCAGGCCGGGTCTCGATGCCTTCCGGCGTCGGTCCACAGCCGGCTGAGCATCCGGCGCCCGACGACCAAGCGCAGCAGCAAGGTCGCCGCACCGAGGGCGTAGATTGTCAGAAGAACCATGCTCCAGGCCGAATGGGCGGGGATGTCGACCGGTCCCGCGGCACCGAAAGGAGTCGGTGCCGAAACCGCGGTCGCGGCGGCGACTTGGGCCGCGTCGGAGGGGAGGATCGGCAGTCGAAGCGCCGGAACCAAATACCAGAGCAAAGGCAAGGCCAGCAGCGCGGCGATTCCGAAAAGCCATGCCATATGCCGAGCCGCGGCGGACGCCCCGGCCGTTCGCAGCGCCGCCGCCGCGGCCCAGGCGGCGGCCATCAGCAAGGTCGCGCGCAGCAACAAAGCGATCAGGCCGGCGACGTCCGGGAGCGCGAGGGAGGCCGTCACGATCCGTCCTCCCGAGGCGCCTTGTCGAGGAGCGCGGACAGGCGCTCATATTCGTCCTGGGTGAGCGGCTTCGATTCCAGCAAGGCGGCGACGGCGGTGCTTATCGAACCGTCGAAGAAGGTCCTGACCAAATGCGAGAGCGCGGTGGTGCGCACCTCCGCCTTCGACGAGGTCGGCGAATAGACGTAGCGAAGGCCGTCGCGTTCGTGGCGCAGATAGCCCTTGCCCTCGAGGTGGCGAAGCATTCCGCGGACGCTGGAATAGGTCGGGGAATCGGGAAGGTCGGCGAGCACTTCCGCCGCCGTCGCCCTGCCGCGGCGATAGACGATCTCGATGATCTGGCGCTCGCGCTTTCCAAGCTCATTGGTCAGGTCGCGAGTCACCTTGTCCTCCTGGCGACTGGATATGCGAATGCATTTTCATGTGTCAATAGATTTGCATCTTTATAGGGGTTTGTCCCAGGAAAAAGACTGTCAGGGCGGCGAACGCCGGGGCCCCGGAGCCAAGCCGCAGCGTCGATTCCCGCGGAGGCCCCGGCTTTCGCCGGGGTGACGTTTCCCCTACATGCCCGCCATGCATTTCCTCGACCAGGCCAAGATCTTCGTCCGCTCCGGCGCAGGGGGCCCCGGCGCGGTCAGTTTCCGGCGGGAGAAATATATCGAATATGGCGGCCCGGACGGCGGCGACGGAGGCAAGGGCGGGGACATCGTCTTCGAGGCGGTGGAGGGCCTCAATACGCTGATCGACTTTCGCTACACCCAGCATTTCCGGGCCCCGCGCGGCAAGGGCGGCTCGGGCCAGAACCGCACCGGCGCGGGCGGCGCCGACCTCGTCGTCAAGGTCCCCGTCGGCACCCAGATCCTCTCCGACGACAAGGAGCATGTCCTCGCCGATTTCACCCGTCCCGGCCAGCGCCAGGTCTTCCTGAAGGGGGGCGACGGCGGCCGCGGCAATGCCAGCTTCAAGAGCTCGACCAACCGCGCCCCGCGCCAGCATGGCGAAGGCTGGCCGGGCGAGGAGATGTGGGTGTGGCTCAGGCTGAAGCTGCTCGCCGACGTCGGGCTGGTCGGCCTGCCCAACGCCGGCAAGTCGACCTTCCTCAATGCGGTGACCAACGCCCAGGCCAAGGTCGGCGCCTATCCGTTCACGACCCTCCACCCCAAGCTCGGAGTCGTCCGACACCGCGAGCGCGAGTTCGTCATCGCCGACATTCCCGGGCTGATCGAGGGGGCGGCGGAGGGCGCGGGAATCGGGGACCGCTTCCTCGGCCATATCGAGCGCTGCCGGGTCCTGCTCCATCTCGTCGATTCCGAGCAGGAGGACGTCGCCGCCACCTATCGAACGGTCCGCGAGGAGCTCGAAGCCTATGGCGCCGGCCTCGCCGACAAGCCGGAGGTGATCGCCCTCAACAAGTCCGACACGCTCGATGAGGAGCTGATCGCCGCGCTCTCCGCCGAGCTCGAGGCCGAAGCCGGGGCAAGGCCCCTCCCCCTCTCCGGAGCCACCGGCGCGGGCGCGGAAGCGGTGCTCGACGCGCTTCTCCCCCACGTCTCGGCGGCGAAGGCGGCGGAGTCGGAAGAGACTCAGCGGGACTGGTCTCCGCTATGAACCTTGCGCTCATCCCGAGCCTGGGACCGAGCTTGGCGAGGGCGTACCGAAGGGCCGGCCTTGGGTACGCCGCGTCCGAATCGGTCGGCGGCTGTTCGGGATGAGCGGGAAGAGAGCGTCCGCCGCTCGCAAGATCCGCACCCTCGCAATCACCGGCGGCACCGGCTTCGTCGGCTCCCACCTGCTTCGCATGGCGCGTGCGGAGGGTTATGACGTTCGAGCCCTCACCCGCGGCTGGAAGCCGCCCGAGGACGAGATCGCCTGGATCGACGGAGCGCTCGATCGCCCCGACACCTTGATCAAGCTCGCCGCCGGAGCCGACGCCGTCATCCACCTCGCCGGTGCGATCAACGCTCCGGACCGGGCCGGCTTCGAGGCGGTCAACGTCACCGGAACCGCGGCGATGATCGACGCGGCGCGCAAGGCGGGAGTGCGCCGCTTCGTCCACATCTCCTCGCTGGCGGCGCGCGAGCCGGACCTTTCCGCTTACGGCTGGTCGAAGGCCAGGTCGGAGCGGCTGGTCGCGGCGTCCGGGCTCGACTGGACGATCGTTCGCCCACCGGCGATCTACGGGCCGGGCGACCGGGAGACCCTGGAGCTGTTCAAGATGGCTCGGCGAGGCCTCGTCGCGCTTCCGCCGAAAGGCCGATTCTCGGTCATCCACGTCGAGGACCTGGTCCGGCTGATCCTCGCCTTGCTCGACGACGCCGACAGCTGGACCGAGACTTACGAGCCCGACGACGGCCGCGAAGGCGGGTGGCAGCACCGGCATTTCGCCCGGACCCTCGGACGCCTCTACGGCCGCCGCGCTCTTACCCTGGCGATGCCGAGGCCGGTGCTTCGGCTCGCATCGAGCCTCGAGCGCCTGCTCCGGCCGGGCAACGCGAAGCTCACCCGCGACCGCGTCGGCTATTTCTGCCATCCCGACTGGGTGGTCGAAGCGCAGAAGCGCCCGCCCGAGCGCCTGTGGCGCCCCGAGGTAAAGACCCCCACCGGCCTCAAGGCCACCGCCGACTGGTATCGCAAGCAGGGCTGGCTGAAATAGCCATCGTCATCCCGGCGAAAGCCGGGACCTCGTGGAGACACGCCGAAACTTCTTGTCCTGAGGTCCCGGCTTTCGCCGGGATGACGGCATTGGGGCTAGCTAATCAGCCCGCGACGGTGACGTCGACCTTGTCGACCCATTCGGGGAAGAAGACCGGCTCGCGGTTCGACCAGCCCGGCGCGGTCGCGGCGGCTTCGCTGATCGACTGGAGCAGGGCCCGGCGCTTTTCCGGATGGAGGTGCGGCAAGGCGGCGGCGGCGCAGAAGGCGCCAGGCAGCCAGGGCCGAACCGCGGCTCCGATCAGCCGCTCGTAGAGGAAGCGGTAGGCCGCGAAATCGGGCAGCCGGTCCTGGCCGAGGTCGAAGGCGGTCATCGTGACCAGGGGGCCCATCACCGGCTCCATCTCGTCGAGGCCGCTGTCGTCGGGGACGTTGGCTCGGACATGGTCCAGCCGCCGGTACATGCGCTCCTGGGCGCGGATCGAGGCCGCCTCGCCCACGTCGCGCGACCAGCGCCGGAGCGCGTCGCGCCGTCCGAGCCCGACGTCGAGCGACCGGCGGATGTAGCGCTGGGTCGCCGCGGGGAAGCCCGCAAACTCCTTCATCTCGACCAAGGTCAGTGCGCCATCGGCCGGCTTGGTGTTCGTCGCCATGGAACCCACTCCCACTCTTTCACCCGGCGGGATCATGCAGTTCAAACGGTTACCAGCCGCTTAACCAAGACCCCGCTCCCCGTTCAGAAATGAATCAGGTTTCAGGGGGAGCGGCAATGGGAAATCTTCACGCCCGCGCAGCGGCCCGCTTCACTGTCACTTCCGAGCCACAGCCCGAAGGTGGAAGAGCCTGAAATCCGGCTTATTTCCGGGGACGGAATGATTTCTCCACAGGAAATCGGCTGGCCCGCGCCGCGCGGCTAAGAGGGTCGGGATCGGACTGGCAGCAATAGTCGCGGCAGCTGGCCCTCGACCCGTCGTGCTGCCGCGACTTGCCGAATGCGGCCCGCGGCGCTCGCGACGGCGAGATTTTTTCGACCAAAGCCCCTTCCGCCTCTGCGAACGGCACCGGCGCGGGGACACAAATGAGCAAGAGCGGGTAAGAAGGCCCGGGATGGAGAGCTTCACCGACTATCGAGCGACCCGGCGCCTGCCCGACCTGCCGCTCGCCGCGGCGTCGATCCTGGGATTCTGGCTGTTCTACTTCGCGACCATCGTCATCCGCACCCTTCTGATCGAGGAAGGCCTGGGCTGGCTGGGCTATCGAGGGCTGGGCTGCGTGATCGGGATGGCCCTCACCTTCCTGGTCTATATCGTGCTCAGCCGAGCCGCGCGGGAGAGCGTGCGAATCCAGATCATCGCCGCGGCGATCGCCTGCGTCCCGGCCGCCGCCATCTTCTCGACCTTCAACCTCGCCTTCGCCGTCCACCAGCCGCTGGTCGAGCGAACCGTCATCCGCCACACGCCCGGAGGCACGATCGTGCGCTCGACGCCCCGCGACGAGGTTCGAATCGGCCGCGACGGAATCCAGATCGTCACTCCGCTCCCGACGGATCCGCAGCGCCGCAGGCAGCAAGTCCTGCGGCTGATCGCCGACGGCCTCGTCACCTGGTATTTCTTCTTCGCCGCCTGGGCGAGCTTCTACATCGCGATCAGCTCGGCGACCCGGCTGCGCGCCGCCGAGCGCCGAGCCGCGGGCGCCGAGCGCGACGCCCAGGCCGCGCAGCTTCGCGCCCTTCGCTACCAGGTCAACCCGCACTTCCTGTTCAACACCTTGAACTCGCTCTCCTCGCTGGTCATGGCCCGGCGGGACGACGAGGCCGAGGCGATGATCGTCAACCTCTCCACCTTCTTCCGCTCGAGCCTCACGCTCGATCCCGGCGAAGACATCACCCTCGCCCAGGAGATCGAGTTCCAGCAGCTCTATCTCGACATCGAGAAGTCGCGCTTCCCCAAGCGGCTGGACGTCAGGATCGACGTGCCGGACCGCCTTCGATCGGCGCGGGTGCCGCCGCTCATCCTCCAGCCCCTCGTCGAGAACGCGATCAAGCATGGAGTCGCCCGCACTAGCGAGTCGGTCCGGCTGACCATCGCCGCGCGCGAGGAGGACGGCCAGATGATCCTCACCGTGGAAAATGACCGCGGCCCCGCCGAGCCGGTCCGAAGCGACCAGGATACCGGAGTCGGCCTCGCCAATGTCTGCGAGCGGCTCGCCGCTCGGTTCGGCGGCGAGGCCGCCTGCGAGCACGGCCCGCTGGCCGGCGGCGGCTGGCGGGTGGTCCTGACATTGCCGATCCTTGACGATTCCGACGACCGAGTGGAGGCCCGATGACCGATCCGATCCGCTTCCTGGTCGTCGACGACGAGCCGCTCGCGATCGAGCGGCTGCAGCTGCTGCTCGCCCGGATCGATGGCGTTGCGATCGCCGGCACGGCCTCGGACGGCGCCGCGGCGCTTCGCCTCGTCGACGCGGTCGGGCCCGACGCGGTGCTGCTCGACATCGCCATGCCCGGAATGGACGGGATCGACGTCGCTCGAGCCCTCGCCCGGGCCGAGAAGCCGCCGGTGGTGATCTTCGTCACCGCGTTCGACACGTTCGCGGTCGCCGCGTTCGACGTCGAGGCGGTCGATTACGTGATGAAGCCGGTGTCGGCCGAGCGGCTGGCCCGAGCCATCGAGCGAGCCCGCGAGCGGCTGGCGACGCGCGAGGCCGAGCCCGCCCGGGACTTCGACGCCCCCGCCCATGTCGAGGAATTCTGGGTGTCGGAGGCCCGCGGCCTCGTCCGACTCTCGGCCGCCGATGTCGACCGGGTCAGCGCCGAGCGCGATTACATGCGCCTCCATGTCGGCAAGCGGAGCTGGCTGATCAACCATACGATCGGCAAGCTTGAGGCGGAGCTGGATCCGGCCCGGTTCGTGCGGCTCCATCGCTCGGCGATCGTGCGCCGGGATTTCGTCACCGGGCTCAGGCGGGACGAGGGCGGGCGCTGGTGGGCGAGGCTGGCGGACGGCGGCGAGCAGAAGGTCGGCCGACTCTATCTCGCCAATGCCAAAGGGCTCGCCGGGCGCCGCTGAGGAAGCGGTCGCCGGGCGGAGCCCCGGAACGGCGGAGGCCGGATCAGTTGGAGCGGAAGGTAAGGCGGAACGGCCCGCCCTGCCGCGCGGCGAGGGTCTCCACCGCGGTTTGCGCATTGGCGATCGCCGACTTCTCGCAGGCCGCCGCCTGCTGCATCAGCCGCACCGGCTGGAGCAGCACCGAGCCGCACAGGTCGCGGGCGGCGGTTCGGATCCGGCGCTCGATCCGATCGGAGTCGGCGGGATCGCCGGGATTGAGCCCCTCGAGGCTGACGGTGACGGTATCCTCGGCGGGAGCGGCGTGGGCCGGGCCGGTGAGCGCGAACACGCCCACCGTCAGGGCGGCGGCGGCGAGCGCGGAAAGCGTACGGTGGAACATGGCACTTCGTCCTTCTTCGGGAAAAGGTTGCGGCGCGGGGCCCCTGGCCTGGGGATGAAACAGGGTCGGAACCCCGCGTCGCTTTCAAGGACATAGGCGGGCCGGCCGGCCGCCGCGCGGCCGCTTCGACGCTCGGGCTCGAGCCTTCTGCCAAGCGCCCGCCGCGCCGACGAAACGCATCGGGGCGCCGACGAAAGTCAGCCGTGAAGAACGGAAACCGCGCCGCGGCGGCCGGGGCTTAGGGCCCTACGTCCTCGACGTGGGTCTTGACCCGCGGCCGGACCTGCCCGCCGAGGCCCAGCGCCGCCGCGACCTTGTCGTCCCAGCCATAGGGATCGGTCCGGAAGACGACTCGGCCGCCGTCGAGATAGGCGCTGTGATAGAGTAGGCGCACCGGAATCCGGTTCGACAGGTTGACCGGAGTCTCCTTGCCGGTGGCCAGAGCCTTGTCGAAATCCTCGAGCTTGCCGTCGTCCTGGGCGAGCAGCCGGGCGAACTCGACCGCATTCTCGACCCTCGAGCAGCCGTGGCTGGCATGGCGCTGGGTCGAGGCGAACAGGGCCTTGGCCGGAGTGTCGTGAAGGTAGATCTGCTCCGTATTGTCCATGTCGAGCTTGACCAGGCCGAGCGCGGATTTCGGCCCCGGCTCCTGGACCAGCTTGCCGTTCTTCATGACGATATTCTCTTTGGCCATGTAGGCGGCGCCCTTCGGCAATATCTCTTCCTTGGCGATCGACTCCGGCACCGTCCAGGGCGGGTTGGCGACCAGCCGGAAGATCGGCGAGCCGAGCTCGGGAGTCTCCCAGTCGGGCTGGCCGACGACGACCCGGCGCCGGTCCTTCTCGCTTCCGTCCTTCCAGTAATGGAGCTCGGCCGCGGCGGTGTTGACGTCGATCCGGGTCTGCGGCGGAGTCCGCTCGAGCCAGCGGCGCCGCTCGAGATTGACCGCGAGGATCCGGGCGCGGTCGCGCGCTCCGGTGTTGAGAGCCTCGAGCGTCGAGTTGCCGATCACTCCGTCCGCCTCGATTCCGTAATCGGCCTGAACCTTCCGCACCGCGGCGACCATGTCGGCGGTGTAGACGCCGGCGTCGGCCGGCGCCGCCTTGGCCTTGGCCTTGGCCTTCGAGTCCGCCGGCTCGGGCTGGGCCGGCGGCAAATAGCCGTTGGCTCGAAGGCCCTCGCGGATCTGGGCCACTCGGGGATCCTTCTTGCCGGGCTTGATCTGCTCGCCCGGGGCGACGGCGGCGCGCTTCTCCTGGCCCGCCTTCTGCCGGTAGGCGACATAGGCGTCGGACAGCGCCTTATATTCCGTATCCTGCGGAGCGAGGCTCGCGAGCCACTGGCGAAGCCCGCCCTGCTCGGCGACCTTGCCGAGCCCGCCGACGACGTCGGTCTTGGGCATGGGCACGGTATAGACTTCGAAAATCTTGCGCGGGTCGACCGCTCCTCCGGCCAGCGCCTGGCCATATTCGATCGCCGCCAGGGTCAGGCCCGCCTCGCGCTCGGCGGCGCTGGCGCCCTTGGTGGCGTGCTCGACGAACGACTTGGCGTCGATCGCGTGGCGGACCGCGTCGGCCAAGGCGCCGTTGAGCTCCTCGGCTCGCTCCCCGGTCCACACCGGCTTCCAGCCGCGGGCCTCGTAGAAGGCCTTGACCCGGGGATCCTCCACCGCCGCCTGGAGGTCGGCGGAGGTCACCGCCTTCGGATCGACCTGGACGACTTGGCCGGAGCCGCCGCCGCCGCCGCCGTTGCTCACCACATCGCAGCCGGTGGCCAACAGGGCCGCCAGCGAAACGCACGCCAACATCTTACGCATCTGAACCGCCGCTTCGAAGAGTTTCGGGAACCCCTCAAACGTCCCCGCGCCTCAATACGATCCGAAGAAAAGGCGCGTGCCGGCCCCTTAACGGCAGTCGCTCGACCGTCCCGCGATGGCACAGCGGGAAATGGGGGGGCGCACTGGTGCAACATTATTAGCTATCGGAAGCTAGGCGAGCACTCGAACAGGGACAGCAACGAAGGTGGCGGTGAAGGATTCCCTCTATCTCAGGACTTTGATCGGAGCGCTTCGCTGGCGCGGCCGGGAGATCGCCTGCGCCGCGACTTTGCTCGCCACGGCCTCGTGCCTGCCCCTCCAGGCCGCGCCTTCGCCCGACGTCGCCGGAGCGACGAAAAGCTCCGCCCAGGCGCCGATCCAGGCCGAGCCGATGGTCCTGCGCGAGGTCGACGCGAGCGAGGCGCTCAAGATCAACGCCGAGATCCCCTTTTCGGCGGAGCCCAATCCGCGCGCCGATTCGCTCGTCTTCCGGGCGGCCAGCCCTGGCGACCAGATGCGCTCGCTCCAGTGCCTCGCCGAGGCGATCTATTACGAAGCCCGCTCGGAGAGCGAGGACGGCCAGCGCGCCGTCGCCCAGGTCGTGCTCAACCGGGTGCGCCACCCGGCCTATCCCGGAAGCGTCTGCGGAGTCGTCTACCAGGGGCCGCTTCGCGCCGGCGGCGGCTGCCAGTTCACCTTCACCTGCGACGGCTCGCTGGTCTTCTCCCCTTCCGGCCCGGGCTGGGACCGAGCCCGCCGGCTCGCCGCCGAGGCGCTGGCCGGCTACGTCTACGCTCCGGTCGGCCTCGCCACCAACTACCACACCCACCAGGTGCTGCCCGACTGGGCCTTCCGGCTCGCCAAGGCGAGCGTCATCGGTAATCATATCTTCTACCGTATGCCCGGCGCCTGGGGCGGCTCGGCCGCGTTCAGCCAGGCCTATCGAGGCCGCGAGCCCTCGCCGGCGACGGTGATTGCGGCTCGGCTTCCGATCAACCTCGGCCGGTCCGGCCGGACGGCCCTCGCCGTCCCGGCCAACCTTGCCACGCTGGCGCTGCCGACCCGCTACGCGCCCGCGACCCTCGCCACGGAGGCGCCGCCCGCTCCGGTCAACGACCGGCTGCCGCGCTCGACGGTGAAGCCCGAATTCGAGAATAGCGGCCGCTGGCTGGACGACCTCCCGGCCGCCGAGTCCTCCACGCGCTGAGCCTTCGCCCCGGCAGGCGCGAGGACGGCCGCGCTACCGTCGCGAATCCGCGCTGCGAGCCCTGATCGCGCGGAACTCCGAGCCCGAATTCCACTCCGGCCAGTCGCGCCCGAAGGCGAGCTCGCGGCCGATGTCGTAGAACAGGGCGACATCCTGGGCGGCACCCCGGAAATCGAGGTCCGGCCGCCATTCGTCGCAGGTCTGGTGATAGCATTTGGCGGTGAATTCGGTGACCCAGCGGTCGCCCGCCTCGCGCCCGCCCTCGACCAGGTCGACTCCGCCGCCCAAAGCCATCAGCAGAAGCACCGGCACTCCGCGCCGGGCGAAAGCGAAATGGTCGGCGCGGTAGAAGAGCCCTCGCTCCGGCCGGGCGTCGGGGGTCACCGTCCGCCCCTGCCGCCTGGCGGCCGCGGCGAGGCGGTCCTCGAGGTCGCTCTGGCCCTTGCCGATCAGGACGACGTCGCGGGCGAGCCCGTTGGGCTGGAGCGTGTCGAGGGTGAGGTTCGCGACCGCCTTGTCCATCGCGAACAGCGGGTTGGTCGCATAATATTCGGCGCCGAGCAGCCCCCTCTCCTCCGCGGTCCAGCCGGCGAAGACCAGGGTGCGCTCCGGCGCCGGCCCGGCCTTGAAGGCCCGGGCGAGCTCGACGACCCCGGCGATGCCCGAAGCGCTGTCGAGAGCGCCGGGCCGAACCCTTTTGCCGCGGGCGTCGGGCGCTCCGAGGCCATAAGCGTCCCAATGGCTGGCGAACCAGATCGTCTCGGCCGGCCGCTTCGAGCCGCTGATCTTCCCGAGCACGTTGCGGCTCTCGACCCGGACGGCCTGGACTCCGAAATCGGCGGAGAAGCGCGCTCCGAGGTCGATGGGGCGGAAGGCCGAAGTCCGGGCCTGGCGCTTCACGGCCTCGAAATCGAGGCCCGCGCGCCGGAACAGCTCCTCGGTCACACCGCGCTGGATCCAGCCCTGAAGCAGGACCGGCTGCTGGGCGCCGGGCTTCAGAACGATGTTGTAATTCTCGCCGCCGGGAGCCGGGACCGTGTTCCAGCCATAGCCGGCGCCGGCCGTCTCGTGGACGACCAGGGCGGCGATCGCTCCGCGCCGGGCGGCTTCCTCGAACTTGTAGGTCCAGCGGCCGTAATAGGTCATCGCCTGGCCGCCGAACCGGCCGGCCACCGCGGCGCCGGGCTCGGCTTCGAAGTCGGGATCGTTGACCAGGAAGACGGCGACCTTGCCGGCGAGGTCGACTCCCTTGAAATCGTCCCACGGCCGCTCGGGCGCGGCGACCCCGTAGCCGACGAACACCATCGGCGCTCCGTCGATCCGGGCGCGATCCGTCTCCCGGACGGTCGAAAGATAGACGTCGTCGGGCACCCGCAGCGCCATCCGGCCGCCCTTGGCGTCGACCGAGACCGAGCCGCCTTTGGCGAGCTGGGTGCGGACCAGCGGCACCATCTGGGTCCAGCCGCCATTCTCCCCGGCCGGCTCGAGGCCGGCGAGACGGAACTGCTCGGAAATATAGGCGATCGTCTTAGTCTCGCCCGCCGTTCCGGGCGCCCGCCCCTCATATTCGTCGGAGGCGAGCGTCCGGACCATGTTGGACATGCGCTCCGGGTCGATCCGGGCGGTCGATTCGCGGGCCGGAGTGGATGCGCAGGCGGCGACGAGGAACAGTGCGGACAGGGCGGAAAGTTTCATGGGACGGCTCCCGGGACCGACTCCCCAACCGTCCGCCACGCCTTCGGTTGCCCGCAGGCGGACCGAAATGGACGACTTGGACGACTTCCCCACTGGTCGCGTTTTTGATCAGCCGCGCAAAGGTCACGAAAATCACGCGAAACGCGCCCGAAAGTCCTTTGTTTTCAGTAGCGCAGGCCAGGCGTGCTACGGCGCGGCGGCGGCGCTGCCGCTCGAGCGTGCCCGCGGCTGGGTTCGCCACTGTATTTCTGCCGCCCATGCCTCAGCCCTGCCCTTCCCAGTTTAGAACATAGGAAGAACATTGACCTCGCGCAAGCCACTCGGGAACTGGACCCAGAACAGGTCAGGACGACGAAGGGCACTTGCCGGCGCCCGGCCCCTTCACGAAGCGCCCCGGGGTGGCCCCCGTATGCTCGCCGTCCTTCAGCACCTGGACTCCGTTGACGAAGACGTGGCGCATTCCGGTCGCATATTGCTGGGGCCGGGCGAAGGTGGCGTTGTCGCGGATCGTCGCCGGGTCGAAGATGGCGAGGTCCGCGAAATGGCCGGGCTTGAGGGCGCCGCGGTCCGTCAGGCCGAGGTTGCCGGCGGGAAAGGAGGTCATCCGCCGGATCGCGTCCTGAAGCGTGACCAGCTTCTCGTCGCGGACATATTTGCCGAGCACCCGGGCGAAATTGCCGTAGGCGCGCGGATGCGTGCTCGACTTGAGGAACACGCCCTCGGGCGCCTGGGCCGAGGCGTCCGAGCCGAAGCTCATCCAGGGCAGAGCCACCTCGCGCCGGACATTGTCCTCGCTCATCGAGAAATAGGCGACCTGGATCCGGCTGTTGTCCTCGACGATGAGGTCGGCCGCGGTCTCCTCGGGACTCTTGCCGCGCGCCTTCGCCACCTCCTCGAGGGTCTTGCCGGTGAGCGGCTTGAGGGCCGCCGACTTGAAGCCGAGCAGAAGCACCTTGGACGGCTCGCGCACGACGAGGTCGCCATTCTCCGACACCTCGCCGCGGCGCATCTCGCCGAGCGCCCGAGCGCGATGCGCCGGATCCTTGAGCCGCGCCACCCAGGCCTCGATTCCGCCCTCCTGCACCCACAGCGGCATCGCCGCGTCGAGCCCGGTCGAGCTCGCGGCATAGGTGTACATGTCGGCGGTGATCCTGAGGCCGCGGGCGCGCGCCGCCTCGACCCGGGCGATCGCGGCGTCGATCTTGCCCCAGTTGGATTTGCCGGACTGCTTGAAATGATAGATTTCGGCCGGAGCGCCCGACGAGGCCGAAATCTCGACCAGCTCGTCGATCGCCTCAAGCAGCTTGGGGCCCTCGTCGCGCATGTGGCTGATATACATGCCGCCGCACTTGCCCGCCTCGGTGGCGAGCGCGATCAGCTCCGGGGTCTCCGCGAAATAGGCGGGAGCGTAGATGAGCGAGGAGCCGACCCCCATCGCGCCTTCGTTCATCGCCTGGCGGACCAGCGCCCGCATCCGGTCGAGCTGGGCCGGGGTGGGATCGACGTCGCCCTCGCCGAGCTCGTGCACCCGGACGGTGGTCGCCCCGACGAAGCTGGCGATGTTGGGCGAGACGCCGCCCTTCTCCATCCGCGAGAGGTAGCCGCCGAGCGTGGTCCAATCGACGATGTAGCGGATGTCGCCCTGGCGCTGGGTCTCGTTCAGGATCATCTGCCGGGACAGCGGGCCCATCGACTCGCCCTCCCCCATCACTTCGAGGGTGACGCCCTGGCGGATGTCGCTCTGCGCCTTCGGGTCCGCGATCAGCGATTCGGTCGCCCAGCTCAGCATGTTGATGAAGCCGGGCGCGACGGCGAGCCCGGAGGCGTCGACCTCCCTTCGGGCGCCGCCGTCGAGCCGTGGCCCGACATAGGCGATCCGGTCACCGCGCAGGCCGACGTCGCCGCGATAGGGCTCGGCGCCGCTTCCGTCGTAGATCGTGCCGCCGCGGACGACGAGGTCGTAGCGCTGCGCCGACGGCGCGGTCGCGCAGGCGGCGAGGAGGAGGGCGAGGGTGGCGGCCAGAACCCCTCTCCCGCCTTTCGCGGGAGAGGAGGGGCCCGCCGCGGAGCGGTGGGAGGTGAGGGTCTGTACCGCTGACTCAGCAAGACCCTCACCTCCCAAGCCTTCGGCTTGGGCCCCTCCTCTCCCGTAAGGACGGGAGAGGGGTTTCGCGGCGCCGATGTCTCTTCTCATTTGCATTTCCTCCATCCCGGACCCTTCACGAAGCGGCCGGGCTTCGCTCCGGTATGCTCGCCGTCGCGGAGCACGGCCACCCCGTTGACGAAGACGTGGCGCATCCCGACCGAATAAGCGTGGGACCGTTCGTAGGTGGCGCGGTCGGCGATCGTCGCCGGATCGAAGATTGCGAGGTCGGCGTGGAAGCCCCGGCGAAGCCGGCCGCGGTCGGCGATCCGCAACGTGTCGGCGGGAAGCGAGGTCAGCCGGCGAACCGCCTCGGCGAGGCTGAGGAGCTTCTCGTCGCGGACGTAGCGGCCGAGCAGCCGGGCGAAATTGCCATAAGCCCGGGGATGGACCTCGCGGGCGGTGAACGGAGGCTCGGCGGCGATCGCGGCGGCGTCGGAGCCGAAGCTCACCCAGGGCCTGGCCAGCACCTTGCGCAGATTGTCCTCGGAGATGGAGTGGAAGATGGTTCCGACCCCGCCGCCGTCCTCGACGATGAGGTCGACGGCGGTTTCGGCGGCGCCTTTGCCGCGCAGAGCGGCGATCTCCGGAATGCGCTTCCCGGCCAGCGGGCGAAGCGCGGGGTTGGTGAATCCGACCGGCTGGACCGTCGTCCAGTCGCGCGGCCCGCTTTGCATCTCGGCTACCACCCGCGCCCGAAGCTCCGGATTTCGGAGCCGCTCCAGCATCGCCGGAACCCCGCCCTCTCGAACCCAGACCGGAAGGGTCGAATCGAGGCCGGTTCCGGACGCGGTGTAGAGATACATGTCGGCGGTGACCGGCACGCCCGCCGCCCGCGCCGACTCGATCCTCGCCAGAGCCGAGTCCATCAGCGGCCAGTTCGACCGGCCGACCGCCTTCAGATGGTAGATTTCGGCGCGGGCGCCGGAGCGGCGGGAAATCTCGACGAGCTCGTCGATCGCCTCCAGCAGCCCGCCGCCCTCGCTTCGCATGTGGCTGATATACATTCCGCCGCAGCGGCCCGCCTCGCCGGCGAGAGCGGCGAGCTCCTCGGTCTCGGCGTAGAGCGCCGGGACGTAGATGAGCGACGAGCCCACCCCCATCGCGCCCTCGTCCATCGCCCGGCGGACCAGGGCCCGCATCCGATCGAGCTGCTCGGGTGTGGGATCGACGTCGTTGCGGCCGAGCTCGTGGACTCGAACCGTCGAGGCTCCGACCATCGAGGCGACGTTGACGCTGACTCCCTTCTTCTCGAGGAACTGAAGGAACTCGCCGAGCGTGGTCCAGCTTATCGGATAGCGGGTGGCGGTCTGCTCGGCGAGGGCCTCCGCCTTCTGGACCGGGTTGAGCGGCCCCATCGACCATCCCTCCCCCATCACCTCGAGAGTGACGCCCTGGCGAACGTCGCTCTGCGCCCGGCCGTCGCGAATGAGGGGCTCCGCCGCCCAGCTCAGCATGTTGATGAAGCCGGGGGCGACGGCGAGGCCGCGGGCGTCGATCTCGGTCCGGCCCTTGCCGGCGACGCGCGGCGCGACCGCGGCGATCCGGTCGCCCCTGATGGCGACGTCGCCGACATAGGGAGCGCCGCCGCCGCCGTCGTAGATGGTGCCGCCGCGCAGGACGGTGTCGAAGGCGGGTTTCGGCTCGCGGGCCGAGGCGCAGCTGGAGAGGGCGAGGAGGAAGACGGCGAGGACGCGGGGGGACATTCGCCCTCTCTATCCTCCCCATCGCGAGATGGGGAGGGGGAGGACACGAACTGTTGTGGAGGGTCCTTCGATACGGGCCTTCCCCCGGATCAAGTCCGGGGTCAGTCCCTACTCAGGATGAGCGGAAAGGCTCAAGCGCTCATCCTGAGTAGCCGGTGAGCGAAGTCGAAGCGGCGTATCGAAGGACCCCTCCACCCCCCTTCGGGTGGTCCCCCTCCCCATCGCGAGGCGATGGGGAGGACGAGGATCAGTCGTGATTGCCCTTGCGCATGTCCCGGGCGGCCTCGCGCATCTCGCGGGCGCCCTCGATCATGCCCTCGGCGCCCTCCTCCATGCCGTCGGCGGCCTCGAGCAAATCCTCGTGGGTGAGGCGCTTGCCGCGCCCGGCATGCTCGCGGATCTTCTCCTCGCGATAGGAGCGGTCGCGAAGCCGGCGGGCCTCGGCGCGCATGTTGGCGGCGCCGCGCTCCATCCCGATCGCTCCATTCTCCATTCCGCGGGCGCCGTTGATCATTCCGGCCCGGGCGTTGGCGAGCGCCCGCTCGACGGTCCGGCCGATGTCGGCGGTCTGGGCCTCGATCGCCCGCGAAGCCTCGGCCACGGCGGCCGCGACCTCGGCCTCGATCGCCGCCTCGTCGACATAATGGCCAGAGGCTCGGGCGGCGGCCCGGGCATGGGCGCTCGCCCGTGCGGCGGCGGCGATGGCCGCGTGCGGAACGGCCGGCGGCCGGGGCGCCCGCGGCGTCCGCACCGCGATGGGCGCGAGCGCGGCGAGCGGGGCCGGAGCGGCCAGCGGCGCGGCGGCGGCGAGCGGCGCCGCGCCGGGCGGCGGCGGAGCGAAGGAAGCGGCGAGCGTCGGCGGGACGGCCGGCGCAAGCGGCGCCGCGGCGGCCAGCGGGACCGGCGGGACGGCCGGAGCCGCCGGCGCGAGCGGGGCCTCGGGCGCCGCCTCGACGAATTCCAGCGCCGCGACCGGGGCGGCGAAGGCCGCGCAGCCGAGCATCGCCGCGACCGCCCAGAAGGAGCCGGAGCGGCGCTCGACCCGGCCGTCGAGGATCGCCTTGACCCGCTTCGAGAGGCCGGGCTCGCCCGCCGCGATGGCGTTGGCGGGAAGCGCGTTGGCGCCGCTCAGCCGAGCCCAGTCGAGCAAAGTCTGGGCGTAGCGCGCCGGCTCGACGGTCGCCGCGGCGTCGCTGTCGGCGGCTTCCTCGGCCTGCTGGGCGACCTCGCGGTCGAGCCTCCAGACCAGCGGGTTGAACCAGAACAAGGCGACGGCGAGCCTCGACAGGACCAGCGACGGCCAGTCCCGGCGAACGACATGGGCGACCTCATGGGCGAGGATGGCGTCGGCCTCGTCCGGCGAGCGAAGGGTGTCGCGGTCGAGCAGGATCACCGGGCGGCGAAGCCCCCAGCTCAGCGGCGAGACCGCGTCCTCCGACGCCAGCAGCCGGATTCCGAGCGCGTCTCCGCCGGCCCGGGCGAGCGCCTCGCGCCATTCGGGCGCCTCGACCTCGCGAGCGGCGCGGGTCCAGCGGCTGAGGGTCCAAAGCCCGGCGAGGAGCCGGCCGCCGACCATCACCACTCCGCCGGCATAGAGGAGGAAGAAGAGCAGGCTCGGATCGTCCCAGTTGCCGCCCGACGATTCGACCGCCGCCGAGGCGGCGACGAAAGGTTCGGCCGAGAGCGCCTGGTCCGAGGCGGCAGCGGAGGGCGCCGAGGCCGGAATCGGAGCGGCCGCCGGAGTCTCGACCTCCAGAGCCGGAGCGAAGGAGGCGATCGCCGGAAGCGCCAGGAGCAAGGCCACCGCGACCTTGAGGACGGCGCCGCGATCCGCCGCCGCCCGGCTGCGAAGCAGGGCCGCGAGGAGCAAGGCCCCGCCCGCGATCGCCGCCGATTTCCAGCCCATCTCGATCAGGAAGTCGTAGCTCATTGGTCGCGCTCCTTTGCCTCGTCGATCGCGCGTTGCAGCGCGTCGAGCTCGTCGGGCTTCAGCGATTTGGAAAGGCCGAGCAGGGCGGTGGCGGCGCTCGCCGCCGACCCGTCGAAGAAGGTCTTGACCATCTGCCTAAGCGCCGTCTCGCGAACCTTGGCCGGCTGCGGAACGCTCCTGTAGACATAGGTCTGGTCCTCGGCCCGGTGGCCGACCAGGCCCTTGGCCTCGAGCCGGGCCAGCATCGTTCGGACCGCCGAATGGCTCGGCGCATCGGCCATCGCCCGGCGGACATCGGCCGCGGTCGCCTCCCCGGCGCTGCACAAAATCTCGAATATCTCGCGCTCTCGGCGCGGCAGGCTGGAAATCATCGCGAATCACGGGTCCTTGCTGCTACATCTGTAGCATGCCACAAACGTAGCAGGTTGCAAGTGCCGTTCGTCGAAAAATGCGGGAGGTTCGTCGGCGCACGCCGCGCCTGCTCCGCCGGCCCTATCGGGCGACCCGGCGATCAGGCGACAGGCGGCGACTGAAGATTGGAGTCGGAACTGTCCGGAGACGCTTTTTCGGGCGCTTCGCTTTGGGCGGGCGTCGAGATTCCGGTCGCGGTCTCCTTATCCCCGGCGCAAACCGCGGCCAGCGGGATCAGCGCCTTGGACTCATACCCATATTTATCCTCCGCCCGGATTCGAAGCTTCACCAGGGCCCGTGCCATGACATGGCGGCATGAAAGCACGGTCTCGAAATATCGATCGTCCACTTCGCCAGGCTCGAGCGATAGCCGAGGCCAGCGGTAGAGCGGTCTGACGGTGCCTGCAGCGAGGCCTTTGCGCTTTTCCTCGCCGCTGTTGCATTGCTCGCCAGCGACATAATTTATCGGCGGCCCGATCGCCTCAAACTCGATCTCCTCCGAGGATCCGCCGCCGCGCCTGGGCTCCGCGCCCTCCGGCAAGCCGGAGAGACCCAGGCTCATGCACTCGATATCGACTCGCCCGGCACCCCGGTTTTCGACCGGGACCTGGATGGTAAGAAGCAGCTGGCGGGCCCCCCGTCCCGACCGCGGCAGGGCAATAGCGTTGGTGGCCACCGACACTGCAAGCTTGGGCTTGTCGCGCCGCTCGGCGAAATAGATCCCCGCCGCGATGAACAGCGCGGCGATGGTCACGATGCTCGCCAGGCCCTGGGCGAATCCGCTGAATCCGGTCCACTTCGAGGCGTGTCTGGCGAAGGCGAGCGCGGCGGCGGCGATCACGACGGCGGCGAGAAGCAGGGCGGCGAAGATGATCAGCCAGAGCGAAGGCTGCTCGGGCCGGGTGACGATCCTCCAGATCAGAAAGGCCGCCAGCAGAACGGCCGCGGCGAAGATGAGCGATCGTACACTGGGATGCCGTTTTGCCATAAGCCCCTCCCCCGAACGAGCCGGCCGGACTCTGGCACGGCGCAGTCGGACTTGCACCCCCGGCTTGATCCGGATTGCAGCTCAAATCGGCGGAAAATCCGCTTGGTCGAGCGCCGGCTCGACGCGGTGGCGAGCGTCGGGAGTCTCGCTTACGGAATTTTCCCGACTTGCCCGATGTTCAGCGCGCCGGCTTTCGGAAGCGGTACATGAAGCGGTCGGTCCTGCCGCGGATCGACGGGTCGAAGACGTTCTTCGAATGATCGTCCTCGGGCACCCGAAGCAGGTCCGACTGCGCCTCCAGGACGAATCCGGCGCGCTCGAAATCGGCCCGGACGATCGCGGGGTCGATCCGGTGGAGCTTCTCGACCACCTCGCGAGTATCGCCGCCGGGCCTGGCGACATGGTCGATCACGGCGACCGTCCCGCCAGGCTTCACCGCGTGCCAGATCGCCTGGACGACCGAGTTCGGATCGATCCGAGGCAATCCGAACTGGGCGCTTTCCCAATAAGCGTCGTGATAGACGAGGTGGAGAAGCGCGAAGTCGAAGCTGCTCGGAGCGAAGGCGATCGCCGTCGTCGGGCTCGAGTAGAAGGCCGTGTTGGGACGGCGCGACCTTATGTCGGCAATCGCCTTGGCCACCGCCTCGCGGCGGGCGAATCCGGAGGAGTTCCAGCCGACGACATGGCCCCTGGGTCCAACCGCCGTCGCCATGAGGTCCGCGTAATAGCCGGTGCCGGTGAAGTAATCGAGGACCCGGTCGCCCTTCCTCAGCCCCATGAAGCGAAGGACCTCGGCCGGCTTCCTGACCTCGTCCAGCTTGACCTGGTCCGCCGGCCGGCCCGGAGCCGCGATCGCCGCGGCGATGTCCGCCGCTCCCCGAGCCGGCGCCTTAGCGGCGGCCGGAGCCGCCATCGCCAATGCCAGAATCCACCAGGCCGACTTGCGCATGTCTTTCGCTCCCTTCGCTTGATCCTCAACCCGCCGCGCGCCGCCGGACGCGCTCGCTCAGCGCCGTTTCCTGAACCCGCGCCTGGAGGGCCTTCATAGCGGCATGCGACGAAAGCGCCGCACCTTCCTGCCAGAACTGGACATAGCTCAAATGCTCGCCGGCGAAGAAAATCGGGCCCTCCGGCTTGTACAGCTCGCCATAAAGCGGCGGGCGCGGCGATTCGAACCAGGCGGGGTTGCCCGGCCCCACGCCTTCCGACCAGCGGGTAAGCCCCCAGGCGACCGTCACCGGCCGGGCCAGCTCCCGCGCCATGCCGGGATGCATCCGCCCGATCACCTCGCGGCAGATCCGGAAGCGCTCCTCGTGGCTGAGGGCGGTGAACTTGCCGGGATTGTCCTGGTCCATCCAGCCGGCCACGTAGGCGGCGACCAGGACGCCCTTGTCGCCGTGCCAGCCGCCGGACGGATAGAGCAGATTCTCGGACAAGGCGTCGGTCCAGCCGACGCCGCCGTAAACGCCTTCATCCTCCCAGAAGCGCCTCGATTCGAAGGCGACCTTCACCGCGGGGACGTAGCCCATGTCCTTCATCGCGGCCTGCTTGGCGGGCGAGAAATCGTTGGGAATGCGAGCGAGCAGGTTAACGCCCAGCGTGCATATGCAATAATCGGCGTCCGTGCTGCCCCCGCGATGCTCGATCCGAACCCGATCGCCGAGGCGCCGAATAGCGGTCACCGGCGTGCGAAGCCGAACCGCCGGCTTGACCTGCTCGTAAAGGGCGTGGGCGATGCGGTCCATCCCGCCGACCGGCTGGAACATCGGCGCCTGCTGATCGAATATCTCCTCGAACAGCAGCGGCAGGACCCACCCGCGCTCCTTCATGATGTCTTCCAGCTTCATCGGCGGCACCGTCGTCCCCGCTTCGCCATAGGCCCCGGGGAGCACGGAATAGCCGGAGCGGCCATCGCCCCTATAATCGCCATTGGGGCGCGAAAGGCCCCCATAGGCGCCGAGGAAATTGACCATCACGCTCTTGTCGACGGCGCGGAGCTGCTCGTCGAGCGCGCCCTTCCTGACCGCCTTGGACAGCAATTCCGAGATCCGCCCGCGAACGTCGTTGACCGCCTGCCGATTGGTGACGGTGCGGCCGCCGAAATCCCATTTCGCCGCGCGGTTGGAATTGACCATCACTTCGATCGGGACGCCCAACATCTTCGCATAACCGAGCATGACGTGATGCGCGCTTGGGATCCGCGCTGCGCCGGCGTTGAAATAAAGGCCCTTCGAGAAATCGCAGACCTGATCGGGCCGCGCCATCTGCTCGATCCGGTCGCCGCCGCGAATCGTCCAGACCCGGCCGCCGATGCGATCGCGGGCTTCGAGGACGGTGACCTTCCAGCCGGCGCGCCGAAGCTCGTAGGCGGCCACCAGCCCGGCGATCCCGGCGCCGAGGATGACGACGGACTTGCCCCGTTGCGGCGCCGGCGGAAGCTCGAACGGCTCCGCCGCCGCGGGCGGCGAGTTGAGCAGCCCCATCGCCTCCATTCCGAGATAGACCGCGCTGAACCCGCCGGCGACTCCGAGGCGCTCCAGCAGGGCCCGGCGGGTGAGGCTCACCGGCCCTTCCCCTTCGGCCTCGCCGCGGTCGCCTCGATCTCGACCAGCCAGCCCGGATCGACCAGGCCGGCCGCCTGCAGCGTCGAGCGGGCAGGCTTGTTGGGCTGAGCGGCCGTTCCGAAGAATTCGCGATAGGCCGTCATCATCCCGGCGAAGTCCATTCGCGCCTGGCCGGGGGGAGCCACCAGGAACACCCGCATCATGACGATGTCGCCCAGCCCCATGCCGTGCTGCCTGAGCTGCGCCTCGACCTTCCTGAGCACGGAGCGGGTCTGGGTGGCCGTATCGCCGTAGCGCTGCGCCGAGCCGGCCGAAGCGGCGGGGTCGGCCGCATCGGGTACGGTGCCGCTGACATAGACGATCCGGCTTCCCGCGGGAATTTCGGCCGAAGCCAGGATCGGCGATTCCGCCGGGCCCAGCCGTCGCACCTCTTGCGCCTGCCCCGCCGACTCGGCGAGCAGGCCCAGAGCCAGGATCGCCAGTGCGCGCATAAAATCTCCCCCTGCAGACCGACGCCAGCGTAGCGCAGGCCGCGCGGTTCGTCATCCCGCCCGGGCTCGGCTTCGTCGCACGGCAAGCCTCATAGGTCGAACAGGCGCCGGCCGGCGCTTCGGGGAGGGCCCGCGCCGGCGGTCCTGGCCGCCGCGACCCGGCAGACCTCGCGCCCGCGGCAGCGAAGAACAATGCTCAAGGTCGCGCCCAGCGCTCCGGTGAAGCTGTAGAGCAGCGAATGGCGCGAGCCGTCGCCGCAGCGCCCGGAGCAGCGCGCCTCGCCGCGATGTCCGGCGCCCATTACGGCGGGCACGCCGTCGACGAACAGCGAATAGCTGCAAACGCCGGCGCCCGGCCGCACCTCGACCTGCAGCCACGCCATCTGAGCCTCCATGGATCCGCCGGACCCTGGCGGACCGAAACGCCCTCGTCCGTGATGAGCCTCACGTCCGCCTGGCCGAGTTGACCGGGCTGCCCGAAGGGCGCAACCTCCCGCTTAGGGGACAGGGGGCAAGGATGGGCAAGCGGGCGCAGGCCGCGGCGAAGCGGGTAGTCGGGGCGCTGACGAAAAGGACCCGGAAGAGCCGATCCAGGACCGCCGCTCCGACTCCGGCCGAGCGCAAGGCCGCCGCCGGCAAGGCGATCGTCCTCTTCTCGGACGGCACCGGCAACAGCAGCGCCAAGCTGTTCAAGACCAACGTCTGGCGGATGTACGAGGCGGTCGACCTGGGGCCCAGCCCCGCCGGCAAGCGCGACCAGATCTCTTATTATGACGATGGGGTCGGGACCTCCGGCTTCAAGCCGCTGGCGGCGCTCGGCGGAGCGTTCGGCTGGGGCCTCAAGCGCAACGTGCTCGATCTCTACCGTTTCGCCTGCCGCAACTATCGGCCCGGCCCCGGCCAGCTGCCCGGCGAGAATCCGGACGGGCTCGGCGACCACATTTACGGCTTCGGCTTCAGCCGCGGCGCCTTCACCATGCGGCTGCTCATCGCGCTGATCGCTTCCCAGGGCCTGGTCACGTCGGACGACGATGCCGAGCTCGACCGGCGAAGCCGCTGCGCCTACCGCGCCTTCCGCGCCTCCTTCCTTCCGCGCAAGCTGAAGCGGCCCACCCAATATCTGCGCCGAGTCCGCGACAATTGGGTGAAGGGCCGCGAGAGGCGAAGGAAGCTGACGGCTTATCATCCGGACCAGAACTACCGGCCGGTGATCCGCTTCGTGGGCGTGTGGGACACGGTTGCGGCCTATGGCGGGCCGATCGCCGAGATCACCCGGGCGATCGACAATTGGATCTTCCCGCTGAGCATGCCCGATTATCAGCTCAACGAGCGGGTCGAGACCGCCCGCCACGCGCTCGCGCTCGACGACGAGCGGGATTCCTTTCAGCCGCTGCTCTGGGATGAAGTCGCCGAATATGAGGAGAGCCGGAAAGCCGCCAGGGCCCAGTCCGAATCGCTCGCGGCCGCGCGCACCGCCTATGATGCCGGCGACAGGGAGGAGGCTTCCAGGAACGTCGGCCAGGCCGCGCTTCACCGCGCGCGCAAGTGGAAGTTCCGCAAGCGCATCCAGCAGGTCTGGTTCACCGGCATGCATGCCGACGTCGGCGGCGGCTATCCGGACGAGAGCCTGAGCTACGTCTCGCTGCTGTGGATGATGGAGGAAGCCGAAAAGGCCGAGCTTCGAACCCTCGACGTCATCAAGGACCGCTTCTTCGCCCTCGCCAACAGCTACGGGCCGCTTCACGACAGCCGCTCCGGCCTTGGCGCCTATTATCGCTACCAGCCGCGCAAGATCGCGGCCTGGCTCGATCCGCCGGACCCGCGCTACCTGATGCTTCAGGATCCCGACATCGAGACCCGGCGGGGCAAGGCGCAGGGGCTTCTGCGCCGTGTGCTCGTCCACGAAAGCGTCGTCGCCCGGATCGACACCGGAACCGACCGCTACGCCCCGATCGCCCTGCCCTGCAGTTTCGACGTCATCCCTCCGCAGAAGGAAGGCGAGACGGTCAAGCAGGCGGACAGCGACGACGATTCCGGCCCGGCCAAGGCGGCCCCGTCCGAGCCGCTGATCGCTCCGCAGGCCCGCGACCGGCTCAAGGCCAGCGAGGCGGACCGGTTCGCGTGCCAGGAGAATCTGTGGGACCTCGTCTGGCGCCGCCGCTTCGCCTATTTCGCGACCCTGGCTGCGACGATGATGCTGGTCGCCCTGCCGCTCTTCAATCCGTTCGCGGTCGTCGAGAGGACGTGCGCCGACGCCCGCTGCTTCCTTCCCAACGTCATCCGTTCCCTGAAGATGCTGGTGCCGGGCTTCGCCGAAGGCTGGATCGAGGCGCTCGCGCTCTATCCGGTGACCGGTATCCTGCTCGCGATCGTCGCCTGGCGGCTGTGGCGCTGGGGAAAGTCGCTCGAGTGCCGGCTTCGCGATTCCTCCTACCGGCTGTGGCGAATGGCCCTCGACGGCAAGCCGCTGGCGCCGGAGCGCTGCTCGCCGACGCGCCTGAGGCGGCGCCGCGAGAGCCGCGGCTATCAGCGCACCTTCCGCTTCTTCAAATGGTATGCCCTGCCGGGCGTGTTCGGCGTTCTGATGATGCTGGCCATCCTCTACGTCCCGCTCGTCGTCCTCACCCAGGCCTCGCTCGCCGTCGAGGAATCGACCTACGGCTTCTGCCCGCCGCAGCGGCCGGCCGTGCCGACGCTCGCCCCGACCGAGTTCGTCTTCGATACCAGATCGGCCTGCGTGCCGGCCGGGCTGCGCGTCGAATCCGGCAAAGTCTACGACATCGTGTTCCAGCTTCCCGAGCTGCCCAACGGCGAGCCCTCGCCCTGGTGGGACTCGAGCCTGAAGGGCGACCCCACCGGCCTCAGCGCGTCGGGCTTCGCCCAGTTCATGGCGGTGCCGATGCGGCGGATGATCAATGCGCGCTACCTCGAGCCGATCGCCCATGTCAGCGTCGACGATCCCGATCCCGGCTGGTTCACCCGCTGGGCCGCCCGATCAATGCCCTGGTTCCGGAGGGTCGACATGCGGCCGCTCGAGCTCAAGCAGGACGAGGACTGGCCGCAGCTCTACCGAGCCCGCTACAAGGCGCCGCACACCGGCAATTTCCACATCTTCGCCAACGACGCCCAGCTTCCGTTCGGCGCCGGCCGCTCGCTCTACGACAACAATTGCGGCACGGCGCTGGTCACCGCCACCCTCGTCCGCTCCCGCCGCCCCGGGGAACCCAAGCAGGAGTTCATCCGCGAACCGACCCGCCACGTAAAGCTCCCCGCCTGCGCCGCGCGGCGCGCCGTGGAGGCGGAGGAGTAGTAGGTTTCGTGCGGGGCCGGGGGCGGAGTCAGGTGCGTGGTGCGGCCGCATCGCCAGGCGACTTTCGGAGAAAGCGTCGCGGCGGCACTGGTGATGGCGCCCACGCCGTGCCTCCTACTGCAGGATGCTGAAGGTGGTGGCGAAGAAGACGCCGACGGTGAACTTGTCTTCACGATCGGACCGATAGCCGAAGCGGACCCCGCCTGAGAGACGGCCATCCTTGTCAGGAACGAAATAGACGGGCAGTTCGACCCCGAAAACATCGTCAATGGCGTCGTAGGTGACAGCCGGCGCCACGGCGAGATTGAGCAAGGTACCGTCGCGCATGAACTGGTGGCGAATGCCAGCCGTCAGCAGCAGATTCTCGTTCCGCTGAGGTGCCGCGCCCCGCGCGTTCTTGCACTGGGACGCCGGATCGGTAGTGACCGGCGGACAGATTAGCTTCTCTTCGGCCGCCTCATAGGCACGCTGGTAGGCTGCCGACAGAATAATGGCTGTTTTTGTACGTCGAAGATATTGATTGTAATGGCCGGTCACGCTCCAGCCAGTTCGACGCTCTTTCTGCGGCGCAAAGGTTGCGGGGTCGATCCATTCGAAGTCGTTAAAGCCGACCGAGGCTTCGAAGCCGAAATCGGTTGCGTCTGAATGGATGATGTGTGCGAGAAACTCCCGGTATCTCGCCTTTGCGTAATTCCGGACGATGTTGTTGTTGGGCTCGGTTTCGCATCCCGCCACCGTGAGATTCGGATCATCCCCCGGATTGGGATTGGCCCGTCTCGCCTTGCACTCGGCGATGGCCTGCTTCGATATCTCGACAGCGCGTTCATCCGGGTCCGGGGTTCCTAATCCGAATCGCCCCCATCGAAGGGTCGCGGTGGTTCCATTCGCCAGCGCATCCAGTGAGGAGGGCAAGACGCCGTCATCGCTCTTAAACGGCGTAGAGACGAGGAGGGAGAAGATGCTCTTTTGCGATGGCCCCGTCGGCAGCGATACTCCGAAGGTAAGCTTGTCCTCCTCGGTACCGGAAGTGAATTGCAGTTGCTCTCCCTCGATGAGTCCGAAACGATCGAGCGGGGTGTCGGGGGTGCGCTCCTGAGCTCCGGCGGGCGCCGCTGCCAGTGCGAAGGCAGCGAGGAGCGAAGCTCCGGCAGGCCACGCCCTCACAGCCTGAAATCCTGCCACCCGGCGGCATAAGGCTCGCCTTCCGGGAATATTTCGATGTTAGCGATCTCGACTTCGGTCTCGCCGCCGCACAAAACCTTGATGCTGAGCGTCGCGCCCGCCGGGCCGACCAGGCCATAGGACAGCCTGTGTTCGGAGCCGTCATTGCAGTCGCCCCTGACTTCAAAGCGACCCTTATTGTTCGCTCCCATCCGAACGCGCTTCCTGTCGATGGCGAGCTTGTAACGCCTCAGATCGTCGCTGGGCGTTGCCTCGATTTCCAAAATAGCCATTTTTCGCCTCCCGTGAGAGAGACGATTTCGCACCGGCGCGCTGCTCGGTCCGTGATCCCCGTCACGCCTGCGTCACGAAATCCCACCTTGCCTTCCGCCCCGCCCGCACCCATCTCCCACCTGCCGCGTTGACCCGTCGCGCGTCCCTGCCTAATCACAGAACAGATCTGGAACACGACCGGCCATGCTGACTCATCTCTCCGTCCGCGGCGCGCGCGAGCACAATCTCAAGAATATCGACGTCGACATCCCGCGCGAGACGCTGACGGTGATCACCGGCCTCTCGGGGAGCGGCAAGTCGAGCCTCGCCTTCGACACCATCTATGCCGAGGGGCAGCGGCGGTACGTCGAGAGCCTGAGCGCCTATGCGCGCCAGTTCCTCGAGATGATGCAGAAGCCCGACGTCGACCATATCGAGGGCCTCTCCCCCGCCATCTCGATCGAGCAGAAGACGACGTCGAGGAACCCGCGCTCCACCGTCGCCACCGTCACCGAGATATACGACTATATGCGCCTGCTCTGGGCGCGGGTCGGGATCCCCTACTCGCCCGCGACCGGCCTCCCCATCGCCGCCCAGACCGTCAGCCAGATGGTCGACCGGGTGATGGCGCTTCCCGAAGGCACCCGCCTCTACCTGCTCGCGCCGGTCGTGCGCGGCCGCAAGGGCGAGTACAGGAAGGAGCTGGCCGAATGGCAGAAGGCCGGCTTCACGAGGGTGCGGATCGATGGGACGCTCTACCCGATAGAGGAGGCGCCCGCCCTCGACAAGAAGTACAAGCACGACATCGAGGTCGTCGTCGACCGCTTCGCCGTGAAGGAGGGGATCGAGACCCGCCTCGCGGATTCGCTCGAGACGGCACTGAAGCTCGCTGAAGGTTTGGTCTATTTGGACCCGGCGGACAGCCCCCTCTCCCCTTCAGGGGAGAGGGACGGGGAGAGGGGGAGTCCGAGCGCTTCCCAGGACTCCCCCTCTCCCGGCCTCTCCCCTGAAGGGGAGAGGGGCGTCCTCTCCGACAACGCCCCGCCGGGCCGGATCGTCTTCTCCGAAAAATTCGCCTGCCCCGTCTCCGGCTTCACCATCGCCGAGATCGAGCCGCGGCTGTTCTCGTTCAACGCCCCGCAGGGCGCCTGCCCCGCCTGCGACGGCCTCGGCGAGAAATTGCTGTTCGACCCCGAGCTCGTCGTCCCCAACGAGAATCTCAGCATCAAGCGCGGCGCCGTCGTCCCCTGGGCCAAGTCCAACCCGCCCAGCCCCTATTACATGCAGGTCCTGGGCTCCCTCGCCCGCGAGTTCGGATTCAGCCTCGAGACGCCGTGGAACGACCTCCCCGAGGACGTCCGCCGGATGATCCTGTTCGGAACCGAAGGGAAGCCCGTCACCCTGCGCTTCATCGACGGAAAGCGAAGCTACGACGTCCGCAAGCCCTTCGAAGGCGTGATCGGCAACCTCAACCGCCGGATGCTCCAGACCGAGAGCGCCTGGATGCGCGAGGAGCTCGCCAAATACCAGTCCGCCGCCCCCTGCGAGACCTGCCACGGCGCCCGCCTCCGCCCCGAGCCGCTCGCGGTCAAGATCGCCGGCGAGGACATAAGCCTGTCCACCCGCCGCTCCGTCCGCCACGCCCTCGAATGGTTCTCGACCCTCGAGGACAAGCTCAACGGCCAGCAGAAGGAGATCGCCCGAGCCATCCTCAAGGAGATCAACGAGCGCCTCGGCTTCCTCAACAATGTCGGGCTCGACTATCTCAACCTCGACCGAACCTCCGGCACCCTCTCCGGCGGCGAGAGCCAGCGCATCCGCCTCGCCTCCCAGATCGGCTCCGGCCTGTCGGGAGTCCTCTACGTCCTCGACGAGCCGTCGATCGGCCTCCACCAGCGCGACAACGACCGCCTGCTCGTCACCCTCAAGCGCCTCCGCGATCTCGGCAACACCGTCATCGTCGTCGAGCATGACGAGGACGCCATCCGAACCGCCGACTATGTCATCGACATGGGCCCCGGCGCCGGCGCCCATGGCGGCGAGGTCGTCGCGCGCGGGACGCTCGAAGAGGTGCTCGCCAACGAGAAGAGCCTAACCGCCGACTATCTGACCGGCCGCCGCGCCGTCGCCGTCCCCGCCCAGCGCCGCAAGGGCAACGGCCGCAAGCTCACCGTCCACGCCGCGAGGGCCAACAACCTCAAGGACGTCACCGCCTCGATCCCGCTCGGCACCTTCACCTGCATCACGGGCGTCTCCGGCTCCGGCAAGTCGAGCTTCACCATCGACACCCTCTACGCCGGCGCCGCCCGCGCCCTCAACGGCGCCCGGGTGATCTGCGGCCCGTGCGAGAAGATCAGCGGCCTCGAATATCTCGACAAGGTGATCGACATCGACCAGTCGCCGATCGGCCGCACCCCCCGCTCGAACCCCGCCACCTACACCGGCGCCTTCACCCAGATCCGCGACTGGTTCGCCGGCCTCCCCGAGAGCCAGGCGCGCGGCTACAAGCCCGGCCGCTTCAGCTTCAACGTCAAGGGCGGCCGCTGCGAAGCCTGCAAGGGCGACGGCCTCATCAAGATCGAGATGCACTTCCTCCCCGACGTCTACGTCACCTGCGACGTCTGCCACGGCCACCGCTACAATCGGGAAACGTTGGAGGTAAAATTCAAGGGCAAGAGCATCGCCGACGTCCTGGACATGACGGTGGAAGACGCCCACGAATTCTTCAAGGCGGTCCCCCCGATCCGCGACAAGATGGCGATGCTGGAGGAAGTCGGCCTCGGCTACATCAAGGTCGGCCAGCAGGCGACGACGCTGAGCGGCGGCGAGGCCCAGCGCGTGAAGCTCGCCAAGGAGCTGTCGAGGCGCGCGACGGGGCAGACTCTGTACATTTTGGACGAGCCGACGACGGGGTTGCACTTCGAGGACGTGAGGAAACTGCTCGAGGTGCTCCATGCGCTGGTCGACCAGGGCAATTCGGTGGTGGTGATCGAGCATAATCTCGAGGTGATCAAGACTGCGGACTGGGTGCTGGATCTTGGGCCTGAGGGTGGGGACAAGGGGGGTGAGATCGTGGCGGAGGGGACGCCGGAGCAGGTGGCGGAGGAGCCGAAGTCTTACACTGGCGGCTATCTCAAACAGCTACTCAAGGGACCACGCGCCGAGACATCCCCTCCACGGAAGAAGAAAGCCCGCGCAACCGCCTCGTTGCGTGAGCGAGAGGCGGCAGAGTAATGCCAATAACGACCTTAACAAGATCAGTCCTTCTTGCGTTTCAAAGGTTATCGATTCCGTGATATCTCCGGACCTCCCTAAGGCCCGGCAGCACATTAGAGGGGGCTAAATGTCGCATAATCGTGCCCGGATACTTTCAGAAGTGTTGTCGCTGGATGCTTGGCACGAACCGTTCCGCGTCGATGGGAACTCCTCGGCTGTATACGTCGAAATGAGCTTCACCGAGGGCAGGCTGGGCGGATCAAGCGCAGATTTCCCTTTTACATTCAAAGTAAGCCTAAAGCGCGCCCTGCTGACCGTCAGGTTAGAGGCACCTCTTGAGATCGACAGGAAAACTGTTGCTCGAGGTGTGCCGTCCGCAGAAGTCGAATTGAGCAAGATTCTAGGCATAAAGAGTGCGGCTAAGTCGAATACTGAGCTTGCCGGGAAACTGTCTCCAGCGACTTTCCACTTGGCAGCAACCGGGGCGGTTGCATCCGAAGACTGTGTTACTCAGGAAGAGCAGATTAAGATAGTTCAGAGTGTTCCGGAGATTCTGGTCTCTCCAATTCCTGGGGATGCTCGATCATACTCTTGGGAGCTTCAACCCAGCTATCGCGAAACGTTGAAAGGCCAGCCTTGGAACCCAGTCGATTCACCTAGATTTCGGCTAAAGTCACTTTCGAATACGTCGCCATTGCCACCCACTATTACCGTGGAAGTTACTTGCGCTCTGGAGGATTTAGACATTTCTGATCTTCAGCCGAAGGATCGAGGTGTCATGTCTAACCTAAAAAGCCTAGTGCTCAATGAAGTCAGTGAGGCTGCTGCGATTCAACACCTGAAGCTAATATTACATGATGCAAATCTTGAACCTGGTCATATAGATAACCGGTTTGCAAGTCTTCTCATTGCTAACATCCTTGCGATACCAGAATGACCGAAAACAACTTTCAAGATGAATTAAAACAGGTGCTTGTGCTATTGCAGTCCGGAGAGACGTCTTTGGTTCGCCTCGCGGCCATGTCGGGACGAGATCCTTTTACTTTCTATCAGCGGGCACACCTTACGAATTTAGATCTTTCTGGCCAAGATTTGAGAGGTCTTAATTTTGAGGGTGCCAATCTCCTAGGCTCAAAACTGGAGGAGGTAAACTACGAAAGCGGAGCCTTTAACGGCAGCATTCTCGATCCTCAGTACCGGTCCTACGAAGATGATTATATCTTCCGCATCGAAGATATTCTACACCCATTCGTGAAGCGTATATTTTGTTATGTTGAGTTTCGATTGGGTGCGATTGATGCGATAATAGAGTCTGCCGGCTTCTCGTATGGGGACGCATCCGCGCGCGCTAAAATAAGCTCTGCTACTCTCCGGAAAGCGCGACGAGGCGAGATGATAGTAATAGACAGTGCGCGGGCTATTGGAAATTTCGTTCAAGGATTATCCACGAGCGAGGAGGGATATCTTCACCCCTCGTTTTCAGCACTCCGACAGCCTTTAGCTAAGATACTTAAGCTCGATGAATATGGGGCGCATCCACTTGAACGCGAAGAGTTCTGGAGTTTGCTACCAAAAGTGGAGGAGTTAGTGGAACTTAGAAAGCGTCGTTATCCTGATAACTCATATATACATAATTGGCGTGACTCTCCACAGATGATTGATTTTCAATTACGATACTACCGGATAATGGGTGGGATTTTTCCACCCGATGACGAACCTCAACCAGACTACTCTCGTTAAATTAGGCGACAGAAAAGTAGATACAGGGCGACGAGGAAGGCCCACTCGAATTGGGATGAGTACAATCGCCTGACTCATCTCCCACCTATTCCGTTCAATTGTTGGATCGCTAGGGTTGAGGCTCGGACTGCCGCTCAATCCCAGGCGGACGCCGACGGCCGACCGTGACTAGCGGCGTCGCCGTGAGGAGGTATGCGGGCGCATGAAACCACCGCGCTCCCGGCGGCTTAATATCTAAAATAATCTTTTGCAGGCGATCCGATTTGATCGAGCGCTCCTACTCCGCGGCCAACCCCTTCTCAATCAGTTGCCGAATCGCCTCGGAGCGGGAGGGTTTGGGCTCCGGCTGCCGCTCAATCCACGCGTCGATCGCCGCCTCCAGCTCCGGTGGCATGCGCAAGCCGCGCATGGGATGGACGCCCGTCCGGGGGCGGCCGCGCGGTCTTTTTTGTTCAACTGCTATTGACCCGCCCCTATTTTCCGTTTAGCTAGAAATCAGCCGAACCAAGGCGCCCGCCTCGCTTCGGCGCTGACCCGCAGTTTATCCTGAGCATTGCGAAAGCATGAGTCGAAGGAACTCCCGATAAAAGGAGGCGAAGGATGGCTGACGGGCAGCATAAGCTGTCGCACTCCGGACCGCCAGCGGTCCGGAGCCTATGAAACGCAATTCGACCGGGATCAGTCGAAGGGCGCTGCTAGGCGCTGCGTTCGCTCCTGTGGCCTTTCCCGTCATCCCGGGCCTGATCCGGGATCCACCTTTCCTTCTGCCCCACCACCGCCGTCAGGAAGGTGGATGCCGGATCGAGTCCGGCATGACGACCCTGGGAGTGCCGCCTCGCTGCTCCATGGTCCTCAAATGGCGCCGCGCCCTCGCCCGCTTCGAGAAGGCCCAAGCCGCCATCGCCGCCATGGCCGGAGCGCCGGACCATGTCTACGATCCGGTCGGCGCCCGCCATCACGCCGCCCTCGCCCGGCTCCTGCGCACCCCCGCCCCCGATCTCGCCGCCCTCGCCCGCAAGCTCGACCTCGCGCTCGACGAGCGCACCGGCGAGTTCGATGGCGATGCCGGCGCCATGAGGATGCTCAAGCAGGACGCCATGAGGCTCATGGCTCGTCCCCCGGACGAGCCTTAGTAGAGCCTCATCCTCGCCGAGTCGCCCGGCTGAAGTGGTTCGCGGGGAGACGCGGAGAGGCGGAGAGGCGCCGCCCCGTACCGCCGAAGGCGCATCACCGCCAACGCCGTCCGCGACAGCCCCCAATGAAGGATCGCTCCGCGATCGGAGCCCGCACCGACCCTCCGCGCCTCCGCGTTTCCGCGCGAACCCTTTCATTCTGAACCCTACCGGCCCTCGCCACCAAGCCCGTCCCGCGAAGTCGAAGCGCTCGACGCCATCGCCCCCTATTTCGCCTGGGAGCTCACCGGCAGCGAAGACTGCCTCGCTCGCCTGCGGCACGACGCGCACCGCCTTGCCTCGGCAGCCGCCTGAATCGGTTCGCACAAAGGTCACGAAGGGCACAAAGGGGCCGCACCGAGTCTTGCGCCGCAGGCAATCCCTCCCGCGCAGCGCGATGCCGGCTCGTCCCTGAAGGCGCGCTCGGCGTTCGCCGCCCCCCCGGCCCCTTCGTGGCTTTGTGCCCTTTGTGCCCTTTGTGCGAACCAAAAAAGACAGCCTCCCCGCTCCGACGCACCGCCCTCCGCGCTCTCCTCGCCCTCGCCGCCAAACTCGCCCTGAGTGAAGTCGAAGGATGGACGTCATCGTCCCCAGCCTCCCCGGACGAAGGATCGCCCCGCCCCCGCCGCCGGCACGGCCCCTTAGCGGCTTTGCGTGAACCCGAAAATCGCCTCGGCCGTGCTATGAAAAATAGGATTTGACGAAGGGGAATTCCCTGCCTAAAAAGCCTTTATGGAACAGAACATGAACTTCGAGTCGCGTCCCGACTCCCCCGCCGAGCCGCTCCCGCCCGCCGAGCGTCCCGCCATGCTCACCGAGCACATGCCCGAGATCGTCGAGGCGCTGGTGCCGCTCGAGCCGGAGAACGCCTTCACCGAGACCCGGGCGCTGCGCCACGACGGCTGGACCCCGGAGCGGAAGCGCCTCTTCCTCGAGCGGCTCGGCGAATGCGGGGTCGTTCTCGAGGCCTCGCTGGCGGCGGGGATGAGCGCGCGGGCCGCCTACAATCTGCGCGACCGCGACCCCTTGTTCGCCGCCGGCTGGGAGGCCGCCTGCGTCATCGCCCGCCCGAGGCTCGCCGACGAGGCCTGGTCGCGCTCGATGAATGGGGTCGTCGAGCGAATCTACCGCAACGGCGTGATCGTCGCCGAGAAGCACCGCTACGACAATCGCCTGACCATGGCGGTGCTCGCCCGGCTCGACTCACGCGTCGACCGAGCCGAGGAGACTGGCGCCCCGCACCTCGCCCTGGTCGCTCGCTGGGACGATTATCTCGCCGCCCTGGGCGAGGATCGCGGCGACGACGCCCGCGCCCTGCTCGCCCCCGCCGCCCCCGCCGCGCCGGAGCCGGCGGCCGACCTGCGCAGAATCCGGGGAGGCCATGAACTTCATGAACTTCACCTCCGGAGAGAGGCCGCGATGGAGGTCGACCGCCACAAGGTCTGGGAGGAGGAAGACGGCTGGTGGACCGATTATCCGCCGCCCGCCGGCTTCGACGGCGAGGAGGAGGGCGAATATGGCGATGACGACTATCGCCGCCGGCTCTCGCCCGCCGAGCAGGCCGTGATCGACTCCGACGAGGCGGCGGAGCGCGCCGAGGAGCGGGCCCGGGCCGAAGCCCAGCGCGACTCCTATTTCGGCTCCGACCCCGGCTCCGAGCCCTAGCGCGCCGAAGCCATGATGACAGCCCGGGGAAAAGCTATAGTGTCCCCGGCTTGCCCGCACCCGCCCCAAGGGAGCCGACGCGATGCACCGTCCGACTTTCGCCCGCGCCGCCCCGCGCCTGCTCCCGCTCCTCGCCCTCCTCGCCGCGGCCTGCGGCTCTCCCGCCCCGGCGCCCGACGACTCGCCCGCGGCCCAGGCCCCGCCCGCCCCCGCCTTCGCCCGGCTCTCCGCCGATCCGGTCGCCCACGGCGAGCGCCTGGCGACGGTGCTCGGCTGCAACGGCTGCCACGGCAAGGACCTCACCGGCGAGGATTGGAGCGACCCCCAATGGGGACGGCTGTGGACCGCCAATTTGACCCGGGCCGTACCCCGCTACGCCGACGATAAGGCGCTGGAGCGGGCGATCCGGGGCGGAATCGGCCATGACGGCCGCGAGCTTTGGGGCATGCCCTCGCACCTCTTCACCCATCTCGGCGAGTCCGAGACGAAGGCGGTGATCGCCTGGCTGAGGACCCACCGCCCGGCCGGCAAGGACCATCCGCTCCCGACCTTCGGCCCGCGCGCCAAGTCGGAGATCGCGGCGGGCACCTGGCGCTCCTCCGCCGCCGACGTCCGCAAGGAAAGCGGGAGCTGGCCGCCCGACGCCGGCCCCGGCCACGCCCTCGGCCGCTACATCGTCAGGGCCACCTGCTCGGAATGCCACGGCCTCCGGCTCGAGGGCGACCGCGACCAGGAGCAGGACAAGCCGGCGCCGCCGCTCGCGGTCGTCGCCGGCTACGACCGGGCCCAGTTCCGGACCCTTCTTCGAACCGGCAAGCCGATCGGCGGGCGCGAGCTCAGGCTGATGAGCGGAGTCGCCCGCTGGCGCTATTCCCGTCTCACCGAGGCCGAGCTCGATTCCGTCCACGATTATCTGAAGGCGGTCGCGGACCGGCGCTGACCCGAAAATCTCCCCGGCCCGGGCCGCCCCCGTCTCGACCCCCCGGCCGCCATCTGCTACTATCCCGCTCAGGGGCCAGCTTTGGGGGAGCAAGCGCCGTGTCTGCCCGGGACAATCCGCACGTCGCCGCGCTTCGCGAGGCCTATACGCGCTGGCGCGACACCAGGGGCGGAAGCGCCGACGAGATCCTCGCCTTGTTCGACGACAAGATCGAGATGCGCTCGGTGCTCACCCCGCAGGACGTCCCCTCGCAGCTCGCCGGCACCCACCGCACCCGCGCCGAGGCGGCCGAATATTTCGCCGCGCTCGCGCTCGAGTGGGAGATGATCGACTATGTCGTCGACCAGTTCGTCGCCGACGGCGAATATGGCGAGGACGTGGTGGCGATCGGCCGCTGCGCCTGGCGCCACCGGGCCAGCGGCAAGGTCGTCGATTCGCCCAAGGTCGACATCTGGCATTTCGAGTTCGGCAAGGCGACCCGCTTCACCGAGATGTTCGACAGCCTCGCTTTCGCCCGGGCGGTCGGCGCGGCCTGAGGCCGGCCTCGCCCGTTGCCCGCTGTGCTCCGCCGGCGCGCTCAGTCCGTCGCCGCCAGCTTGGTCATCAACCAGATGAGGCGCCGCGACTGGGCCACGTCATAGCCCGCGCTCTTCAGCCGCCGAAGCGCCTCCTCCGACTCGCCGCGGCCGACGATCTCGGTCAGCTGCTCCAGCTCCTCGCGCGACAAGGCCCTCGGCTTCGCCTTGGGCGGCCCGAGCAGGTCGCGCCGGCCGCCGCCGCCGCGGAGCTTCAGGACCAGCCAGATCAGGATCGCGGCGCCGGCGCCGAGAAGGAGTGCGGTCCAGCTCATCGCGTCCATCCTACACGGTCCGGCCGCGGCGGCCTCGGCAAAAAGCTCGGGCCGCCGGCAGCGGGCGGCGGCGCCCTGCTCAGGCGGCGAGCTTCACGCAGTTGCGCCCATCGGCCTTGGCTCCATAGAGCGCCGAATCCGCCCGCGAGATCAGCGCTTCCGGGGCTTCCCCGCCCGCCAGGAGCGCGATCCCGGTGCTGAGCGTCACCGTCAGCGCCGTTCCCGACGCAAGCCGCACCGGCGTTCGAGCCACGCTGTCGCGAAGCCGCTCGCAGACGAGCTTCGCCTGGGCGCGGTCGGTCTCCGGCATGAGGATCGCGAATTCCTCGCCGCCGATCCGGCCGACCACGTCGCTCGACCGGACGGCCTCCTTGAGAAGCCCGGCGAGCACTCGAAGGACCTCGTCGCCGGCGGGATGGCCGTGCTCGTCATTGACCCGCTTGAAATGGTCGACGTCGATGATCGCGACGCACAGCGGCCGGCCGCCCCGGCGCGACCGGCCGATCTCCGCCTCGATCCGCTCGAGCAGATGGCGGCGGTTCCACAATCCGGTGAGCGGATCGGTGGTCGCGATCCGGCGCAGCTCGGCGGTCGCTTCGTCCGCCCGGGCGTTCGCCCTCAGGGCCGCGATCGCCGAGGCGACGAGCAGGATCAGCATCGCGAGGCCCGCGGCGGCGAGCGCGAGCCCGTAATTGTCGGAACGCCGGTCGGCGCCGGCATAGACCGCCCGGCGAGCGGCGAGCAGGCGATGCTCCTCGGCCTCGATCCTTGCGACCTCGCGGAGCACGTTCTCGACCTGGCGCTTGCCCAGGCCCTGGCGGACCATCCTCTGGGCCTCGTCCCTCCGGCCCGCCGCGGCCAGGGCGATCGTGCGGTCGAGAAGGGCGTAATAGCTCGCCAGCCGCCGGCGCAGCCGCTCCAGCCCGGCGTCCTGCCGCGCGCTCCCGCCGGTCAGCCGGCGGAGCCGGTCGAAGAGCCCGGGAATGTCTCGGCGGCTCTCCGCATAGGGGCCGAGAAAGCGCCGGTCGTTGGTCAGGAGATAGCCCCGCTCGCCGCGGATCGCGGCGTTGACCGCGCTCTTGATCTCGCTCGCAGCGAGCAGGACGTCGAGAGTCTGCACGTAACGGCGATCGGCCTCGCGCCTCTGGCCGGCCGCCTCGTGGCCGTTGAGGATCAGGGCGGCGAGAGTCGCGGTGAGGACCGCCAGCGCCGGGAACACGAACAGCCAGACCCGAAGCCTGGCGTTGCGAAGCATGCCCTTCAAGCTCAGCCGCATTGCCCAGGTCCCGGCGGTGGAGGAGGTCCGAACGGCAAGCCTATCAGGGCCCGGTTAACAAAGGAGCCGCCTCGGCGCGGCGGGGCGGCGCTGGCGGGATCGCCGCCGGGCGATTATAGGTCGGCGGCACCCCGGGCAGCGAAGGAGCCGCCATGCTTAAGGACCATGACAGCTCGGCCATCCTCCCGGTCGCCAACCTCGACCGCGCTCACACCTTCTACGCGGAGATCCTCGGCCTCGAATGCGCCGAGCAGGGGAAGGAGGAAGGAGTCTGCGTCTACCGGACCGGAGCCACCAGGCTCATCGTCTACCAGTCGGAATATGCCGGCACCAACAAGGGCAACGCCGTCGTCTGGGGCGTCGGCTCGGACCTCGACTCCATCGTCGAGGCGCTCGAGGCGAAGGGCGCGACCTTCGAACATTATCCCGGCATCGGCCGGCTCGAAGGCAATATCCACCACGCCGGCGGCGAGAAGCTGGTCTGGCTCAGGGATCCGGACGGCAACATCCTCCACTTGAACTCGATGTAGCCAAGCCGCCCGGCGCGGATGGGTCGGGCGCACCCCCTCGCCGCTCGCACGCCCCTCAGCTTTCTGATATCCTGCGCCCGCCCCTTCGCCCGCTCCGCAAGGAGAAGACAGGAGATGTTCGAGCCGTCCGACACCGCAACCCACCCCAACCCCAACGTCGCCGCCCTGCAGACGGCCTATCGGCGCTGGAGCGACACTCGCGGCGGCTCCGCGCCCGAGGTGCTCGAGCTGTTCGCCGAGGAGATCGAGATGCGCTCGCTGCTCGACCCGGAGCTTCCCAGCGGGCTCGCCGGAACCCATCGAAGCCGGGCCGAGGCCGAGGAATATTTCGCGGCCCTGAGCCGGGAGTGGGAGATGCTCTATTACGACGTCGAGCGGTTCATCGCCGAAGGCGACGAAGTGGTGATGGTCGGCCGCTGCGGCTACCGCAACAAGACCACCGGCCGCGAGGTCCACACGCCCAAGGTCGACCTCTGGCATTTCGAGAACGGCCGGGCGACCCGCTTCAGCGAATATTACGACACGCTCGGCCTCGCCACCGCCGCCGACGCGGCGGAGCTGGTGTGAGAGGATCTCGGCCCGGGCCCGCCGCTGGCCGCCGCCGGTCCCGGCAGGCCTGCCGCTGATGGATCCCGGCGCCGGGACCGCTGGAAGCGGCGAGCAGGAACGGCTGCTGGCCGTTCTCGACCGGCTGCACCGGCGAGCGATGGGAATCGGAATGCCGGCCTATGGCGGTGCCCGGCTTGCGCCGCTGCCCTTCGCCGCGATCTGGGCCGGGGCCTATATCCTCGTCGTCGGCGCGGCGATCGCCTTGGAGCATTTCGGCTATTCCGGGGCTCCCAGCGATCCGCGCTTCGTCGGGCTCCTCGTCTGGGCGCTGGTCTATTCCACCGCGGTCATGTTCTTCACCAGGCTGGCGACCCAGCGTTCGCTGGACATCGTCCGCTCCGAAATCCTGCCCCACGCCACCCCCGCCTACGTCGCCGCGGTCGCCGACGATCTCGAGCGGCGCGATAGCGCGCGGACGCGCTGGATCGTCCCGCTGGGGGTCGCGATCGTCGTCGCGCTCGTCAGCACGTGGGCGCAGGCCAATGAAAGCCCGAGGATCGCCGGCGCCCGCTTCGGGCCGGTGCGGCTCCTGTGGACCGGAATCGGCCTCTACCTGACCTTCGTCGCCGCCCGGGGCGTGCTGGTCGGCCGCTTCTACGAGCCCTTCGCCCGGCGCCTCGATCTCGCCCGGGAGAGGTTCTACGTGCTCGGCGCGGCGGAGACTCCCTTGGTCAGGGGAATCGCCGGCCTCGCCCGACAGATGCTCATCCTTTGGGTGATGATCTTCCTCGCCATCCTTTCGATCATGCTGCTCGGAGTCGATCTCGGCCCCTACGGGTTCAAGGGCCGCTCGCCGCTTCTCTGGTTCGTGGTTCCCTCCGCGAGCTTCGCCTCGCTGGGTTATGGCAGCCTCGTCTACCTGCGCAGCGAGGCGGCGATCCGGGAGTCCCTGCGGCGCTTCGCCGGCGCCCAGGCCGAAGCGCTCCAGGCCCGGATCAACGCCCGGCTCGAGCCGGCCGCCGACCGGCTGCCCGACCATGGCGAGGAGGTGGAGCGGCTGAGCCAGTGGCACGACCGGATCCTGGCCGGCGCGGCCTACGGCAACCGCCTCGCCGCCGCTCTGAGCTTCAGCCTGCCCTTCGCCATGGCCTTGCTGACGCTGGTCCGGATGATCCTCGAATTGGGTTGACCGGAAGCCCCGCGCACGCGCCGCCGCTCCGGAACCCGCCCTTCGCCCCGCCCGTTTTTGGGATCGCTGAGCGCCCGCCGCGCCTCCCTTTGCCGCGTCCGGCGCGCGAACGAGGAGATACGCCATGAAACGCTTCATCCCCGTCGCCATCGCAGCCCTCGCCTTGCTGATCCCGGTCTCGGCCGCCGCCGCCGGCGAGGCCGTGCGGCCTGGCGCGGCGGTGTCCGGCCAGCCGGCTTTCTGACCGCCGACTCCGCGGCCGGATCGCGGCCGGCCGGCCGCCCGGTTTGCGCCGGCACCCCGAATCGTGCATAGGGGCCGGGCTAAAGTCGCATGCGACGGACATTTCGGGCTTCGGTCGGTCTTTCCTTCTCTACACGCTGCTAAAGCCCGTCGCGGCCGATCCGGCCTCGGCGGCACTCTTGTTACCAAGGAAATGCTCATGCCGATCGGCACCGTGAAATTCTTCAACCAGGACAAGGGCTACGGCTTCATCCAGCCCGAGGGCAGCGGCAACGACGCCTTCGTCCACATCTCCGCCGTCGAGCGCGCCGGAATGACCACCCTCAACAAGGACCAGCGGGTCAGCTACGACCTCGAGCAGGACCAGCGCGGCAAGACCAGCGCGGTCAACCTGCAGAGCGCGTAAGCCTCCGCCTTCGGCCAAAGAGGGGCGTCGCTTCGGCGGCGCCCCTCTTTCGTCCAGCTCTCGCCCTCGACCGCCGGCGCCTGCTCCGTATAGGCCGGAGTCCCGGGCGCCCCGGGGTAGAAGAGGGTCGCCGCCGCGGCCGGCGCCAGGCCGCTTCCCAGCGCAGGAAGACGGGCATCGATCTCGTCAGCGGCGCTGAACGTCGGGCTTGCCTGATCCTCATCCGGCTGATGCGCCGCCTCGCCAATTTCTATCATTGAGACAGCCGGCGGCGACAGGCGCTGGACTCGGGCGGCCTTTCCGGAGAGAAGGCGCGCCATGTCCAGCCAGCTCGATTTCTACCTGGCCCGCGCCGCCGAGGCGCGCGCCGATGCCGAAGCCGCCACCCTCGACAATGTCCGCGACCGCTGCCTCAGGGCGGCGGCCGCCTGGGACGCGATGGCCGCCCGGGCCCATCGCGGCGACGCCATGCGCGCCCGCCAGGAGGCCGACAAGCGCGCCCTCGCCGAAGCTTCGACGCCCGCCCCCGCCGAATAGGCCCGGTCGACTTGCCCGGTGACGGTCGGGGCCGGCGGTGCGCGCCGGCAGGACCGGGCGCGGCCGGCCGCGGGACGAAGCGGCCCCGGATAGCGGTTGCCGCTGCCCATGGCAGATGCTAGCAACCGGGCTCGGCACCCTGCTGAAGGAGCGACCTTCCTTCTCGTTCGGGCCGAACGCATGCGCCGGCACCCAGGCCGGCCACCAAGGTTGACGCTGCATGAGGCATTTTTCTCCCCACACGCTGCCCTCCCCAACGGGATCGGGCATTGCGGCGGGGGCTTTGCGGCCGGGCTTTTCCGCCGGCCTGCCACGCGCAGCAGAGGCGACTTTTTTCTTTTCAACCCGGACATTGAAGGCGCGCGCCGAACGGGCCGCGCCTTCGTCCATATTCGAGCGCGCGCTCGGCGCCGCCGCGAGGACGGCACAGCGCGCGTGGAGTGATGTTAATGACGATGCGCATGTTGATCGACGCGCGCCACCAGGAGGAAACTCGGGTGGCCGTGGTCAAGGGAAACCGGATCGAGGAATTTGATTTCGAATCCGCCGAGCACAAGCAGCTCAAGGGGAATATCTATCTAGCCAAGGTGACCAGGGTCGAGCCGTCGCTCCAGGCGGCGTTCGTCGACTATGGCGGCAACCGCCACGGCTTCCTGGCCTTCTCCGAAATCCATCCCGATTATTACCAGATCCCGCGCGAGGACCGCGAGGCGCTGCTCCGCGAGGAAGCCGAGCATGCCGCCGAGGAGGAGCGAATCCGCGCCGCGGAGGACGCGCGCTACGAGAGCCGCGACGACCACGACGACGAGGAGGACCATGACCACGGCCGTGGTTTCATCGACGGCGGCAACCAGAATGGATTTGCCGAATCCGACGAGAGTGAAGAGGGCGACGAGGACGCCCCCGCCCTGCCCGAGGCCGCCGAGAGCGCCCCGGAAGAGAATGCCGCGGACGAACTCCGCCGCAAGCGGCAGAACCTGCGCCGGCGGTACAAGATACAGGATGTCATTCGTCGGCGACAGGTGCTGCTGGTGCAGGTCGTCAAGGAGGAGCGCGGCAACAAGGGCGCGGCCCTCACCACCTATCTGAGCCTCGCCGGCCGCTATTGCGTGCTGATGCCCAACACCAGCCATGGCGGCGGAATCAGCCGCAAGATCTCCAACGGCGCCGACCGGAAGCGCCTCAAGCAGATCATGTCGGACCTGTCGCTGCCCAATTCGATGAGCTGCATCGTCCGCACCGCCGGCCTTTCGCGCACCAAGACCGAGATCAAGCGCGACTTCGACTATCTCGCGCGCCTCTGGGACGAGATTCGCGAGCGCACCCTGAAGAGCAGCGCCCCGGCGCTCATCTACGGCGACAGCGACCTCATCAAGCGCGCCATCCGAGACATCTACAATCGCGACATCGACGAGGTCATCGTCGAGGGCGAGGACGGCTACAAGGCCGCCCGCGCCTTCATGAAATTGCTCATGCCGAGCCACGTCAAGCGAGTCGCCAATTACGTCGACACCGTGCCGCTGTTCCAGCGCTACGGCGCCGAGGACCAGCTCGCGGCGATGTACCAGCCGGTCGTCCAGCTCAAGTCGGGCGGCTATCTGGTGATCAACCCGACCGAGGCCCTGGTCTCGATCGACATCAATTCGGGCCGCTCGACCCGCGAGCACAATATCGAGCAGACCGCCTACGCGACCAACATCGAGGCCGCCAACGAGATCGCCCGCCAGCTTCGCCTCCGCGACATGGCCGGGCTCGTCGTCATCGACTTCATCGACATGGAATCGAACGGCCATATCCGCAAGGTCGAGAAGGCGATGAAGGAGGCCCTGAAGAACGACCGGGCCCGGATCCAGGTCGGCCGGATCTCCTCCTTCGGGCTGATGGAGATGAGCCGCCAGCGGCTCCGCACCGGAGTGCTCGAGGCCTCGACCCGGCCCTGCCCGCATTGCGAGGGCTCCGGCCTGATGCGCACCGCCTCGTCGGCGGGCCTGTCGGCGCTTCGAATGCTCGAGGAGGAGGCCGCGCGCGGCCGCGGCAGCCGGATCGTTCTTCGAGCGGGCCGCGAGGCCGCCGTCTACGTCCTCAACCGCAAGCGCGGCGAGATCGGGGAGATCGAATCGCGCTACGGAGTCCAGGTCGAGGTCCTGATCGAGGAGAGCTTCGAGGGCGCCAAGATGGCGGTCGAGTCGTTCGGCCCGCCCCCGGCGGCCCGGCCCCGGGTCGAGCGGATCGTCGAGCCCGAGATCGACGAGGAAGAGCTGGCCGAGGAGCTGGCGGACGAGCCGGACGAGGAGCTGGACGAGGAGGCCGAGGAGGCCGAGTCGGAAGCCCGGCCGCGCCGGCCCGAAAATCGCGAGCAGCGCGAGCGCCGCGAGGAGAATGAGGAACGCGGGCGCAAGCGCCGCCGCCGCCGCGGCCGCCGCGGCGGCCGTCGCCGGGAGGGCGAGGAGGGCTCCGAGCCCGCCGGCCCGGACCAGGCGGACGTGCCCGTGACGGCGCAAGCCGAGCGGGCGGAGGCTGCCGAGGCCGCCGAGACGCCCGAGCCCCAGCCCCAGGCGCCGGCCGAGGCCGCCCCGGAAGCCGCTCCCGAGGCTGAGGAGAAGCCCAAGGGCCGCCGCCGTCCGCGCGCCCGCCGCAAGGACGAAGCTCCGGCCGTGGCCGCCGAGGCGGAGCCCGCCGCGCCCGTTGAGGCCGAGCCGGCTCAGGCGGCGGAAGCGGAGCCGGTCTCCGAGCCCGCTCCCGCCCCCGAGCCCGAGCCCGCCGTAGCCGCCGCCGAGGAGGCGCCCGCCAAGCCCAAGCGGACCCGCCGCAAGAAGGCGGATGCCGAGGCGCCGCCGGCCGAAACTCCGGCGCCCGAGGCCGCCAACGACCGCGGCGACGGCGCTGCGGCCGCCGACGAGGCCGGGGCCGCCGAGGACGGCGAGCCTCGCCGCGGCTGGTGGCAGCGCACCTTCGGAGCCTGACGATGGATGAGCGCGCTTGCCCCGGCGGGCGCGCTCATGTCAGGTTCAGCCCCAGCGACAAAGGATGCGGCATGGCTGACGCGACCATGAAGCTGAAACGACGGGCGGCGTTCGTCCTCCGCCTCGCACTCCTCCTCATCCTGAGCTTCGGGCTCGCGGCGCGCCCCGCCGCGGCGCAGTCGATCCTTCGCGACGCCGAGACCGAGGCCCTGTTCCGAGACATGTCGCGGCCGATCCTGGAGGCGGCCGGGCTAAGGCCCGAAAACGTCCAGGTCGTCCTCATCCACGACCGGTCGATCAACGCCTTCGTCGCCGGCGGCCAGATCGTCTACATCCATTCCGGGCTGCTCGCCGCCGCCGACGACGCCAACGAGGTCCAGGGCGTGATCGCCCACGAGGTCGGCCACATCACCGGCGGCCACGTCATCCGGATCCAGGAGGGGATCAAGGTCGCCACCGGAATCATGATCCTCTCGATGGTGCTCGGAGCGGCGGCGATGGCGGCCGGCGCCGGCGAGGCCGGAATGGGCCTGCTCGCCGCCGGGCAGCAGGCGGCGATGGGCAAGTTCCTCGCCTTCAGCCGGACCCAGGAATCCTCGGCCGACGCCGCCGGGGCGAGCTACCTCGCCAAGTCCGGAGTCAGCGGCAAGGGCCTGATCAGCTTCTTCAAGAAGCTCCAGAATCAGGAGTTCCGCTACGCCATCCCGCAGGACAACGGCTATATGCGCACCCACCCGCTCACCGGGGAGCGCATGGCCGCCCTCGAGCAGACGGTGAAGAGCGCGCCCGGGTGGAGCACCGGCACGGACGCCCGGCTCGAGGCGCGCTTCCAGCGCGTAAAGGCGAAGCTGTCGGGCTATGTCGAGGACCCGACCCGGACCCTCGTCGCCTATCCGGTCTCCAACAAGAGCGTGCCCGCGCGCTATGCCCGGGCCTATGCCTGGCACAAGAGCGCCTATCCGGAAAAGGCTCTGGCCGAGGCCGAAAGCCTGCTCGCCGAGCAGCCCGCCGATCCCTATTTCCTCGAGCTCAAGGGCCAGATCCTGCTCGAATCCGGTCGCCCCGCCGAGGCCCTCGAATCGCTTCGCCAGTCGGTCCGCTACGCCCCCGACCAGCCGCTGATCGCCGCCTTGCTCGGCCACGCGCTCATCTCCACCGAGAAGCCGGACAATTTCGAGGAAGCGAAACGGGTTCTTCGCTCGGCCATCGGCCGCGACAACAGCAATCCCTTCGCCTGGTACCAGCTCGGAATCGTCTACGACCGCGAGGGCGATCCCGGCCGCGCCGCCCTCGCCACCGCCGAGCGCTACAACCTTCAGGGCGAGCCCCGCCTCGCCCTGGTCAATGCCGAGCAGGCGCTCCGGACCGTCCCGACCGGGACTCCCGACTGGCTGCGCGCTCAGGACATCGCCATGGTCTCGCGCACCGAAGTGGAAAAGAAGAAAAAGAATCGTGACAATTGAGGACGGGGGCTCCCGCGGCTCGGGCGGCTGGAAGCTCGCGCTTGGGGCGGGACTGATCGGAGCGGTCGTCGGCGGCGGAGGGGTCGCCTATGTGTCGCGCGAATCGGTCCGCGATTACCTGCTCGAAAATCCCGAGATCCTGCCCGAGGCGATGGACCGGCTTCGCGAGCGCGAGGCTGCCCGGGTGATCTCCGCGAACCGGGCCTCGCTCGAGACGCCGTTCGCAAGCGCCTGGGCGGGAGCCGCGGACGGCGACGTCGTCCTCGTCGAATTCTTCGATTACGCCTGCGGCTATTGCCGGAAGAGCAATGCCGACATCGAGCGGCTGCTCCGCGAGGATCCCAGGCTGAAGGTGGTCTGGCGCGAATGGCCTGTGCTCGGCGCGGACAGCGAGGCCGCCGCCCGGGCCAGCCTCGCCGCCGCCCAGGCGGGGCGCTTCAAGCCTTTCTACGACGCGTTGTTCACCGCCGGCCGGCCCACGCCGGAAGCCCTCGCCAAAGCCCGCTCGGCCGTCGGCCTGAGCGGCGACCTTCCCGCCGCGGCCGCCGACGAGGAGCTCGGGCGCAACTTCCAGCTCGCCCGCAACCTCGAGGCGACGGGCACTCCGACCTTCATCGTCGGCGACCGCGTCTTCCAGGGCGCCGTCGGCTACGAAACCCTCCGCGACGCGATCAAGGAAGCCCGGGAACGCAAGTCCTGAGACGCCACGTCCGTTCGCGCTGATCTCGTCGAAGCCCACGTCCGTTCGGGCTGAGCTCGTCGAAGCCCTCGTCCGTTCGAGCTGAGCTCGTCGAAGCCCGGGTCCGTTCGGGCTGAGCTTGTCGAAGCCCTCCCTTCCCGGACCTGCTCTTGAAAGGAAGGAAAGGCCTTCGACAGGCTCAGGCCGAACGGAAGACCTGCCCGAGTCCACCCTTGGAAACCCCGGCGTCCCCCGCCATAGTCCCCTCATGAAGCCCTATCTCGACCTCCTCTCCCGAATCCTCGACGAGGGCGCCGAGCAGAAGGACCGAACCGGAGTCGGCACCCTCTCCGTCTTCGGCCACCAGATGCGCTTCGACCTCGCCGACGGCTTCCCGCTTCTGACCACCAAGAAGCTCCATCTGCGCTCGATCATCATCGAATTGCTCTGGTTCCTTCGCGGCGAGACCAACATCGCCTGGCTTAAGGAGAACCGGGTCAGGATCTGGGACGAATGGGCCGACGAGGCCGGCGAGCTCGGCCCGGTCTACGGCAAGCAGTGGCGCGACTGGGAAGGGCCCGGCGGCCGCCATGTCGACCAGATCGCCGAGCTGATCGAGCTGATCCGGCGCGACCCGGCCTCTCGCCGCCAGATCGTCTCGGCCTGGAACCCGGCCGAAATCCACCGGATGGCGCTCGCCCCCTGCCATTGCCTGTTCCAGACCCAGGTGGCCCGCGGCCGGCTCAACCTCCAGCTCTACCAGCGAAGCGCCGACGCCTTCCTCGGAGTCCCCTTCAACATCGCCAGCTACGCGCTTCTCACCCACATGCTCGCCCAGCAATGCGGGCTCGAGCCGGGCGTGTTCGTCTGGACCGGCGGCGACTGCCATCTCTATTCCAACCATCTCGACCAGGCCCGGCTCCAGCTGACCCGCGAGCCCAGGCCGCTGCCCAAGCTCACCATCCTCCGCCGCCCCGAGGCGATCGACCGCTACGAATATGAGGATTTCGAGATCAGCGGCTACGAAGCCCACCCCCACATCAAGGCCGAGGTCGCGGTCTAAGGCCGCGGACCGTCACCCCGGACTTGATCCGGGGTCCACCTTCCTTTGGCAGCGCCGGGGGGGCAAAGGCGGATGCCGGATCGAGTCCGGAATGACGGGCGCGAGCCTTATTCGCCCATCTCCGCCGCCGTGACCGGCTTATAGTCCCGCCGCCAGTATCGCGCCCCTCGCTTCACCGTCAGCACCACCGAGCGCCACCGCGCGCCCCGGGCCAGCGGATTCTCGCTCAGGAAGGCGATATTGGCGAGCTTGCCCGGCTCCACCACGCCCATCTCGCCTTCGCGAGCGAGCGCCCTGGCGCCGTTCAGGGTGGCCGCCCGAACCACCTCGAGTGGCGGCAGTCCCGCTTTGCGGAGCAGCTCCATCTCCTCGAACACCGCCGGATAAAGGCTTCGCGCCTGCGCCGGGCCGTCGGTTCCGGTGGCGAGGGTCACTCCCGCCGCATAAGCCTGGCCGGCGATCCGCTCGGCGAGCCCGCTGTCGCAATAAGTGGGCGGCGGATGATCGGGCATTTCGACCCGGAGCCGCTCGATCAGGTGATAGACGGCGACCGTCGTATCCAGAACCGTTCCGCGAGCCTTCATCGCCGCGAACAGCCGGGCCAGCGCCGGGTGGACCGGCCCGCTCTTGAGCGCCGCTTGGTCGAGCGGCGCCCGGTCGTGATAGCTGGCCGGCGGCACCGGGAGGGTCTGGTAGGCCAGCATGCAGACGTGGGAGACGCTGTCCGCCCCAGCCTCGACGACCTGCAGCGGAGTCGCCGGGAAGACCGCGGCGTGGGCCCATACCGAAAGCCCCTGCCGGTGCGCTTCGGCGGCGATCCGGGCGACCGCCGCCGCTTCGAGATCGCCGTAGATCTTCACTCCGCGCGCGCCGGTGCCGGCGATCCTCGCCATCGCCAGCGGCAGGTCCGTCTCCGGCGTGATCCGCTGGATCCACGGCACTCGTCCCGGAATTCCGCCCCGGGCGAGCCGGTTCAGCCGGTCGTCGACGAAATAGCCGGGGCCCGCCACGAAGCCGGCATAATCGAGGTCCGGAGCCGGGATCTCCCCCAGCATCGCGGCTCGTGACAGGTCGGCGAGGATTCGCGAATCGCCGAGCATGTCGCGGACCGCGGTGACTCCGCTGAAGATCTCGCGCCGGAGCACGGCCTCGGCGACTTTTCGCCCCGCCCCGTTCTCGACATGCATGTGGACGTCGATCAGCCCGGGAATCGCATAGAGTCCGGCGACGTCGACCGTCTCGGCGCCGGCCGGAACCGCCGCTCCGGCCGGAAGCACGGCCTCGATGGTCTCGCCGCGGGCGACGATCGTGACTCCGGGGCGAAGCTCTCCGGTGCGAACGTCGAGGAGGGTCGAGCCGCGATAGGCGACGGCGGGCGGCGCCGGCGGGTCGGGCTGGGCCGAGGCCGGCTGGAGACCGGGCAGAAGCGCAAGGGCGGCGATCACGTGAAGCAGTTTGCGCATCCGGCTTTCCCCGAGGCTGGTCCGGCTCCCACGGTAGCGCCGGCCCTTGCCAGCCGCTAGGCAGGGCCGATGGCCGGTCCTTCGCCCGTCACGATCGTCGTCGCCCGGGCGTCCAACGGGGCGATCGGGCTGCGCGGCGGGCTGCCGTGGCGGATCCCGGCCGACCTTCGCCATTTCAAGGCAGTGACGATTGGGACGGCGATGGTGATGGGCCGCCGGACGTTCGAAAGCCTGCCCGGACTCCTGCCCGGGCGCCGCCACATCGTCCTCACCCGCGACCCGGGCTGGAGCGCCGAAGGGGCCGAGACGGCCCGCTCCGCCGGGGAGGCGCTGGCGCTGGCCGGAGACGATCAGGTCTCGGTCATCGGCGGCGCCGAGATCATCGCCCTCTTCCTTCCCCTGGCTCAGGCCGTCGAGCTTACCGAAGTCCATGCCGAGCCCGAAGGTGACACCTTCATGCCCCCGTTCGACTGGGTGCAATGGCGGGAGCAATCCCGCTCCGACCATCCCGGCTACAGCTTCGTCAGGCTCGAACGCCGAGCCCCGCCACCCTGAACGCCATTCAGGGTTCAGCCGGCCGCCCCTCGCTGGACGCCGAACCAAGTTCAGAATGACGAAGGGCGGGAGACGCGGGTATACCGCCTCGAAACGCGGGGGGGATCATGCGCAAAATCGTCTACGGGCTGCTCGCCCTGCTCGTCATCGCCGCCGGCGGCTATCTGATATTCGGCCCCGGCAGCCTCGAGTCGGGAATGAACAAGGTGGCAGCGACCGAGCTTCCGCCCACGACCGAGCGCGCTCGCGCCCTCCACGCTCGACTCGCCATCGCCGACATGCATGCCGACACCCTGCTCTGGCAGCGCAACCTCCTCGATCCCGCCGGGCGCGGCCAAGTCGACCTGCCCCGCCTCGAGGCGGGCAACGTCGCCCTCCAGGTCTTCTCCTCGGTCACCAAGACTCCCAAGGGCCAGAATTACGACTCCAACGGCGCCGACAGCGACAACATCACCCTGCTCGCCCTCGTCCAGCTTCAGCCGCCGAGGACCTGGACGTCCCTGCTCGAACGCTCCTTGTGGCACGCGCAGAAGCTCCGGCGGGCGGAAGCCCGCTCCCAAGGCCGGCTCCGCATCGTTCGCACCGGGGCCGACGTACGGCGGCTGCTCGCCGACCGCAACGCCGGCCGCAAGGTCACCGGAGCCCTGCTCTCGATCGAGGGGCTTCAGAATCTGGAGGGGCGGCTCGACAATGTCGGCCGCCTCCACGACTCCGGCTTCCGGATGGCCGGGCTCGCCCATTTCTTCGACAATGAGGTCGCGGGCTCGATGCACGGCGTCCGGAAAGGCGGCCTCACTCCGCTCGGACGGCAGGTCGTCCGGGCGATGGAGGCGAAGGGGATGATCGTCGACATCGCCCATTCGAGCCACTCCGCGGTCGCCGAGATCCTGGCGATGGCGAGGCGGCCGGTCGTCTCCAGCCATGGCGGCGTCCAGGCGACCTGCAAGGTCAACCGCAACCTCAGCGACGAGGAGATTCGCGGAGTCGCTCGAACCAGCGGCCTGGTCGGGATCGGCTATTGGGAAGCTGCCGTCTGCGACCTCCGGCCGGCCGCGATCGCCGCCGCCATCGCCCATGTCCGCGACCTCGTCGGAATCGACCATGTCGCCCTCGGCTCGGACTTCGATGGAGCGGTGACCACCGGCTTCGACACGGCCGGCCTCGTCAACGTCACTCAGGCGCTGGTCGACCGCGGCTTCACCGACGAGGAGATCGCCAAGGTGATGGGCGGCAATTTGCTGAGGCTGCTCGAGGGATTGCCGTAGGGCGACGTGGTGGTGGTTATCGTCACCCTGAACTTGTTTCAGGGTCCAGCTGGTCGCCCGCCCGGGAGGCGGAGAACTGGATGCTGAAACAAGTTCAGCATGATGGTCCGAGCACATTGTCGGCGTCCGCGACCTCTCCTATACGCCCGGCCATGGAGCGGCTGGACGGCGGCTCGGCGGTTCCTGAGGCGCTTCGCGGGGGCATCGTCGCGCTCGGCAATTTCGATGGATTCCATATCGGGCACCAGGCCGTGGTCGCCCGGGCCGTCGAGCGCGCGCGGGCCGAGGGGCGGCCCGCTTTGGTCGCCACCTTCGACCCGCATCCGGTGCGCTTCTTCCGGCCGGAATCTCCCGCCTTCCGGCTGACCACGCTCGACCAGCGCGAGCGGCTGTTCGCTGCCGCCGGCGCCGACGCGATGATCGTGTTCCGCTTCGACTCCGCGCTTGCCACGACCTCGGCGGAAGACTTCGCCGCCGACCGGCTGGTGCGGCTGATCGGCGCGGCCGGAGTGGCGACCGGGGAGGATTTCACCTACGGGCGGGGGCGCGGCGGCAACGTCGAGGTGCTGGCGAAAGCCGGCCAGCGGCTCGGCTTCACGGTCGATGCGGTCGGCCGGGTCAGCGACTCGGAGGGGCCGATCTCGTCGAGCCGGATCCGCGACGCCCTGGTCGCGGGCGATTGCGACACCGCCACCCGGCTGCTCACCCGCCCCTTCGCGATCGAAGGCGAGGTCGAGCATGGCGACAAGAGGGGCCGAACGATCGGCTATCCGACCGCCAATATCGCGCTTGGCCCCTATTTGCGGCCGCGCTTCGGAATCTACGCTGTCCGCGGCCGACTGCCCGGCGGAAAAATCGTGGACGGGGCCGCCAATCTCGGCATCCGGCCGACCTTCGAGCCGCCCCGCGAGCTGCTCGAGCCCTATTTCTTCGACTATGACGGCGACCTTTACGGCCGCACCGTCGAGGTCGAGCTGATCGCCTTCCTTCGGCCGGAAGCGAAGTTCGATAGCGTCGAGGCTCTCAAGACTCAGATGGCCGAGGATTGCGCCGAAGCGCGGCGGAGGCTGGCATGAAGCTGTGGCAATGGGCGGGCGCGGCCGTCGTCGCCTTCGCGGTGACGGTGTCGCTGGTCAACGCCTCGTGGATCGCTCCGCGCCTGCAGAAGCCGCTGGTCTTGGTCGCCCATCGCGGGCTCGCCCAGCAATTCGACCGGGAGGGCGTCGGCCGCGACACCTGCACTGCCACCCGGATCCGGCCTTCCGAGCACGATTTCATCGAGAATACCCTGCGCTCCATGTCCAACGCCCGCCATTTCGGCGCCGACGCGATCGAGCTCGACGTCCACCCGACCAGCGACGGCCAGATGGTCGTCTTCCACGACTGGACCCTCGACTGCCGGACCGACGGCCGCGGACCGGTCCGCCGCCACACCCTCGCCGAGCTCAAGCGGCTCGACGTCGGCTACGGCTACACCTGGGACGGCGGCAAGACCTTTCCGCTGCGCGGCCGCGGGGTCGGCGGAATGCCGACGGTCGAGGAGGCGCTCCGCGAAGTTCCGCGGATGCGCCTCATCTTCAACTTCAAGAGCAAGGACCCGGGCGACGCCGACGCGCTGGTCGGCGCCTTCGGGCGGGCGGGCGTCAAGATAGACGACAAACACGGCTTCTACGGCCATCCCTCCGTCACCCGGCGCCTCCGGCAGCTCGTCCCCGGCGCCTGGACCTGGTGGAAGGAGGACATGAAGTCGTGCCTCAAGGATTATGTGAAGTTCGGCTGGACGAGCTACGTGCCGGAAAGCTGCCGAAACACGACCGTCGCGGTGCCGCTCAACTACCAGTGGATGGTGTGGGGCTGGCCCAGGCGCTTCCTCGCCAGGATGGACAGCGTCGGCACCAAGGTGATCCTGCTCGGCCCCTATGAGAATGGCGAGATTGCGGGCCTCGATCAGCCCGAGCAGCTGGCGAAGGTCCCGAGGGACTTCCGGGGCTATCTGTGGATCGAGGATTTCTACAATGTCGGGCGGGCGCTGGAGAATTGAGGCGCCCCGCCAGCGCCGGGACGACGAAACTTCCCATTCCCCGCCTTCCCGGCTAAGCCCCGCCGCAATGTCCGAAAAGCCCGATTACCGAGCGACGGTCTTCCTTCCGAAGACCGACTTCCCGATGAAAGCCGGCCTCTCCCAGAAGGAGCCGGCGATCCTCGATCGCTGGGCGGAGATGGGGCTCTACAAGCGGCTTCGCGAGGCCCGCGCCGGGCGCGAGCGCTTCATCCTCCACGACGGCCCGCCCTACGCCAATGGCGACATCCACATGGGCCACGCCATGAACAAGATCCTCAAGGACATGGTGGTCCGCTCGCAGTCGCTGCTCGGCAAGGACGCGCCCTACGTGCCCGGCTGGGACTGCCACGGCCTTCCGATCGAGTGGAAGATCGAGGAGCAGTACCGGAAGAAGAAGCTGGACAAGGACTCGGTGCCGCCCCGCGAATTCCGCGCCGAATGCCGCGCTTATGCCGAGAAATGGGTCGCGATCCAGTCCGAGCAGTTCCAGCGCCTCGGAGTGATGGGCGAGTGGGACGATCCCTATCTCACCATGAAGTTCGAGGCCGAGGCCAAGATCGTCGAGGAGCTCCTCAAGTTCGCCGAGAGCGGCCAGCTCTACCGCGGCGCCAAGCCGGTCATGTGGTCCCCGGTCGAGAAGACGGCGCTGGCCGAGGCCGAGGTCGAATATGAGGAGATCGTGTCGACCCAGATCGACGTCGGCTTCCCGATCGTCGAGGCGCCGGGCGCACCCGACCTGGTCGGCGCGCGGGCGGTGATCTGGACGACGACGCCCTGGACGATCCCGGTCAACCAGGCCCTCTCCTATGGCCCGGAGATCGACTATGTGCTCGTGCGGTCGGGGATTGACAGCGACGGCGACACTCCCGTCTCCCGCTACACCCAGACCAACGCGGCGCTCAGCGCGTTTCAGGGCACCCGTTTCCTCGTGGCGCGGGATCTCGCCCGGGGCTTTCGCGAGAGAGCCGAGCGATATTTCGCGTCGATCGCGCCCGAAGGGCAGGGCTTCCGCCTTCGGTGGAGCGAAGCGGGAAGCTTCAGAGGAAGCGACCTGGCCGGCGCCGTCGCGCTCCATCCGATGCACGAGGAAGGCGGTTTCTTCGCGAGGCCGCGGCCCTTCCTGCCCGGGGATTTCGTCACCACCGAGCAAGGCACCGGCCTCGTCCACATGTCGCCCGACCATGGCGAGGACGATTTCCTGCTCTGCAAGGCGAACGGCATCGACCCCGTCTTCGCGGTCGACGACGGGGGCTTCTACCGGAACGACTGGGAGTGGCTGGGCGGCCTTGGCTCAGTCATCAACGCCAAGTTCAACGCCCCCGACGGGCCGATCTGCACCGGCCTTGGCGAGGCCGGCGGGCTGCTCGCCGCCTCGGCGGACTTCAGGCACAGCTATCCGCACAGCTGGCGCTCCAAGGCGAAGATCATCTTCCGCTGCACCCCCCAATGGTTCATCCCGATGGATCAGCCGCGGCCGGCTCGGGAGACCCCCCATCCCGTTCGGGCTGAGCCTGTCGAAGCCCCTTCCTTGCCCGGGTCCGAAGAAGGAAGTGAGGGCCTTCGACAAGCTCAGGCCGAACGGGTCGGAGGGGCTCAGGCCGAACGGCTCGGAGGGGCTCAGGGCGAACGGAGCGGGTCTCAAACGCTGCGCGGCACCGCCCTCCAGGCCATAGACGAGACCCGCTGGGTCCCCGAAAAGTCGAAGAACCGGATCCGCGCCATGGTCGAAGGCCGGCCGGACTGGGTGATCAGCCGCCAGCGCGCCTGGGGCGTCCCGATCGCGCTCTACGTGCACAGGAAGACCGGCGAGTATCTCAAGGACGCGGTGGTGAACTCGCGGATCATCCGCGCCTTCCACGAGGGCGGAGCGGACGCCTGGTTCGGGGCCGACCACCAGGCCCTGCTCGGCAACGGCTACAGCCTCGAGGATTACGAGCCGGTCACCGACATCCTCGACGTCTGGTTCGACAGCGGCTCGACCCACAGCTACGTGATCGAGGCCCGCTACGGCGAAGGCGTGCGCGCGGACGTCTATGTGGAAGGGTCGGACCAGCATCGGGGCTGGTTCCAGTCGTCGCTGCTCGAGAGCTGCGGAAGCCGCGGCCGGGCGCCGTTCGAGGCCGTCCTCACCCACGGCTTCGCGCTCGACCAGAACATGCGCAAGATGTCCAAGAGCCTCGGCAACACCGTCGATCCGCTCGCCGTGCTCAACGAAAGCGGCGCCGACATATTGCGGCTGTGGACCGCTTCGACCGACTATTTCGAGGACGTGCGCATCGGCAAGGAGGTGCTGGCCACCACCACCGATTCCTATCGCAAGCTCCGCAACACCTTCCGCTACCTCCTCGGCGCGCTTGCCGATTTCGACGAGTCGGAGCGGATCGCGGCGGCCTCGATGCCCGAGCTCGAGCGCTGGGTGCTGCACCGGCTGGCCGAGATCGACTCCGAGCTGAAGGACGCGGTGAACGGCTTCGACTTCAACCGCTACACCCGCCTGATCATGGCGTTCGCCAATGACGACCTGTCCGCCTTCTTCTTCGACATCCGCAAGGACAGCCTCTATTGCGACGCCCCTTCGTCGCCCAAGCGCCGCGCCTACCGGACCGTGCTCGACACGGTTTTCCAGGCTCTGGTGCGGTGGATGGCGCCGGTGCTCTGCTTCACGACCGAGGAGGTCTGGCTGACCCGCTATCCGGGCGAAGGCGGGTCCGTGCACCTGCTCGAATGGCCGCAGATCGACTCCGGCTGGCGCGACGAGGCGCTCGGCTCGAAATGGGCGCTGATCCGGGCGACGAGGGAGAATGTCACCGAGAGCATCGAGCCGCTTCGCCGGGAGAAGGTGATCGGCTCCAGCCTCGAGGCGAGGATCCTCTATCCCTCCGCCCAGATCGACCTGCTCGACACCGGGCTCGACGAGCTGGCCGAGATCTACATCGTCTCCGAGGTCGGCGAAGGCCAGAGCGAGACGATCGAGGTTACGAAGTCCGCCAATCTCAAGTGCGGCCGCTGCTGGCGGCTGCTTCCGGACGTGGACGAGGACGGGGGCCTGTGCGCCCGCTGCGAGGGGGTGGTGAATGGCTGATTTGTCCCGCGACGAGGGGCGGGTGCGAAAGAACCGGCGGCTCGGCCTGTCGATCGCCTTCGCCGTCTTCGCAGTCGACCAGGCGGTCAAATGGATTGTGACCTACGCGCTCCAGCTGCCGCAGCGCCACACGATCGAAGTGTTCCCCTTCTTCACCCTTCGCTGGCTCAAGAATACGGGAGTCTCGATGGGCCTGCTCCCCGCCGACAGCGAGCTCGGCCGCTGGCTGCTGGTCGCGCTCACCGTCGCGATCGCCGCCTTCGTCACCTTCTGGATGTGGCGCGAGAAGCGCCGCGACGACGCCATCGCGCTCTCGCTGGTGCTCGGCGGCGCCCTCGGCAACATCCTCGACCGGATCCGGCTCGGCTATGTCGTCGACTATGCCGACCTGCATATTGGCGACATTCACCCCTTTTTGGTCTTTAACGTGGGCGACGCTGCCATTACCATCGGCGTCCTGCTATTGCTGGTCCGGGCGCTGCTGACGCGCGACCGGAAGGTTCCCGAGGAGGATAAGTGACTATGCGTATCATGAAGCTCGGCCTCAGCGCCTGTGCGGCCACCCTGGTGCTGGCCGGCTGCGCCGCCGGCGGCATTGCCGGCCGCGAGCGGCCCGACGAGTTCGCCGTCACCCGCAACCAGCCCCTGGTGATCCCCCCGGATTACGCCCTGACCCCGCCGCGCACCGGCGAGCCGACTCCGGTCGGCAGCGACGCCCGCACCCAGGCGCTCGAAGCCCTGTTCGGCGGCCCGGCTCCGCGCAGCCAGGGCGAGCGCTCGATGCTCAACGCCGCCGGCGACGAGCGGGTCGCGCTCGGCGCGCGCTCCGTGGCGGGCGATCCCGAAACCCAGGTGGTCGACAAGGGCGCAGTCACCCAGGCGATCGTCGCCGCTCCCGCCGGCCCCGGCCGCGACGCGACGGTGAGCACTCCGCAATAAAGCGGCTGGAAACGCCGGCCGACCTGGCCTTGCGCTTCCGGTCCACCCCGCTCCGTTCGGGCTGAGCCCGTCGAAGCCCTTCTCTTCCTTCGGATCGGGGGAGAGGTGAAGAGTGGCCTTCGACAAGCTCAGGCCGAACGGGGGGGGAGTTCTTCCGCCTCAACCCTTCCTTAGCCCTCCGCGGCTATCCTGCCGCGCATGACGCAGCAGCAGCCGCCTTTCTATGCTCCGGGGCTAGCCGACGCCGGCGCCCAGATCGCGCAGCTTCGTCAGGTTCTGGCGCTGGTCGAGGAGATGGCCGGCCGAGCCTGCATCTCGCCCAGGGACGAGGTGCTGGACGAGGCCGCGCGGATCAGCGCCGCTTATGCCCGGTCGCTTCCGATCGACCAGAAGAGGTTCGACTCTCTCGCCGCCGAGACCGCGCGCTGGGCGGCCGCCGGAGTCGGCGCGCTCCTCAAGCTCGACGAGGCCGGACTGCCGGTGCGAGCCGCGGCCGACCGGCTCGCCGAGGAGCTGGAGAAGGGCCTGGCCGAATTGGGTCGAAGGCTTCCGGAATAAACCCCTCTCCCGCTTTTCGCGGGAGAGGAGGGGCCCAAGCCGAAGGCTTGGGAGGTGAGGGTCTTTTCTGAGTCCGGTGTACAGACCCTCACCTCCCACCGCTACGCGGCGGGCCCCTCCTCTCCCGTGAAGGACGGGAGAGGGGACTCCTTGGGCCAATCCTTGATGTGGAGGTCGCGCTGCGGGAACGGGATGTCGATCCCGTTCTCCTTGAACAGCCGCCAGACCCGGTTGAGGACCTCGGACCGGACGCTTCCGACGCCCTGCTCGGGATCGCTGATCCAGACGAGGATCTCATGCTCGACGCTGCTTTCGCCGAACGCGATCAGCCAGATCTTGGGCGGGCGGGTCTGAAGCACCCTCTGCGACTCGCTAGCCGCCTGGACCATCAGCTTCTGGGCGAGCGGAAGGTCGCAGTCGTAGGCGACCCCGACCGGGATGTGCACCCGGACGTCCCGGCTCGAATAGGACCAGTTCTCGACCTCCTGGGTCATCAGATTCTCGTTCGGGATCAGATGCTCCTTGCCGTCGCGGGTGACGATCGAGACGGCCCTCACTCCGATCTTGGTGACGTGGCCGAAGCTTTCGCCGACGACGATGACGTCGCCCGGCTTGATCGACCGGTCCATCAGCAGGATGATCCCCGCGATGAGGTTGCCGAACGTCTTCTGAAGCCCGAATCCGACGGCGAGGCCGAAGGCGCCGGAGAAGACGGCGAGCGCGGTCAGGTCGATTCCGAGCAGGTCGATGCCGATGAAGAAGGCCGCGATCAGGATGGCGACCGCGGCGAGCTTCTGGGCGAGCAATTGCTGGGTGGCGTCGAGGCCCGACGCCCGGTGGATCGAATGGCCGACGATCCGGTTGAGCAGCTTCACCACCGCATAGATGACGACGAGGGTCACCAGCACCTCGGCGACGGTCAGCAGCGACACCCGGGTCTCCCCGGCGGTGAAGCCGACCCGGTCGAGCGTGTCGGTGATCGGCTTCAGGCCTCCGACCGCCCTTGCGAGCAAGGCGAAGAAGGTGACCGCCGCGAGCAGGGCCGCGGCCCAGCGCGGCATCTGCAGGCCCCTGACCAGGCCCGAGACCAGCATCGCCGCCCAGCCGGCCAGGGCCAGGCCGAGGACGATCGCCCCGAGCGGCCGCCAGGCTTCGGCGTTGAGCAGGATCGCGACCAGGATCGCTCCGGCCAGGTAGCGGGTGAGATCGCACATCCGGGCGGCGAGCGATCCGCCCCTGGCTCCGGCGCGATGCTCCCAGAAGGCGGCGAGGCGCGGGCCCAGCCAGCGCCCGGCGAGCCAGGCCAGCCCCCACGCCGCGGCGACGGCGGCGAGCGCCACGGCCGCCGCGACCCAGTCGCCGTAGGTCGGCCAGGTCACTCCCAGGCGTTCGGCCAGCGGCCTCATGCCGCCTCGAAGCGGGCGAGGCCCGCCGCCAGGTCCTCGATCAGGTCGTCCGGATCCTCGAGGCCGATATGGAGGCGCACCATCGGCCCTTCGGCATCCCGGCGAGTCGCGGTCCGGATCCGCTGCGGGTCGACGGGGACGGCGAGGCTTTCGTAGCCGCCCCAGCTGTAGCCGATGCCGAACAGCTCGAGGCCGTCGATGAACCGCGCCCGAGCCGAATCGTCGCCGCCTTCGAACAGGAAGGAGAAGAGCCCCGACGAGCCCTTGAAGTCCCGCCGCCAATGCTCGTGGCCGGGACAGTCGGGCAGCGCCGGGTGGAGGACTCGAGCGACCTGCGGCTGCGCCTTCAGCCAGAGCGCGACCTTGAGAGCGCTCTCCTCATGCCGGCGCAGGCGAACGCCCATCGTTCGAAGGCCCCGGGCGCAGAGCCAGGCGTCGTCCGGGCTGGCCGACTGGCCGAGGTCCCAGCTCGTCCGCTCCAGCCTCGAATAATATGCCGGCCCCGCCGTGACCGCTCCGAGCATGACGTCGGCATGGCCGCCCACATATTTGGTGCCGGCGAGGATGGTGAGGTCGATCCCCGCGGCGATGGCGGGGAAGAAGACCGGCGTCGCCCAGGTGTTGTCGAGGAGCGTGGCGACTCCCCTCGCCTTCGCGGCGGCGCAGATCGCGGGGACGTCCTGCACCTCCATGCTGAGCGAGCCCGGGCTTTCGAGGAAGATCGCCCGGGTGCGCTCGCCGATCCGGTCGGCGATTCCGGCGCCCGCCAGCGGATCGTAATAAGTGGTTGCGACTCCGTAGCGCTTGAGCAGGCCGTCGCAGAATCGCCGGGTCGGGCCGTAGGCGCTGTCCGTCATCAGCAGCTCGTCGCCGGCCGAAAGCACTGTGAGGAGCGCCGCCGTGACCGCCGCCAGCCCGGAGGGATAGAGCATCGTGCCGGCGGCGCCCGGCTCGAGCTCGGTCAGCGCCTCGGCCAGGGCCCATTGCGTCGGAGTGCCGTGAAGGCCGTAATAGAGCTTGCCGAATTCGGGGGCCGCGGAGCGCAGCTCATCGACGCTGTCGAACAGGATCGTGGAGGCGCGATGGACCGGAGGATTGACCAGCCGGCCGCGCCATTCCGGGCGGCGCCCGCCATGGACGAAGCTCGTGTCCGGCCGCCGGCCCTTCACGCCGCCCCCTTGGCCTTGGGCGTGGACGGATCCGAGCCCCATTCCGACCAGCTTCCGTCGTAGAGCTTCGAATCCGCCTTGCCGAGCAGGTGCGCTCCGAACAGAAGCACGCAGGCGGTGACCCCCGAACCGCAGGTCGCGACCATCGGCTTGTCGAGATCCACCCCCGCCGCCTCGAACTCGGAGCGGAGCGGCCCGCCCCGCTTCCAGCTATTGTCCGCCTCGAACAGCTTGCCCTGCGGCAGGTTCTTCGAGCCCGGAATGTGGCCCGGGGCGAGGCCCGGCCGAGGCTCGGGATCCTCGCCGGCGAACCGGCCCGGGCCGCGGGCGTCGACGATCTCGTGGCTGCCGGAGCCGACGAGGCCGGCGACGAAGGCCTTGTCGGCGATCGCGCCCGGGTCGAGGCTGGGGCTGAAATGGCCGTGCCGGACCTGCGGGCGGCCGCTCTCCAGCGGCCGGCCCTCGGCCTTCCATTTCTGCAGTCCGCCGTCGAGGATCGCGACATAATGCGCTCCGAAGCTCTTCAGCATCCACCAGCCTCGGGCGGCGCTGTGCAGCGGGCTGTTGTCGTAGACGACGAGGCGCTGGCCGTCGCGAAGGCCGAGCGAGGCCATCCGGCTGGCGAACTTGGCCTCGGGCGGCACCATGTGCGGCGCCGGATTGGCGCTGTCCGAAACCTCCTCGATGTCGAGGAAGACCGCGCCCGGAATATGCTCCGCCTCATATTCGGCGCGGGCGTCGCGCGGCTCGCCGGGAAGGAACAAGGTGGCGTCGATGACCTTGAGGTCGGCCGCGCCGAGCTCCCGTTCCAGCCATTCGGTGGTGACCAGGCTCTCCATCGCTCCTCCTAACGCCGGATCACGCCGAGCCGCTCCAGAGTCGCCAGATAGGCCGCGACCTCCTCGACCGGAGCCGGGCCGACGGTGGCGGCGAGCGAATCGCGAATCTGCTGGACGCTGCTGCGTCCGTCAACGAGGTTGAGCGCCTCGTAGCCGAAGCTCGGGCCTTCCCAGGCGGTCTCGCGGGACAGGAGGGCGGGCCTTTCGAGCTTCGCCTTCTCCAGATGGTCGTCGAGCCAGCTGTAGCCGAAGCCGTTCATCGGCCCCTTCAGCTTCGGGTCGCGGCGATAGACGATGCTCTCCGCCCCGGCCGATAAGGGCTCGACGGCCTCCGGGACGGGTTCTCCGACCGTCAGTCCGAAGCGCTGCAGGGACAGCTCCAGCGCCACTTCGTGATCGCTGAGCCGGGACATCGCCATGGCGCCGTCGGCCGGGGGCAGCTCGGCCGAGCGCCGGGCGACCTCGGCTCCGCGGAATTCGGCCTCGATCATCTGGAGCTGCTCGAGGGCCGGAGAGTCCGACTGGTCGAGGTTGGCGAGCGCCCAGGCCGAGGCGGCGGCGATGAACATCGCCCGCTTCATCTTGGTCGAATCGAGGTTGCCGGGCACGTCCCTGCTGGTGTGGATGTAGATGTCGGGCCAGTCGGAAACGTAGATGACCGGGATCCGCCAGCTGCCCTCCGCCCAGACCTGGTGGTCCGAGCCTTCCGAGAAGCCGCCGATCCTCGCCCGGAGCGGGTTCTTCGTTCCGTCCGGGTCGAGCAGCGGGAAGGCCGCCTCGCCGCGATCGGCATAGCGGAGCGCCTGAGCGTCGACCCAGCGCGCCATCGCGAACCCGATTCCCGAGACGAAGCTCGGCAGGCTCGGCGGGGAGCCCTCGACTCCGAGGGTGCCCTTGGTGACTTCGGTATTGCCGCCGATCATGTCGAGATGGATCGTCGCGAGCGTTCGGCCGGCGAATTGCGGGCGGGCGTTGAGCAGGGCGATCGTGCATTCGATCTCGCACGGCCAGATGAAGCGCAGGGTGCGCCGGGGCTGCGGCAGCCGGCCCTCGGCGACCAGCCGCTGGAAGGTCCGCGCGATCTCGAGGATTCCGGAGCAGCCGCTGGCATTGTCGTTGGCGCCGGGCGAGGGATGGTCGAGGTGGCAGGAGAAGAGGATCTCCTTCGACCGGTCCCTGCCGGGAATGACGGCGGTCGGGATGAGATAGGCGCCGGGAGTCCGCGACGCCTTCACCTCGGCTCGAAGCCGCACGCTCTCCCCCTTGGCGAGCCGCGCCTGCCAGGCCCGCGCCCGGGCGGGAGAGACCATGAAGGCGAAGGTGGGATCCTGCCAGGTGCTGAGATGGCCCCAGCGGATCAGGCTCTCGTCCTCGCCCCACCAGGCCGAGCGCTGGTTCTGCGCCCAGGAGACGATCCCCGCCGCGCCGCGCTCGGTCACCGCGAGCTTCGCCGCCGCCTCCGGCTGGCCGGAGACCAGAACGAGCTTGCCGCGAACTTCCTTGCCCGAATATTCGGCCGCCGAGCTGCCGGTTCCGACGTCGACCAGCTCCGCGTCGGCACGGCCGCTGACGCTGTCCTGGGCGAGGGTGATCGGCTGGTCCGCCCAGGATGCGACCCGCTCGGAATCGGTCCAGCGGCCGCCTTCCTGCTTCCGCTCCCAGAGCTCGGCGAAATCGGCATTCCAGGCCGGGCGCGAACGCTGCGTCCCGTAGAAGGTCCTGCCGTCGGCCGGCAGCGAGATGATGTCGACCTCGCTCAGGCCATATTCGCGCAGCCGGTCGCGGACCAGCTCGGCGGCGGCGCGATAGCCTTTCGAGCCTCGCATCCGGTGATGGAGCGACATCGCCTGCACCGTCCGCTTCGCCGCCGCGCCGGAGAGCTCGGCCGCGATCGCCTCCGCCTCGTGACGGTCGAGCAGCGGCGGATCGTCGCCCGGCCGAGCGGCGGCGGCGAGCAGGAGCAGCAGCGGCGCGAGGCGGCGCAAGGCTTATTCGCCGGCGAAGCGGCGGAAGAAGCTCTCCGCCTTCCAGCGCGGCCGCTCCGGCGCGTTCGCGACCCGAAAGCCGAGCTCGGCGACGAAATCGTGAAGGCGGATCGCGTCCTCCCGGAACACGGTCTGGCCGAGCTCGTCGGACACGGCGTGATAGCGGGTCGAGCGCCACACCCGCTCGATCTCCGCCTCCGGGCTGCCCTTGGCGAAGCCGAACTTGAAGGCGAGGGACGGAACGCCCTCGCGGATGAAGCTGTACTGGTCCGAGCGGACGAAGGCGTTGCGGTCCGGAAAGGCGTCGGGAACCAGTGGCAGGCCCATCGCCTCGCCGACCGAGCGGGCGGTGTCGCCGAGGCTGCTCTCCTCGGCGCCGAGCGCCGTCACGCTCTTCAGCGGGAAGATCGGCAGGTACATGTCGAAATTGAGATCGGCGACGATCGAGCCCCTGGCGACGGTCGGGCGCAGGGCGAAATAGCGCGAGCCGAGCAGGCCCTTCTCCTCGGCGGTGACGAAGACGAACAGGATCGAGCGGCGCGGCCGGGTCCGGCGCGCCTGAAGCCTTCCGGCGATGTCGAGGAGCGCCGCCACGCCCGCGGCATTGTCCATCGCGCCGTTGAAGATCCGGTCGCCGCCGACCGGCTCGCCGATTCCGAGATGGTCGAGATGGGCGGAGAAGACGACATGCTCGGCCCTCAGCTTCGGATCGCGGCCGGGAAGGCGGGCGACGACGTTCATCGATTCGACCCGTCCGCGGCGGGTGGCGAGCCGGGCTCGGAGCCGCTGCTTCATGTCGAAGCGCGGAAGCGGCTTCGATTCGTCGGCGAGCGCGGCGAGATCGGCGAAGCCGTGGCCCGATCCTTCGAACAGCGGCTCGCTCCCGGCCGGGTCGAAGCTGGCGCTGAAGAATTGGGTCTTGACGTCCCGAAGCGCCGGATCGGCGAAATACATTCCGGACTGCGAGGCGCTGGCGACCGAGCGCGCCCAGGGGATCTCCACCGCCTTGGGGGCGGTGAGCGACAGCATCCCCGCCGCTCCGAGCTCCGACAGGATCCGGGCGCGGTCGCGGCGGGCGTGGGCCTTGAGGGCGCCGGACACATCGGCCGGGCCGCCGCTCAGGAAGACCGCGATCTTCCCCTTGAGGTCCAGTCCGGCGAAATCGTCATGGCCCGCCTCGGGCATGTGAAGGCCGTAGCCGACGAAGACCAGCGGCGCATCGACGCTCGCCGGCCGGGGGCCGTCGCCGCGGCCGACGATCATGTCCTGGGGTATGCGCACCGGCCTTTCCCGACCGCCTCCGGCGAGCGAAGCGCTGGATCCGGCGGAGTCGACATATTGCTCCTCGAACTCGACCGGCTGGAACCAGCTTTGGCTGCCCGCCGGCTCGAGCCCGATCGCCTCGAGCCGGGCGACGACATGGTCGGCGGCCCGGCGATAGCCGGGGCTTCCGGTCAGCCGGCCTTCCATATTGTCGTCGGCGAGCGTGGCGACGTCGCCCCACCAGCGCTCCGCCCTCTGCCCCAGACCCGCTTCCGGAACCGTCGAGCAGGCGGCGAGAGCGAAGGCGAGCAGTGGGGCAAGGCGCATTTGCGGCTCCGGCGGGAATTCGGGCCTTTCCTTGTCGCGCCGCCGCCGGGATGTCCAGCCGGACTAGGCCGAGCCGGCGCTTCGTCCTTCGCGGGCCGCGAAAGCGAGCAGAGCGGAGGCGATCGCGACCGAGAGGATCGAATGGACCGCCTCGCGGCCGCTCAGAGGCTCGAACAGGTCGACGACATAGAGGCCGATTCCGGTTCCGGCGGCGGCCCAGAATCCGATCGCATAGGCGGCATTGCGGTTGCTTCGGGTGAATTCGTGGTTGAGCAGGGCGCGCAGCCGCCGATGGCGCAGAAGGCCGCCTCCGGTCGCGAGCATCAGGAGCAGGGCGAGCACCCAGACGAACCAGGCCGAGAGCTTGACCGAGTCGACGTCGCGCATCGGAGCTTCGAGCGGAGTCGAGAAGAACAGGGCCTGCCAGCTGAGGAACAGCGCCGCCTGGACGGCGAACATGCGCGCCCGCCTTCGCCCGATCCGCTCGGCGCGCTCGACGTCCGAAGTCTCGGTCATCCCGATTCCCTCCTAGAGGATTGCGGCGGCGAGGAGCGGCTCGAGGCTGGCGATGCCGCGCACCTCGAGGATGAAGACGGTTCCGCCCTCTTCGCTGAGCAGCGAGACCGAGGCCCCGCCGTCGATCGCCCCGAGCAGGTGGAGCGAGGCGAGCGGTGCGGCGACCAGAGCGAGAGCGGCGATTGCGGCGAGTTTCCTGATCATGATCACATCCCTAGCGAAAACGGTACCAGAGGCTGGCGAGCGCCAGCCCCAGCCAGAACAGGACGAACAGCACCCAGTGGACGGGCTCGGCGACGAAGCCGCCCCGCCACAGCAGGAACCAGGTCGGATAGACGACCATCAAAACGGTGCCGGCGAAGCTCACCGCCTTGTAGCCGCGCTGGCGCTCGACCTCGTCCATGACCGAGTTCATCAGGATTCCGCCGACGACGATGACGACCAGGTAGAGCCCGGCGAGGCCCGCCGCGACGGCCGGCGACCAGGCCGGCTCCCGGCTCTGCGCCATCGCGGCGCCGTCCTGGTAGCCGAGATAGAATCCGGGGACCATTCCGGCCACGGCGAGCGCCGCGACGATCAGCCAGCGCTTGCGCCGCCGGGCCGCCTCGCGGCGCTCCCCTTCCCCGAGCGGAGCGTCAGCGCGCATCGCCGGGTCCCCCGAGGCCGTCATCGAATATCTCCTCGATCGGGACTCCGAACAGGCGGCCGAGCTTGAAGGCGAGCGGCAGCGAAGGATCGTATTTGCCGGTCTCGATGGCGTTCACCGCCTGGCGGGAGACTCCGAGCCGGCCGCCAAGCTCGGCCTGGCTCCAGTCGCGTTCCGCCCTCAGGACCTTAAGCCGATTCTTCACGAGCTCCCCAACGTCCACGGCCCTCGCCTCGCCCCGCCGGCAGCCCATCCGCCGGCCATGGCGACTCGGATAGGGCAGCCCTGACATATTGTCAAGCTTACATTACACTTTGTCAGCCCTGCAACGCATAAAGCCAGTGCACGTGGCAGCCTGCTACTCCGTCCTGTTGGGACGGAAGCGGCGAACTCGTCATGCCGGACTTGATCCGGCATCCACCTTCTCCCCTTTCGGCGCCGCCAAGGAAGGTGGACCCCGGGTCGAGCCCGGGGTGACGGGGGCGCGGGCCTCCCAGCTCGTCATGCCGGACCTGATCCGGCATCCACCTTGTCCCCTTCCGGCGCCGTGAAGGAAGGCGGACCCCGGATCGAGCCCGGGTGACGGGGACGCGGGTCCTCCCAGCTCGTCATGCCGGACTTGATCCGGCATCCACCTTGTCCCCTTCCGGCGCCGGAAAGGATGGTGGACCCCGGGTCGACCCCGGCGTGACGGGGACGCGGGCCCTCCCACCTCGTCATGCCGGACTTGATCCGGCATCCACCTTGTCCCCTGCCGGCGCCTGAAGGAAGGTGGACCCCGGGTCGAGCCCGGGGTGACGGCGACGCGGCGCGGGCCTCCGAATTCGTCATGCCGGACTTGATCCGGAATCCACCTTGTCCCCTTCCGGCGCCGGGAAGGATGGTGGACCCAGGGTCGACCCGGCGTGACGGGGACGCGGGCCCTCCCACCTCGTCATGCCGGACTTGATCCGGCATCCACCTTGTCCCCTGCCGGCGCCTGAAGGAAGGTGGACCCCGGGTGGAGCCCGGGGCGACGGGGACGCGGGCCCTCCCAGCTCGTCATGCGGGGACCCGGCCCTCCCGGCTCGTCATGCCGGACTTGATCCGGCATCCACCTTTCCCTTCCGCGGCAGGCGAGGTGAAAGGAGGTGGACCCCGGGTCGAGCCCGGGGTGACGATTCCAGCTGAACGGGGCGAACGCCAGCGAGGCCTGTCGGCGCCGGACCCGGTTTCGCGACAGGGCCTCACCTCGCCCGGATGAACGCCCTGACGTCGCTCGACAGCTTCGAGCGGTCCTCGTCGCGCACGTACATCATGTGGCCCGACCCGTAATAGGAATAGTGGATCCGCTCCTGCGGGATTCCGGTCCGGGTGAGCGAATATTCGGCGCCGTAGAAGGGCGTGGCGAAATCGAAATATCCCTGGCCGACGAAGACCCGAAGGCCGGAATTCTCGCGCATCGCCCTTCCCAGATAGGGCGCGACGTTCTTGTAGTAGCGCGAGTCGCCGCCGAGATCGTTCAGGTCCCAGTTCCACTCGCCGACGCCGCCGATCGTCGAATATTGGCGGTCGGTTCGGAACTTGAGGCCGTCGCGCACCCAGGCGTTGAGCGCCGCCGTATAGCCGGCGTCGATCCCGTAGAAGCTCGGGTCGTTGTCGGGCCCCTCCCCGGCATTGTCATAGTCGCGGCCGGTATAGCGGGCGTCGAGCCGTCCGACGACGAGGCCGCGGTCGCGAAGCAGCTCCTTGTAGAAGCGCTGGTCGCTGACCCGGAGGTCGGCCGACTCGAGGAAGCGTTCGCTGAGGCCGGTGAAGCGGGCGAGCCGGCGCCGGATCGAGGCGCGCTCCTCCCCCTGAAGCTTCTGGCCCTTCATCAGGGCGATGGCGTAATCGCCGGCGGCGAAGTCGCGCGCCTCCTGGACGAAGCCCTCGAGGGTCCCGGCATCGGCGGGCGCCTTGCCGTGGTGGTGGGCGGCCGCGGCCATCGACGGCAGGAACAGGACGTAGGGCATCTCGTTGCCCGGCACCGTCGCCTGGGCGCCGAAGTCGAGGATGGTCGAGATGAGGAGGATGCCGTTCAGCGAGACGTCGTTGTAGCGTCCCTCGAGCTCGTTGACGACGGCGGCCGAGCGGGTCGTCCCGTAGCTCTCGCCGCCGAGATATTTGGGCGAGTTCCAGCGCCCGTTCTCGCCGAGCCAGATCCGGATGAACTCGGCGACCGACTTCGCGTCCTGAGTGACTCCCCAATAATCCTTGCCCTCGGTCTTGCCGAGCGGCCGGCTGAAGCCGGTCCCGACCGGATCGATGAAGACGATGTCGGTCGTGTCGAGCAGGCTGTCGGGATTGTCGACGATCGGAAAGGGCGGGCCGCCGTCGTCGCGCGCGTCCGAAGGGATCGCCACCCGCTTCGGCCCGAACGCGCCCATGTGGAGCCACAGCGAGCCCGAACCCGGGCCGCCGTTGAACAGGAAGGTTATCGGCCGGCTCGGGTCGCGCGGCTCCTTCACATAGGCGATCGAGAAGATGCTGGCCCTGGGCGTTCCGTCCGCGGCCTTGAGATAGGTTTCCGAAGCGGTCGCGCTGTAGGCGACGCGCTGGCCCCCGAACGTCCCGCTATGTCGGGTGACCGAGACGATCGGCTCCGGAATCGGCCTCTCGCTTTCCTTCGCGGCCGGCGCCGGAGCGGCCTGGCCGAGGAGGGGGGCGGAGCAGGCCAGGATCGAGGCGGCGAGCAGGATCTTCTTCATGAAGGGAGATATTGCACGCGCTTTGGCCGAGTCAAAGCGCTTGCCCGCCCCCGCTCCGGCTGCGATTTTCCGCTCATGCGCCTGCGCGTCGCCACCCAAGCCGATTCCGAAGCCGTCGCCGCCGTGCTCGGCCCGTCTTATGCCGGGCTGATGGCCGAAGCCTATCCGCGCGAGCTGCTCGAGCGCGCCCTGCCGGTGATGACCAGGGCCAATCCCGACCTGCTCGGCTCGGGCCGTTACTATCTCGTCGAGTCGGAGACGGGCGAGCCGGCCGGCTGCGGCGGCTGGAGCCCCAACCCGCCCGGGCGGCCCTGCGGGGAGGCCGGGCGCGCCCATATCCGCCATTTCGCCACCCATCCCGGCTGGACGGGCCGGGGAGTCGGCCGGATGCTGTATGAGCGCTGCGAAGCCGACGCCCGGAAGGCCGGCTTCACCGCCTTCGAATGCTGGGCGAGCCTCAACGGCGAGGGCTTCTACGCCTCGCTGGGCTTCCGCCGCCTGCATCCGATCGAGACTCCGATGGGCGGCGGCCTGCTGTTCCCGGCGGTGCGGATGGAGCGGCCGCTTTAGGACCGCGCGCCTTCCCCTCCCCCGGCGCCTCGATTAAGGCAGCGCGGATGGACCTCACCCATCTCGGACGCTCCGGCCCCCTGCCCGCCTCGCCCACGGAGGCGAAGCTGGACTATGTGGCCAATCCGCGCCCGGGAAAGCCCTATCTGGTGCGCTTCGCCGCCCCCGAATTCACCTCGCTCTGCCCGGTCACCGGCCAGCCCGATTTCGCCCATCTCGTCATCGACTATGCGCCGGGGGAGACGATCGTCGAGTCCAAGTCCCTGAAGCTGTTCCTGGGGTCGTTCCGAAACCATTGCGGCTTCCATGAGGACGTGACGGTCGGAATCGCGCAGCGGCTGTTCGAGGAGATGAAGCCGCTGTGGCTCAGGATCGGCGGCTATTGGTATCCTCGCGGCGGAATTCCGATCGACGTCTTCTGGCAGTCGGGCGAGGCTCCGGCGGGGCTGTGGGTGCCCGACCAGGACGTCCCCGGCTATCGCGGCCGAGGATGAGCGGCCCCGTGATGACGGTCCATCATCCGAAAGGACGGGCGTGACCTCCAAGGTCGCGATATTCGGGGCCGGCTCGGTCGGCTGCTTCGTCGGCGGCGCCTGGGCGGCGGCGGGGATTCCGGTCGCGTTCGTCGGCCGCGAGCGAATCGGCCGCGACATCCAGGAGAACGGCCTCACCCTCACCGATTATTCGGGATGGCGGGCCCGGCTCGATCCCGGCGAGGTCGACTTCTCGACCAGGGCCGCCTCGCTCGCCGGAGCCGACGTGATCGCGATTTGCGTCAAGAGCGCCGCAACCGCCGCCGCGGCCCGCGAGATCGCCCGCCACGCCCGGACCGGAGCGCTGGTGGTCAGCTTCCAGAACGGGGTGAGCAACGTCGACACGCTTCGGGCCGTGCTCAAGCAGCGCTTCGAGGCGGTGGCCGGGATGGTGCCGTTCAACGTCGCGGCGCTCGGCCACGGCCGGTTCCACAAGGGCGTCGCGGGCGACCTCGTCGCCGAGGACGTGCCGGCGCTTCGAGCCCTGGCGGAGCGGATCCGCGAGGGCCCCGCCCGGCTTCGCCTCTCCTCCGACATGGCGGCGATCGCCTGGGGCAAGTTGCTCATCAACCTCAACAACGCCGTCAACGCCCTGTCGGGCCGGACCCTGCTCGACCAGCTCAGGTCGCGCGACTATCGCCGGGTCGTCGCGGCCTCGATCCTCGAGGCGCTCGGGCTGCTCGAGGCGGCGGGGATCGAGCCGGCCAAGATCGGGCCGGTTCCGCCCAGGCTCCTGCCCCACGTCATCGCCTCGCCCGATTTCATCTTCAACAATTTGTTCCTGAAGATCCAGAAGATCGACGCCCGCGCCCGCTCCTCGATGGCCGACGACCTCAAGGCCGGCCGCCCGACCGAGATCGACCATCTCAACGGCGAGGTCGTCAGGCTCGCCGCCAGGCTCGGCCGCCGCGCCCCGGTCAACGAGGCGATCGTCTCGCTCATCCGCCAGGCCGAGGCCGGGGTCGAGCATCTGTGGGAGCCCGCGAGGCTTCGGGCCCACATTCTCGAAGGCCATCCGACGGCGCCGCTGTTCGGCTACTGATTTGACAAAGGTCGCGCGGTGCCGCCACGGAAAGCGCGCCCTGATCGCCCAGCGGAGTCCCCGATGCGCCTGCTCGCCGCCGCCTCACTCGCCGCACTCGCCCTCGCCGGCGCCGCCCGGGCGAGCGACCCCGCGGCCCCTGCCGTTCCGGCCGCTCCGGCCGCCGCCCGGCCCCAGGTCCCGACCCAGCTGCCGACCAAGGTTCGCCCGGTCAGCTACGGCATCCTGATCCAGCCCGACGCGGCCAATCTGAGGTTCAAGGGCTCGGTCCTCACCCATATCGAAGTGATCGAGGCCACCGACGAGATCGTCATGAACGCCGCCGATCTCGACTTTCAGTCGGCGGAGCTGGTCAGCCGGGTCTACGACACGACGGAAGCCAGCGGCATTTCGACCGATCCCGGCAAGCAGACGGTCACAGTCCGCTTCGCCAGGCCGATCCCCCCCGGCCGCTACCGGCTGGGGCTCGAATATACCGGCAGGATCTACACCCAGGCCGCGGGCCTGTTCGCGCTCGATTACGACAGCCCGAAGGGCCGCAAGCGGGCGCTCTTCACCCAGTTCGAGGCGCCCGACGCGCGCCGAATGTTCCCCGGCTGGGACGAGCCGCAATTCCGGACCCCCTACAGCCTGACCGTCACCGTCCTGCCCGGGCAGGACGCGATCAGCAACATGCACCAGGCGGCCTCCGACCTGCAGTCGGACGGCCGCCGGATGATCAGCTTCCACACCACTCCGCCCATGTCGAGCTACCTGCTCTTCCTCGCGGTCGGCGAGTTCGACCGGATCACCACCACCGCCGCGGGGACCGAGCTCGGAGTCGTCACCAAGAAGGGCGACGGCGAGAAGGGCCGCTGGGCGCTGGAGAGCTCGGCCAGGATCCTGCCCTGGTACAACGACTATTTCGGAACCCCCTATCCTTTGCCCAAGCTCGACAATGTCGCCGGGCCGGGAAGCAGCCAGTTCTTCGGAGCGATGGAGAATTGGGGCGCGATCTTCTCGTTCGAATCGATCCTTCTGGTCGACCCCGCGATCACCACCGAGGCTCGCCGGCAGAGCATCTTCGAGGTCGCCGCCCACGAAATGGCGCACCAATGGTTCGGCGACCTCGTGACCATGGCCTGGTGGGACGATCTGTGGCTGAACGAGGGCTTCGCCTCGTGGATGGCGACCAAGGCGACGGCGGCGCTCCACCCGGAATGGGAGCCCGAGCTCGGCAACGTCGAGGGACGGGAACTGGCGATCAACCTCGATTCGGTGGCGAGCACCCATCCGGTCGTCCAGCGGGTCTCCACCGTCGAGCAGATCAGCCAGGCGTTCGACGCGATCACCTACCGCAAGGGCGAAGCGGTGATCACGATGCTCGAAGACTATGTCGGCGAGGATGCGTGGCGGCGCGGAGTCCAGGACTATATCCGCACCCACAAGCTCGGCAACACCCGGACCGACGACCTCTGGCGCGCGGTCGAGGGCGCGGCGGGCAAGCCGGTCACCGCCATCGCCCATGATTTCACCCTCCGGCCCGGAGTGCCCCTGATCCGCGTCGAGGGCGGCGCCTGCCGCGGCGCAAGCACCGCCGTCCGGCTTCGCCAGGGCGAGTTCAGCCGCGACCGCCGGGACCGGCGGCCAGGCGCCTGGCGGGTGCCGGTGATCGCCGCGACCGCCGGCGGAGCGGAGGTTCGAACCCTCGTCACCGGCGGCTCCGGAGCCCTCAGCGTCCCCGGATGCGGGCCGCTGGTCGTGAACAGCGGCCAGACCGGCTATTACCGGACCCTCTACGCCCCGGCCCTGCTCGACCGGCTGACCGCCGGCTTCGGGCGGCTGAACCCGATCGACCAGATCGGGCTTCTCGCCGACAATTGGGGCCTCGGCCTCGCCGGCTACCAGTCGGCGGCCGAGGCCCTGGACATGGTCGACGCGGTTCCGGCCGGCGCCAACCCGCAGGTCTGGAAGCGCGTGTCGGCGATCCTCAAGAGCGTCCACAATTTGTACGAGGGCGATTCGGTCCACCAGGCCATGCTGGCCCGCTACGCCTCGGCGAGGCTGTCGCCCGTGCTCGCCCGAATCGGCTGGACCGCCAAATCCGGGGAGGCGCCGACCATCCCGGTGCTTCGCGCCGAGCTCATCGAGACTCTCGGCGCGATGGGCGACAAGGCGGTGGTGGCGGAGGCCGGCCGGCTGCTCGCCTCGGACGACCCGCTGGCCACCGGTGGACCGCTTCGCTCGACCATCCTCGCCGTCAGCGCCCGCAACCTCGACTCCGCTGGCTGGGAGCGGCTGCGCGCCCAGGCGCGGGCCGAGCCGAGCCCGCTGGTCAAGGCCCAGCTCTACCGGCTGCTCGGAACCGCCGCCGATCCCGAGCTCGCCCGCCGGGCCCTCGAGCTCGCCCTCACCGACGAGCCCGGCGCCACCACCAGCGCTGCGATCGTCTCCGACGTGGCCAAGGCTCACCCCGATCTCGCTTACGATTTCGCGATCCGCAACCGCGAGAAGGTCGAGGCGCTCGTCGACATCTCGTCGCGCTCCCGCTACCTCGCCGGCCTCGGCTCGGCCTCGGCCGATCCGGCGATGGTCGCCAAGCTCGAAGATTATGCGAAGCGGCACCTGACCGCCCAGTCGCGCGGCCGGGTCGACGTCGCCATCGCCGCGATCCGCGACCGGGTTCGAGTCCGGACCACCCGGATGAAGGACATCAGCCGCTGGCTTGAAAGAAAGGCGGGCTGAGCCGGCGAGGACTCACCCGACCAGCTTCATCGTCCTCCGGTACAGCCCTGCCGCCAGAAGCGCGAACAGCATCGTCCCGCCGATCAACGCGAACGTCTCGAAGCCCTCGCCGACCAGCGCCAGCGGCGCGTCCGTCCCGGAGCCGGCGACGATTCCGGCGAAGACCACGCCCCACAGGCTCTCGCCGACGATCAGGCCCGTCGCGGTGAGCACGCCCATCCGGCGAGCGAAGGCCGGCCTGGCGCTGCGGTCCGCCCAGCGGTCGTAGAAGAAGCCGATCACCGCTCCGATCACGACCGGGAGGACCGCGGCCATCGGTAGATAGATTCCGATCCCGACCGCGAGCGGCGGCAGCCGAAGAATCTTCGCCCGGCCGAGCATCTCGTCGAGAAGGACGAGGCCCACTCCGGTGAGGGCGCCATAGCCGATCATCGTCCAGTTGAGATTGCCTCCGAGCACCCCCTTGGCGAGCGCCGAGATCAGGGCCGCCTGAGGCGCCGGCAGGGCGTTCGGGCCGGCGCCGGGCATTCCGGCGAAACCCATGCCCTCGTAGAGGATCTGAAGGACCGGCGGGACGACGAGCGAGCCGAAGATCACTCCGAAGATCAGCGCCACCTGCTGCCGCCACGGAGTGGCTCCGACCAGCTGCCCGGTCTTCAGGTCCTGGAGATTGTCGTTCGAGATCGTGGCGATCCCGAAGACGATTCCGGTGACGATCAGAGCATAGGCGACCAGCGCTTCCGACGTTCCGGGCGGAGTGTCGCGGCCGAACAGCCCGACCAGCATCAGCGACGCGGCGACGACCGAGAGGATGCCGATGCCCGAAACCGGGCTGTTCGACGCTCCGATGAGGCCGGCCATGTAGCCGCAGACCGCCGCGATCATCAGCCCGATCACGAGGACGAAGACGAGCGCGCCGACGATCAGCAGCGCGGCCGAGCCGGTGAGCGGCCCGTCTGCGATGACCGTCCACAACAGCCAGGCGATCGGCGCCAGGATGGCGAGCGAGCCCAGGCCGACGATCGCGATCGGAAGGTCGCGCTCCTCCAGCGCCAGCGCCTCGCCGCCGCGCCGGGCCCGGCTCGCCGCCATCGCCGAGCGGATTCCGCCAAGCACCGGCCCGGCGATCCTGAGCAGGGTCCAGACCGCGGCGACGGCGATCACGCCCGCGCCGAAGAAGCGCACATGCTGGGTGAAGATCGCTGCGGCCCAGGCTTCCGGGCCTCCCGGAAGCGGGTTCTGGGCGGTCAGGACCGGAAGCAGGATCCACCAGCCGATGGCCAGGCCGAGGAACATCGCCAGCCCGACGGAAATGCCGACGAGATGGCCGACGCCCATCAGTGCGAACGAAAGGCCGCCCGAGATTCCGGTCGCCCCCGAGCCCGCCCGGAACCAGGCCGAGGCCTCGGCGGCCACCAGCCGGGTCTGGGTGAGGATTGCGAATCCCGCCGAGGCGAGGCTTCCCCAGATGAGGACGGACAGGCCCTTGGAGCTCTCCTCCCCGCCGGCGTTCGACTTCGAGCCGACCTGCAGAACCTCGGCCGCGGCCCGCCCTTCCGGGAAGGGCAGCGGACTGTCGACGACCATCGCCCGCCGCAGCGGCACCGAGAACAGGACCCCCAGGATTCCGCCCAGCATGGTGATCGCCGCCGTGGTCACGAACGGGAAGCCCTGCCAGTATCCGATCATCACCAGGCCCGGCAGGACGAAGATGATCGCCGCCAAAGTGCCAGCCGCCGACGCGACGGTCTGGACGATATTGTTCTCGAGGATCGAGGAATCGCTGAACCAGCGCAGGACGGCCATGGAGATGACCGCGGCCGGGATCGAGGTGGCGAAGGTGAGGCCGACCCTCAGCCCGAGATAGACGTTGGCGGCGGTGAAGACGAGGGTGAGGAGCCCGCCGAGCAGGATCGCCCGAACGGTGAGCTCGCGCATTTTGCCTTCAGCCGCCATGTGTGATTACCCCCGATTGTCCGGGCGCACCTTGGCCGACCGGGCAAGGGGCAGCAACCGGGTTGCGACGAGCCCGGCGCCTCAACCCCTCTCCCGCTTTCGCGGGAGAGGAGGGGCCCGCCGCGAAGCGGTGGGAGGTGAGGGTCTGTACACCGGACTCGGCAAAGACCCTCACCTCCCAAGCCTTCGGCTTGGGCCCCTCCTCTCCCGTAAAGGACGGGAGAGGAAGACATCCGTTACCGACCCCGGAACAGCCCGCCGAGTAGCCCGCGAAGCAACTGCCCGCCCACTCGGCCCGCCATCTGGCGCCCGACCGTGCTTGCCGCCGAGCGCGCGGCCGATTCCACCAGCTTGTCCGTAAGGGTCGGCTTCGCCGCCTCCCGCGCCTGCCGCGCCGACTCGCGCTCGGCGGCGGCCCGGGCCCGCTCCGCTTCCTTGGCCGCGCGCGCCGCCTCGCGGTCGGCGATCAGCCTCTCCTTCTCGGCCTGCCTGGCTTCGGCGGCGTCGAGCTTCGCTTCCCCGGCCTTCGCCTTCGCTTCGGCCGCCGCGGCCTGGGCCTCGCCGGCCTTGGCGCCGAGCCGCTCCTGGGCGGATTCGCGGTCGATCGCCTCGTCATATTTGGCGCCGATCGAATCGGTCTCGACGAGCAGCGAGCGCTCCTCCGCGGTGACCGGGCCGACCCGCGAGCCCGGCACCCGGATCAGGGTCCGCTCCACCGGCGAAGGCGAGCCGTCCGGCTGAAGCAGGGACACCAGCGCCTCGCCGACCTTGAGCTCGGTGATGGCGGTCGCGACGTCGAGCGCCGGATTGGCCCGGAAGGTCTCCGCCGCCGAGCGCACCGCTTTCTCGTCGCGCGGGGTGAAGGCTCGAAGCGCATGCTGGATCCGGTTGCCGAGCTGGCCGGCGACGTTATCGGGTATGTCGATCGGATTCTGGGTGATGAAATAAACTCCGACGCCCTTGGAGCGGATCAGCCGGACCACCTGCTCGATCTTCTCCAGAAGCGCCGCCGGGGCGCTCGAGAAGAGCAGGTGCGCCTCGTCGAAGAAGAAGACCAGCTTGGGCCTCTCGGGATCGCCGACCTCCGGGAGCTGCTCGAAAAGCTCGGACAGCAGCCAGAGCAGGAAGGTCGAGTAAAGCTTGGGCGACGCCATCAGCCTGTCCGCCGCCAGGATGTTGACGACGCCGCGCCCGCGCTCGTCCGTGGCGATCAGGTCCGCGATGTCGAGCGCGGGCTCTCCGAAGAATTTGTCGCCGCCCTGCGAGCGAAGCTGGAGAAGGGACCGCTGGATGGTGCCCACGCTCGCCTTGGAGACGTTGCCGTAGGTCACCGTCAGCTCCTCGGCGCGATTGGCGCAGTCGGCGAGCATCGCCTGCAGGTCGTCGAGGTCGAGAAGCAGAAGCCCGTCCTTGTCGCCGACATGGAAGACGATCGCCAGGACCCCTTCCTGGACCTCGTTCAGGTCCATCAGCCGGGCCAGCATGAGCGGGCCCATTTCGGACACGGTGGTCCGGATCGGATGGCCCTGCCGGCCGAGCAGGTCCCAGAACTGGACGGGATTGTCGCCATAGGCCCAGCCGGAATCGCCGATCTCGGCCGCCCGCGCGGCGAAGGCGTCGTGAAGCTTGCCCATCGGCGATCCGGCCATGGCGAGGCCGCCGAGATCCCCCTTCACGTCGGCGACGAAGACCGGGACCCCGGCTCGCGAGAAGCCTTCGGCGAGGCCCTGAAGGGTGACGGTCTTCCCGGTCCCGGTGGCGCCGGCGATGAGGCCGTGGCGGTTGGCGCGGCTGAGGACGAGCCGCTGGGGGCCGGAGCCGCCCAGCCCGATGAAGATGCTGTTCTCGTCGTCCACGATCGGCTCCCTGGCTTCGGGGCCCCTATCCCCGATGAAGCCCGGGCGGCAAGCGCGGAGCAAGATCCTCTCCCGTCCTTGCGGGAGAGGGGGGACCCAAGCCGGAGGCTTGGGGGGTGAGGGTCTTGCTGAGTCGGGGGTACAGACCCTCACCTCCCATCGCTTCGCGATGGGCCCCTCCTCTCCCGCAAAAGCGGGAGAGGAAGATTTTACCGTCCCGCCAGAGCGATTCCGTAATAAGCGGGGGGCGCGTTGCCTCGGCGGATCAGCACCAGCACGCTGCTCCGGCCGGCGGCTCGAGCCGCGGCGACGGCGGCGGCGGCTTCCTCCGGATTGCGGGTGGCGCGCTGGTTGATCGACAGGATGATGTCGCCCGGCTGGATGCCCTTGGCGGCGGCGTCGCTGCTCGGGTTGACCGAGGCGATGACGACTCCGCGGGCATTGGGGTCGCTGAGCCGCAAGGTCCGGGCGATCTCCGGAGTGAGGGTCTGGAGGGTGACTCCAAGGCTCTCGCGCGCCGACCTCTGGCTCGACGATTGCTGCGATTCGGCCGGCTCGGTGACCGGGGTCTCGACCTCGGTCCCGTTCAGCCGGGCCAGCTCCTCGTCGGTCGGCCTCACTCCGACGGTGACGTTGACGGTCTGGCGGCGGCCGTCGCGGACCAGCTCGATCGGAACCCGAGCCCCGATCGGCTGGCGGGCGACCAGATAGGCCAGCGATTCGTCCGGGGTGACCGGCCGTCCGCCGACGCTGACGACGACGTCGCCCTGCTGGATTCCGGCCCGGGCCGCCGGCCCGCCCGCGGTCACCGCTCGGATCAGCTCGCCCTGGTTCTTGGGGATTCCGAGCGAGGCCGCGATATCGTCGTCGAGAGTCTGGAGGCTCACTCCGATATAGCCGCGCTGCGGGCGCTCGCCGCGGCGAAGCGCGTCGATCACCGGCCGCGCCTGCTCGGCGGGGATGGCGAAGCCGATCCCGACATTGCCTCCCGTGGGCGAGATCAGGGCGGTGTTGATTCCGATGACGTTGCCGTTGAGGTCGAACATCGGGCCGCCGGAATTGCCCATGTTGATCGACGCGTCGGTCTGGATGTAGCGGTCATAGACCCCGGCGTTGAGGTTGCGGTGGAGCGCCGAGACGATTCCGGCGGTGACGGTGCCGCCGAGCCCGAACGGATTGCCGATCGCAACCACCCAGTCGCCGACCCTCACCTCCCGCGAATCGCCGAACCGGACGAAGGGCAGGTTACTGCCCTTGATCTTGAGGACGGCGAGATCGGTCGAGGTGTCGCGGCCCACCAGCTCCGCCTCGAACTCGCGCCGGTCCGGCAGAGTCACGGTGATCTGCTCGACCGTGGCCCCGGTCCGCGCCGGCGAGACGACGTGGTTGTTGGTGACGATGTAGCCGTCGGCGGAGATGATGAAGCCCGAGCCGAGGGAGCCGCCGCGCTGGGTGACCGGCGCATCGCCGCCGCCGCCGTCGGGGACGGGAACTCCGAACTGGCGGAAGAAATCCTCGAAACCGGGGGGGACCTGGCGGCCGCGGCTGACCTGCAGCACCTGCTTGGTCGAGATGTTGACGACGGCGGGCTGCAGCCTGGCGGCGAGATCGGCGAAGCTCATCGGAGCGCCCGCGCGCGGCGCGGCGGCGGTCATCGCGCCGGGCTCGTTCTGCGC
>DASVUZ010000049.1:0-62392 GCA_036386795.1 Allosphingosinicella sp.
GCTTCGCCGGGCAGCGGGTGATCGAGTCGACGATCCGCGAGAAGCTTCCCGAGGGCTTCCAGCGGGCCGAATATCTGCTCGATCACGGCATGGTCGACATGGTCGTGCCGCGCCACGACCTCAGGCAGTGCCTCGCTCGCCTGATCGGCTATCTCGCGCCCGAGCGGAAGGCGGCCTAGCTTCCGCGACGTGGCCGACCGCGCCGTCTCCGACCATCCCGCCGTCCAGGCGCAGCTCGACCGGCTCGCGCGGCTCTCCCCCGGCGCCGACACGCTCGGCCTCGAGCGGATCTCGCGGCTGCTCGCGCGGCTCGGCAATCCGGAGCGCCGGCTGCCGCCGGTCCTTCACGTCGCCGGAACCAACGGCAAGGGCTCGACCTGCGCCTTCCTGCGCGCCGCGGTCGAGGCGGAAGGGCTGAGCGCTCACGTCTATACCAGCCCTCACCTCGTCCGCTTCAACGAGCGCATTCGGCTGGCGGGGCAGCTGATCGGCGATTCCGAGCTTGCGGCCGTGCTCGAGGAGACGCTCGACTCGGCCGGGAGCGTCGAGATCAGCTTCTTCGAGGCGACCACGGCCGCCGCCTTCCTCGCCTTTTCGAGGGTCCCGGCCGACGCCTGCATCGTCGAGGTCGGGCTCGGCGGGCGGCTCGACGCGACCAACGTCATCCCGGCGCCCGCGGTTTGCGGAATCGCCCAGCTCGGCCTCGACCACCAGCAGTTCCTAGGAAGCCGGATCGAGCAGGTCGCCGCCGAGAAGGCCGGGATCGCGAGGGCCGGAGTGCCGCTGGTTACCCAGCATTATCCCGACCGGGTCGGCGAGCGGGTCGGCGAGGTCGCGGAGGCCGCCGGGGCCCGGTGGCTGCCGCGCGGCGCCGGCTGGGACGCGGCCGTCCATTGCGACAAGCTTCGCTATCGGGACGGCCGCGGCAAGCTGGAGCTGCCCCTTCCCCGGCTTCGCGGAGCCCACCAGGCGATGAACGCGGCGCTCGCCGTCGGCATGATCCGCCACCAGCAGGCGGTGCCGATCCGGGAGCCGGCGCTGCGCGCCGCGATGGGCTGGGCGGACTGGCCGGCACGGCTTCAGCGCCTGGCCCCCGGGCCACTCGCCGACAGGCTCCCGGCCGGGTCCGAGCTGTGGCTCGACGGCGGCCACAACCCCGCGGCGGCGAGGGCTGTAGCGGATTTCTTCCGAAGCCACGTGCCCAGCGACCGGCCCTTCCACATCGTGCTCGGGCTGCTCGCCAACAAGGATATGGCCGGTGTCCTGAAGCCTTTCGCGAACCGCGCCGCGACCGTCCACTCGGTGCCGGTGCCGGGACATCCGCATCATTCCCCGGCGGCGCTGGCGGCGGCGGCGCGCGCCGCGGGCCTGGCGGCGCTTGCCGCCACCGACGTCGAGGCCAGCCTGTCTTGGATCGCCCGCCACGCCGACCGGACGAGGCCGCCGATCGTGCTGGTGATGGGCTCGCTCTATCTCGCCGGCGAGGTGCTCAGGGAGAACGGGCAGCCGCCCGCCTAGACCGGCCGCGGTGAAGCCGGTGCGGCTCAGGCGGCGGCGGGCTTGGGCTTGCCCTCAGCGATGTCCGTCTCGTCGTCCTCGCTCTTGGGCTGGCGAACAGAGTCGACGACGAAGCCGCGCCGCCAGAGCAGCCAGAGCAGCACCAAACCGGGGACCGCGACGCCCATCGTCATCAGCCAGAAGCCCGGCCAGCCGAGATTTTCCGCCGCGATTCCGGCGGGAGTCGACAGCCAGGTGCGACCGACCGCCGCGAAGGAGGAGAGCAAGGCGAACTGGGTGGCGGTATAGGCCAGGTTGGACAGGCCCGAGAGATAGGTGACGAACACCGTCAGGCCCATTCCGCTCGTCACCTGCTCGGTCACCACGGCGATGGTGAGCCACAGGTTCGAATGGCCCTGCAAAGCGAGGATCGCGAACATTCCGTTGCTGATCATCATCAGCACGCCCGAGGCGAACAGGGCCCGGCCCATTCCCAGCCAGGCCATGAACGGCGGAGCGAGCGCGACTCCGACGATCAGGCCCCAGAATCCGACGCCCTTGTTGATCACGATGAATTCGGTGTCGCTGAAGCCCAGCTCAACGATCATCGGGTTCAGCATGATCTGGCCCATCGCGTCGCCGAGCTTGTAGATCAGGACGAACAGCAGGATCAGAACCGCGCCCCGGCGGCGAAGGAATTCGCGGAACGGGCCCACTACGGTCGTCTGGAGCCACTTGCCGAAGCTCTCGATCCGCTCCTTGGCGAGGACCTTGTCGTGCAGGCCCGGCCCGACCCAGAGGGCCGCGAGGATTCCGGGGATGACGCAGAAGGCGGTAAGGCCGTAAGCCCTCTCCCAGCCCAGCCCGAAGCCCTCGGACGAGGCGAGGGCGATCGTCCCGACCCCAGCGAAGAAGGCGCCGAGGCGATAGCCGAACTGGTTGTTGGCGGTTCCGTGGGGAAGCTCCTCGTCGGGCAGGATCTCGATCCGGTAGGCGTCGATGACGATGTCCTGGGTCGCTCCGAGGAAGGCGACCACGATTGCCCAGAAGGCGAAGACCCCGAGATGATCGGCCGGGTCGCTGAAGCCGAGCATCCAGACGGCTCCGAAAAGCAGGGCCATGATGAAGAAAAGCCAGGCCCGCCTTTGCCCGAACAGGCCGGTGAGGACGGGCAGCTTGATCCGGTCGATGAACGGCGCCCACAGGAATTTGAGCGTATAGGGCGTGGTGAGTCCGACCGCGAAGCCGATCGTCTTCTTGTCGATCCCGACCTTGGTCAGCCAGAAGGTCATCGTCCCGAGCAGCAAGGCGAGCGGGAAGCCGCTCGAGATTCCAAGCAGCAGCGCGGCGATCGGCCGCTTTCGGAAATAAGGCGCGACGGTGGCGACGAATCCGGGCTTCCGGGCGGCGGCTTCTGGGCTGGTGCTCATGGCCCTTTGTAGCGCGTCCGGGCGGCCGGGCCAGACCCTTCATTTCCCGGTCGTCCCAGCCAAGCCCGCCGGCAGGAACGGCTCGGCGTCCTTCGCCCGCCGGTGCCCGGCCTTTGCTGGCGCGACGAACAATTGTCCCTTGCCTTACACCCGGCGCGGACGCAGTTTCCCGCGTCATGGACATGCCGAGCAGCCTGCGCCCCACCGAAGGGCAGCTCGCGCTGGCGGGCGTGATCGCGCGCGGCGAGAGCAGCCACGGCGACGCTATCACCACCGTCCCCGCCTCCGCTTACACCGATCCCGCCAATTTCGAGCTCGAGCAGTCGAAGCTCTTCCTCCGGCTGCCGCAGGTCATCGCTCCGTCGGCGCTTCTGCCGCGCGCCAACATGGCGGTGCCGCACGACGGCTTCGGACTTCCACTCCTCCTCGCCCGCGACAAGGCCGGCAAGGCGCGCGTCTTCTACAATGTCTGCCGGCACCGCGGGACGAGGCTGATCGAGGGCGTCGAGCCGCATTGCGCTCCGCGCATCGTCTGTCCCTATCACGCCTGGTCCTATTCGCTCGACGGGGCGCTGGCGGGAATGCCGCGCCCGGACACGTTTCCGGGGCTCGACAAGTCGCGATACGGGCTCGCCGAGCTTCCCTCCTGCGAGGAAGGCGGGCTGATCTGGTTCGCCCGCGAGGAAGCGGATTTCGCCGACGCCCGAAGCCTCGCTCCGGAATTCGACGCTTTCGGCCTCGCCGGCCATCACCTCTATCGGCGCCGAGTCCATGACGTCGCCTCCAACTGGAAGCTGATCATGGACGCCTTCCTGGAAAGCTATCACGTCCAGCGCCTGCACGCGCCGACCATCGCCAAATTCTTTACCGACGGAGTGACCGCCGCCGACGTGCTCGGCCGGCACCAGCGCTCCGCGGTGGGGCGGATCGACCATATGGCCGGCATCGACCATGGCGACTGGTCGGCTCTCCGCGCCGTGATCACCTTCGCCTATCAGCTCTTTCCGGCGACGATCATGATCATGAGCCCCGATTACGTGAACCTGATGGTGCTGATGCCGCAGGACGTGGGCCGGACCCTGGTCGAGGATTTCATGCTGATCCCCGAGCCGCCCGCCACCGCGGAGGAGGAGGATCACTGGGCGCGCAGCTGGGCGCTGCTCGACGAGGGGGTGTTCGGAGGCGAGGATTACCGAGCCGCCGCGCTCGGCCAGGAAGGGCTTTCGACCGGCGTGATGGTGGAACTGACGCTCGGCACCCTGGAAACCGGGATCCGGCATTTCCACGACCAGGTGAACGCGGCTTTGCATTCCGCTCCTCCTGAGTAGCTGCTGAGCGAAGTCGAAGCAGCGTATCGAAGGACCGTCCTTCGATACGGGCCTTCGCCAGGCTCAGTCCCTACTCAGGATGAGCGGAACCAACCTGCTCACTTTTCCCTCAGGCCTCCTCGTACAGGCTCAGCCCCGCCGGCAGCCGCTTGACTCGCTTTCCCAGCAGCTTGCGGTCGAGCGCGTCGAGGGCGCCCTTCAGAACCTTGTCCGTATATGGCTTGGCGAGGCAGCCGATGCCGAGGCCGCGCGCCTCCACCGGGCAGTTGGCGGTGACGAACAGCACCGGGACCTGCCGCGCCCCGGCGGCCCGGGCGACGTCCATGCCGTCCCCGTCGCCGTTGAGCTTGATGTCGCTGAGGACGAGATCGACCTCCTCCTCGCCGAGAACCCGCACCGCTTCGGCGAGAGTGTCGACGGTGGCGACGACCTCGTAGCCGCATTCGCGCAGCAGATGCTCGTTGTCGAAGGCGACGAGCGGCTCGTCCTCGACGATGAGGATGCGGCGGATCGCCCTTTCGCGTTTGCCGAACAACATCTATTGCGCGCCCTTGCCCACCGGGGATCGGTTCTGCGTGCGTAACGAGCGCGCGGACATACGGTGCCATGGTGGGCGGTTCGGCTGAGCGCGTATTTCCGCCCGTCCGGCTTCTCATGAGGAGGACAAGCTGCCCCCGCCCCGCACTTCGCCGAAGGAGAGCCAGCGAATCGCCAAGCTGCTCGCACGCGCCGGAATCGCTTCCCGCCGCGAGGTCGAGCGGATGATCGCCGAGGGCCGGGTCGCGATCGGCGGCAAGGTCGTCGAAACTCCGGCGACCCTTCTGGAATCGCTGGCCGGAGTCACGGTCGACGGCCGGCCGGTGAAGGCGCCGGCGCCGGCGCGCCTGTTCCGCTACCACAAGCCCGCGGGCCTGCTGACCACCGAGCGGGATCCGAAGGGCCGCCCGACGATCTACGACCGGTTCCCCGGGGGGCTGCCACGGGTGATGCCGGTCGGGCGGCTGGACCTCAACACCGAGGGGCTGCTGCTCCTCACCACCGACGGCGAATTGAAGCGCCAGCTCGAGCTCCCCTCTTCCGGAATCGAGCGGACTTACCGAGCGAGGGTCTTCGGCGAGATCAGCCAGGAGCGGCTCGAAGACCTCATCCAGGGCGTCGAGATCGAGGGCATACGCTACGGATCGATCGACGCCAATCTGGAGCGCCGCACCGGCCGAAACGCCTGGATCGAGCTGAGGCTGACCGAAGGCAAGAATCGCGAGGTCCGGCGGGTGCTCGAGCATCTCGGCCTCCAGGTCTCCCGCCTGCTTCGCACGGCCTACGGCCCCTTCCCGCTCGCGGACCTTCCGGTCGGAGCTGTGGACGAGGTCAGGCAGCACGACCTCGTCGCGTTCCGGAAGGGGCTGAAAGGAGGGCGCGAGGGAAAATCCGTTCGCCCTGAGCCTGTCGAAGGGCGTTCCTTCCCGCGCTCGAAGCCTGGCGAGAAGAAGAGGGCTTCGACAGGCTCAGCCCGAACGGGTCGGGGCCGCCTGCGGTGAGGATCATCGCCGGCCGCTGGCGCGGCCGCCCGCTCGTCGCCCCGCAAGGCCAGGACACCCGCCCCACTTCCGACCGGGTCCGCGAGGCGCTCTTCTCCATGCTGGCGAGCCGCCTCGGAAGCTTCGAGGGCCTGAGGGTCGCCGACCTGTTCGCCGGATCGGGAGCGCTCGGCCTCGAGGCGCTGTCGAGGGGCGCCGCCCATTGCGCCTTCGTCGAGAACGACCGGCGGGCGATCGAAGCGATACGCTCCAACCTCGCTTCGCTGGGCGGCTCGGGCGAGGTGATCGCCCGAGGCGCCGAGCATGCCGCCCTGCCTCCGGTCGACCTCGCCTTTCTCGATCCGCCTTATGGCAGCGGCCTTGCGCCGGCCGTTCTTGCCAGGCTTCCGCTCGAGCCCGGCGGCTGGGCCAGCGTCGAGAGCGGCCGCGGCGAGGCCGTCGAGGCGCAAGGCTATGAAGAGGAAGCGGTTCGGACCTACGGCAAGGCCCGGATCACTCTCCTGCGCCGAGCGCCGTCGGCGGAGGCCCCGTGACCGGCGCGGGCGACTCCGGTCGGTCCGCTAGGCCTGCCGAGCCTATCGGCGCTGCCCGAGGCCACCAGGAAGCCGGACGGCCGACCGAGGCGCTGAGGGAGGCTTTCGCGGCGCTCGACCTCGACTGGGACGAAGGCGAGACACGGTCGCTGATCGCCCGCGTCCTGCGCCACTATCCGGCCTCCGCCCCGCCGGAGCGGGTCGACATGCTCGAGCGGCTGCTGGTCGATCCGGCCTTCGAGCCGTCGATCATCGCCCGTGCCGCCTGGCATTGCCTGCTGGCGGACGGGCAGCCCCTCGCCGCCTTCGGCTCCGACCCGGCCGCGCTCGCCCGCTGGGCCGAGGCCGACAGCCTGGCGATCCGCCTGCTCGAGGAAAGCCCGGTGACGGTTCTGGAAGCGGAACGGGCCCTCACCGGGCTTCGGCGCTGGCTGCTTCTGTCGCGCCGGTGGCCCGAATTCCCAAGGCTGGCCGGCGCCCTCCGCGCCCAGGCGCGCTGGAACGGCGGCGCCTGGCTGGTCGAGGCGGACGAGGAAGCGGCGCTCGAGGCGCAGCTCGACGCTCCGATCGCGGCGGCTTATTCAGCCTCGCCCTCTGGAGCGCATCCGAAGGCGGCTTTCGGCGATGCCGTGACCGACGCGGTGGCCGAACAATATCGCGACTGGCCCTATCCGACCTGGTCGCGCATCACGCCGCCGCGGCCGCAGACCGTTCCGTCATGGGTCGAAGCGCTCGACGAGGGCCGCCCGTCGGGCCTGCCGGTCGCCGCCGACCTGCTCGTCGCCGGCTGCGGCACCGGCCGGGAGGCCGCTTTGTGGGCGCTTCGCTTCCCCGACGCGCGGATCACCGCGATCGACCTCAGCCAGGCCTCGCTCGACTATGCCCGCGAGCGCTGCGCCGCGCTCGGGCTCGAACGGATCGATTTCCGGCGCCTGGACCTGCATCGAGCCGCGGAGCTCGGCAAGGCGTTCGACTTCATCAGCTGCAGCGGAGTGCTTCACCACCTCGGCGATCCGGAAGGCGGGTGGGCCGCCCTCGCCGGAGTGCTGAAGCCGGGCGGAGCGATGCGGGTCATGCTCTACAGCAAGCTCGCCCGGCTTAAGGTCCGAGCCGCGCAGCGCCACCTCGCCGACATGGCCGGCCGCCCGGCCGACGCGGCCCTGCTTCGCGAGGCCCGGCGCCGGCTGATCGAGCGCTCGCCCGACCTGCTCGCCTCCTGGCCGGATTTCTACACCCTGGCCGGAGTCCACGATCTCCTGCTCCACCGGCACGAGGATCCGTTCGACGTACCGCGAATCGGCCGCGCCCTCGACCGGCTCGGGCTGGAGCTGCTCGGCTTCGACCTGCCGACGCCGTGGCACCGCGCCCGCTACCGGGAGGAAAATCCCGGCGACCCCGCATTCCGCGACCTCGCGGCCTGGGCCGCCCTCGAAATGCGCGAGCCCTTCCTCTTCCAGGCCATGTACGATTTCCACTGCCGCAAGCCGGCGGCCTGAATCGCCGGAGCGACTTGCCGCCGCCCCTCGCGTTCCCTAGCTGTTCAGACGTGGACCACCCCCTCCCCTCCACCCCCGAGCCGCCCTATCTGCGCGGCCTCAACCCGCCGCAGCGCGAGGCCGTGCTCACCACCGACGGGCCGGTGCTGGTGCTCGCCGGCGCCGGCACCGGCAAGACCGCGGCGCTGACCGCCCGCCTTGCCCATCTCGTCTATACCCGGCTCGCCTGGCCGTCCGAGCTTCTCGCCGTCACCTTCACCAACAAGGCGGCGCGCGAGATGAAGGAGCGTGTCGGCCGAATCGTCGGCGAGGCCGTGGAGGGCATGCCATGGCTGGGCACCTTCCATTCGGTCGCCGCGAAGATGCTCCGCCGCCACGCCGAGCTGGTCGGGCTCCAGTCCAATTTCACCATCCTCGACACGGACGACCAGCTTCGGCTGCTCAAGCAGCTCATCTCGGCCGCCGACATTGACGAGAAGCGCTGGCCGGCGCGGCTGCTCGGCGGACTCATCGACCGCTGGAAGAATCGCGGCTGGACCCCGAACCAGATCGACGCCGCCGAAAGCGAGGCCTACGCCAACGGCAAGGGCGCCGAGCTCTACGCGCGCTACCAGGAGCGGCTGAAGCAGCTCAACGCCTGCGACTTCGGCGACCTCCTCCTCCACATGCTCGTCATCCTGCGCGACAACAGGGAGGTGCTCGCTTTCTACCAGAACCGCTTCAAATACATTCTCGTCGACGAATATCAGGACACCAACCAGAGCCAGTATCTCTGGCTTCGCCTGCTAGCCCAGGAGAGGAAGAACATCTGCTGCGTCGGCGACGACGACCAGTCCATCTATTCCTGGCGCGGCGCCGAGATCGCCAACATCCTGAGGTTCGAGAAGGATTTTCCCGGCGCGAAGATCGTCCGCCTCGAGCAGAATTACCGGTCGACCCCGCACATCCTCGCCGCCGCGTCCGGGCTCATCGCCCACAATGGCGGCCGCCTGGGCAAGACCCTGTGGACCGAGGAGCCCGAGGGCGACAAGGTCCGGGTCGTCGGCGTCTGGGACGGCCCCGAGGAGGCTCGGCGGATCGGCGAGGAGATCGAATCCGTCCAGCGCCGCGGCGGCCGAATCGACCAGACCGCCATCCTCGTCCGGGCCCAGTTCCAGACCCGCGAGTTCGAGGACCGCTTCATCGCCATCGGCCTTCCCTACCGGATCGTAGGCGGATTCCGATTCTACGAGCGGGCCGAGATTCGCGACGCCCTCGCCTATCTCAGGATCATCGCCCAGCCGGCGGACGACCTCGCCTTCGAGCGGATCGTCAACACGCCCAAGCGCGGCCTCGGCGACAAGGCCGTGGCGAAGATCCATTCGCTCGCCCGCGCCTCCGGCGTGCCGCTGCTGATGGCCGCCGCCCAGATCCTCGACTCCGACGAGCTCACCCCCCAGGCCCGCCGAACTCTCGGCAATTTCGTCGGCGAGGTCGCCCGCTGGCGCGCCCGCCTCGCCGAGCTCCCCCATCCCGAGCTGGCGCGCCTCGTCCTCGACGAGTCGGGCTATACCGCGATGCTCCAGGCCGACCGCTCCGCCGAAAGCGCGGGCCGGCTCGAGAACCTCGCCGAGCTGACGCGAGCGATGGAGGAGTATGAGACGTTGGGGGGGTTTCTCGAACATGTCGCGCTGGTGATGGAGAATGACGCCGAGCGCGAGGCGGAGAAGGTCACGATCATGACCATCCACGCCGCCAAGGGCCTGGAGTTCGACACCGTCTTCCTGGCCGGCTGGGAGGAGGGAGTCTTCCCCTCCCAGCGGGCGATGGACGAAGGCGGCCAGGCCAGCCTCGAGGAGGAGCGCCGGCTCGCCTACGTCGCGATCACCCGGGCGCGGCGCAAAAGCTTCATCTTCCACGCCGCCAACCGCCGCATCTACGGCCAGTGGACCAGCTCCATCCCAAGCCGCTTCATCTCCGAGCTGCCCGAAGACCATATCGAGCAGGAGCAGACGATGAGCGGCGGCGAGAGCCTCTGGCGAGCCAATTGGTCCGAGCGCGCCGACCCCTTCGCCGACGTGGCCCGGGGCCAGACCCGGGGACCCGGCTGGCGGCGAGCGGTGCAGGGCGGCTTCGAGCGCACGCCGCCGCGAGTCATGGAAGCCCGAGCCTCGGCGATCAGCCTGGGCAACCCGGGCCGCGGCGACATCGCCGTCGGCCAGCGGGTCTTCCACGCCAAGTTCGGCTACGGCCTCGTCGCCGAGATCGAAGGCAACAAGCTCGAGATCGACTTCGAGCATGCCGGCCGCAAGCGGGTGCTCGACAGTTTCGTGGATGTTGCTTGACTCCACCCTCAGAGTTTTCAAGCCTCTAGAGAGTCGAACTCGCGGGGAGGCCAGCCATGCAGAGCTTTTTCGATATACTCTCAGGGCGAGAATTCTGGGTTGGCGCCAGCTCGTCCATCGTAGGGGCGATGATCATTGCCATAGCCGTCTATGCGTTTCGGCGTTCACTAGCCATCACACAGGCGCAACGTGTTCAGCGGCGTCGCGAGAACGAGCTTTTTGAGCGGGCCCTCGGCGCAAGCAGTGAAATTGCACCATTCGCCTATGGAGTGGTCCAGGCGCGAGCCCTACGGTATTTCCTGCTGGCCGTCTTCGTTGCGTATATTGGCGACATTCTCGATGTCCTGTGGCCCGCGAACGGGGCGTTTTACATAATTTCGCTTGCCTTTATCGGCCAGGGGCTTCGGTGGTTTTACAAGATAGAGCGCAACGCCATTCAAATCTTTGAGCGGGCAGAACAACGTTAGGCAGTAGCGAACCCGAGCCGGCCCAAGTTTTTGAGAGAGGCAGGCGATGCCGCAATGGCATAGGGAAACGCTACGCCACTCCTAGGAATCTCAACCCTCGCGCTCGTGCCTCCGCGAGCTCATGGGCCGCTTGCATCCTCAACGATGTATCCGACTACACTGCGAAGGCCTTCTCCAAGCGAATCTCGATTTCGGCCGAAAGTCCGCCGTTGCCATGCGCCGTTCGCTCGCTGCCGGACGGGTGACATCGAACCTTGGAAAGCCCGGTGACGCTAAGCACGGGCTGGTTCGACGTTTCCACGCGCAGCCACACGCCAGGATGCATCGCAAAGCGAGGGAGAAGCCTAATCGCCGTCGGCCGGTCATTCACGTCGCGGCGTGGCGGCCGTTATTCCGCCGCGCTTCGGCACTCGCCGTTCTAGGCCTGCCTCGCGCTTTGCAAATAACGAGTAGGGGCCCTGCCTCACACGCCCCTATTTCGCCCCGCCCCGCTGCTCGCGGGCCCTGGCCTGCTCGCGCCGGATTCGGAAATAGAAGTGGCTGAGATAGGCCAGGAAGGCCGCTCCGCCGATTGCCGGCGCATATTCGTTCAGCCCGTCCATCTCACGTCTCCGCCTCGAGGAGGATCAGCAACTTCACGCCCAGCCACATAATCGCGGACCGGCGAGAAGCCACAGCATCACATTCTCATCGAACGTCTCGAAAAACCATCGGCCAAGGCACGCCGCAAACAGCGCCAGGCCTCCGGTGCCGGCCAGGCTCGACATCGCCTTGACCTGCTCATTCCGCTGGACCAGCTCCGAGCGACTTTTCTCGTCCATCCGGCCTTTTCCCACCGGAAGGATGCCGCGCGGGAGCGGAGCTGTCCAGAAAAAGCGTCGCCCGGCCAGAAGCTTATGCGAAGATCGGATGCCGAGCGTGCAAGAATATTCAATTAGAACAAAAAAAGAACTTTTCTCAGCTGGAGTCTTGAGTCATATCCTCCCGGATGACCGACTCGACTCCCGATCCCTTCGCCTTCGAGCCCGTTCCGTCGCGGACCAAGCGACGCGACGGGTGGACTCCCGAGCGCCAGCGCGGCTTCATCGCCGCGCTGGCGATGGTCGGAATCGTCTCCTGGGCGGCGGAGGCGGTCGGGATGAGCCGGAAGACCGCCTACGACCTCCTCAAGCGCGCCGGGCCCGACAGCGAGTTCGCCGCCGCGTGGCGCGAGGCTCAGGCGGTGGGGCGGAGGAGGACGGTGCTCAACGGCGGCGATCGCGCCCTCAAGGGCGGCGAGGTCCCCCGTTTCTATCGCGGGGTCCAGCGCGGCACTCGCCGAGTCCATGACGACCGGCTGCTCGCGGCGGCGCTTCGAGCGATCGGGCGCGCCCAGGGGGCGAGCCGTGGTGAGCCTTAGCGGCCCGGAAACCTACCGCTTCAGCCCTCGCTGACGCGCCCCCGCTCGATCCGGCCGAGCAGAAGGACCGCCGCCGCCGCGAGCGCCGCGCCGGCGAGGATGTCGACGAAATAATGGCTTCCGAAGGCCGGGGTGGAGGCGATCATCAGCGCGTTGAGCGCCAGCATCGGCGCGAACAGGATCCGCGATCCGCGCGAGCACCAGACGACCACCACCCCCATCGCGGTGTGGAAGGAGGGGAAGGTGGTGAGGCCGGGCAGGTGACGCAGGTCGAGCACCGGCGCCGCCGCGGTCCGGAGCCGGTCGAGAATGTCGACATGATAGGCGCCGAGATTGGCAGGCACCGTCCGGAACAGCTCGGGATCCGGCGCATAATAGGTCATCGCCGCCAGCGCCGGGAAGAACAGGCCGATGGTCGAGGCCGCGACGGCGGTGATCAGGAACAGGAGCAGGAACTCGCGCGCACGCCCGGCGCCGATCAGGAGCAGCACCAGAACGAAGGCGGCCGCGGAATAGGCGGTGAGCCCGCCATAGGCCCAGTCCATCCAGTAGAGCAGGAGGGGATGGCGATCGAGCCAGAGCAGGTAGCCGAGCCAGTCGAAGCCCAGCGCCGAATCCCAGGCCGACAGCCGGGCGTCGGCCAGCGGCATCCCGGTGGTCATCACGAGATGGTTATAGACTCGAAGCGCCGGCCAGGCGGCGAGCATGAAGGCGAGGCCGGAGAGAAGGGTTCGAACCCGGGGCCTGAGGCTCGACCGGCGGAGCAGGACCGCGATCAGGGCGGCCATCGACCATGGCAGGACGAGTCCGGGCATGGACAGCGAGACTCGTGTCGCAACAAGCCACAGCGCATCGACGGCCGCGACCAGCCCGAGCAGGACCAGCGACCAGGCCGGCCAGACCCGCTCGGCCGGGCGCGCCTCGCCCGCCGCCGCGCCGACCGGAGTCGGCGTTCGGAACGGGAGCGGCCAATGTCCGGCGAAACCCACGCGCTGCATGCCAGGAGGGCTAGCCCAACAGGGTTAACGAAAGGTTGGGACGCCCGGCCGGTTGCCGCGCCGGTACAGCGGCCTTAGGGGCGCAACCATGGCCAGCGCGTCACCCGCCCCCCATCCCCTGCGGATCCGGGACTTCCGGTTCTACTGGACGGCTCGGTTCGCCTCGACGGTGGCGCAGGTGTCGATGATCGTCGTCATCGGCTGGCAGGTCTACGACATCGCCCGCCGGACCATGGACGTCGAGCAGGCGGCGCTTCAACTCGGCTTCATCGGCCTGGTCCAGTTCGTGCCGCTGTTCGCACTCACCCTCCTCACCGGCTGGGTCGCCGACCGGGTCGACCGCCGGCTCATCGCCCGAGCCTCGATCGCCCTCGAGCTGCTCTGCGCCGCGAGCCTCGCCTGGCTGACCTGGACCGGCGAGGTCACACTGCTCTGGCTGTTCGCCATCGCCGCACTGCTCGGAGTCGCCCGAGCCTTCGCCGGCCCGGCGCTCGGGGCGCTCGCGCCCAACCTCGTTCCCCGCGAATCCCTGCCCAAGGCGATCGCCCTCAGCGCCATGGCCTGGCAGACGGGCGGGATCGCCGGCCCGGCGGTCGGAGGCTATCTCTACGCCTGGGACCCGCACATGCCCTATACGGTGAGCGCGGGCCTGTTCGCGCTCTCGCTGTTCTGCATGCTGATGATCCGGCCGATCGCCCGAACCGCGATCACCGGCTCGACCAACCCCTGGCGGCAGATGATCGACGGGCTCCATTACGTCCGCCGCAACCGGCTCGTGCTCGGAGCCATCTCGCTCGACCTGTTCGCCGTCCTTCTGGGAGGCGCGACGGCGATGCTGCCGATCTTCGCCCGCGACATCCTCCACTCCGACTCGACGACTCTCGGCCACCTTCGCGCGGCGCCAGCGGTCGGCGCGACCCTGACCGCGCTCTATTTCTCCTGGCGCCCGCTCAAGCACAATGTCGGAGCCAAGATGCTCGTTGCGGTCGCCGTGTTCGGAGCCGCCACGGTCGCCTTCGGCCTGTCGCGCAACCTGGTCCTGTCGGTCGGCTGCCTGGCTTTGCTCGGCTCGGCCGACATGGTGTCGGTCTATGTCCGCCAGTCGCTGATCCAGCTCTACACGCCCGACGCGATGCGCGGCCGGGTCGGCGCCGCCTCGACCCTCTTCATCTCCGCCTCGAACGAGCTCGGCGAAGCGGAAAGCGGCTTCCTCGCGGCCCTGATCGGACCCGTCGTCGCTGTGGTGGCGGGCGGCGTCGGGGCGATCGCCGTGACCCTCCTCTGGGCCCGCTGGTTCCCCGAGCTGAGGCGGGCCCGAACTTTCGATCCGCCCGGTCCGGCCGACCGGGAGGGCGCGGCGCCGGTCTAGAAGAGCGGACGGCCGCTTGCGGCAAGGGGTGAGAAGGACAATCTCGCGAGGGGGCGAGCGCAACGCCTAGGCGGCGCGACCAGGCGCTTGAAGGAAGTCGCCTCGGGCGAAGGCAGGAAACAACGAGTCGAAGGGCGCATTCGACCGGATCGCCGCGGCGACTCCGCCAGCTTAGGGTCCCCTGCGGCGGCGCAGGATGACGTTGAGGCGCTTCAGCTCGGCCGGCAGGGCGGCGACCCGCAGAAGCGGGACGGCGGGGCTGCCGCCAAGATCCGGCAGGGCCGTTTCAAAAAGCGCGACGCAGGCGACCCCGGTCAGGCGCGACGAAAACAGGATGCCGTCATGTCCGATCTGCTCAACGAGCGCCTCCGCGAACAATTGCCCCGGCTGGTGCGCCCGTCCCCGAACAGCATCGGTGTCGATTCCAAGCCGGTAGCTGTGATCACCGGTGAGATCGAGGAGCGTGAGGGCGCGCGTCGAGTGAATTTCGGTTACCGCGTAGGTTTCGAGCGTTGATTGGTAAATGATGCGGCGTTGCCGCCCCTCGAAACGGTCACGAATCACGGCCTCGGCGAAGGCCGTTTCGAAGTCCCCTGCGGCGTAAAGGGTACGGAAGCTGCGGGAGGGGCTGGAGAAGCGGCTGGTCCCATGGCCCGTGGAGGCCGGCGTGGCGGCATGGCGAGCGGCGATGATCCGCGGAAGCCGCCTCAGGCGCGCGCTTATCGTAAACGGCGCCAATTCGCCGGGATCGAGCCTCACGCGAAATCAAGGGCCCCTTCGGCCGCCCGCTCCACTTCCTCGCGGGCGCCCAGCCGCAAGCGATCTATCGGAGGAAGACCCTGCGTCCGGCTATTGGGCGTCACCAGCCACTCCCAGCCATCTTCGACATGGTCGAACCGGCGGACGATATCGGAAAGGCCCTCGATTACCCTTCCGCGATAGATTTGGCGCCTTGGATAATGGTAGTTGCGAAGATCTCGCTTGAACGCGACGACACGTCCTTCACGACGCCAGTTCGCCAAGGTCGCCGGTGAAATGCCGAGCTCCTTCGCCATTTGCGGAGCGCCGAGCAGCCTCGATTGCGCCCAATCGATCGACAGGTCGTCCGTCGCCAAACGGTCCACCGCGGCTCGCCCGATGTCCAGCTCGACAAGAGGGCCGACGCCCTGGCCCTCGATCACATCAGATTCGTGAAGGACTTGGCGTACCTGTTCAATCAAATTTCCGATCCTGTTCCGCTGCGGCTCGGGCAGCTCGTCGAGCTTTCGAAACACGGTTCTTGAATGAGATGCCGGTCCAAGGTTGAGCTTGGTGCGCTCCCTGTCCATCAACGATGTCAGCCGCTTATTCTCTTCCGGGGAGAGCCGTTGGCGGAACGCCGGGAACACCTCGACCTCCTCGTGCCGCATGTGCTCCATCAGAATCGCCCGGAAATCACACGCTTGAGGGAGCCATTCCGGGCTGTCCTTGGCCATGGTCTCGAGCTGATGGAGATGAGACTTCATGTGGCCGTGATCGGAGTCGAGCGAGTCGGCGTGACCCGATCCCGCCTGGCGCAGCGCCGGGTAAATGACGTTCTCCTCCTGAATCGCATGCGCGGTCAGGATGAATTTAAGCTTCATCACCAACGAAGCGCGCATCGCCGTCTGGTCGATTCCTGTCGACAGGATCTTGTCAAAGATGTCGAGCATCGAAACATGCTCCGCCTTCAGAGCTTCGAACCAATCCGTCGTCGTGGCCTCGAACCTGATTCCGTATCTGCCCCCGACAGCGGCGACGATCCCCGTCGCGGCACTCGTCTTCGCCGTACCGGAGAGAACGCGAATCTGGCCACCGGCGCGGGTCGGGCCCTTGGCGGCGCCACCCTCGCCGGTCTCGCCGGGGCGGAGCGGATCTGCGGTGTCTCGGGCTTTGGGCATGGATCTCTGTCCTCAGATCGGGCGGCGCAAACCCGGCGTCGAGCGGCGACGACGCAGGCTTTCCCGTCTCGCAGCTTACTCAATATTATCTAGTTTGTCTACAAAGAGCCCCGGCGCCGGTTCGGACGTCGCTATTACGAAGCGGAGCTGAGCACCCTGTCGGCATGAGCCGAACTTGGCGGCCGGGCCGGTCCCGAAGACCGGACCGTTGCTCAGCCATCAATTCCAAGTAGCGAGACTCGCCAGCCGGCTCGGATGCGCTTGCGCGCCCACCCGCTGGCGCGCGCCGCGCCGGCGCGATAGCGGGAGTTGAAGCCGACGCTCCGCCACCCAATTTGGAGGCGGCCCAAGCAGGAGAGCCCGAATGAAAGCCACCAGCATCCTCGAGACGATCGGGCGCACGCCCCATGTCCGGATCAACCGCCTGTTCGGCGATTCGGAAGTATGGGTGAAGTCGGAGCGGTCCAACCCCGGCGCCTCGATCAAGGACCGGATCGCTCTGGCGATGGTCGAGGACGCCGAGCGCTCCGGGGCGCTCCAGCCGGGCGGAACGATCATCGAGCCGACCTCGGGCAATACCGGAATCGGCCTGGCCATGGTCGCCGCGGTCAAGGGCTACAAGCTCGTCCTCGTCATGCCCGACAGCATGAGCATCGAGCGCCGGCGGCTGATGCTCGCTTATGGAGCGAGGTTCGACCTCACTCCGCGCGAGAAGGGGATGAAGGGGGCGATCGCCCGGGCCGAGGAGCTGATCGCGGCGACCCCCGGAAGCTGGATGCCCCAGCAATTCGAAAATCCCGCCAATCTCGAGGTGCACCGCCGAACGACCGCGCAGGAGATCCTCGAGGATTTCCGCGACGATCCGATCGACATCCTCATCACCGGAGTGGGAACCGGCGGCCACATCACCGCCTGCGCGAAGGTGCTGAAGCAGCAATGGCCCGGGCTCCAGGTCTTCGCCGTCGAGCCGAGCCTGTCGCCGGTCCTGTCCGGCGGCCAGCCGGGGCCGCACCCGATCCAGGGCATCGGCGCCGGCTTCGTCCCCGGAATCATGGACGTCGGGCTGCTCGACGGAATCATCCAGGTCGATCCGGCCGACGCCAAGGACATGGCCCGGCGCGCGGCCCGCGAGGAAGGCATGCTGGTCGGGATCAGCTCCGGCGCGAGCCTCGCCGCGGTCCGCCAGAAGCTCGCCGAGGTCGGCCCCGGCAAGCGGGTCCTCACCTTCAACTACGATACCGGCGAGCGCTATCTTTCGGTCCCGGATTTCCTGCCCGAGGAATGATCCGGCGGCTCGGTAGCGGGTGAGGCGGTCGAAGCGGCCGATCGGAGCGCGGAGCGGCCGCGGGATATCTCCGCGGCCAGCGCCTCGGCGAGGTCGGAGCGCAAGTCGACGATCCGGGGGGAGTTGATCAGCGAGGCGCCGGCGGTGTCGATCGACAGGGTCGCGAGCCCGAGCCGGCGCTGGACCAGGCCGCGGCTGAGGCTGAGCGACTGGACGTTCCTGAGCGGCACCAGCCACAGGCGCCGGCGCCAGACCCCCCGGGCGACGAACAGCAGCTCGCCGGCAAGGGCGTAGCGGTGGAACCGGCGATCGAGCGCGGCCGCCACCCCGAGCAGCGGAAGCAGCGGAAGCAGCAGCAGCGCCGATCGCTCCCAGACGGACAGGGCGAGGATGGCGGCCAGCGCCGGAACGAGCAGCCCGGCGGCGCTGCGCAGGATGTGGCGCCTCGACACCTGCACCAGATTATCGGCGGAGGGCAGCCGGAGCTGCGGGGCTTCCGCGAGCACCGTTTCGATCTCGGCTCGACTCGCGAACGGCGCCGCGCTCTGCAGGCCGCTGGCGTCGGTGCCGGCGCCGAGAGTCTGGAAGGACAAGGCGGACCAGCCGAAGGCGCCGCGCACCGGGCCGGTCTGAACCTGAGCGAGCTGGACCCTGCGGCGGGCGATCACGACCTCGCTTCGGGTGAAGAGCCCGCGCTCGCGGCGGAAGCGGTCCCCTTCCAGCGACAGCCGGAAGCCGTAATCGCGGGCGAGCGTGCGGAGGATCCCGGCCGCCGACCCGAGCAAAGCCGCGATGAGCAGCACCCCGGCGATCGCGCCGATCGTCCAGCGATGGGGCAGGTAATCGCCGACCAGGCCGACCCAGCGGGCCGGATCGTAGATGTCGAAGGGCAGGAAGCCGTCGAAGGTCTGGAGGAGCGCGAACAGGCCGGCGATGTAGACCAGCGAAAAGTTGAACAGGCCGAACAGCAGGACCCTCGGAACGTCCATCTCGAACAAGGCGGGCGAGGCGGCCGGCTCGCCCGGCACCGCCGCCGCCGTGGTTCCGATATCCGTGCGCCGAGCGCGAACCGTCTCGCGCAGGCCATGGGCCTCGGCGAGCGAGACGCTGTCGAGCAGGCCCTCGTCCTTGCCTCCGGCGCCGGTTTCGATCCGGACCTTGGCGAGCCCGAAGAGGCGGGCGAGGAAGCTGCGCTCGATGTCCACGTCCTGCACGCGGTCGAACGGGATGGAGCGGCGGTTGCGATGAAGGATTCCGCTCTCGATGACGATCTCGGAGGGGCCGACGACGTAGCGGAATCGCCGCCAGGCCAGCCATTTGAACACCAGCAGCATCCCCGCGAGGACGGCGGCCAGCGCCAGGGCTCCGGACAGTCCCGACCGCGAGGCGAAGGCGAGGCCGGCCGGCAAGGCCAGGATCGTCGACGGCGCCTCCCTGGCGAAGCGCAGGGCGATGGTGGCCGGATGGAGGCGGCGGGCTTCGCCGTCGCTCACGCCGGCTCCTCTTTCAAATGGGCCTTTATCTCGTCGCGGATCCGCTCGGCCGTTTCGCGGGTGAGGCCGGGGACGACGATCTGGCTGTGCAGAGTGCCCGCGGTATGGAGCACCAGGCTGCAGATGCCGAGGCCGCGCTCGAGCGGCCCCTGGCTGACGTCGATATGCTGGACCCGGTCGAGCGGGACCAGGGTGTGGACCCGGGTCCATACGCCGCGGCGGACCCGAAGCTCCTCCCCGTCGATCCGGTAGCCCCAGGCCCGATAGCGGCGCGGCGGCGCCCACAGCGCCAGATAGGCGAAGACCAGAAGCGCCGGGACGATCGCGATCCCCCAGGGCAGCGGCAGCTCGTCGCGCAGAGCGACTTCGCCGACGGCCGCCGCTCCGGCCAGGACCGCGCCGGTCGCCGCGCCGCGGATCCGCATCAGCTTAAGCATCCCGCGGTCCAGCGGGGTCAGGGAAATGTCCTCCATGGCTCAACCATAAGGCTGGGCTGTGCTATGCGTCCACCATGTCCCCGCTCGAACAGTCGCTGGTCGCCTTCGCCCTGGCCGCGGCCTTGCTCACCATCACCCCCGGCCTCGACACGGCGCTGGTGCTTCGCACCGCCGCCGCCGAGGGCCCGCGCCGGGCCCTGGCGGCGGCGTTCGGAATCTGCCTCGGCTGCCTGGCCTGGGGCGGCCTGGTCGCGGTGGGCCTGGGAGTGCTGCTCGAAGCCTCGGAATTCGCCTATGCGGTGCTGAAATGGGCCGGCGCCGGCTATCTCCTCTATCTCGGAGTGCGGATGATCGCCGCGCCTCGCGATTCGGCCGCCGCGGGCGGGGACGAGGCGGACCGGGGCTCGGGCTGGTTCCTGCGCGGCCTTCTGACCAACCTGCTCAACCCGAAGGTCGGCGCCTTCTACGTCTCCTTCCTGCCGCAATTCATCCCGGCGGGATCGAGCGTGCCGGCGACCACCTTGCTGCTGGCGGCGATCCACTCGGCGCTCGGACTGCTCTGGTTCCTGCTCCTGATCGGCGCGACGCGGCCGCTCGCCCGGGCTCTGCGCAGCGGCCGGGTGGTGCGAATCCTCGACCGGCTGACCGGAGGAGTGCTGATATTCTTCGGCCTGAAGCTGGCCTTCAGCCGCAACTGAAGCCCCTTCCCAGGGCGCCCCGTCCGAACGCGCGAGGAACCCCCCTCCCAACGCAGCGTTGAGGCTCCGAAACAAATGGGAGACAGACCATGAGCGAGCCTGATCGGGAGCGCGAGACGACCATCATCCATACCGATAGCGGCGGCGGCGGGGGCGGCACTCTCATCGCCGTGGTCCTGCTGATCGCCATCATCGCCCTTCTCTTCTACCTGTTCGGCGGCCAGCTCCTCGGCGGCGCGGACAAGACGACCGACGTCAAGGTCGACGTCTCCGCGCCCGCGAAGAGCAGCTGATCCGAATCATCCCGCCGCCGGGGCCCGGCCCCGGCGGCAATCATGGAGACCGACATGACCGACCCTGACCGCGAGCGCGAACGCGAGACCGTGCGCGACACCGAGCGGACGACGACCGTCATCCAGACCGACGGCGGCCGTGGCGGCGGGGGCGGAGTCCTGCTCGCCGTCCTGCTCATCGTCGCTTTGCTGGCGATCCTCTATTTCGTGTTCAGCGGCAGCTTCAATCGCGCCGCCGACGAGGTCGGGGTCAACGTCAACGTCGAGGCGCCGAAAGTCGCCGTGCCCGACGTCGACATCAACGTCCCCGACAAGATCGACCTCGACGTCAAGACCGACGGCGAGGGCAACAAGTCGGAATGACGGACGGCCGCCGGGTGAACGGCGGCTGTCGGGTCCATTCAGAGATTCCTAAACCGAATCAATCCATAAGCGTCGGGTCGGCCCCCGGGTCGACCCCTCGAGTCGCGTAACGAGGGAGGGGCCGGCGGCTCAGGCCGCCGGCCCCTGACCTTTTCTCCGTTGATGCGCGCGAAGCGAAGCGCTCCAGGCGCCGCCCGGATTCCCGAGTCGCCGTCCTGACTAGACGGCTCAGCCGTCCTCGCTTTGGGCCGGAGCGTTGGGATTGTCGCCGGCCTCCTCGTCGCCGAGCCGGCCATGGCCGTGATAGGCCTTCTCCGTCTGCCCGCCGTCGCCGAGAAAGCCGTCCTTCCCGCCCGCCTTGCCGCGATGCGGATTGGGATAGGCGCCGCCGCCGGATTCGCCGCCGCCGCCTCGACCGTTCAGCTTGTCGCCCATTCGCCTTCCTTTCGAAGCGGTGATCCGTTCACCGCCTGAATGAGCCGCGCCGGGCGATGTTCCCGAGCCTCAATAGGCGGTTCGAGCCATCCGGCGTCCCTCGAACGGCGAGACGGTGCGGGCCAGGCGGGGCTGCGGCATGGCGGTCGCCGCCGGCTGCCGCTGGGCGATTGGAAGGCCGGCATGGGTCGCCATCACCGCCGCTTCGGCGATGCTTCGAACGCCGAGCTTGGCCATGATGTGGGCCCGGTGCATCTCGACGGTCCGGACGCTGATCCCGAGCTCGTGGGCGACGGCCTTGTTCGACCTGCCCCCGAACAAGGCGAGCGAGATGTCGAGCTCGCGCGCGGTCAGCCGGGCGAGCCGGTCCTGGGCGACCCGGCGAGCCTCGCCTTTTTCGAGCGAGGCCTCGAGCGCGTTCCACGCCGGGACCAGGGCTGCGGCGAGCTTCGTCGCGTCGACCGGCTTTTCGAGGAAATCGAGAGCGCCCAGCTTCATCGCCTGGACCGCGACGGCGACGTCGGCCCGGCCGCTCATCGCCAGGATCGGCCAGCCCGTCTCTCGCCCGACCAGAGCGGCGAGGACCTCGAGGCTGTTCGGCTCGTCCATGTCGAGCAGGACGCAGCCCGGCATCAGGTGACCGAGAATCTCCAGAAACTCTTCGCCGCCACCGAACGGCCAGGCCTCCGCGCCGATCGACGCCAGATTGATGACGACGGACCGCCTGGTCTCGACGTCGCTTTCGACCACATACACGGTGCGTTGGTGCGACATAAGCCCGCTCCCCCAAAGGCCAAATACACAGGGCCACGCACAGTCAACTGTCTGAGTCGACTGGTTAATGCACAACCTAGGAATATTACGGTGAACCGGAGCTTGACGAACGGCCGGGAAAGTCTGCGGCTTCAGGGGCTTAGCTGAGGGGGACGCCCCCACGGGCCCGGAAAAAACCTGTATGATGCAGGTTAGAGTCGAGGCAGGTCTTACCACCGATGTGGATGGTAAATTCCATGCCGAATCATCGTATCATTACCGGTGTACAAGTCCGATCTGCGGCAAACCGCAGTTAACCATTAAGTTCCTCCAGGCACGGTCGCCGCAAGCGTCCGGCGAGTTGGCTTAGGGGGGCGGACTAGCCGTGGAGGTCACGCACATCTTCAGCGGGAACGCGCTCGGCGCACTCGACGAAGACGGCCGAGTCCGCCTCCCGAACTTCATCCTGCGCGAGATGGCTCGGCACGGCGACGCGGGCCGGCTTCTCCTGGGAAGGCACGAGACCGACCCGTGCATCGCCGGCTACGGGCCCTCGCTTCGGCCGCGCCTGCAGGCCGAGCTCGAGCGACGGCGACTTCGCGACGAGGCGCTCGGCCGGCCGTCGGAAGACCATCACGCCCGCGCCCGGCGCACCTTCGGGCTGGTCGAGGAAGCGAGCTACGACGACGGCGGCCGGATGATCCTGCCCCCGCTCGCCCGGCGCCGCGGCGGCCTCGGCGGCCGGATCCTGTTCATCGGCGCCGGCAGCCATTTCGAGATCTGGGACCCGGAGCTGGCCATGGCCGAGGGCGACGAGGAGCTTCGGCTCGTCGCCGAATATCGCCTGGGCGGAGTCGGCGCGGAATCAATCGAGGAGGAGGAGGACGGCAGATGAGCTTGTTATGCGCCATGGGGGGCCACGAGGCGGCGGCCGGCGAAGTCTATAATGGCGGTTACTATTTCGCCCGCTGCAGGCGCTGCGACCGCGACATGATCCGCTGCGGCGCGGCCTGGCAGATGGTGCCCAGCGGCCACCGGGTGGTGTGGAGGGCGGGCCGGCACCAGCATTCGCTCGAGCCCGATCTGGCCGCGGTGCTCCCGGTCCTCCACCGCGACTCCAACCTTCCGGCGGTGCGCCCGCGCTTCGCGTCGTGGAGCCGGGACCTGGTTCGGTCGAGGCGCCCGGCGCCCGCCAAATCCGCCGCCGTCGCGGCGGAGATCGAGGAGCCGCAATATCCGCGATTGCTCGTCCTCGCAGCGCTGGTCGGCGCCGGGCTTCAGCTGATCTTCAGTCTGGGCTCGGGTCGGAGCAGCTTCGGCTGACGGCGGGACTCCGCCCCTCTCGAGCGAGCGGGACGGCGATCAACGATTGGGCGGCGGGGGCCGGCGGGCGCTCGTCGATCAAATGATGGATTCGGGCGGCGACCTCGCTGATCCGGAACGGCTTGCGAAGCACCGCTTCGTCGGACAGCTCGGCTCCGAAGGTCTGGACGTCCGCATAGCCGCTGGCGAACAGGATCGGCATGTCGGGGGCAAGCTCGCGGGCGCGCGCGGCAAGCTCGACTCCGTTCATTCCCGGCATTGCGACATCGGTGACCATGAGCTGGAACCGGCCGCCTTCGAGCAGGCCGAGGGCCTCGCGCGCGGCCGCCGCGGTCGTCACCTCATAGCCGAGCTCGGCGACCATCGCGGCGGCGACGTTGCGAACGTCGTCGTCGTCGTCGACCAGCAGAATCCGCCCGCGGCGCCGGTGAAGCCCGTCGCCCTGAAGCGGCCTCGCGACCTCGGCCTCCGCCTCGGTGCTGGGCAGATAGATGGTCACGCTGGTGCCTCGTCCGACCTCGCTGTCGATCTGGACGCAGCCGCCGGACTGCCGGGCGAAGCCGTAGAGCTGGGCGAGGCCGAGCCCGGTGCCCTTGCCTTGCGGCTTGGTGGTGAAGAAGGGCTCGAAAGCGTGCTGCAGGATTTCGGGGGCCATTCCGACGCCGGTGTCGGTGACGGCGATGGCGACGTAGCGCCCCTCCGCGAGGTCGGCGGCGAGAGGCTCCGGAACCTCGGCGAGGTTGCGGGTCTCGATCAGGAGCCGGCCGCCCGACGGCATCGCGTCGCGAGCGTTGATCGCGAGGTTGAGGATCATCACCTCGAGCTGGGTCGGATCCGCCAGCGCCCTCGACAGGCCGTCCTCAAGCCGGGTCTCGACCGCGACGTGCGGGCCGATGCTTCGGGCGAGAAGATCGCTCATCCCGGATATGATCCGGTTGACGTCGAGCGGCGCGGGAGTCAGCCGCTGGCGGCGCGAAAAGGCGAGCAGCTGGGTGGTGAGCCGGGCGCCCCGCTCCGCGGCCTGAAGAGCGTTGCGGGCGAGGCGCCGCAATTTCTCCTCGTCGGTTCGGCGCAGAAGCAGCTCGAGCGAGCCGACGACGGCGGTCAGAAGATTGTTGAAGTCGTGGGCGATGCCGCCGGTGAGCTGGCCGATCGCCTCCATCTTCTGAGCCTGGACGAGCCTCGCTTCGGCGATCTCGCGCTCGGCGATCTCGGCGGTGAGCCGGTCGTTGGCGGCGGCGAGGTCGCGGGTGCGCTCGCTGACCTTCTGCTCGAGAGTCTCGGCGAGCTCGCGGAGCCGGGCCTCGGCCGCCTCCCGCTCGGCGAGATAGGCGGCGGCGAGCCGCTGGCGAAGGCGGCCTCGAATCGCCGAGCGGACCGCGCTGATCAGGGTCGCCGGATGGAGCGGCCGCTCGAGCACGGTGACGTTGACCAGCTCCTCGATCGCCCGCGAGCCCTCGCGGGTCTCGCCTCGGCGGACCAGCAGGACGAACGGAAAGTCGGACCAGGGCGGCTGGCGCTCGATCGCGGCTCGAAGCCGGTCCGTGTCGAGCCTGGCGAGAGCGTCGTCGGTGACGATCGCACCGGCCTCGTCGCCCGAGGCGATGGCGGCGAACAGCCGGTCGCCGCTGCCGTCGATCGCGAACGGAAGCGAGGCGCTTCGAAGCAATTGGCCGATCACTTCCGCGTCGCGCCCGGCCGGGGCGACGATCAGGAAGTTGCCGTCGCCGGGGGGCCTATCGGTTCCGGCCAATTCCGTCCTCGAGCAAAGCGGACTGACCTTCGTAGCTTGGAGTGCCGGTGAGGACCCCGCGGAAGCCTGAGAGCCGCGGTCCCACTTCGATCCCGCCGCTCCCGATCCTCAACTCGCGAATGGCCGATTCGTGCCCGCCGGTACGCTTCTTGAGGACCGACAGGGCCCGTCGGATCTCGCCATGGGCCTCGAAGAATCGGAGCAGAAGCACGTTGTCCGAAAGGTAGGTGAGATCGACCGGGGACTGCATGTGGCCGACCATTCCGGACTGGGCGAGGATGAGGAAGGTGAGGACGCCCTGCTGGTTCAGGTAGGTGACGATCTCGTGCATCTGGAGCAGCATGTGCTGCTCCTGAGGCATGGCGTGCTGGTAGCCGGACAGCGAGTCGACGACGACGATGCTGCAGCCGACCTTCTCGACATGCTCGCGGATGATCCCGGTGAGCTCGCCGGGCGAGAGCTCGGCGGGGTCGACCTGGCGGAAGATGAAGCCGCCCCCCGACTCCTGCGCCGACAGGTCCATTCCGAGCCCGCGGGCGCGCCGGAAGAAGACCCGCTCGGTCTCGTCGAAGCTGACCACGAGAACCTTCTCGCCGCGGCCGAGCGCGCTGTGGACATATTGAAGCGACAGGGTCGACTTGCCCGCCCCGGACGGTCCGATGACGAGGGTCGTCGTTCCGTAATCGAGGCCGCCGCCGACGAGATCGTCGAGCGCCGGAATTCCGCTCGGAGCCGGACGCTGCTCGAAGCCCCTGTCCGGATGGTCGCCGGCGACGAGCCTCGGGAAGATCTCGAGGCCGCCGGAGCGGATGACGAAATCGTGATAGCCGCCGTGGAACCGGCGCCCGCGCATCTTGAACACCCGCAGCCGCCGCCGCTCGGCGCCATAGGCCAGGGCGATCTGCTCGAGCCTGACGACTCCATGGGCGAGGCTGTGAAGGCTGAGATCCTCGGCGATGTCGGTGAGGTCGTCGAGGAACAGGGCCGTGCAGCGGCGGCGGGCGAAGAAATGCTTCAGCGCCAGCACCTGCCGGCGGTAGCGAAGCGAGCCCTGGGCGAGGACCCGGATTTCCGACAGGCTGTCGAACACGACCCGGGCCGGGGCCAGCCGCTCGACCTCCTCCATGACCAGCCGGACGGTCTCGCCAAGCTCGAGGTCGGAGGCGTAGACGATCGACTGCTCGCGCTCGGGATCGAGGCTGAGCTCGGGCGGAACCAGCTCGAATATCTCGATTCCCGAAAGGTCCCAGCCATGGGTCCTGGCCGCCTGGATCAGCTCGTCCCGGCTTTCCGACAGGGTGATGTAGAGGCAGCCTTCGCCCGAGCGCCGTCCTTCGAGCAGGAATTGCAGTCCGAGAGTCGTCTTGCCCGATCCGGGCGAGCCTTCGAGAAGGTGGATGTGGCTGGAGGCGTAGCCGCCTCCGAGGATGTAATCGAGCGGCTCCGATCCCGACGGAACCGCGTCGGAATCGCTGGGCGGCGAATCCGCTTCGGCCATTTTTCTGTCTCCCTCGGGCGCACCCACTGCCTCATTGCATGGGCGAAATCAAACCTTGGCAGGACGGGTTGAAACGGCTCGCCCCCACTTGCGTTCCCCAATGCATTCTGCGCCTTGGAGCGAGGAAGGAGGCCTCTCATGAAGCCGATGGGCGAGCAGCATCTGGCATTGTTGAGGCGCCACATGGTCGAGATCGTCGACCTCCATTTCGACCTGGCCAGCGAGGAGATCGGCAAGGACTCGCTGGACCCCACTCTTCGGCTCGCCCTGCTCCGGGTGCCCCGCCACCTGTTCGTCCCCCACCAGCTGGCGGTCGCGGCCTACCAGGACACGCCGCTCCCGATCGGCTTCGACAAGACCATCTCGCAGCCCTTCATCGGAGCCCTGATGCTCGACCTTCTGGAGCTGGGGCCGGGCCAGCGCGTGCTCGAGGTCGGCACGGGCCTCGGCTGGCAGGCGGCGGTGATGAGCGCGCTCGGGGCGAAAGTGTGGAGCGTCGAGATCGTCGAGGAATTCGCAGAGGGCGCCCGGCTTCGGCTCGCCTCCGAAGGCCATGACGTCGACATCCGGGTCGGCGACGGCTCGCGCGGCTGGAGCGAACATGCCCCGTTCGACCGCATCCTGGTCACCGCCGCGGCCCCCGCCCCGCCCCCGGCCCTGGCCGAGCAGCTCGCGCCCGGCGGAAAGATGGTGATCCCGCTCGGCGGCAAGGAGGTCCAGCAGCTGAGCGTCGTCGCCAGGGGGCCGGACGGGAGCCTGGCCGTCCGCGAGGTGCTGCCGACCCGCTTCACCCAGCTCGAGACGGCGGCCTGAGCCGGGCTGCCGCGGCCCGGATCCGTTCGGAGCTTGTCGAAGTCCTTTCGCGACCTGACTCCCGCTCAGGGAAGGGGAGGCCTTCGACAAGCTCAGGCCGAACGGGTTGGGGATCGGCTCGAGCCGGGGCGGGGATCCGTCCGAGCGGGTTTGGGGATTGGCCCGGGCGGGTTCGGAAAAATCGGCGGGCCCTGCGCTCCCCAAATGCTTTACGCCTTGTTCACCCCCTTCGCCGCATAAGCGCCTCCTCACGGGGCGGGACGAGAATATGCTGCGGGTCTATGCCTGCGTCACCGGCGAGCACGACTTCAGGCTGGTTCTGGTCGCCGGAACGATCTGCCTGCTCGCCGCCTTCACCGCCTTCTCGATCTTCGAGCAGGCCCGCCGCGCCGAGCGGCGCCGATGGGCCTGGGCGGCCCTGGCCGGCTTCGTCGCCGGGACCGGGATCTGGGCGACCCACTTCGTCGCGATGCTCGCCTACCGGCCGAACCTCCCGATCGGCTACGACCTGCCGCTGACGCTTCTGTCGATCGCCGCGGCGGTGCTGATCACCGGCGCCGGCTGGACCGCGGCGCTTCGAAGCGGCCTCGGCGGAATTGTGGCCGGGGGACTCGTCATCGGCGGCGGGATCGGGACCATGCATTATCTCGGAATGGCGGCGGTCAAGCTGCCCGGCCGATTCGCCTGGGAGGGGACCCTGGTCGCGGCCTCGATCCTGCTCGGAATCGGCCTCAGCGTCGCGGCGCTCGCCGAGCACCGGCGAAGGCCGCAGTCGCTGCCCTGGCGGCCCGCCCTGCTCTTCACGCTTGCGATCTGCGGGCTCCACTTCACCGCCATGGCCGCCGCCGCCATCCAGCCCGACTCCCGCTTCGAGGTTCCGGCGGCGGCGATCGACGGCAACGTCCTCACCCTGGCGGTGGTGGCGATGGCGCTCGTGATCCTCGCCATCGGCTTCATGATGGTGCTGTTCGACCGCAAGCTGGCGAGGAACGCGATCGAGGAGGCCGGGCGGCTCAGGACCTTCGCCGACGCCGCCGTCGAGGGGCTGGTGGTGATCGACGGCGAGCGAATCGTCGACGCCAACCGGGCCTTCCTTCGACTCGCCGGATTCGAGAGCGTCGGCGACGCGCCCGAGCGGCTGTCCGACCTGCTCATCGACATCGACCTGGCCGGGCTGCCCATGGCCGCTGACGCTCCGCCCGCCGAATGCCGGCTGCTCCGGGCCGACGGCGAGAGCCGCGAGGTCGAGCTTCTGCTTCGCCCGCTCGCGTGGCGCGGGGCGGCTCTTCGGATCCTCGCGGTTCGCGACATTTCCGAGCGCAAGGAGGCGGCCGAGCGGATCGCCCACCTCGCCTTCCACGACGCCCTCACCGGCCTCCCCAACCGGGCCGTCTTCGCCGACCACCTCGCCCGAACCGTCGGCAAGTCCGGCGAGTGCGAGGAAGCGGTGGCGGTGCTGTGCATCGACCTCGACGGCTTCAAGGCGGTCAACGACATATATGGCCACCCGGCCGGCGACGCCCTTCTCGTCGCCGCCGCCCAGCGGCTGAGGGCGGCGGTGCGCGGCCACGAGCTGGTCGCCCGGCTTGGCGGCGACGAGTTCGCGGTGGTCCAGGCCGGGGGCCAGCAGCCCGATCATGCCGGCCTTCTCGCCGGCCGGATCCTCGAGGCCCTGGCCGAGCCGTTCGCGATCGGCCTCGACACGGTGCGGATCAGCGGAAGCGCCGGAGTGGCCCTGTTCCCCGCCGACGCCGCGGACCCCGAGAGCCTGGTCAAGAATGCCGACATGGCGCTCTACCGGGCCAAGGCCGAGGGCCGCGGCGCCGTCCGGTTCTACGAGGCGGCGATGGACGAGACCTTGCGCCGCCGCCGCCAGCTCGAGTCGGACCTGAGGCAGGCGATCGCGCGCGGCGAGCTCAGCGTCCACTACCAGCCGCTGGCCGACCTCGGAAGCGGAGCGATCCTCGGCTTCGAGGCGCTTCTGCGCTGGAGCCACGGCCGGCTCGGCGAGATCGGCCCGGCGACCTTCATCCCGCTCGCCGAGGAGAGCGGGCTCATCCTCAAGCTGGGCGAATGGGTGCTTCGCGAGGCCTGCACCGAGGCGGCGCGCTGGACTCCCGCGCTCAAGCTTTCGGTCAACCTGTCGCCGGTCCAGTTCACCCAGGGCGACCTCGCCGCCGAGATCGAGGCGGTGCTCGCCGAGACCGGGCTCGATCCGGGGCGGCTCGAGCTGGAGGTCACCGAGGGGCTTCTGATCAAGGACGCCGAGAAGGCGATCGCGATCCTCGAGCGGCTGAAGGCGCTCGGAGTCCAGATCTCGATGGACGATTTCGGGACCGGCTATTCCTCGCTCAGCTATTTCAGGATGTTCCCGTTCGACAAGGTCAAGATCGACCAGAGCTTCATCCGCGACATGATCGACAACCCGCAGGCCCGGGCGATCATCCGATCGGTCATCGGGCTCGGCCAGGGCCTCGGAATGCCGGTGGTCGCCGAAGGCGTCGAGACCGCCGAGCAGCTCGACGCGCTCCGCGCCGAAGGCTGCGACCAGGTCCAGGGCTATTGGATCAGCCGACCGGGCCCGATCGCCAATTTCGAGGGCGTGGTGATGGACCGGGGCGAAGTTTCAGGCCCCGGCCAAAGGTCACGAAAATCACGCAAATCGGGGTGAAAAATCCTTTGATTTCAGTAAAGGCCTGAAACTTCCGGACACTCGCCGTGCAGGCAGCGCAGATCGCTACGATGGGCCACTGGGTATCTCCCCTTTCAAACGAAACTTGCCCGTAAGGCAGGCACTTCGAACATAGCAGGAACAGGCTGAATAGGCAAGGCGCGAGCCAGCCGCTATGCTTGGGCCGGTGACGCGGCGCCCTCTTTTCCTTTTCGCCCTCGCCCTCCTGCTCGCCGGCGCCGCGCCGCCGGTCTCTTTCGTTCCGGTGACTCCGCAATTCGCTGCCGCGAGCGACGAATATCGCAGGGTCTGGGAGGCGGAGGGCGCTCGGATAGTGGCGGCTCTGGAGCGGACGGCGGGCCTCCCGTTCCCGGCCGGGCCGATCGACGCGATCGTCTCCGAAGGCCGGCCGATGGCGGCCTACGACGGCCGCACGATCCGGCTCAGGGCGAGCTATTCGCCTGCCTACAAGAAGGCGACCCTGGTCCACGAGCTCGGCCACCGCCTCGCCCTCGCCTTCCCCCGCCCCGCCGGTCTCGACGACCATCGCCTCCTCTACCTCTTCCTCTACGACGTCTGGACCGACCTTTACGGCAAGGCCTTCGCCGACCGGATGGTGAGCATCGAGCGCCGGATCCCGGGCTACGATTACGATTCCGCCTGGAGCTGGGCGCTGGCGATGACCCGGGAGGAGAGGCAGGCGAGGCTGAGGGCGCTTCGCGCGCGCACGCCACCGGGAGGGACTCGCGGAGAGAAGGGCTTCGACAGGCTCAGCCCGAACGGAGTTGAGGCTCCGCCCGCAGATTGAGGTTGAGCCCGAACGGATTGATGCCGGCTCGAACGGATCGAGGCTCGGCCCGAACGGCTGATCGACGCGCTCTCACGCCGTTCGGCCTGAGCCTGTCGAAGGCCTTCCTCTTCCCGGACGGTCGAGGCGTGAAGCCGGGCCGGGAGCGGAGGGTCCCGGCTGGACCGCCGCGCCTAGAAAGCCTCCGCGGGGAGGGCCATCAGGGTGTCCGAGCCGGCCTCGATCTGCCGCCTCAGCGAGCCCGTCTCCGGCATCATGCGCTGGGCGAAGAAGCGGGCCGTCACCAGCTTGGCTTCGTGGAACGCCTTGTCGCCGCTGCCGTTCGCAATCGCCGTCTTGCTCGCCTTGGCCATTCGGAGCCACATCAGGCCCAGGCAGACGATCCCGGTTAGAGTCATGTAGGGGTAAGCGGCGGCGCCGGCGTGGTTGGGGTTGGCGAGGCCGTTCTGCATCAGCCACATCGTGGCGGCCTGGAGGTCGGCTACCCCTTTTTCCAAGGCGGTCGCGACTTCGGCGGCTTCCCCTTCGCCGGCCTTGGCGTCGGCGATTTCCTCGGCGAGGAGCTTCAGGAAGGCCTGGATGGCGCGGCCGCCATTGGCGCCGAGCTTTCGGCCGACGAGGTCCAGCGCCTGGATTCCATTGGTGCCCTCGTAGATCTGGGCGATGCGGGCATCGCGGACGAACTGCTCCATGCCCCATTCGCGGATATAGCCGTGGCCGCCATGGACCTGCTGGGCGTCGACCGCGACCTTGAAGCCCTGGTCGGTCATATAGCCCTTGATCACCGGAGTGAGCAGGCCAAGCAGGTCGGAGGCCGCCTCGCGCTCCTCCTCGGTCTGGGCGCGGCGGGAGATGTCGACCTGCAGGGCGCCCCACAGGACGAGGGCGCGCGACGCCTCGTTGAACGCCTTCATCTCCATCAGCATCCGGCGGACGTCGGGATGGACGATGATCGGATCGGCCCTGGCGCCCGGGTCGCGGGCGTCGGGGACGAGGGCTCGGCCCTGGCGGCGGTCCTTCGCATAGGCGACCGCGTTCTGATAGGCGACCTCGCCCTGGGCGAGGCCCTGGAGGCCGACTCCGAGGCGCGCGGCGTTCATCATGATGAACATCGCCGCCAGCCCCTTCTCCGGCTCGCCGACCAGCCAGCCGGTCGCATCGTCATAGTTGAGCAGGCAGGTCGAATTGCCGTGGATGCCCATCTTCTCCTCGATCGAGCCGCAGGAGACGCCGTTGCGCTCGCCGAGGCTGCCGTCCTCGTTCACAAGGAACTTGGGGACGATGAAGAGCGAGATGCCCTTGACCGTGTCGGGCGCGCCGGCGATCTTGGCGAGGACGAGGTGGATGATGTTCTCGGCGAGGTCGTGCTCGCCCGAGGAGATGAAGATCTTGGTGCCGGTGAGCCTGTAGCTTCCGTCCGGCTGCGGCTCCGCCCTGGTGCGGAGCAGGCCGAGGTCGGTGCCGCAATGCGGCTCGGTCAGGTTCATCGTCCCGGTCCATTTGCCGGCGACCATGTTGGGCAGATACTTGTCCTTCTGCTCGTCCGAGCCCTTGGTGAGGATCGAGGCGACCGCTCCGGCGGTGAGGCCGTGATACATTTCGAACGCCTGGTTGGCGGAGAGCAGATATTCGGTGACCGCGGTGCCGACCGTCTGCGGCAGGCCCTGGCCGCCATATTGCTCGGGCGCCGAGAGGGTCGTCCAGCCGCCCTCGACGAACCGGTCCCAGGCCTCCTTGAAGCCCGGCGGAGTGGAGACGCTGCCGTCGTCGTGGCGGACGCAGCCATGCTCGTCGCCGATCCGGTTCAGCGGCGCCAGCACCTCGGAGGCGAACCGGCCGCCCTCGGTCAGGATCGCCTCGATCATGTCGGGCGTGGCGTTCTCGAAGCCCGGCAGGTTGGAATAGCGCTCGAGGCCGAGCACTTCCTCGAGGACGTAGCGGGTCTCGCGGACCGGGGCGGTGTAGCTGGGCATGGGTTACCTCTGAAGCCTCGACAGTTGAGTTGAATCGTCACCCCGGACTCGATCCGGGGTCCACCTTCCTCCAGCGACCGCCGTCGAAGAAGGTGGATGCCGGATCAAGTCCGGCATGACGCAAGCGGGAAATGACGAACGCCCATACCCCTAGCGGCCGCCCCCGTCCGCCGCCTCGACGATCGCGATGAAGCGCTCGAGCTCGGCGATGGTGGCGTCGATGTCGGCGCGCTGCTTGGTGAGATGGTCGACCCGGGCCCGGCATTTCTCGAGAGTGACCCGGCGCTGCGAGGCGCGGCCGTCGCCGAGATCGTAAAGGTCGATCATCTCGCGGATCTCGGCGAGGCTGAAGCCGACCCTCTTGCCTCGAAGGATCCAGGCGAGCCGGGCCCGGTCGCGCCAGCCGTAGATCCTCGACAGGCCCTGGCGGCGGGGCGAGATCAGCCCTTCGTCCTCGTAGAAGCGAAGCGCCCGCGGAGTGACCCGGAACTCCTCGCACAAATCGGTGATGGTGTAGGATTTGCCGCCGGATTCGGGCGTCGCGAAGTCCGAATGGAGGGCATGCGGCATCGGCGCCGGGTTAGTTGACGTTCACGTCAACGTCAACACTTGGGACTTGTCTCCTCGGCAGCGCGATCTTATACGCCTTTTCAAGGAGAATGATCGTGCGCAAGCCTTACGACGTTCTGTAACGCCCATGGCGTATAATTTCCGGGATCGCCGCCTGCCAGGGCGCGAGCCGGATAGAATGTTCATTCCTACCGTTCTGCTGGTCCTCGCGGGTGCCGCCCTCATCTGGGGCGCCTATTCGGCATCGCGCCATCCCGAACATAGCGGTCCCATGACCCTTGCGGCGGCTATCGTGGCGGGCATCGCGCTGGCCTTCAATGCCCTTCATGTCGCACGGCAGGGGCGGATTCGTTTCACCCTCGACGCGACTTTCCAGCGCTTCTCGAATAGCGTCTACGCCTCGCACGCGGTTGTGCTTTTCCGTTACCGCAAGCAGATCGCCGCCGCGCGAACGGTGGAGGACCTCGAGAAGCTACCGGTCGATCCCTCCGCACCCGAGGGCGCCTCGGTGGCTGAAGCGCTGATCTCCATTCTCAACTATTGGGAATTCGTCACCACGGCCTATGTCGACGGCCATCTCGATCGCGAAACCTTCGGCGACGTCGCCGGCGAGCTGATCGAAACCCTGGTGGAGCGCTCTAAAACACTGATCGGCGCTATACGGACGGGAGATGCGGCCAATTGGGAACACCTCCTCGCCGTGTATTTTTGCGTGGCAAGCCCTGAAGAGCGCCGCCGCGTCATTCCGAGCCTGGGGCCGCCTCCACCCCGGCTCTGTCCCCATGAAGAATTTTTGTGGGAGAGAATCCAGGGGAAGGCCTAATCGCAGAGCGGGTCGCCGGCGATGTCGGTGGCCTTTTTGACGTCGTCGCCGCTGCGCGTGAAGCTCGCTCCGGCGAGGCTGGCGCGGGCGCCGCAATAATAAGCGCAGCCGGCGGGAAGCGTTGACGGAAGGGTGACGGTCCCGTCCTTGAGGGTCGCCGCGATCGTGCAGGTCTCGTCGCCCGTCATCCGAAGGCTCAGCCGGTCGCCGTCGCGAACCGCGTCGCCCGCTCCGGAGCAGCTGTGCAGCCCGCCGCCCCAGACGATCAGCCCGAACTGGGCTCGGGCGCCCTTGTCGACGATGCAAAGCTGGTTCTTCTGGGCCCCCGCTCCGCCTTCATAGAGTCCGGCGAGACTCGCGCCCGCGGCCTTGGCCGAGGGCCGCGAATCGGCGCCCGGCGCGTCCGCGACGGGCGGGGCCTGGTCGTTCGCCGGCTCGTCGCCGCGGCCGCAGCCGGCCAGGAACAGGAGGATGAGCGCGATCTTCTTCATGAGCTGCCTCGTGACAAGATTCGCGACGGGGCAAGCCGTTCCATTATCCACATCAAATTGCCTCCGGCGGGGCGACAAGGGCGCTCCCTCCGCCTATATGGCGGTGGGGCGATTCCGGCGAACGAGCGGGCGAAGGCGTACATGCTGACCACGCATCCTTTCGATGACGACAAGCTGCGCGAGGAATGCGGAGTGTTCGGGATCTGGGGCTCGGACAGCGCCTCGGCGGTGGTCGCCCTGGGCCTCCACGCGCTCCAGCATCGCGGCCAGGAAGCGGCAGGGATCACCAGCTTCGACGGCCGCACCTTCCATTCGCACCGCGCGATGGGCCATGTCGCCGGCAATTTCGACAAGGACGAGGTGATCCGCAGGCTCGCCGGGCCCGCGGCGATCGGCCACGTCCGCTACTCGACCACCGGCGAGACCGCGCTTCGGAACGTCCAGCCGCTGTTCGCCGAGCTCGCCTCGGGCGGCTTCGCGGTCGCCCATAACGGCAACATCTCCAACGCCATGCGCCTCAGGCGCGACCTCAACCGGCGCGGCTCGATCTTCCAGTCGACCTCCGACACCGAGGTCATCATCCACCTCGTCGCGACCTCCACCTATCGGACGCTGCTCGACCGGCTGATCGACGCACTCAAGCAGGTGGAGGGCGCCTATTCGCTGATCTGCCTGACCGGCGAGGGCATGATCGCCTGCCGCGACCCGCTCGGAATCCGGCCGCTGGTGATGGGCCGGCTCGGCGATTCCTACATCTTCGCCTCCGAGACGGTGGCTCTCGACGTCGTCGGAGCGACCTATTTGCGGACCGTCGAGCCGGGCGAGATCGTCATCGTCTCGCCCCACGGAGTGCGCACCCACCGGCCCTTCGCCGACGCCCGCCCGCGCCCCTGCGTGTTCGAGCATATCTATTTCTCGAGGCCCGATTCGGTGCTCGACGGAGCCTCGGTCTATGCGGTTCGAAAGTCGATCGGAGCCGAGCTGGCGCGGGAGAATCCGGTCGAGGCCGATTATGTCGTCCCGGTTCCGGATTCGGGAGTCCCGGCCGCGATCGGCTATGCCCAGCAGAGCGGGATCCCGTTCGAGCTCGGCATCATCCGCTCCCATTATGTCGGGCGCACCTTCATCCAGCCGGGGGACGCCGTCCGCCACCTCGGAGTCAAGCTCAAGCACAATGCCAACAGCGCCCTCATCCAGGGCAAGAGGCTGGTCCTGATCGACGATTCGATCGTCCGGGGGACGACGTCGCTCAAGATCGTGCAGATGCTTCGCGAGGCGGGCGCCCGCGAGGTCCACATGCGCATCGCCTCGCCGCCGACGCGGCACAGCTGCTTCTACGGGGTCGACACTCCGGAGCGCGCGAAATTGCTCGCGGCGCAGATGAACGTCGCCCAGATGAACGATTACATCAAGGCGGACAGCCTCGCCTTCATCTCGATCGACGGCCTCTACCGGGCGCTCGGCGAGGACCTTCGCGACGAGGCCCAGCCGCAATATTGCGACGCCTGCTTCACCGGCGCCTATCCGACCCGGCTGACCGACCAGGAGGATGTCGAGGCGCCCGACCAGCTTGCTTTGCTGGCGGAGAGATACGCTTAAGGGAAAGAAGAGGCTTCGACAGGCTCAGCCCGAACGGGTCGGGGTCACGCGCCTCAATGGAGACCGTTCGGGCTGAGCTTGTCGAAGCCCTCTCTTTCTTCCAAAGCCCGCGAATGACCAAATTCCTGGAGAACCGCATCGCCCTCGTCACCGGCGCCAGCCGCGGCATCGGCGCCGCCACCGCCGAGGCGCTCGCCAAGGCGGGCGCGCATGTCGTGCTCGCCGCCCGAACCGCCGCGGACCTCGAGCTTGCCGAGGACCGGATCCACCAGGCCGGCGGAAGCGCCACCATTGCCCCGCTCGACCTCACCGAGACGGACAGCATCGCCCGCCTCGCCGCCGCCGTCGGCGAGCGCTGGGGCAGGCTGGACATCGCGGTGCTCAACGCCGCGACCCTCGGCTCGCTGACCCCGGTCGCCCAGATCGACGGCAAGGAGTTCGGCCGGGTGCTGACCCTGAACGTGCTTGCAAGCCAGGCGCTGATCGCCGGCTTCGATCCGCTTCTGAGGGCGAGCGAGGCGGGGCGGCTGCTGGCGGTGACGTCCAGCGTCGGCCGCAATCCCCGCGCCTATTGGGGCGCCTATGGAGCCTCAAAGGCCGCGCTCGAGACCCTGGCGCTCGCTTATGCCGAGGAGGTCCGCAACGTCTCCCCGGTCCGGGTGGCGATCGTCGACCCCGGCGCCACCGCCACCACGATGCGCGCCCGGGCCTATCCCGGCGAGGACCCGGCGACCCTCAAGCCGCCGAGCGCCGTTGCGGAGGCGGTGGCACGGCTCCTGGAGCGGGATTTCGAGACTGGGGAGCGGCTGGAGGTTCGCGGGTAGAGGGAGGGGCTTCACCGAGCTTCTCCAGCGCTCCCGCAGCCGTTCTTCCGGCTGACCCCGTCAAAACCCCTTCCGTTCGGGCTGAGCCTGTCGAAGCCCCCTCCTTCTCCCGTTCCTTACGATTCCTGGCCAGCTTGCTGATCAGAGCCCAGTCACCGCGGATTAGTGCCAGCTTCTTGGCCCGGCTCCACCCCTTGATCCGGCGCTCGGCCGAAAGCGCCTCGTATCGGCTGGGGAACTCGTCGCTCCAGACCAGGGTCACCGGAAGTCGAGTGGCGGTGTAGCCGCCGAACTCGCCGGACAGGTGCATCGCGATCCGCACGTCGAGATCGTCCGTGTGGCCGACATAGAAGCTTCGGTCGCCGCAATGGAGCATATAGGTCCAGAAACCCATCGGTTTCGATGAAAACAGAAGGAAGAGGCTTCGACAAGCTCAGCCCGAACGGAATTGGAAGATCGTATCCCGCGTCGACCGGCGCATCTCCTGTCCGCTCGGGCGGAGCCTCGTCGACGGGAAGGCTTCGACAGGCTCAGCCCGAACGGGGTGGGACTCGAAGGCCGGTCTTCCTCCGTTCGGGCCGAGCCTGTCGGAGCCCCTTCCGTTCGGGCCGAGCCTGTCGAAGCCCCTTCCGTCCGGGCTGAGCCTGTCGAAGCCCTCTTGCCTACCCCTTCACCAAAGTCACCTGCGCGACGTCTATCCCCCCGCCGCGAAAGCCGCCTTCGCAATACATCAGATAGTAGCGCCAGAGCCGGTGGAAGGGCTCGTCGAAGCCGGCGGGGAGGCGGCCCTGCGCCACCGCTTCGTCGTAGCGGGCGCGCCAGAGCTTCAGGGTTTCGGCATAATGGAGGCCGAAGCCCTGGCGGTCCTCCCAGCTCAGGCCGGACGCCCTCGCCAGGGCCTCGAGCCTGGCCTCGCTGATCAGCATCCCGCCCGGGAAGATGTAGGTCTGGATGAAGTCGGCATTGGCCGCATAATCGTCGAACAAAGGCTCGCGGATCGAGATGAACTGGATGGCGGCGCGGCCGCCGGGCTTCAGCAGGCGGGCGATGCTGTCCAGGTAAGCGGGCCAGTAAGCCTGGCCGACCGCCTCGGCCATTTCGACGCTTGCGACGGCGTCAAAGACCCCCTTGGCGTCGCGATAGTCGGTGAGCTCGATCGAGCAGCGGCCGGCGAGGCCGGCCGCCTCGAGCCTGCGCTCGGCATAGGCCTTCTGCTCCGCCGACAAGGTGAGGCCGGTGACCTTCGCGCCATGATCCCGGGCCGCGGCCTCCGCGAGCGAGCCCCAGCCGCAGCCTATGTCGAGCAGCTTGTGCCCCGGCTTCAGCTGGAGCCGGCCGAGCAGCAGGGCGAGCTTGTTCGCCTGGGCGTCCTCGAGCGACTGGCCGGGCTCCGCGAAGACGGCGCTCGAATAGGTCATGCCCTCGTCCAGCCAGGCGCGGTAGAAATCGTTGCCGAGGTCGTAATGGTGCGAGATGTTGTCGCGAGCGCCCCTTTTGTCGTTGTTGCGGAAGCGATGGGCGACGCTGTTGACCAGCCGGAACAGGCCCTTGGCCCGGGCGGTCGCTCCGAGGCTCTCGGCGTTGAGCATGAACAGCTCGAACAGCGGCACCGGATCGGGCGACGACCATTCGCCCTGCTCCCAGCTCTTGTACCAGCCGACCGAGCCGGAGGCGATCAGCCGGGCGAGCGGCCGCCAGCTGTGGAGCCGGACGATCGGGCGCGGGCCGGGGCTGCGGCCGCCGAGGATTCGGCGCGAGCCGTCCGGAAGCGTCGCCTCGATCGCCCCCTGCTCCAGCCCGCGGTCGATCCGGCCGAGGATTCGCGACAAGCTTCCCGACAGAAGGCGCGCCAGCAGCCCGCCGCCGGTGGCGAAGCGGCGGTCGGCGGCGACGAGATGGCGCCCGCGGGGCTGGTCGTTCATGGCGCGCTTGGTGGCGGGTTCGGCCGTGGGAGGCAAGCGTCGGGAAAGGGGAAGGAGGGGCTTCGACAGGCTCAGCCCGAACGGATGGGGCACAGTGCATCCACTCACCTGTTCGGGCTGAGCCTATCGAAGCCCCCTCGCCTTCCTTCAAATCAGAGGGCACCCACCCCGTTCGGGCTGAGCCTGTCGAAGCCCCCTCCTTCAAATCAGATGGCGTGCGGTTCCTTGGTCACCATCCAGCTCTGGCCCTTCGAGACCAGGGCCTGGAGGTCCGCCTTCTTGCCGGCGGCGGCCTCCGCGTTCTGGCGCACCACCGCGCTTTCGAACGTGGGCGCCGGATCCTCGTAGAGGACTCCCAGCGCCGTCGGGAAGGCTCCGAACGGCATCTCGACCAGCATGTGGGCGACCGAGCGGTTGCTGGGATCGTGGACGAGCACTCCGGCCGACTGCCAGTCGCCGCCCTCGACGTCGACGACCTTCAGGGCCAGCGCCTCGCGGTCGAGGGCGATTCCGCGCGTGCCGCCGTCGAACAGCATCGGCTCGCCCGACTTCAGCCAGAGCTGCTTTCCCGAATTCTCCTTGGCGGTGAAGGGCGCGAAGACGTCGTCATTGTAGACGATGCAATTCTGGTAGATCTCGATGAAGCTCGCCCCCTTGTGGGCGTGGGCGGCCTTGAGCACGTCGGGCAAGTTCTTGTGGACGTCGATGGCCCGGGCGATGAAGCGGGCGCCCGAGCCCAAAGCGAAGGCGCAGGGGCTGACCGGCCGGTCGACCGAGCCGAAGGGGGTCGAGGGCGAGCGGGTCCCGGCCCGGCTGGTCGGCGAGTACTGGCCCTTGGTGAGGCCGTAAATCTCATTGTTGAACAGCAATATCTGGCAGTCGAGGTTGCGGCGGAGGACGTGCATCGTGTGGTTGCCGCCGATCGACAAGGCGTCGCCGTCGCCGGTGATGATCCAGACGTCGAGATCGGGCCGGGCGAGCTTGATCCCGGTCGCGAAGCTGGGCGCGCGGCCGTGGATTGTGTGGAAGCCGTAGGTCTCCATGTAATAGGGAAAGCGCGACGAGCAGCCGATTCCCGAGACGAAGACGGTGTTCTCCGGCCTCACGCCGAGCTCCGGCATGGTCCGCTGGACGGCCTTGAGGACGGCATAGTCGCCGCAGCCCGGGCACCAGCGCACCTCCTGGTCGGTGGCGAAGTCCTTGGCGGTGAGCTTGGTCAGTTCGTTCATGGGCGGGCCTCGAAACGGGCGTGAATTCGGGTCGGAAGCTTTTGGATTGAAAAGCCGTTCGGGCTGAGCTCGTCGAAGCCCTCCCCTTCCCTTGCGCCGCAAGAAGGAAAGCCCTTCGACAGGCTCAGGGCGAACGGGGTGGATCTCATCCTCCGAGCCTTCACGCCAGCGCCTCCTCTATGGCCGCTTCAATCTCCGCGATCTTGAAGGGCTGGCCGGAGACCTTGTTCACCGGCCGGGCGTTGACGAGATACTGGTCGCGAAGCAGGGTCTTCAGCTGGCCCTTGTTCATCTCCGGAACGATGATCCGCTCGTAGGACCTCAGAAGCTCGCCCAGGTTCCTGGGAAGCGGCCAGATGTGGCGGATGTGGACGTGGGCGACGTCGAGGCCTCGGCCGCGGGCCCGGCGGACGGCCTGGTGGATCGGCCCGAAGGTCGAGCCCCAGCCGACGACGGCGAGCTTCGCTCCGGGCCCGCCGAGGCAGACTTCCTGGTCGCCGATCGAGTCGGCCACTCCGAGCACCTTGTTGGCGCGGATGTCGGTCATCGCCTGGTGGTTGGCGGGGGCGTAGTCGATATGGCCGGTTCCGACATTCTTCTCGATCCCGCCGATGCGGTGGGTGAGGCCGGGGCTTCCCGGCCGGATCCAGACCCGGGCGAGCTTGCCGTCGCGGGCATAGGGGTTGACCCCCTCGCCTTCCGCGGGCGGCTCGTCGTGAAAGGCGACCGGGAAGGGCTCGAAGCTCGCCATGTCGGGCACCCGCCAGGGCTCGGCGGCATTGGCGATATAGCCGTCGGTGAGAAGCATGACCGGGGTCATGTACTGGACGGCGATCCGGCACGCCTCGATCGCGCAGTCGAAGGCGTCGGCCGGCGAGCGCGCGGCGATGACCGGCAGCGGAGCGTCGCCGTTGCGGCCGAAGACGGCCTGGTAGAGGTCAGACTGCTCGGTCTTGGTCGGAAGGCCGGTCGAGGGCCCGCCGCGCTGCGAGTTGACGACGACCAAGGGCAGCTCGGCGATGATCGCAAGCCCCATCGCCTCCATCTTGAGAGCGATTCCGGGGCCCGACGACGAGGTGACCCCGAGGCTTCCGGCATAGGAGGCGCCGATCGCCGAGCCGATCGCCGCGATCTCATCCTCAGCCTGGAAGGTGGTGACCCCGAATTCCTTGAGGCGCGACAGGTGGTGGAGGATCGCGGAGGCGGGAGTGATCGGGTAGCCGCCGAAGAACATCGGCAGCCCGGCCAGCTGAGCCCCGGCGACGAGCCCGAGCGAGACCGCCTCGGCGCCGGTGACGGTCCGGTAGAGGCCGGGCTCGGCCGGCGCCGGATCGATGTGGCGCTGCGGGATCTGGCCGCCGATCTCGGCGGTCTCGCCATAGGCATGGCCGGCGTTGAGGGCGGCGATGTTCGCTTCGGCGAGCTCGGCCGCCTTGGCGAATTTCGAGCGCAGCCACTCGACGATCGGCTCGCGGTCGCGGTCGAACATCCAGAGCGCGAGGCCGAGCGTCCACATGTTCTTGCAGCGCAGGGCCTCCTTGTTGCCGAGGCCGAACGGCTTCACCGCGTCGAGGGTGAGCTGGGAGATGTTGAACTTGATCACCTGCCACCTGGCGAGGCTTCCGTCCTCGAGCGGATTGACGGCGTAGCCGGCCTTGGCGAGGTTGCGGGCCCCGAACTCGCCCTCGTCGGCGATGATCAGGCCGCCGGGTTTCAGATCCTCGACCTGGGTCCTGAGCGCCGCCGGGTTCATCGCGATCAGGACGTCGGGCGAGTCGCCCGCAGTCTCGACCGAGGCCGAGCCGAAATTGATCTGGAAGGCCGAGACTCCGAAAGTCGTCCCCTGCGGGGCGCGGATCTCGGCCGGGAAATCGGGGAAGGTTGCGAGATCGTTGCCGGCAAGCGCGGTCGAAAGGGTGAACTGGCCGCCGGTCAGCTGCATTCCGTCGCCGCTGTCGCCGGCGAAGCGAACGACGACGGCTTCGGGCGCCGTGTCGGCGGCGGCTTCCTCGGGGGTGACGCAGTGGGTGGCCGTGGCCAAATCTCGCTTCCTTCATCGCGGTTTGCGCCCAACCCTAGCCGCGCTCAAGCGAGGTCACAACGGGTGGCGGCCGGCCGAATGCGAGTCCGGACGGCCTGGGCGGGCGATTCGAGGCGAGATCAGGCGCTCGGGCGGCGCCCCCGGAGCGTCAGTTGACCCGGCCCATAGACTGGAGCTTGCCGTTGTCCTCGATGCTGCCGCCGGAGTTGCGCTGGGCGTCCCATTGCGCCTTGGTCTTGCAGATCCGGGTGCCGAGGCGGCTGGTCGAGCTCGGCTCGTGCTTGCAGATCTTCTTTTCCTTGCGCTGCTCCGGCTTGTCCTTGGCCGAAGCCGTCGAGCCGATCGCCAGGGTCGCGGCGACCGCCGCCAGGATGTTGATGTACCGCATTATTTCCTCCGCTCGAACGGCTTCCTGCCAGATCGGATCGAGAATGGTCAAGCAACCTAGCCCCTTGGACGCCGCGTCCGGGATCGGGCGGGGCATTTGAGCAAGATCGGTCCGCGCCCCGGGTCCGGGCCGCGGCGAGCGCGGATCGAGGCGGCTGTCGAAGCCTTGAATTTGTTGATAAAGACGGTCGAGGCCGACGAGCGCGAAGGCCGGCCGGGGAGCGTTGCGGATGAAGATGGCGTTGGCGGGACTGGCCGCCGCATTGCTCGCTGCGCCGGCTTCGGCCCAGAAGATCGAGGATTCGGCCGCTTTGAAGCCGCAGGCGGACGCGATGCGGCGGATGTGGAAGCTCCAGCCGGGCAAGCCGGCCGCGATGGTCATCCCGCTCTACGGCCGCGTGATGCGGATCGACATGCCGGTCGGCTTCGTCCCGGCCTGGAAGGTCGAGGCTCGAGGCCAGTTCCTGTTCGAGTTCACCGAGGGCGACGAAACCGTCCAGAACTGGAAGCGGCTGATCACGATCCGCTCCGCGGCGGGCGCCGGCGCCTCCACCTTCGACGACGCCTTCATCGCCGAAGGCCTGTTCCGGCCCACGACCTGCTTCGCCGAACCCGTCTACCGGGTGGTCGAGCGAAAGGATCTGGGCGACGGCCTCTCGACAATCGCCCTCACGACCGGCTGCGGCAATGTCGCGGGCGGGCGCGACGGAGGCGAGGCGCGCGGGCTCGGCGAGATCGATTTCATCCGGATGTTCCGCGACAAGGAGAGCGTCTATTCGGTCGCGATCGCGATGCGAGTGAAGGAATATAAGGCGGACGCCCTGCCCGTCTCCGATGCCGAGGCCCTCGCCGCGCTCGCCGCCTTCAAGGCTCTGCTGTGCAAGCCCGACGCCGCCGAGGGCCAATGCCGCGACGTCGTCGCCATCGACCGACTCCGGGCCTCGCAGCGCCGATGACCGGGCCCGGCGGCGAGGCGAAGGATTGCGGCTACCGTCCCGCCGTCGGGGTGATGCTGGTCAATTCCGAGGGCAGGGTCTGGGTCGGCCAGAGGCTCGATAACCGGCTCGACGCCTGGCAGATGCCGCAGGGCGGCCTCGACCCCGGCGAGACCCCTCGGGACGGAGCTCTTCGCGAGCTGGAGGAGGAGACCGGGATCCGTCCCGAGCTGGTCGAGATCGTCGCCCGGCACGGCGAGGAGCTCTATTACGACCTGCCCGAGGACATGATCGGCAAGGTCTGGAAGGAGCCGTGGCGGGGCCAGCGCCAGACCTGGTTCCTCGCCCGCTTCCTCGGCACCGACGAGGACGTGAACATCGCCACGCCCGATCCCGAGTTCCGCGCCTGGAAATGGGCGGTCCCCGCCGACCTCCCGGCGATGATCGTGCCGTTCAAGAAGAAGCTCTACGAGGACGTGGTCGCGGCGTTCCGCGAGTGGCTGTGAGCCGGTCCCCGTCATCCCGGCGAAAGCCGGGACCTCGGGACGAGAAGTCTCGGCGGGTCTCCCCGAGATCCCGGCTTTCGCCGGGATGACGGTGTTGGCTGCATCCCGATCTCCCGCTAGAGCCTTGGCATGCGGGGCCTGACGAGCGACGAAGCGGCGGCGGTGGAGCGGGCGGCGGACGAGCCGATGCTGGCCCAGGTCGAGGCGTGGGCGGCGGTCAACAGCGGCTCTCGCAACCTCGAAGGCCTCGCCCGGGTCGCGGGGCTGCTCGCCGACTCCTTCGCCGTCCTGCCGGGCGCCCTCACCCTTCGCGAGCCGGCCCCGGTCGAGGCGGTCGCCGCCGACGGCCGGCGACTTGCGCTCGAGCATGGCCGCAACCTCCATCTCGCCGTTCGGCCGGAGGCGCCGGTGCAATTGCTGTTCACCGGCCACATGGACACCGTCTTCGCCGCCGACCATGTCTTCCAGCAGGTCTTCTGGCGCGAGCCGGACCGGGTGCTCGGCGGCCCCGGCGTCGCCGACATGAAGGGCGGGCTCGCCGTCCTGCTCGCGGCGCTGAAGGCCGTCGAGGCCTCTCCGCTGGCCGGCTCGGTCGGCTACGAGGTGGTGATCAATTCGGACGAGGAGGTCGGCTCGAGCGGCTCGGCCGAGCTGATCGCCCAGGCCGCTCGCGGCAAGAGCGCCGCGCTCACCTACGAACCCTCGGCCCTTCCCGACGGCACCCTCGCCGGAGCGCGCCCGGGGAGCGGCAATTTCTCGCTCGTCGTCGAGGGCCGAAGCGCCCATGCCGGCCGCAATCCGGAGGAGGGCCGAAACGCGGTGCTGGCGGCCGCGGAGCTGGCCTTGCGGCTGGACGGGGCCAAGGGCGACGGTCTCAGCGTCAACCCGGCGAAGATCGACGGCGGCGGACCCAATAACGTCGTTCCAGACCATGCGATCCTGCGCATCAACATGCGGCCGGCGACTGCGGCCGACCAGGCGAGGGCGCAGTCGGCCCTGGAGGACGCGGTCGCCGCGGTCGGCCGCGAGCGCGACGTTCGAATCGCCGTCCACGGCGGCTGGGGCCGGCCGCCCAAGCCGATCGACGCCAGGGCCGAGAAGCTGTTCGGACTGGTCCGGGCCTGCGGCGCCGACCTCGGCCAGCAGATCGGCCGGCGCGACTCGGGCGGAGTGTGCGACGGCAACAACATCGCCGCCTGCGGAGTGCCGGTGGTCGACACGATGGGAGTCCGCGGCGGAGCGATCCATTCTCCGGAGGAATATCTGATCGTCGACAGCCTCGCCGAGCGCGCCCGATTGTCGGCGCTGGCCGTGCTCAGGCTGGCTCGGGGGGAGGGTTTGTGAGCTTTCGGATAAGGCCGGCGCGGAACGAGGATTTCCAGGCGCTCTACGAGATGGCCAAGCTGACCGGGGGCGGCTTCACCAACCTCCCGCCCGACCGAGGCGCGCTGGTCGACAAGCTGATCCGCTCGGAGAGCTGCTTCGCGAGCGAGGCCGTTGAGCCGGGCGACGAGCTGTTCGTGTTCATGCTCGAAAACGCCGCCACCGGCCAGATACGGGGCACCTGCCAGATGTTCGGGATGGTCGGAGTCCACAACCCTTTCTACAGCTACCGGATCGGCACCCTGACCCAGACTTCGCAGGCGCTGGGCAAGACCTTCCGGGCCGACATGCTCAGCCTCAGCACCGATCTCGAAGGCGCGTCGGAGGTGGGCGGACTGTTCCTCCATCCCGGCGAGCGGGCCGGCGGCCTCGGAATGCTCCTTGCGCGCAGCCGCTATCTGTTCATGAAGCTTCACCGCGAGCGTTTCGGCCGCAAGGTCATCGCCGAGCTTCGGGGAGTCATCGACGAGGCCGGCGGCTCGCCCTTCTGGGACGCCATCGCCGGCCGCTTCTTCGGAATGAACTTCCAGGAGGCCGACGAATTCAACGCCGCCCACGGCACCCAGTTCATCGCCGACCTGATGCCGAAGACTCCCATCTACACGGCGATGCTTCCGGAAAGCGCCCGGGCGGTGATGGGCGTGCCCCACCCCTCCGGCCGGGCCGCGATGAAGATGCTCGAGGCCGAGGGCTTCCAGTTCGACTGCTATATCGACATCTTCGACGGCGGCCCGACGATGACCGCCCAGACCGACCAGATCCGAACCGTCCGGGAATCGCGCGAGCTGGTGCTGGCCGAGATCGCCGACGCGGTCGAAGGGCCGAACATGATGCTGGCCCGCGGCCGGCTCGCCGACTTCGTCGCCTGCTGCGGCCCGGTCAGGATCGCCGCCGACGGAAGCGCTGCGATCGACCGGGCGACCGCGGCGCTGCTCGGAATCGAGCCCGGCCAGGCCTTCCTCGCAATGGGACGGTAGATGCCGCTCGCCGAGATCAATTTCGACGGGATCATCGGCCCGAGCCACAATTATTCCGGCCTCAGCCTCGGCAACATCGCCTCGGCGACCCACAAGGGCCTGGTCTCGCATCCCAGGGCGGCGGCGCTTCAGGGCCTCGCCAAGATGCGCCACAATTTGCGGCTCGGGCTTGCACAGGGCCTGCTCCTTCCCCACCGCCGCCCGGACCGAGCGTGGCTGGCCGAGCTCGGAACCGGCGTCGAGCAGGTGTCCGATTCGCTCCGCCCCGCCGCTTTCTCGGCATCGGCGATGTGGGCGGCCAACGCCGCGACCGTCTCGCCCGGGCCCGACACGGCGGACGGCCGATGCCACCTTACCGTCGCCAATTTGCGAACGATGGCGCACCGAAGCCATGAATGGCCGGAGACTCTCGCCCAGCTCCGCCTCGCCTTCGCCGACGAGGCCCATTTCGCCGTCCACCCGCCGGTCCCCGCCACGTTCGGCGACGAGGGCGCCGCCAACCACATGCGGCTGTGCGCCTCGCACGGCGAGCCCGGGGTCGAGGTCTTCGTCTACGGGCTGCGCGGGGGCCCCTTCCCGGTGCGCCAGCATGAGGAGGCGAGCCGGGCGGTCGCGAGGCTCCACGGCCTCGATCCGGAGCGAAGCCTGTTCGTCGCCCAGTCGGAAGCGGCGATCGCCGCGGGCGCCTTCCACAATGACGTCGTCGCCGTCGCCAACGAGAATCTCCTGTTCGCCCACGAGCAGGCGTTCGAGGACCGCCCGAGCTTCTACGCCGAGCTGAAGCGCCGGCTTCCGGAGGTCGAGATCGTCGAGGTGCCGGCGAGCTCGGTCAGCCTCGAGGATTCGATCCGAAGCTATTTGTTCAACGCCCAGCTGGTCACCCTGGCCGGCGGCGGAATGGCGCTGATCCTTCCCGAGGAGGCGCGCGAGACCCCCAGCGTCTGGGCCTGGCTCCAGGCCATGATCGCCGGCAACGGCCCGATCCGCCAGCTGTTCGTCGTCGACGTCCGCCAGTCCATGGCCAATGGCGGCGGCCCGGCCTGCCTCAGGCTCCGAGTGGTCGCCGACCCGGCCGACGTCGATCCGAGATTCCTCGCCGACGAGGCGAAGCTCGACCGCCTCGCCGCCCTCGTCGACGCGGAATGGCCCGAGCGGATCGAGCCCGGCGATCTTCTCGACCCGATCCTCTGGGCCCGGATGGACGGCGCTCGGGCGGCCCTGCTCGGAGCGCTCGATCTCGAGGCGCTGATTTGAGCCCTTCGCCCCCCAGCCTGTGCTTCGATACGGCATTTCGACTTCGCTCAATGCCCAATCAGCATGAGCGTAAAGGGCACCGCTCATCCTGAGTAGCGGCCGAGCCTGGCGAAGACGCCTATCGAAGGCCCCTACCCCTCGGCGCTCCAGAAGATGTCGACCGGCGAGTCGATCGCCGCCAGCACTCGGCCGATCGGGGCCGCGGAGAGCGGGCCCTCCTTGATCGCCTGCTCGAGCACGCTCCGCTTCCGGGCGCCGGCGATGACGATCATGATCGCTCGCGCGGAGGTCAGGGCCGGAGCGGTGAGGGTGACCCGGTCGACCGGCGCCGTCTCGGGCATCGGCTCGGGATGGACCGCGACGGCGCGGCGCTCGCGGGGCCCCGCGACGGCGCGCTCGAGGTCCGGGCCGGCGAAGATGCTTGCGGTGTGGCCGTCGGCGCCCATTCCCAGGCAGGCGAGGTCGAGCGGCCAGTCGACCAGCGACAGCCGGGCGTCGGCGAGCCGGCCGGCCTCGCGCGGATCGCCCAGCGCCGCCTCGTCGACCAGCGAGACCAGCTTCGCCCCCTTCGCGGCGAAGAAGCCCTCGAGCTTGCGATAGTTGCTGAGCGGGTCGCCGAGCGGAACCAGTCGGTCGTCGGTCGGCATGATCGTGACTTTCGACCAGTCGATCGACCTCGAGCGGGCGAGCTGTCCGTAGATCAGGTCCGAGGTCGACCCGCCCGGCAAGGCGATTCGAGCGCTCTTATGCGCCTCGATCGCGCTTTCGATGACGAAGCCGATGTCCCCCGCCGCCTGCTCCGCCATGTCCCTGGCGGTGTCGAACTCCCACCATTCGATCTCGTCCATGCTCTCGGTCTCTCCCTGGCGGAGCGCTGCGGAAAGGAACCGCCCGCCCGCGAAGCTCGTTCGAATCGCGATCGCCTTAGGGAGACAAACCATGCCTGCCAAATCGAAAGCGCAGCAGAAGGCCGCCGGCGCCGCCTTGTCCGCCAAGCGCGGCGATACGCCCGAGAGCAAATTGAAGGGCGCGTCCAAGCAGATGGTCGATTCGATGAGCGAAAAGCAGCTCGAGGAGTTCGCCTCGACCAAGCGCAAGGGCAAGCCCGAGCGCGTCGGCGGCTAGGACGGCCTAAAGAGCGGCGAGCGTGTCGCGGGTCCAGGGCGCGACGTCGCCGGGAAGATCGGCGGGATCGAATTCGCACACCTCCTCCACTTCCAGGCTCCGGCGCGGCCGATAGGAAACGCCGCGCACCAGGAACAGGGCCGAGCGGTCGCCGGGCAGGCCCGAGCCGGGGCGGACGTCGGCAAGGCGCTCGATGTCGCCATGGGCGAGGAGCCCGATCTCCTCGCGAAGCTCGCGCAGCATCGCCTCGACCGCGGTTTCGCCGCGCTTTCGGCCGCCGCCGGGAAGGCGCCATCCGGGAGCGTAGGTCAGCCTCACCAGGACGACGGTTCCGCGCGGAGTGAGCGGCACCGCATGGACTCCGTCGCGCCCGGGGCCGGCGACTCGCCACAGCAGCCGCCGAAGGCCGTGAACAGAGGTGAAGACGATTCGAACGAGGCGGCGCCGCAAGCCCATCAGTCTATGGTGACGCGCAGGAAGGCCATCGCCCCGTTCCGGTCCCCCGAATAAGCGGCCTCGAGCCCGGCCGGAACGAAGTTGAACGCCCACAGCGCGCCGATCCCGAGCCTTGCGTGCGGGACCAGCCGAAAGTCACGCAGGGCTCCGAGCGAGAGCTTTCCGACCGCGAAGGCGGGCCCGTGATGGCCTCCGGCCGAGCCGAGCTCGTCATTCTCGGTCCGCTCCGCCCGGCCGAACAAAGTCCAGCCCCGCCGCTCGACCGCGGTTTCGAGCAGGAACGCGTCGAGCGGCCGGTGCCCGCCGGAGCGGCGGCCCCAGGCCAGGGTCGTGGACCAGCGGGCGCGCCTGCCGAGGGGCATCGTGTAGAGCGCGCTCGCCGACCAGCGGGTCTGATCCTCCCCGGGCTCGAGCTGCTCGGGGCTCTCCAGATCCGCCCAGCTCGCCTGGAGCGACAAGGAGCGAAGCGGATTCCAGGAGAGCCGGAGGGCGGTCGAATCGAGCGGCCCGGTTTCGATGTCGAAGCGGTGCTGATCGGGCTCGCGGCCGTTGAACCGGGAAGCCTCGAGCTTGACCTTGCCGACGACGAGGCCGGCAGTGAGGACTCCGAAGCTGCTATGGGTGGAATCGAGCCAGTGGTGGCTGATCGGCGCTTCCGGCGAAGCCATTGCCGAGAAGCGGTGCATGAAGGGCGGCGGGCCGAATGCGGGCTCGCCGGGAAGCCCGGCATAAGCGAACAGGCTCGATCCCGGCGAAAGGCGGAGCGCGTAGCTGGCCGACAGCTCCATGAACAGGTCGTGCGGATGCTGGCGGTCGACCAGGGGATCGGTTCCGTTCGCGGTCTCCCCCGAGGCGAGCAGAAGCGGGTAGCCGCGGCGGCCCATCAGAGCGTCGGGGCTGAGGCTTGCGCGCAGCTGAAGGGTGCCGGGCCCGAGCGGGCGGCGAGCCGAGCCCATGGCCATTCCGGAGACGAAGGCCTTCTCGCCGCCTCGGGGCCCACCCTGCCGGTCGTACACTCCGTACAGCATCGCGTGAGCCATTAGCGACCAGCGGCCGGCGGCGACGTGGGCGCCCCCGTGCGGCGAAGCTTCGGGCTGCCAGGCGGTGCCCGACGCCTCGCGGGTCATCGGATAGTCGCCGAGCGCGCCCGTCATGGCCGGCAACCGCGGCCCGACCGAGGGCGGGTGCGAGTCGGCCTCCGCCTGGGCCGGGCTCTCGGCCTCGGGCGCCGGGCCATGCCCTTCATGCTGGGCGAAAGCCGGAGCCGCGAGCAAAGCTGCGAGAAAGGCGAAGGAGGAAAGCTTCATCGGCGTTCGAGGCAGGTAGGTCGGTGACGCCGAGCTTGCAACCGCGCACGGATTTCCGCCACCAGTTGCCGAGCGGAGAAGAGGGACATGGGCAGGATCATACGCAGGATCGTGACGGGGCACGATGCGGAAGGGCGCTCGATCGTCCAGGAGGACGGAGCGCCGGCGCGGTCGATCACCCTGGGCGGCGAGAGCGGCACGACCTTCCACGAAATCTGGAATACGAGGGCCACGCCCGCGCCGATCGACCGTTCGTCGGGCGAGCCCGCCGAACCGGGCATCGCCCTCCTTCCCCCGGCCGGCGGGACTCGGATCCGGATCCTCGACATCCCGCCCGACGACGGCGCCGTCGCCGCGCTGCCGCGCGAGGCGGTTCGGGCCCTGTTCGAGGCGATCGGCGCCGGCCATACCCTGCCCGACGACCCGCCCCACCCGCTGATGCACCGAACCGAGACGATCGACTATGGAATCGTCCTCGAAGGCGAGCTCGTCCTCGTCCTCGACCAGGGCGAGACGACCGTCCGGGCCGGCGACATAATCGTCCAGCGCGGAACCAGCCACGCCTGGGCCAACCGTTCGGGGAGCAACGCGCGCATCGCCTTCATCCTGATCGACGGGCGGTTCGAGGAGGGCCTGGGGGGCTGAAGGAAAATGGCGCGCCCGGAAGGATTCGAACCTCCGGCCCCCAGATTCGTAGTCTGGTGCTCTATCCAGCTGAGCTACGGGCGCGCGGGAGACGGCGACATAGGGGGAAGGGCAGCGGCGCGCAACCCCGCCCGGACCGGCGCCAGGCCGGTGTTGCCGGGCACCGGCGCTCCGCCTAGGAGGAGCCATGGCCCGCTCCCCGACGCTCCTCGTGGTCCTCGTCCCGCTCGCCGTCGCGGCGGGCTGCGCCGCTCCCGGTCCCTATCCGTCGCTGGCACCGCGCCCGGCCGAAAAGGCCTATGCCGACGATGCGGACGAGCGCAAGCCGACCCCCCAGCCGGACGACCCGGCGCTGGTGGTCGAGATCGACCGTCTCGTCGCCGCGGCGCGGGCGGGCGCGGCCGAGTTCGAGTCGGCGCTTCCCGCCGCGCAGTCGGCCGCCGGCTCGGCCGGCGGCGCCCGGAGCGATTCCTGGATCGAGGCCCAGCAGGCCCTGTCGAGGCTCGAGGCCGCTCGGGCCCGGACGACGGCGGCGCTCGCCGACCTCGACCGGCTGGCGGTGGAGCGAGCCGGCGCCGGCACGCTCGGCGAGTCGGACGCCGGCCGGCTGCGCTACGCGACCGAGCAATTGCAGGCTCTCGCGGATTCCCAGGCGGATCGGCTCCGGCGGATTGGGGAAAGCCTCAGCCCGCCCTGACCGCTTCCGAGTGAAGCTTCGCCAGAGCGACATAATGGTCCACGCCGGCTTTCTGGCCGGCCAGCTCCTCGGCGCTGAGGTCGCGGACATATTTGGCGGGCCGCCCGGCCCAGAGCTGGCCGGCCGGGATCCGGCGCCCGGGCGTCAGAAGCGCGCCGGCGGCGAGCATCGCGCCGCTCTCGATCTCGCAGCCGTCCATGACGATCGCACCGAGGCCGACGAAGGCGCGGTCGTGGAGGATGCAGCCGTGGACCATCGCCATGTGGCCGATCAGAACATCCTCGCCGATCAGGGTCGGAAGCCCGGACGGGTTCCCGGGGCGAGGCGAATCGACGTGGAGGACGCTGCCGTCCTGGATGTTGGTCCGGGCTCCGATCCGGATATGGTTGACGTCGGCCCTGAGCACACAATTGTACCAGATGCTTGCCTCCGGCCCGATCTCGATGTCGCCGATCAGGATTGCGCCGGGAGCGACGAAGGCGGCCGGGTCGACTCGCGGCGCCTTGCCGCCGAAGGAAATCAGCTTCGCCATTGCTCGCGCCTCATTTCGTAGACGATGACCAGGCCGTCGGCCCACAGGGCCGTGTCGTAATCGAGATCGGCCCGCCGGGTCATCCCGAGCCGGACCATCAGCCCCCAGCTCGGTTCATTCCCGTCGACGGTGAGGGCCACGACTCGCTCGGCCCGGAGCTTGTCGAACGCGAAATCAAGCGAGGCGATCGCCGCCTCCTTGGCATAGCCCCGGCCCCAGGCGGCCTCGCGCAGCCGCCAGCCGACCTCATATTCGCCCTCGACCGGGCTTTGCGGATCGTCGGCGATCTTGAGGCCGCAAAAGCCGAGCAGCTCCCCGTCTTCCTTGCGCTCGACGACCCAGAAGGTGAATCCGCGCTCGTCCTGCCAGGCCATGAAGCGGCCGCGAACCGTCGATTCCTGCTGCTCGGCGGTTCGGACCCCGCCCAGCCAGCGCATCACCGGCTCGGTGTTGAGGTGGCGGATGAAGGGCTCGATATCCTCCTCGCGCCAGTTCCTCAGCAAAAGGCGGGGAGTCTCGATCATTCGCCCTTGAGCATCCCGGGGAGCCAGGCGTTCCAATCCTCGAGCAGCGGCAAGATGCTGGCATAATCGTCGGTCCAGCCGGGGAAGCCGGGCCGGCCGCGCAGCGGCCGCCAGAGATGGGCGTCGCCGCCGCTCGCGATTCCGAGGGTCAGCAAGGTGTCGCGGTCGCCCGCCATCGCCACCCAGATCGAGCGGGAGACGTTGCGGCCCTCCTCGCTCGGTCCGGGCGAATAATCGAGCGCGGCGGCATGCCAGCCGTCGCGGGCCGCGGCCGCCGCGAGCACGGGCTCGAGGTCGAGATAGCGGTTGGAGATGTGGATCAGAAGCAGGCCGTCGGGCTTCAGGGCGCGGCGATAGACCTGAAGGGCCTCCCGGGTCATCAGGTGGATGGGGATGGCGTCGGACGAGAAAGCGTCGACGGCGAGCAGGTCGAGCCGTCCGGCCGGCTCCCGGGCGAGGCTGAGGCGGGCGTCGCCGAGCACGATCCTCGCGCGAGGCGCGCAGCGCGACAGGAAGGAGAAGCGGTCCGACGCGATCCGGACGATGGCCGGGTCGATCTCGAAGAAGCGCCAGTCCTGTCCGGGGCTCGCGAAGCATGACAAAGTGCCGGTGCCGAGCCCGACCACCCCGACCGCCGGGTTCGGCCCGTGGAAGATCGGAAGCGAGGCGAGGGCAAGGCCGACGCCGGAGCGGCGAGCGTAATAAGTGGTCGGCTCCGACTCCATGCCGGCGGTCAGGTTCTGAGCGCCGTGAAGGGTGGTGCCGTGGGTGAGCTGCCGGATCGGCGGATTCGCCCGCATGGTGACCGTGTAGATTCCGAAATAGGAGCGGGTGCGGATTCCCGCCCGGCTCTCCTCGAGCTTGGTCCAGCCGCCATAGCTCAGCATCAGAGCCATCAGGCCCAGCGCGAACGCGACCCGCCAGCCGATGAAGCCGAGCGCGACGAGGGAAATCACCACGCTTCCGGCGAGCGCGCCCTCGTCGCTTCGGAACGGGCCGTGGCCCATGTCGACCGTCCAGGAGAGGAGCAGAGCGGCCGCGACCAGGGCCCAGCGCAGGCGCCCGGGCATGTTCCAGGCCCAGGGAATGAACGGCTTTTGCGGAACCAGGAGCGCTGCGAGCACGATCAGCAGCGGATGCTCATAGGCCCAGTCGAACAGGGTCGGAGCGAGGATCGCGCAGAAGACCCCGCCGAGCAGTCCGCCGACCGCCATGGCGAGATAGAAAGCGGTGAGGTGGCCGGCTTCGGGCCGTCGCCGGTACATTTCGGAATGGAGCGCGACCGCGATGATGAACAGCAGAAGCAGCCCCAGGGTCGCGGTGAAGAAGGGCTGGTTCGAACCGCCGCTGAAGGCGAAGCCGCCGGCGACCAGGAGGAACAGCGGAGCGACATTGACGACCAGGTCGGCCGGCCCGCGCCGCCCGGCGAAGGCGATCACGAAGCTCAGCAGATAGAGGGCGAGCGGAAGCACCCAGAGCATCGGCACGGCGACGATGTCGGTGGTGAGATGCGTGGTGGTCGACAGCATCAGGCCGGACGGAATTGCGGCGAGCGCGACCCAGTGGAGCAGCCGCCGCCACGAGGGCGCGGGCCCGGCCGCCTTCGGTGCCGCCTCGACCGCGGCGGCGGGCACGGTGAGGGCGCAGGCCGCGACCATCAGGACGAGCAGGGCGTAGCCCGCCGACCAGAGCAGGCTCTGCTGGTCGAGGCTCAGAAACGGCTCGACCAGCAAGGGATAGGAGAGCAGCCCGGCGAAGCTTCCGAGATTGGAGGCGGCGTAGAGCGGATAGGGATCGCCCCGGGCGCTTTCGAGGGCGTACCAGCGCTGCATCAGCGGCGCCTGGGCGGAGACGATGTAGAAGAGTGGGCCGATCGAGGCGGCCAGGAACCAGGGGGTCCACAAGGCGGGCGGAGCGCCGGCCGGGAGAGTGGCAGCGCTGAGCCCGATCGGAAGCCACAAGGCGGCGAGCGCGAACAGGGAAAGGTGCGCTCCGGCCTGCTGCCTGGGCCGAAGCCGGGTCAGGAAATGGGCGTAGGCGTAGCCGGCGAGGAGCAGCCCCTGATAGACCAGCATCGCGCTGTTCCACACCGCCGGCGCTCCGCCCAGCCGAGGCAGGGCCATTCGGGCGACCATCGGCTGGGTGAGGAAAAGCAGGAAGGAGCCGGTCAGGACGGTGAGCAGGAACAGGGGCTTCGCGAATCGCTCCCGCGACTCCGCCGCCTCGCTTTCCGCCGGGGCCCGAGTCACCGGGCGAGCAGCCTCGCCGCCAGCGGCGCGTGGTAGCTCAGAACGCCCGTGCAGCCGGCCCGCTTGAACGCCATCAGGGTCTCCATCACCAGGGCGTCGCGATCGCCGGCCCCCGCCGCCGAGGCCGCCTCGATCATCGCATATTCGCCGGACACCTGATAGGCGAAGACCGGCACCTCGAACCGCTCCTTCACCCGCCGGACGATGTCGAGATAGGGAAGGCCCGGCTTCACCATCACGCTGTCGGCGCCCTCGGCGAGGTCGAGCTCGACCTCGCGCAGCGCCTCCTCGGCATTGGCCGGGTCCATCTGGTAGCTCTTCTTGTCGCCCTTGAGCAGCCCGCGCGAGCCGACCGCGTCCCGGAACGGGCCGTAGAAGGCGCTCACATATTTGGCGGCATAGGCCATGATCTGGACGTCGAAATGGCCCTCGCGCTCGAGAGCGGTCCGGATCGCGCCGACGCGGCCGTCCATCATGTCGGACGGGGCGACGATGTCGGCTCCCGCCGCCGCCTGCACCAGCGCCTGCTCGACCAGCATGGCGCTGGTCGGATCGTTGAGGACCCGGCCGCGCCCGTCGACCAGCCCGTCATGGCCGTGGGCGGTATAGGGATCGAGGGCGACGTCGGTGAGCACTCCGATCTCGGGAGCGGCGTCCTTCACCGCCTTGACCGCCCGGCAGACCAGATTGTCGGGATTGAGGGCCTCGCGCGCATCGTCGGTTCGAAGCTCGAGCGGAGTGTTGGGGAAAAGGGCGATGCAGGGGATTCCGAGGCTCCGGGCTTCGCACGCCATTGCACCCAGCCGATCGACCGAAAAGCGGGAGACTCCCGGGAGAGTGGCGATCGGCTCCTCGACCCCCCGCCCTTCGGCGATGAACAAGGGCCAGATCAGGTCCGAGGGGGTGAGCAGCGTCTCGGCGAACAGGGCCCGGCTCCAGGCGGCGGCGCGGGTGCGGCGGAGCCTTAGCGCTGGGAAGGCGGCGTTGCTCATGGCCGGAGGCTGTAACGCGCCTTCGGGGCGCTGCAAAGCGCGACTCGCCGGGCGCCTCGACTTCCTTGTGCCGCAACCGGAACGATGGCATTCTTCATATTCGAATACAGGCTTCCGGGCTCGCTCTTGGGATGAAAGGGGGCAATCGATGAAGTTCACCAAAATGCTCGCGTTGCGCGCCGGGGTCGTGGCCGCGGCCATGCTCGCCGGCACCGGGCCGGCGCTCGCCCAGCCCAACCCGATCCTCTATATCACCGGCCTCGAATATTATTCGGCGGGCGGCAAGAACTGGGTCCGCCACCGCTACGACGTGTTCAACAAGGACCAGTATCCGGCGGCGATGTTCGCTCCGGCGCCGGCGCTTCCGCCGTGCGGCTCCAACACCAATTCGTCGCGCTCCTGGGTCGACTTCTTCGATTCGACCGGCAAGCGCCTCTACGGCTTCTGCGCGCTCGGAAGCCCGGCCAACCTCGGCAAGATCTGGTTCGCGACCGAGGAAGGCACGATCCCGCCGAGCTACGTCTATATCGTCATCCACGACCGGCAGACGAACAAGAAGTACAAGTCGAACCTGGCGGAAACGACCCCCTGAGGCCGGCCTTCCCCGGGGCCGGGCGCCGGGGAGGATTCGCAGAAGGGACACTTGCGTCCGCCGCGGGCGTTGCCATCTTGTGTCCTTGATCCGTCCAGTCCCCAAGCAAGCCGTTCTGATCGTCAACGCCCATTCGAGGCGGGGCCGCGAGCTGTTCCGCGAAGCGGTCGAGAAGCTTCGCGAGGCCGGGATCGACCTCAAAGCCTCCTGGGCGATACGCGACCCGTCCAAGCTGGTGCCCAAGGTCCGCGAGTCGGTCCGCGAGGGCGCTCCGATGGTGATCGTCGGCGGCGGCGACGGCTCCCTTTCCTGCGCGGTCGACGAGCTTGTCGACCGCGACTGCGTCTTCGCGCTGCTTCCGCTCGGAACCGCCAACAGCTTCGCCCGGACTCTCGGAATCCCGCTCGACCTCGACGGCGCCATCGCCACCATCGCCACCGGAGAGCGGCGGCGGATCGACCTCGGGATGATCGACGGCGACTATTTCGCCAATTGCGCGGCGATGGGCCTGTCGCCGATGATCGGCGAGGGCGTTCCCCACAAATTGAAGCGCTATCTCGGCCGGGCCGGCTACCTGATCTGGGCGATCTGGTGCCTGATCCGGTTCCACGCCTTCAAGCTCACCGTCCGCGGCGACGGGATCGACGAGACCTTGTGGGCAACCGAGGTCAGGATCGCCAATGGCGGCCATCATGGCGGAGTCGAGGTGGTCGAGAGCGCCGAGGTCGACTCCGGCCAGATCATCGTCCAGGCGGTGGTCGGCCGCCGGGCCTCGAGCCTGGTCTGGGACTGGTTCGCCAAATATTGGAAGCTTCCGACCCGCCACCGGACCACCCGCGAGTTCCACGGCTCGAAGCTCGTCATCGAGACCCGGCCGCGCCAGCGAATCTCGATCGACGGCGAGGTCCTGGCGAGGACTCCGGTGGTCGCCCAGGTCGCCGAGCGGGCGATCGAGGTGGTCGTTCCCAGCATTCGTCCCGACGAGCGGGACTCGTCGCCCCGGACCTGATCCGGGGCCCACCTTCTTCACCGCGACTGCCGCGGAAAGACAAGGTGGATGCCGGATCAAGTCCGGCATGACGAGGTGGGAGCCCGCGGTCCCGTCACCCCGGGCTTGATCCGGGGTCCACCTTCCTTCACGGCGCCCGAAGGGGAAGGTGGATGCCGGATCAAGTCCGGCATGACGAGGTGGGAGGCTCGCGGATCAAGCCCGGCATGACGAGGGGGGAGGCCCGCGGCCCCGTCACCCCGGGCTCGACCCGGGGCCCACCTTCCTTCTCGGCGCCGGAAGGGGAGAAGGTGGATGCCGGATCAGGTCCGGCATGACGAGGTGGGCGCTTCGATCCGAACAGGACGGGAGCTAGCCCGACGGGTTGAGCCTTCCGCCCGGCTCGGCGGCGGCCTGGGCCTCCTCGACGCATAAGGCCGGATCGGGCGGGGGGCCCATCCTGCCCTTTCGCCATCCCCCGTGGCGGTAGAAGGCGATGGCGAGAGCGACATTGGCGAGCGAGCTGACCGGGAAGCTCAGCCACAAAGCGTCGGCGCCGAGCCAGGGATAAGCGCCGGCGGCGAAGCCGAGCCGGACCGGGATGAGGCCGATGGCGAGGATGACCAGAGGCCCGATCACCGCTCCGTTCGCTCGAACCGTCCCGAAGATGACGAGGGTGATCCCGAACAGAAGGAAGCTCCAGGTCGCGAGCAGCTGGATGTGGCGGGCGATCGGAAGCGCCGGGCTGTCGCCGCCCAGGAACAGGGCCAAAGCCGGCCGGTCGGCCGCCGCCAGGATCGCGACCAGAACTCCGGTGATCAGCAAATTGTAGATGATGCCCGAGCGGGTGATGGCTCCGATCCGGTCCCAGCGGCCGGCGCCGATATTCTGGGCCGCCATCGCGCTCACCGCTCCGCCGATCGCCATCGCCGGCATCTGGAGGTAGGTCCACAGCTGCATGGCGACCCCGAAGGCGGCGGCGGTGTCCACCCCTTCGCGGTTGACCAGCCCGATCAGGGCCAGAGCGGAGCCCGAGATGACGATCATCTGAAGCCCCATCGGAAGCCCCTTGCCGACGATCGTTCGAAGCAAAGCCGGATCGGGCCTGAGATAGGCGAACTCGCGGCCTCGAAGCCTGAGCGGCAGGTCGCGCCAGTAGACGTAGAGGACCATCCCGGCGAGGCTTGCGTAATTGGCGATGACGGTGGCCGTCGCCGAGCCCGCAATGCCCATCCTCGGCACCGGCCCCAGGCCGAGGATGAAGACCGGGTTGAGAGCGCTGTCGAGCAGCACCGCGACGATCATGAACCACAGGGGCGTGAGGGCGTCGCCGCCGCCTCGAAGCGCCATCATCGCCATCACCAGCACCAGCGAGCCCGGGATCGCGACGAAGATCACCCGCAGATAGTCGAGCGCGAGCGGGAAGGCCCCGGCCGGAGTGGAGAGCAGCCGGAGAAGCTGGGGCGCGAAGATCCAGCCCGCGACGGCGATCGCGGCCGACACCGCCACCGCGGCCCCGATCGCGGTGCCGAGCACTCGCCGGGCCGAATCGACGTCGCGCCGGCCGAACGCCTGGCCGATGAGGATGGTCGCCGCCATCCCGAAGCCGAACACGAAGGCGGTGAGGAGGAACATGATCATGTTGGCGTTGGACGTCGCCGCCAGCGCCTCCTCGCCGAGGAAGCGGCCGACCCAGATGGCGTTGATCGAGCCGTTGAGCGACTGAAGGATCGAGGAGCCCAGGGTCGGAAGCGCGAAGGCGAGAAGGGTCGGGCCGATCGGCCCCTGGGTCAGGTCGCGCTGGCCGGGGCGGGATGGCGTTACGTCTTCGGCCATTCAGCACCCCCTCCCGTCATTCCGGCGAAAGCCGGAATCCACCTTCTTTCGGCCGCCTCCGGAACGAGAAGATGGATCCCGGATCAAGTCCGGGATGACGACTAGCCGAGCCGGGCCAGCGCCGCGCGATACTTCTCGGCGTCGGACGCCTTTTCTTCATGGTCCGCCCGGGCCTTGTCGACCGCCTCCGGCCTGGCGCGCTCGACGAAGCTGCGATTGGCGAGCCGGGCGGCGAGGGAATCGCGCTCCTTCTCCGCCGCCTCGGCCGCCTTGGCCAGGCGGGAGCGCTCGGCGGCGATGTCGATCACCCCCTCGAGCGGAAGGACGTAGGTCGCCTCGTCCACGACGACCTGAGCCGCCCCGCCCGAGGCTTCCCCGAACGCCACCGATTCGATCCTGGCGAGCCGCCTGAGCGCGGCGCCGTGCCTCTTCAGCCGGCCTTCCGTCGACGCGCCGGCGTCCCGGACGTGGAGCGGAAGCCTGGCGCCCGGCGGAACGTTGAGCTCCGCCCGGGCGCCGCGGATCGCCGAGACCAGCCGGATCAGCCAGTCGATCTCCGGCCCCGCTTCGGGATCGAGCGCCCGCGCGTCGGGAATCGGCCATTTGGCGAGAATGAGCGGATAGGGCCGCTCGCCCATCGCGTTCCACAATTCCTCGGTGATGAACGGCATGAACGGGTGGAGCATGACCAGGATCTGGTCGAGCACCCAGGCGGCGACGGCGCGGGTCTCGTCGGCCTCGCTCGAGGGGGCCGCACTCCGTTCGCCCTGAGCCTGTCGAAGCCTGTCCTGAGCGACGCCGCGGGCGGCGTCGAAGGGGGCTTCACTTTCCACTCCGGCGCCCGACGATGCCGAGGAAGGGGCGTCGACGGGCTCAGCCCGAACGGTGGGAGGTTCGGCATCTCCGCTCCCGCCCAACACCGGCTTGATCAGCTCCAGATACCAGTCGCAGAAGGTCGCCCAGACGAAGTGGTAGAGGGTGTTGGCGCTCTCGTCGAAGCGAAGGTCGGCCAAGGCGAGATCGAGCGCCTGGACCGTCCTCACCGTCTCGCCGATTATCCAGCGGTTGACCGGAAGGCTCGCCTCGGGCGGCTCCAGCCCGGCGCTCGCGCCGATGCCGTTGGACTGGCAGAAGCGGGCGGCGTTCCACAGCTTGGTGGCGAAGTTGCGATAGCCCTCGACCCTTTTCTCATCCAATTTGATGTCGCGGCCCTGGCTCTCCATCGCGGCCAGGGTGAAGCGAAGGGCGTCGGCGCCGTAGCGGTCTATGAGGCCGAGCGGGTCGACGGTATTGCCCTTCGACTTGGACATCTTCTGGCCCTTGGAGTCGCGCACCAGGCCGTGCAGGTAGAGCGTCTTCCACGGGCGCTCGCCGAGGAAGTGGAAGCCCTGCATCGCCATCCGGGCGTCCCAGAAGAAGATGATGTCGAAGCCCGAGATGAGGACGTCGTTGGGATAATGGCGGGCCAGCTCGGTCCCGGGCCTGGGCCGCCATATCCCCGAAGGTTCGGGCCGGCCTCGTCCAGGCCCGTTCCGTTCGGCCTGAGCTTGTCGAAGGCCTTCACTATCGTCCTGGGCCGGTGAGATGGAGGAAGGGCCTTCGACAGGCTCAGGCCGAACGGGGTTAGGGCCTTCGACAGGCTCAGGCCGAACGGGGTTCGCCACAAAGTCGGCGTCGACGGGCCAGCCCAGCGTCGCGAAGGGCCAGAGCGCCGACGAGAACCATGTGTCGAGCACGTCCTGGTCGCGCCAGAGGACGACTTGCTTCGGCCGAAGGCTTTTCTCCACCCAGATCGCACCGGCCTCGTTCGAGCTGCGGGCGAAGTGGACGCTGTCCGGCTCGACGCCATAGTGGGCCGCAGCCTCGGCTCGCACATCCTCCTCCGTTTCTCCTACGAAGATCGGGCCGTCGTTGAAGCCGAACCGGTTCAATTCGTCAGGCCTCGGCCCGTACCAGGCCGGGATCTGGTGCCCCCACCAGAGCTGGCGCGAGATCGTCCAGTCCTGGATGTTCCGCATCCACTGGTTGTAGGTGTTGACCCATTGCTCCGGGAAGAAGCGCACGGCGCCGGTCTCGACCGCCTCGATCGCCTTGCCGGCGATGCTCGTGCCGTCCTTGCCGGGCTTGGTCATCGCCACGAACCACTGGTCGGTCAGCATCGGCTCGACCACCTGGCCGGTGCGCACGCAGATCGGCACCGCGTGCTTGTGCGGCACCGCCTTCTCCAGGAACTGCTGCGCCTCCAGGTCGCGCAGGACCGCCTTGCGCGCCTCGTAGCGGTCGAGGCTGCGGTACGCCGCCGGGCCGTTCTCGTTGATCCTTGCGTCGAGCGTGAAGATGACGATCAGCGGCAGGCCGTGCCGGTTCGCGACCTGGTAGTCGTTGAAGTCGTGCGCGCCGGTGATCTTGACCACGCCCGAGCCGAACTCGCGGTCGACGTAGGCATCGGCGATGACCGGGATGCGCCGGTCGCAGAGCGGCAGGTCGACCAGCTTGCCGACCAGGTGCCGGTAGCGCTCGTCCTCCGGATGCACGGCCAGGGCGCCATCGGCAAGCATCGTCTCCGGCCGCGTCGTCGCGATGTGCATGCCCTGCATCGGCTGCCCGTTCACGT
>DASVUZ010000050.1:0-18474 GCA_036386795.1 Allosphingosinicella sp.
GATGCCGACGAGCTGGTTCGCCCCGAACGTGATCGTGTAATTGCCTCGAAGCGCGAGCTGGTCGGTGCCGGCGCCGCCGGTGACGATGTCGCCCGTCCCCCACTGGCCCTGGTGGCCGAAGATGAAGACGTCGTTCCTCGCTCCTCCGGTCAGCATATCCACGCCGTTGCCGCCGTAGATGAAGAAGCTTCCGTCGCTCTCCGCCGAGCCGTTGAAGGTCAAATTCTCGCGCGGACGAAGCCGGTTGGCGTCGACGACGAGCTGCACGCCTGCCGCGAGCGCGGCGTCCTGGGCGGTGATCTCGTAGCTGTAGAAATTCGTCCCCGGGTCTCCGAAGCGCGTGTCGTCGCCGGGAAGGATGGCGAGATTCTCGATCCCCTCCACGTTCGAGCCGAGAGTCAAGGCCTCCGCCCCGGCATAATCGCCCTGGATCGCGATCTGGTCCCGGCCGTCGCCGCCGTAAACCTGGTCGCCGGCGGTGAAAGTTCCTCCGAAAAGGAAGACGTCGTCGCCCTCCCCCCCATAGGCCTCGTCGTCGCCGCCGTCGTGAAGCCGAAGGAAGTTGTTCGCGTTGCCGCCGAAGATCACGTTGCCGGCCTCATTACCGCGGAAGTCGTGGGCGATGTCCGAAAAGGCGGCCAGATTCTCGATCTGGGTGCCGAGCAGGCTGTAGGTCGCAAGGGTCGTCCAGACCGTGTCGGTCCCCTCCCCTTCATTCTCCTCGACCACGTCGCCGATGTCCTCGACCCGGTAAATGTCGTCGCCGAGGCCGCCGCGCATGATGTCGTCGCCGCCCAGGCCGACCAGCTCGTCATCGCCGAGCCCGCCCTCGAGCGTGTCGGCGCGGGTATTGCCCTGGAGGTAATTGTCGCGGTCGTTGCCGGTCAGGGTGAAGGCGATATCGGCGAGGCCGAGCAGCCATTCGACCTCCGGGAGGCCGGCGAGGGTGAAGCTCGGGAAAGTCGTCCGGACCTGGTCGATGCCGCCGCCGGCATGCTCGACGATGACGTCCTCGAAGGCCGAGCTGTCCGAAGCCTGGATGTAATATTGGTCGCCGCCGTCGCCGCCGATCAAAATGTCCGCGCCGGCTCCGCCGAAGAGGAGGTCGCCGCCGCCGCCGGTCTCGATCCGGTTGGCGGCCGCATCGCCATGGACGACGTCGACCCCGGCGCCGGTCGTGACATTCTCGATTCCCTCGAGCGTGTCGACATTGAGGTGGCTGTCCCGCGCCTGCCCCGGCTGCAGCGCCAGCACGTTCGAGACCCAGACCGGTCCGCCGGAAAGATTGACGGTGACTCCGCCGCCGCCCGATTCCAGCGAATAGTCGGCCGTGTCGGTCCCGATGCCGCCGGCCAGCCAGTCCGAGCCGGCGCCGCCGGTGAGCCGGTCGTCGCCGGCGCCGCCGTCGAGCGTGTCCTTGCCGCTTCCGCCGGACAGGATGTCGTCTGAGGCCAGCCCGGCGATTCCGTCATCCTCGGCGCCCCCGGCCAGCGCGTCGGCGAGCGGAGTGCCGATCAAGGGCGCCCGGAAGACCTGCCCGTTGACGTCGTAGCTGCCGTAATTCCACGTCGCCACCAGCCGTCCCGAGCTCAATGTGGCGAGGTCGGAATAGCCGCCGGTCTTGGCGGCGAGGTTGACCTGGAATTGCGAGCCGAGCCGATAGCCTTCGGAGTCGAACAGCTGGGCGCGGGTCGTCGGAGTCGAATTCTGGTGATCCTCCCAGGAGACGAGGAAGCCGCCGGAGGCGAGGCCGGTGACGTTGACCGTGCTGACCCTGTTGTCGGAATTGCTCGCGCTGACCTCCGGACCGACCCGGGCGCCGGCGGAGTCGAACATCTGGGCCCTTGCGAAATAGGTGGTGGTGCCGGGATCGGCGCCCTGCCAGCTGACCACGAAGCCGCCGTTCGGGAGCGCCGCGACGTCGGCATTGCCCTGCTCGCCGGCGGCGTTCGCCGGCACCTGGAACTCGCCGCCGATCCGGCCGCCGGCGGAGTCGAACAACTGGGCCCTGACGTCGACCTCGCCATTGGTCACGTCCGACCACAGGATGACGAAGCCGCCCGACCCGAGCGCCACGCCCTGGGGCAGGGTCTGGACGCCCGCGAGAGCCGGGTTGACGAGGAATTCCTGGCCGACCTTGGCTCCGGACGAGTCGAAGATCTGGGCGCGGACATTGTAGGCCGTCTCCAGGCTGGACGTCTGGCCGTGGTCGACCCAGCTCACCACGAATCCGCCGCCGGGAAGCGCGAAGACGTTGGATGCGCCCTGATGATAGGCGGTGGTGGTGTTGATGAGGAAATCCGGCGCCAGCGCAAACCCGCTGGAGTCGAAGACTCGACCCCGGATGTCGCTGGACCCCACGTTGCTCTCGTCCGTCCAGGTCACCACGAAACCGCCCGACGGAAGCCCCGCGATGGAGGGCTCGAGCTGGTTTCGGATCACGACGGTGTTGACCTGGATCTGGCCCGAAACCTTGCCTCCGTCGGCGTTGAACCGCTGCGCGTGGATCGCGTAGCCGTCGCCGTCGCCCGACTCGGCGATCCAGGCCATGGCGAAGCCGCCCGAGGAAAGCGGGGCCACCTTCTGATACAATTGCCTTCCAGGGACCGTCGTGTTCGCCCGGAACTCTTCGCCCACCCGCTTCAGAAGCATTGTCATCCCCGCAACCCCCTCGGGTCACTTCGCACGTTTCGCGCGATTTTCCAAAGATTTGCGAATTCCGGGGGGGCGCGTCCCGGCGCGGGCGGCGGCCCGATCCTTGCGATGGAGCGACAGCCGTCGAAATTGAGCGGGAGAAGGCCCCGGCCTAGAGCAGAAAGTGGTCCGCCGCGAGCGGCGCCGGCGTCACCACCTCGATGACGAAGTCGGCGGCGCCATTGCCGTCGGTGTCGCCCTCGACGAACCAGCTGTTGCCGCTCTGATAGGCCCTCAGCTCGCCCGCCGAGGCGGCATCGGTTCCGGTAAACCCGTTCGAGCCGATCCAACGGAACGCCTGGTTTCCGGCCGCGTGGGTGTCGGCATCGATCCGGCTGAGGTCGATCCAGTCGGTCCCCGGAGTGAAGTCGAGGATGCGGTCGGCCGACCCCGGAGCCGAGTCCGACGCCGCGACGTAGCGGAATGCGTCGCCGCCCGCGCCGCCGGCGAGCTGGTCCGCGCCGCCGTTGCCCGTGAGGATGTCGCCGTTCTGGCTGCCGGCCAGCCTGTCGTCGCCCCGGCCTCCGAACAGCCGGAAGCTTCCGTCGTCCTCGGCCGAGCCGTCGAAGGTCAAAGTCTCGCCGGGCTTCAGCGGAGCGGCGTCGACCGTCATCTGGATCCCGGCGACGTTGGAGTCGGCCATGGTGAGGTCGTAGCTGTAGCTCGAGCCCAGAGCGCCGTAGCGGGTGTCCTGGGCAGAGACCATTCCGATCTGCTCGATGCCGTTGAGCTGTCCGGCCCCGAAGACGATCGTGTAGTTGCCCCGGAGCGCGAGCTGGTCGACTCCGGCGCCGCCGGTGACGATGTCGCCCGCCCCCCACTGGCCCTGGTGGCCAAAGATGAAGACGTCGTTCCTCGCCCCGCCGGTCAGCGTGTCCACTCCGCTTCCGCCGTAGATGAAGAAGCTTCCGTCCGTCTCCGCCGAGCCGTTGAAGGTGAAATCCTCGCCGACGCGAAGCCGGTTGGCGTCGACCACCAGCTGCACGCCCGCGGCCACCGCCAGATCCTGGAAGGTCAGCTCGTAATCGTAGAAGTTCGTCCCGGGATCTCCGAAGCGCATGTCGTTGCCGGGCAGGATGGCGAAATTCTCGATCGAGACGATGCTGGAGCCGAGGGTGAGCGCCTCGGCCCCCGCATAATCGCCCTGGATCGCGATCTGGTCGGTGCCGGAGCCGCCATTCACCTGGTCGGCGCCATCGAGCGCGGCCCCGAACAGGAAGACGTCGTTGCCTTCGCCGCCATTGGCGGCGTCGTTCCCGCCGTCGTGGAGACGGATGAAGTCGCCGCCGCCGCCGCCGGCAAGCCCATTGTCGCCGGCATTCCCCCGGAGATCCTGGGCGACATCCGACGTCGCGGTCAGCTTCTCGACATTCGGAGCGAGGACATAGGCTGCGAGCGAGGTTCGGACCTCGTCCGTGCCTTCGCCGTCATTCTCGACCACCACGTCGTCGAGGCTATCGACGATGTAGACGTCGTTGCCCCGGCCGCCCGCCAGGGAATCCGCGCCGGGGCCCCCGTCCAGAACGTCGTCGCCGGCGGCCGTCGCGATCGAGTCGGCGGCGGCGCCGCCTATCACGTGAAAACGCTCCACGTCGAAATAGGTGATCCTGCGCGTGCCGCCGTCGCCAAACTCCCCATCGAAATCGCCGTCATTGTCGGAGTCGCCCGGCCCGACGATCGCTCGGATCGCATGGGTCGCGGCGCTGTAGTCAACAACGAGAATGTCCGTGCCGGCTCCCGCCGCGAAGGAGTCGAAGCCGTCGCGGAACGTGGCCCTATCGTCGCCCGCGCCGGTGTCGAGCATGTCGGAGCGGTTGACCGCGGCGGTGGCGACGATGTCGTTGCCGGCGCCGGTCCTGAAATAGTCCGAGCCCCAGCCCAGATATTCGAAGTTGGCGAAATTCCAGGCCGCCGGCACGACATAGATGTTGGCGCCCAGGTCGATCCGGATGTCCGCGCCCACGGCCGACAGATCGGCGCTCAGCCCGTCGATTCCCGAACCGCCGTCGGCGCGATCGCTGCCCTGGCGCAGGCTCACAAAATCGTCGCCCGCGCCCAGGCTGACGATGTCGTCGCTCTGGCCTCTGGTGAGGTCGAGGAGGTCGTTGCCGCTTCCGGTGGTGACGACGAGCTTCTCGAAGGAATCGAAGTCCACCGACCGGCCGGAATAATCGTAGAAACCTCCGGTCACTCCGCCGCCGGCCGACTGATAATAGATCGAGCCCTGAACGTTCGCAGTCGAGCCGCTGTAGTCGACCACGAGAGTATCGCTTCCGGAGTCGGCGAAGGCTCGGTCCCAGCCGTCGAACAGGGTCACCGAATCGTCTCCGGCGCCGAGCGCCAGGATGTCCGCGGCTCGGTCCGCGGTCGTGACGATGATGTCGTTGCCGCTCCCGGTCGTGAGCCGGGTGAAAAATTCGAAGCCGGTGTAGCGGCCCCCTCCTGAGAAGATGGCCGTGCTCAGGTTCCAGCTGATCGCTTCGGTCGAGGCCGCGAAGTCGATCTCGATCCCGTCCGTGCCGGGGCCGCCCTCGACAATGTCGTTCGCCTCGCTCGCGCTGAACTGGTCGTCGCCGGCGCCGAGGTCGATGACGTCGCTGCTCGCCCCCGATCTGATCAGGTCGAAGGATGAGCCGGTGGTGAGGATGAAGCGCTCGATTCCCGAATAGGTCAGCTTTCGTCCGTGCGCTTCGAACGAGCCGTCGAAGCCGCTCGCCAGGCTCCCGCCCGAAGCCGAGCCGTAGACCGCCGCATTGACGTCGCTCCAGTCGATCGACAGCGTGTCCATGCCCTGGCCGCCCGCCGCGCTGTCGGTGCCCGCGCCGGACGCTTTGAGGACGTCGTTCCCGTTCTCGCCGTTCAGCAGGTCGTTGCCGAGACCGCCGTCGAGCGTGTCATGGCCTTCGCCGCCGTCGATCCGGTCGTGGCCGGCGAGTCCGCTCAGCTGGTCGTTTCCGCCGAATCCGCGGAGGACGTCGTCGTCGGCGCTGCCGGCGAGATCGTCGTCGCCCTCGGTTCCAAGCCTGGCGAGCCGGAAATCCGACATCGCGACTTGTCCGTCCACCCGGATCGACAGGATTCCGCCCGGAGTGACGACTCGAACCAGGCTGAAGATCGAGGCCGATTCCGGATCGGTCGCTTCCGTCCAGCTCAGCTCGCTGACGGTGAGGGAGTTGAGGTTGATCCTGTCGCTCCCCGAACGGAACTGCCGGATGACCAGGGTCTCGAAGGAATCGAACTCGACCGACCGGCCGACGGCGCTGGTGGCCAGCCCGGTGAAGCCGCCGCCGGCCGCCCCGCCGAGCAGCTTGAGCTCGAACGGCCCGGCGGCGCCGCGATGGTCCACGACCAGAGTGTCGGCGCCGGCCTCGCCGAACGCGCGGTCGGCGCCGTCGAGGAGGGTGACGATGTCGTCACCCGGGCCCAGGCGAACGACGTCACTGGCGACGAGGGAGGACGTGACGATCGCATCGTTGCCGCTGCCGGTCGCGAGCTCGGTGAAATATTCGAAATTCGCGTAGCGGCCGAGGCCGTTGAAGCTGCCGGTCCGAAGGTCCCAGAGGATCGCCGCGCCGCTTGCCGAAAGGTTGAGGGCGAGGCCGTCCAGCCCGGCGCCCGCGTCGACGATGTCGGCGCCGCCCGTATAGGCGTCGAGGAAATCATTGCCGGCGCCGAGATTGACGACATCGTCGAACGAGCCGGTCCAGATCCGGTCGTTGCCGGAGCCGGTGTTGATCACGAATCTCTCGATGGCGGAATAATCGACCCGCCGGTCGTTGTTCGCGGAGGCGATCGTGCCCGAATAATTTCGAGTGTCGCCATAGGGGAATGACGGCGTGATGATGGTGAGGGGGTTGATCGCGTTGGTCGCGGCGCCCCAGTCGATCGCCAATGTGTCGACGCCCATGCCGCCGTCCGCGACATCCCTTCCCAGATCGGTGAACCTGAGCGTGTCGTTGCCCGAATCGCCGTTGACATTATCGTTGCCGAGGCCGCCGTCGAGCCAGTCGTCGCCGTCGCCGCCGTTGAGCCGGTCCGGCCCGTCGAGGCCGCGAAGCTGATCGTTGCCGGCGAATCCGGAGACGACGTCGGCCGCATTGGTGCCTTCGAGAAGGTCGTCGCCGTCGGTTCCCGAGACCGCCAGAATGAAATCGGTCAGGGTCATCCGGCCGTCGGCGCGGATCGACAAGGTGCCGGTCGAGGTCGCGATCAGGGCGACGCTGTAGGGCGCTCCGCTCGAATCGGTCTGCTCCGTCAGCTGGATCGAACCCACCCTCAGGCTTGTGAGGTCGACCTTGTCCGTCCCGCTCCTGAACTGGCGCAGGTGGAGAGTCTCGAACGAATCGAACTCGACCATCCTGGTGGAGGAGACGGTCGACGAACCGCTGAAGCCGTCATGGGCCCCGGGGCCGGTGACGGTCAGGCGGTTGGCGGACGTCGAGCCGCGGTAATCGACGACGAGAGTGTCGACTCCGTTTTGCCCGTAGGCATGGTCGAGGCCGTTGAGCACGGTGAGCGAGTCGTCGCCGGAGCCGAGGAAGATCCACTCTTCGCGCGCCGCATTGGTGGTGACGATGGTGTCGCCGCCGCTGCCGGTGGTGAGATTGGAGAAATATTCGAAATTGACGAAGCTGCCGGCAGCTCCGGAAAAGGCCCCGGTCTGCAGGTTCCAGCTGATCGAAGCGGGAAGGTTGTTGAACTCGGCGGAAAGGCCGTCGACTCCGGCGCCGCCGTCGGCGATGTCGCCGCCGACGATCCATGCCGAGAAGATGTCGTCTCCGGCCCCGAGGCTGACGACGTCGTCATTGGCGCCGCCGGTGATGAGGTCGCGGCCCGAGCCGGTCGTCACCACGAGGCGCTCGATGCCGCTATAGTCCACCCGCCGGGCGCCGAGGTCGCCGACGCTCCCGGAATAGCCGTTCACCGGGTCGGAGCCGGGGAAATAGCCTTCGATGTTGGTCGTGGCGCTGCTCCAGTCGATGACCAGAGTGTCCCGGCCTTCGCCGCCCTGGGCCGACTCCTTCCCGGTCTCCGAGATCTTCAGAATGTCATTGCCCTGTCCGCCGCGAAGCGTGTCGTCGTCGAGGCCGCCCTCCAGGATGTCGTCGCCGGCGCCGCCGTCGAGAGTGTCCGGGCCGGCCCCGCCGGCGAGGCGATCGTCGCCGGACTCGCCTCGAACAACGTCATTGCCCGAGCCGCCGTCGAGAAGGTCGTTGCCGTCGCCGCCGTGGAGTCGATCCTGGCCGTCCAGCCCCGAAATCTGGTCGGCGCCGCCGGAGCCGTGAATGGCGTCGTCGCCGTCCGTGCCGGTCAGTTGATCGTCGCCGCCCGTTCCGAGCCTGGCCATGACGAAGTCCGCCAGGTTCAGGAGCCCGTCGACCCTGATCGACATCATCGCTCCGACCAGGGTCACCGCGACCAAATTGTACAGCGACCCGTCCTGGGAGTCGGTCAGCTCGGACCAGCTTACCGCCTCCGCCGGAAGATCGGTGAGGTCGATCCGGTCGAGGCCGGTTTCGAAGCCGCGGATCCGGTCCCGGGCGGAATCGGTCGAGTCCGACGCCAGCGAATAGACGAATATGTCCGCCCCCAGGCCGCCGTCGAGGATGTCCGAGCCGCCGCCCCCCGCCAGAATGTCCGCGCCGCCGCCGCCGCCGAGGAGGTTGGCGCCCGCATTGCCGGCGATCCTGTCATTGCCGGATCCGCCGGTCGCATTCTCGATCATCGAGCGCGTGTCGCCCTGGAACAGCAAGGCGTTGGCGATGTTGCCGGGCGCGAGGAAGGTGGCTCCGTTCGCCCAGGCGAGGTTGGCCAGCTGGGCGCGGTCGGTGGTCGTCCACTCGCCCGGCTCGAGGCTGACGACGAGGTCGGACGAGTAAGCGGAGAAGTCGTACGTGTCCGTGCCTCCGCCGTCCCAGACGGTGAGGAATATGCGGTTGGCGGCGGACAGGGTCTCGACGACTCCGTCGACCCACATCCGGCCGCCGTCCGGACCCCAGCGATAGACGGTGTCGCCAGCGTTGACCTGGTAGTTGGCGCCGTACATGTGCTGGAGCGCGGCGATGTCGTACATCATCAGCGATTGCGGATAGCCGCCGGGCTCGGTCGCATAGCTCGGCGAGCCGGGGATGCTGCTGTAGCTCATCACCGTATAAGCGAGCCAATCGGCATCGGCCGGCATGACGTTGCCGGGCTCGTCTCCGAACCGGCCGCCGTCGTGCGGGTGCTTCAGCCCGAGCGCATGGCCGATCTCGTGGATGAAGACCTTGAAGGCATAGTCGCCGCGGCTCGGCGAATTGAAGCGCTCCTGCCCGTACCAGCTGTCGCCGCCCGCGGAGGAGGTGCTCGGGTAATAAGCGTAAGCGGCGGCTCCGGCCGGCATCACGCCCTCGCCGAATCGAAGCACGCCCTCTCCGCCGGTCACCTCGGTGAAGGCGAGCCCGCTCACCGCCGAGATGTTGCCGAAGACTTGCCTTACGGCGGCCTGCTGGTCCGGGTTGAAGGCTTCGAAGACTCCGCCGGGGAAAGGATAGGAATCCTCATAGTCGGTCCGGCTGGTCGGAAAGCTGTAGGTCAGCGACCTGGTGTCCCACTGGGTGCCGCTCAGCACCCCGTCGATATAGAGATTGCCGGTACGGGTCGAATCCGTCGGGCCGACCGGGGCGGAGCCGGCCGCCGGCGCGGCGGAGTCGCCGAAGTGCGACATGGCGTCATGATCGTGATCGTGATCGTCGGCGACCGTGGGAGCAGCCGTCGCCCCGGCCTCGGACCCGTCCCAGGCATAAGGCCCGGCTTGTCCCTGCCTGGGGCTCGAAGCGGGCACGGCCGCGTCCTGATCGAGCGGAAGCGCTTCGACGGCCGCATCCGGGCTGATCCAGAAAAAGTCCTGGCCAGGCGACGTCTCATGCGAGGCACGGATCCCGACTCCGATCGAGCTGAACAGCTCGCCGCGCACCCATTCGATCTCCTCGGCGCGGCCGGTTTCGTCCCGGATGGGGCCGAACCTGCCGTTCGCCGTCCTGGTCGCGATCGGCCGACGCTGGCCGTCGACCATCGTGCTGCCGGCGATGAGCTCGCCGCCCTCGCGGGCATAAAGACGGGCCATGACAATGATCCCCTCGCCGCGATCGGGCGGAGGCCGAATCGTCATGCGAACTAAATTGTGCGTTTAGAGAGATTTAGCATATCCGCAACGCAAATGCGCTAACCTCGATCAATCGACCGCCGAGGCCGGGCCGTCCTTTTGCCCACCGCCCGCGCATTGACTCCCCCGCCGCTTCCACCGCACCCCGGGCCATGGCGCTGCGAGGCACCTTCTAAACAATATGGTCGCCACCCAGCCCGCCCGCCCCCGGCTTCACGACCAAGGACCCCGACCAATGCTCGACACCTCCCGCCGGACCGCCTTTGCCCCCGAGCATGAGCAGTTCCGCGACTCCGTCCGCCGCTTCTTCGACCGCGAGCTGATCCCCCACCTCGACCGCTGGGAGGAGGAGGGGATCATCGACCGCGCGTTCTGGACCAAGGCCGGCGAAGCGGGCCTGCTCTGCCCGACCGTGCCGGAGGAATATGGCGGCCCCGGCCTCGACTTCGGCTTCAACGCCGTCATCGACGAGGAGCTGGCTTATGCCGGCTCGACCGCCGGGATCACCCTCCATACCGACATCGTCGCCGACTATCTCGTCGCCTACGGCTCGGAGGAGCAGAAGAAGCACTGGCTCCCCCGGATGGTGTCCGGCGAGACCGCCACCGCCATCGCGATGACCGAGCCCGGCGCCGGCTCCGACCTCCAGGGCATCCGCACCAGCGCGAGGCGCGACGGCAATCATTACGTCCTGAACGGCTCCAAGACCTACATCACCAACGGCCAGCATGCCGACCTCGTCATCGTCGTCGCGAAAACCGATGCCAATGCCGGAGCGAAGGGGGTTTCGCTGATCCTCGTCGAGGCAAGCCAAGAGGGCTATGCCCGCGGCCGCAACCTCGACAAGATCGGCTTCCATTCGCAGGACACGTCCGAGCTCTTCTTCAACGACGTTCGAGTGCCGATCACCAACTGCCTGGGCGCGGAGGGCTCCGGCTTCGCCTACCTGATGAACCAGCTCCCCCAGGAGCGCCTCTCCATCGCCTGCGCCGCCCAGGCCGCGGCCCAGCGCGCCTTCGACGAGGCGGTCAAATTCACCAAGGACCGCAAGGCGTTCGGCAGGACGGTGTTCGACTTCCAGAACACCAAATTCACGCTCGCCGACCTCGCCTCGAAGCTGCAGGTCGGCTGGGCCCATCTCGACTGGGCGATAAGCCGCCACGTCGCCGGCGAGCTCACCGCCGCCGAGGCCTCCGCCGCCAAGCTCTGGCACACCGAGCTCCAGTGGGAAGCCTGCGACGCGTCACTCCAGCTCCACGGCGGCGCCGGCTACATGAACGAATATCTGATCGCGAGGCTTTGGCGGGACGCGCGGGTGACCCGGATCTTCGGCGGGACGAACGAGATCATGAAGGAAGTGGTGTCGCGCTCGATCTGACGCCGGGGCTCAGCCGTCGCGATTGTCGAACAGCCTCACCTCGACCGCCGCAATGTCGAAGCCGTCCAGCAACCGCGCGTTCACGCCCATCTTGCCTAAATCCTCGCCCAGGGTCCGCCAGTGGGTGCCGCAGCCGCAGACCGGGCAATGGTGTATGCCGATCATCCGGTCGCCCCACACATAGGCGACGGTTTCGCCTTCCACCTTGACCGCGCCGTCCGCATAATAAGCGACCAGCCAGGCCGTCTTGGTGCACAGCGAGCAATTGCACGACGCGACCCATTCGGGCGGCGACGGAGCCTCGATCCTGACGGCTCCGCAGTGGCAGCTTCCGGTGACGCTCATCCTTCCCCCTCTCCTTCGCGAAACTCCCGAACCACGTCGATCCTTCCGACGATCGCGGCGTTGAACGCGTCGAGATCCTCGGCCCGAATCCAATATTCGCGATGCGCCCGTCCTCCCGCTTCCTGGGGCTCGTAGCGATCGAGGAAATCCTTTCGCATCTCGAAGCGGGTGACGTAGCCGGCGCCGCTCGCCGGGACATTCCAGTCGCGGGCGATCTTGACGGCATAATCTTCGGTCAGAACGGGATAGAAGATCGGCTGCTCGGGTCTCCACAAGGTGATCGTCTCGTCCGCCATCTCGCTACGCTACGACCTCTCGGCCTCCATGCCAAATTTATCGCTTATCGATATTATTATTGACGACATTCGATAATATCCATATCGAAGCTCGTTATAACGAGCCAGAAAGGTCGCCGGATGTCCGCTTCCCACTCCCCCGCCCTCGCCCTTGCGCGAACGGCGCTTCGAGCGGGACTCGTCCTGAACCTTCTGTTCGGGGCCTTCCTCGTCGTCCTGCTCGCCGCCAGCCTGGCCGCGGAGGCCTGGGTGATGACGGCCCTGGGCGCGAATCCCGCCAATTCCGGCCTGGTCGCGGCGATGCGGGCGATCATGGTCCTCGGCCTCGCCTCGGTCCCGCTCGCTCACGTCATCCTCACCCGTCTGCTGGCGATCGTCGAGACGGTCCGCTTCGGCGATCCGTTCGTCGCGGCCAACGCGGCGCGGCTCCAGACCATCGCCTGGGCCCTGCTCGGGCTGGAGCTGCTCCATCTCGCCGCGGGGGCCGTCGCCGCCCTCGCCTCCTCGCCCGCCGAGCCGCTCGACATCGGCTGGAGCTTCTCTCTGACCGGCTGGCTCGCCGTCCTGCTGCTGTTCGTGCTGGCGAGGGTGTTCGACCAGGGCGCCGCAATGCGCGCCGACCTCGAAGGGACGGTGTGACCATGGCGATCGCCGTCAGGCTCGACGACCTTCTCCACGCCCGGCGGATGACCCTCACCGAGCTCGCGGAAAGGGTAGGAATCACCCTCGCCAATCTGTCGATCCTCAAGACCGGCAAGGCCCGGGCGATCCGCTTCTCCACTCTCGAGGCGATCTGCGAGGCGCTTCGCTGCCAGCCGGGCGAACTGCTCGAATTCGTCCCGGGCGCGGCCGCCGAAGACGGCGCGCCCGCCGCGGCGGCGGCCTGAGCTTTTCCGGGGAGGAACGAAGTCATGAACGAGATTGGACTGATCCGGCTCTACGCGCTGCGCGCCGTCTACCTGTTCGTCGCGCTCGGCATAGCGGTCACGATCTGGCCGCTGCTCATCGCCCACGAACCCGGCTGGCCGCTGATGAACGGGGTCGTCTGCAGCCTTCTGGCGGCGGTGTCGCTGCTCGCCTTGCTCGGCATTCGCTACCCCCTCCAGATGCTCCCGGTGCTTCTGTTCGAGCTGCTGTGGAAGGCGATCTGGCTGGTCGCGGTGGCGCTGCCGCTGTGGCGCTCCGACTCGCTCGACGCCGCGACGATGTCGACGGTCCGCGATTGCGCGCCCGCCGCGATCCTCCTCCTCGTCATCCCCTGGCGCTACGTCTTCGCCCACTATCTCCGGAAGCCCGGCGAGCGCTGGGCCGCCAGCGCTTCGGGCCCCTCCAGGCCCGGCCCGGAGCGATGAACAGCCTCCAGGTCCCGGCGGATTCGCCCTGGTGGCTCCACGCCGCCGCCGGCCTGATCCTGTTCGCCCATGTCGCCGGCGGGACGGTCGGGCTGCTCGCCGGCGCCGCCGCGCTGGGCGCTCGCAAGGGGTCGCGCCCCCATCGGCTGGCGGGCCACGTCTTCTTCGTCTCGATGCTGTCCATGGCGGCGACCGGAGCCGCGGTTTCGCCCTTCCTGGCGGCGCCCGACGGCGCTCCGCGATGGTTCGACTCCCTCGCCGGAACCCTCGCTTTCTACCTGGTGGCGACCGGCTGGGCGACGGTGCGGCGAAGGCCGGGCTCGAGCGGCGGGTTCGAGATCGCCGCCTTGCTGTTCGCGGCGGCGGCCGCGTCGGCCGCGATATTGCTCGGCGCGCAGGCGTCGTCGAGGCCCGGCGGGACTCTCGCCGGCTATGGCCCCGAGGGCTATTATGCCTTCGCGGGCCTGCTCGCCTTCGGCGCGGCACTCGATCTCAAGCTGGTCCTCCGGGGCGGGATCACCGGAACGCCCCGGATCGCCCGCCATGCCTGGCGCCTGGGCACGGCATTGTTCATCGCCGCGGCAGCCTTCTTCCTCGGCCAGCAGCAGGTCATGCCCGAATTCGTCCGAGGCTCGCTTTGGCTTGCCGTCCCGCCCTTCGCGACTCTCGGCCTGATGGTCTTCTGGCTGGTCAAGCTTCGGCTGGACCCGTTCCTCCGGCGGCGGCGGCGCCGGCCCGCGCCCCGGCCGGAGGCGGGCGAAGCGCGATGAAACGGGCCGGCGGGATCCTGCTGTGGGCCGCGGCGGTCCTGGTCCTGCCGTGTTCGCGGCCGGCCTGCCGACCCCGGACAATAATGATTGCCGGCCGGGCGCGCCGCCGACGGGCCCGAGGAGGCCTGGCGATTCTTCCATCGGCAGCCGGACCGGCTTTTGGCCGGGGCCGGAGCGCGATAAGGGGGTTCGGCCATGAAGATCGTCGGCAGCTATGTCAGCCCCTATGTCCGCAAGGTGCTCGCCTGCCTGGCCCTGAAGGGGCTGGACTATGAGATCGACCCGATCACGCCCTTCTACGGCAATGACGAGTTCGAGCGGCTGAGCCCGCTTCGCCGAATTCCGGTGCTGATCGACGGCGATCTCGTCCTGTGCGATTCGTCCGTGATCTGCGCCTGGCTCGACGAAGCCCGGCCCGGCCGCCCGCTGCTTCCGGCCGGGCCCAATGATCGGGCGCGGGCGCGCTGGCTCGAGGAATATGCCGACACCAGGCTCGGCGACGTCTTCATCTGGGGACTCTTCTACCCCAGGTTCGTGCACCCGATCGTCTGGGGCGAGCCCGGCGACAGCGCACGAATCGAGAAGACCGTTGCCGAGGACCTGCCGCGCGAGCTCGACTGGCTGGAGGGACAGCTGCCGCCGAGCGGCTTCCTGTTCGGAGGCGACATCGGCCTCGCCGACATCGCTCTCGCCACTTTCTTCCGAAACGGCGCCCATGTCGGAATCGAGGTGGACCCGGAGCGCTGGCCGCGAACCGCCGGCTTCGTCGCGCGCTCGCTCGCCCACCCCTGCTTCGCGGGCCTTCTGCAGTTCGAGCAGGTCCAGCTCGGCGCCAGCCCGGCCGGAAGGCGGGCGGCGCTTCTCGCCGCCGGGGCTCCGCTCAGCGCCGAGACGATGGCGACGCGCGAGCCGAGGCGGGGCGTGATGCGCCTCTGATCTCGAGCTTGCCAAATCGGGCCGGCGATGCGAGCCTTTCGGCCTCGAGGCGGCGCAAAGCCCCTCGCGAACAGGGGGAGGCGGAACAATGGAAGGCAGGACACCGCTGCATTTTTGGATCGTCGCGATCCTGGCGACGATCTGGAACGCGTTCGGCTGCTTCGACTATCTGATGACCCAGACGGGCAACGCGCAATATCTCGCCCACTTCACCGACCCGCAGCGAATCTATTTCGAGAGCTTCCCGATCTGGATGGAGGCGGCCTGGGCCTGCGGCGTGTGGGGCGGCCTGGCCGGATCGCTTCTGCTCCTCGCTCGAAGCCGGTTCGCCGTCGCCGCCTTCGCCGTGTCGCTTGCCGGGCTCGCGGTGAGCACGGTCTACCAATATGTCCTGAACTCGCCGCCCGAGGACATGATGACCGGCGCGATGATCGCGATGAACGTCGTGATCTGGGCGGTCGCGATCGGGCTTCTGGTCTATGCGATGAGGATGCGCCGGCGCGGAGTCCTGCGCTAGCCCGAGACGCCCGGCGGCCGGGAGTCGATCACTCGACGCTGGACGCGGCCGACGACCAGTGGATGTGGACGATCTTCCAGGCCCCGCCGATCCGGCGCAGGACCATCGTCTCGTCGGTGACCCGGTTGACCGGATTGCCCCGGAAGCTGCCCTTCGCCCGGCCTTCGGTGGCGATCCAGGCGAAGTCCCCCGAAGCGTCGCCGTGTCGGCGGACGGCCTCGGCCGCCACCGCCTTGGAGAATTCGGAGTCGGCGCCGAGATGACGGGCCGAATATTCGGCCTTGCTCCGCTCGGCCCGGCCTTCCTCGAAGACGAGGGCGTCGTCGGTGAGCAGGGCGGCGGCGGCCCGGGTGTCGCCGCGGCGAAGCGCCGCGTGGAAGGCGTCGACCGCCGCGGCGGCCTCGAGCGCCGCCGGCGCGAGGGCTTTCGAGAGCGTTTCGGAACCGGCCGCGGCCGACTGCGCCGACACCGCGAGCAGCGCGGCCGCCGCAGCGGCTCGAACCAGGCGAAAATCCATCATGGCCACCCTATCTGATCGGCTTCAGGCCGTTCCAATACAGGATCGGCGGCGAAGCGCCATCGCCCCTCTGTCGATCAGCGGCCTAGCAACCCTCGCAATGCTGTCGTAGCGTCGGCGAAAGGCCGCCGGCCCGATCGAAGCGAGAGGAAGTGAGATGAAGCCCGAGGGACAGAGCGGCCATATCAGGCTGACGTCGCATCCCGGCGCGCGCGGGACGTCGCGATTCCCGCTGACCTGGGACGCTCCGACCGCGGCCGAGCGCGGCCCGGTCGTCGCGACCGTCAACGCGCGCGGCGACCGCAACGCGATCGGCGCTCATGGCGGCTCCTATTCGATCTACCGGGCGCTCGCCATTTCGTCGGGGGCGATGGACCCCGCCGCCAAGCCGGACCTGCACGACACCTCGCCGGTCTGCGAGATCGGCCCTCATCCGCAATGGGGCGAGCCCGGCAAGATCGTCTCTCTCGATCCCTGGGGCCACCGGGTGGCCCAGGATTTCGGCGAGCTCATCGCCGAGGGCATCGACATCCGCCCCTCGATCGCGATCACCAAGGCGAGGCTGACCCTGGGCGAGATCCAGGCCGCCATCGCGGCCGGGCGGCTCGAGGTGGACGGCGACATCGTCCACGAGGCGGGCGACGTCTCGGTCACCAAGATCGCGGTCGATCCGGTCTGGTGGCTTCCGGGAGTCGCCGAGCGTTTCGAGGTCAACGAGGGTAGCCTGAGGCGCTGCCTGTTCGAGCAGACCGGCGGAATGTATCCCGAGCTGGTCACCCGGCCCGACCTTTCGGTGTTCCTGCCGCCGATCGGCGGAATGACCCTCTACATTTTCGGCGATCCCGCCTTTCTCGGCGACACGTCGAAGACCCTGACCTGCCGGGTGCATGACGAATGCAACGGCTCGGACGTGTTCGGCTCCGACATCTGCACCTGCCGGCCCTACCTCACCCACGGAATCGAGGAAGCGACCCGCCAGGCCCAGGCGGGCGGCGCCGGGCTCATCGTCTACAACCGCAAGGAAGGCCGGGCGCTGGGCGAGGTGACCAAGTTCCTCGTCTACAACGCCAGGAAGCGCCAGCCCGGCGGCGACCAGGCGGCGACCTACTTCGAGCGCACCGAATGCGTCGCCGGGGTGCAGGACGCGCGCTTCCAGCAGCTGATGCCGGACGTCATCCACTGGCTCGGCATCACCAAGATCGACCGCTTCGTCTCCATGTCCAACATGAAGTATGACGCTTTGGCCGAGGGCGGGGTTGAGATCGGGGAACGCGTACCGATCCCCGCCGACCTCATCCCCCCCGATGCAAGCGTCGAGATGGAGGCCAAGAAGGCGGCGGGCTATTACACGCCTGACGGCGCGCCGAGCGAGGAAGCGCTGCGCGGCGTTGTCGGCCGGGATCTGGGGAAGTTCTGAGCATCGTGAACATTGGAGAGCTGCAAGGCCTGCTGAGCGCCGCCGCAGTGCGCGAGCGGGCGCATGAGATGCTTGAGCTCGCGCTGGCGGGTGAGGTTGAGGGGTGGACGGTCGATCTGTCGCGCCTTGAGGACGCGGCGGACCGGACGGTTGCGGTGACTCGGGAGCGGTATCCCGATCTCGACATCCCCTTTCATGCGCGCGGGCGGCACTTCATCGCGGGGGCTCCGCAGCTTCCCGAGGGGGATGCGGCGGAGCGGGCGCGGGCGGCGTTCGATCTTAACATCCTGTCCGTGCTGCTCGATGCCGGCTCCGGGCCCGGCTGGCGCTTCCGCGACGGCGCGGAGACCTATACCCGCTCCGAAGGCCTGGCGGTGGCGAGCCAGCGGATGTTCGAAGGTGGGGCCTTTGCAGCGGCGGCCGGATCGCCGCTGTGCGCGCACGGTGCTGCGCTGGCTGAGCTTGCGCCGGAGGCACTGGCCCAAGGCTTCCAGGTGGATGAGGGCAACCCCCTCCTCGGCCTTGACGGCCGCGCTGCGTTGCTGCGCCGGCTCGGCGGGCAGGTGCTTGCGCGGTCGGACCTGTTCGCCAGCGCCGACGCGCCGCGGCCCGGCGGGCTGTACGATGTCCTCGCCGCCCGCGCCGAGGGAGGGAAGCTCCCGGCTGCCGCGATTCTCGAACTGCTCCTGGAAGCGCTCGGCCCCATTTGGGCGGACCGCCTCGTCATAGAAGGCGTTGCGCTCGGCGATTGCTGGCGGCACCCGGCGCTGAAGCGCCCGGATGCCACGGACGGCCTGGTGCCGCTGCACAAGCTGTCCCAGTGGCTGGCTTATTCGCTGATCGAGCCGCTGCAGGAGGCGGGCGTAGAGGTGGTCGAAATAGACGGCCTCACCGGCCTTGCCGAATATCGCAATGGCGGGCTGTTCGTGGATTGCGGCGTGCTCGTGCTCACCGACCGTGACGACGCAGGACGCACCCACAATGTTTCCGATCCCCTCATCGTCGCCTGGCGCGCGATGACGGTGGCCTTGCTCGACCGCCTCGCCCCGCTGGTGCGCGAGCGGCTCGGCGTTTCGCAAGCCGCCTTACCGCTCGCCCGAATGCTCGA
>DASVUZ010000051.1:0-20227 GCA_036386795.1 Allosphingosinicella sp.
ACGCACTGCTGACTTCCTCGGATCGGGGTGCCGTACGCATTCGCTGCATCATACTCGATAGTGACCATCTTCACTCGACGGCCATCGTTCTCAAAGGCTGGCCCCAATGCATCACCAGATATTCTTTTATAAGTAGAGGGCGAGCGGAGCCGCTCTTTGATGAAAACTTCGCAAGCTTGAACAGCTTGGCTTTGCACCGGATTGCAGCCGCACAGAATGATAGGAAGGACAGCGGACGTTAGCCTCATTCGGCTGCCTCCAGGGTGCGGCCCCTGCGCTCGGCGATGCGGCGCTCCAGCTCCGGCCGGAAATGGCGGATCAGGCCCTGGATCGGCCAGGCGGCCGCGTCGCCCAGGGCGCAGATGGTGTGGCCCTCGACCTGCTTGGTGACGTCCCAGAGCGTGTCGATCTCGTGGATCTCGGCATTGCCCTCAACCAGCCGCTCCATCACCCGCCACATCCAGCCGGTGCCCTCTCGGCACGGAGTGCATTGGCCGCAGCTCTCATGCTTGTAGAAATAGGAGATTCGGGCGATCGCCTTCACGACGTCGGTCGACTTGTCCATGACGATCACCGCCGCCGTGCCGAGGCCCGAGCCGAGGTCCTTCAGGCCGTCGAAATCCATCGGAGCGTCGACGATCTCGTGCGCCGGCACCAGCGGCACCGAGGAGCCGCCGGGGATGACGGCGAGCAGATTGTCCCAGCCGCCCCGGATTCCGCCGGCGTGGCGGTCGATCAGCTCGCGGAACGGGACCGACATGGCGTCCTCGACGACGCAGGGCTTGTTCACGTGGCCGGATATCTGGAAGAGCTTGGTGCCCTCGTTCTTCTCCCGGCCGATGCCCTTGAACCAGCCCGCGCCGCGCCGAAGGATGGTCGGGACGACGGCGATCGATTCGACGTTGTTGACCGTGGTCGGGCAGCCGTAGAGGCCCGCGCCGGCCGGGAAGGGCGGCTTCAGGCGCGGCATGCCCTTCTTGCCCTCGAGGCTCTCGAGCATCGCCGTCTCTTCGCCGCATATGTAGGCGCCGGCGCCGCGGTGGACGAACAGGTCGAAATCGTAGCCGGATTTGGCGGCGTTCTTGCCGAGCAGCCCCGCGTCATAGGCTTCCCGGACCGCCGCCTCGAGCGTCTGGGCCTCACGGATGAACTCGCCGCGAATGTAGATGTAGCCCGCCCGCGCCCGCATCGCGAACCCGGCGATCAGCGCGCCCTCGATCAGCTTGTGCGGATCGTGGCGGATGATCTCGCGGTCCTTGCACGATCCCGGCTCGGATTCGTCCGCGTTGATGACCAGGAAGTTGGGCCGGCCGGGGGTCGGGGCCTTGGGCATGAACGACCATTTCATTCCGGTCGGGAAGCCGGCGCCGCCGCGGCCGCGAAGGCCACTGTTCTTGATCTCGTCGATGATCGCGTCTTCGCCCATCGCCATCAGCCTGGCGGTGTCGTCCCAGTCCCCGCGCGCCTGCGCGCCCTTCAGCCCCCAGTCCTGGAAGCCGTAGAGGTTGGTGAAGATGCGGTCCTTGTCGTCAAGCATGACGACCCTCACAGGTCGTCACCCCGGCGGAAGCCGGGGCCTCGAGGAGACCCGCCGAGACTTCTTGTTCTGGGGTCCCGGCTTTCGCCGGGATGACGGGCGGGTTCATGACCACCTCTCCCGATAGTCGTAATTCTCCGACACCATCTCCGGCAGCGACGTCACCCCGCCCTCCGGGTCGCTGGTCCGGCGGTTCACCCCCTGCGGCCCGGGCTTCGGCATCTCGCCGCGCGCCAGCGCCTCCAGGATCGCGCTGGTCGTCTCGAAGGTCAGGTCCTCGTAATTGTCGTCGTTGATCTGGACCATCGGAGCGTTGGCGCAGGCGCCCAGGCATTCCACCTCCGACAGGGTGAAGAGGCCGTCCTCGGTCGTCCGGCCCTTCTTCAGGCCCTTGGCCTTGCAGGCGGCGAAGACGTCGTCGGAGCCGCGAAGCATGCAGGGCGTGGTCCCGCAGACCTGGACGTGGAATCGGCCGACCGGGCGCAGGTTGAACATCGTGTAGAAGGTCGCGACCTCGTAGGCGCGGATGTAGGGCATGCCGAGATAGGCGGCGACATATTCGATCACCGGGATCGGCAGCCATCCCTGCGTCTGCGTCTCCGCCCCGACCTGCCGCTGGGCGAGGTCGAGCAGGGGGATGATCGCGCTCTGCTGCCGCCCCGGCGGGTAGCGGCCGACGAGCAGCTTCGCCGTCCTGTCGTTTTCCTTCGTGAAGGCGAACGAGCCCCAGCGGGCGCGGAGCTCGCCTATGTCGATCGAGGTGGGCAGAATGTCAGCCATCCTTGCGGTCGCCTTTGCCCTTGCCGCGGCGCCGAGCGCTCGCACCCGCCAGGAGGAGCAGGAGAAGGAGGGCGCCCCCCGTTCCGACGAGGCTCCCCTTCTCCCCGATCTGGCCGGGAGCGGGATCTGAGCTCCACTTAAGGGCCAGCATGACCGCTATCGCGATCAGCAGAGCGGCGGCGAGCGCGAGCAGCCATCCCCTGCGCCGGCTCACCGGTCGATCTCCCCGAACACGATGTCGAGCGAGCCCAATATGGCGGTGACGTCGGCGAGCATGTGGCCCCGGGTCATGAAGTCCATCGCCTGGAGGTGGGAGAAGCCGGTCGGGCGAAGCTTGACCCGATAGGGCTTGTTGGTGCCGTCGGCGACCAGATAGACGCCGAACTCGCCCTTGGGGCTCTCGGTGGCGACGTATACCTCGCCCTCGGGGACGTGGAAGCCCTCGGTGTAGAGCTTGAAATGGTGGATGAGCGCTTCCATCGACTGCTTCATCTCGGCCCGCTTGGGCGGCACGACCTTGCGGTCGAGGCTGGCGATCGGCCCCTCCGGCATCTGGTCGAGGCACTGCTTCATGATCCGGACCGACTGGCGCACCTCCTCGGCCCGCACCATCATCCGGTCGTAGCAATCGCCCTTGGTCCCGACCGGAACGTCGAACTCGACCCGGTCGTAGGCGTCGTAGGGCTGCGACTTGCGGATGTCCCACGGAATGCCGGCCGCCCGGATCATCGGCCCTGAGAAGCCCCAGGCGATCGCATCCTCCTTCGACACCGTGCTGATATCGACGTTGCGCTGCTTGAAGATCCGGTTGTCGACGACGAGGCTCAGCGAATCCTCGAACAGGCGCAGCAGGCGCTTGTCCATCCACTCGCCGATATCGTCGAGCAGGCCGGCCGGGACGTCCTGGTGCACTCCGCCCGGCCGGAAGTAATTGGCGTGCATCCGGGCGCCCGAGACGCGCTCGTAGAAGTTCATGATGTCTTCGCGTGGCTCGAACAGCCACAGGTTCGGAGTCATCGCCCCGACGTCCATGATATGGCTGCCGATGTTGAGCAGGTGGTTCGACACCCGGGTCAGCTCGGCGAAGAAGGTCCTGAGATACTGGGCGCGGAGCGGCACCTCGAGCCCGAGCAGCTTCTCGATGGCGAGGACGTAGCTGTGCTCCATGCACATCGGCGAGACGTAATCGAGCCTGTCCATGTAGGGGATGGACTGGATGTAGGTCTTGTACTCGCACAATTTCTCGGTGCCGCGGTGGAGTAGGCCGACGTGGGGATCGACCCGCTCGACGATCTCGCCGTCGAGCTCCAGGATCAGCCTGAGGACTCCGTGGGCGGCGGGATGCTGGGGTCCGAAATTGATCGTGTAATTGGCGATCTCGGACTCGGTCGCCCCGGAGCGGGCGACCTGCTCCTCGCGGGATACGCCCGTCATCCCGGCGGAGGCCGGGACCTCGGGGAGACCGGCCGTGACTTCTTGTCCTGAGGTCCCGGCTTCCGCCGGGATGACGGAGGCGGTCACTTCTTGATCTCCCCGGCCTTGAGCGGAGTCGGAGCGCCGGGAGCCTCGGGCGCCTTCTCGTCGCCGGGCAGGATATATTGGGCGCCCTCCCAGGGGCTGAGGAAGTCGAACGGGCGGAAGTCCTGGGCCAGCTTCACCGGCTCGTAGACGACCCTCTTCTGCTCCTCGGAATAGCGAAGCTCGACATAGCCGGTGAGCGGGAAGTCCTTGCGGAAGGGGAAGCCCTGGAAGCCGTAATCGGTGAGGATCCGCCTCAGGTCGTCATTGCCCTCGAAAATGACTCCGTAGAGGTCGAACACCTCGCGCTCCAGCCACCCGGCGACCGGCCACAGCGAGGTCACCGACGGCACCGGCAGGTCCTCGTCGGTCGAGACCCGGACGCGGATGCGATGGTTCCTGGTCAGGGAGAGCAAATGGTAGACGACCTCGAAGCGCTCGGCCCGCTGCGGATAGTCGACGCCGGCAATTTCCATCAGCTGCTGATATTCGAATTCATCGCGCAGCATTCGGCAGGCTTCCGTGATGCCGTCGCGCCGAACCGTGAAGGACAGCTCGCCCACCTCGTCCCGGTGATCGAGATACAGGTTCCCGAGCGACAGCTTCACCGCGTCGGCCAGGCCCTCTATCGGGGCGATCCTGGGAGCCGAATTGTTCATGGTTCAGCGCTCGATCGTTCCGACTCGGCGGATCTTCCGCTGCAGCTGCATGACTCCGTAGAGCAAAGCCTCGGCGGTCGGCGGGCAGCCGGGTATGTAGATGTCGACCGGGACGATCCGGTCGCAGCCGCGGACCACCGAATAGGAATAATGGTAATAGCCGCCGCCATTGGCGCAGCTTCCCATCGAGATGACGTAGCGCGGCTCCGACATCTGGTCGTAGACCCGCCTCAGCGCCGGAGCCATCTTGTTGCACAGGGTTCCGGCGACGATCATCACGTCCGACTGACGCGGGGACGCGCGCGGCGCCACCCCGAACCGCTCGAGATCATAGCGCGGCATGTTGGCGTGGATCATCTCGACCGCGCAGCACGCGAGCCCGAAGGTCATCCACCACAGGGAGCCCGTCCGGGCCCACTGGAACAGGTCCTCGGTCGAGGTGACGAGGAAGCCCTTGTCCGACACTTCGGACTGGAGGTCGAGGAAGAAGGCCGGGTCGGGCTGCTGGAGGTCGGCAGGCCGCTCATTCTCGTGCCTGGGATCGAGGATCACTCCCATTCGAGGGCGCCCTTCTTCCAGGCATAAGCGAAGCCCAGGGTGAGCTCGGCGAGGAAGATCATCATCGCCGCCCAGCCCGCGATTCCGATATGGCCGAGCGTCACCGCCCAGGGAAACAGGAAGGCGGCTTCGAGGTCGAAGATGATGAACAGGATCGCGACCAGGTAGAAGCGGACGTCGAACTGGGCGCGGCTGTCCTCGAAGGCCGGGAAGCCGCACTCATATTCGGCGAGCTTGTCCGGATAGGGATTGGCGGCGCCGGTCAGCCTGGACACTATCATCGGAAGAACCACGAACGACAGCGACAGCGACAAAGCCACGGCCAGGAACAGCAGGATGGGCAGGTAACCGGCGGCGGAGGGCGCCATCGAGACTCTCCAGGGGGACGCGAAGCTGCGCGGCTTCTAGGGCAGCGCTCGGGCCATCGCAACCGCTTTGGGGCCATTGACAGGCTCCGGCCTCCGGAACAGTCTGGGTTCGGGAAAAAGGGGGATAAAGATGAAATCCAAGTGGCTTGCGATCTCGGCCCTGGCGACGGCCTGGGCCGTCCCCGCCCATGCCGAGATGGTCCGGGCCCAGGATCCCGGCAGCCTGGTCCGAGCCCTCCAGAAGGCCGGCTACGCGGCCAAGCTGGGCACCGACAAGGTCGGCGATCCGATGATCACCAGCGGAGTGTCGGGGACCACCTTCCAGGTCTTCTTCTACAATTGCACCGACAACAAGCAGTGCGCGACGGTGCAGATCCATTCCGGCTACGACCTCAAGCAGCCGGTCGACCTCCAGCGGATCAACGAGTGGAACCGGAGCCAGCGCTTCGGCCGAGCCTATCTCGACAAGGAGGACGACCCGATCCTCGAGATGGACATCGACCTCGACGACGGCGGAGTCTCGGAGCTTTTGTTCATCGACAATATCGAGTTCTGGGCCAGCGTGCTCGGCAAGTTCGAGCAGCATATCGGGTACAGGAACTAGAATTCCTCCCCTCGGACGGCCCCCCTCCCATGCAAAGGCAGGGGGAACGGTCTATCTCAGCTTCAGGCTCCGGATCGAAGTCGGCTCGGGCGGAGCGTCGCCCTTCACCTCGCCTCCCTTGCCGTAACGCCCCCATTGCGCGCTAGCGACATAAAGAAGCCGGTCGCCTGCCACCGTTCCGAGGGTGATCTCGCCCCATTCGGGATGGGCGCGCTCGAGGACGTCGAGTTTCGCGACCCGAAGCCCGTCGGACGAAAGGCGGAGCCGAACGATCCGGGCGGGCGGATAAGCGGTCTGCAGGGCGACGAGGTCGCCGCGGTGCGCCGCCAGGCCGTCGATTCCGTCGAGCATGACGTCGTCGCCGCCGGTGACCTGGAGGAGCCGTCCGGTCGCCCGATCCAGCGCGGCGAGGCCATAGCGCCGGTCGGCCACGTAGAGCCTCTTCTGGTCCGCCGAGAGAGCGAGGCCCTGGGCGCTGAAGAAGGTGCCCGCGGGAAGCAGCGTCTCGAGCCGGCGGCAGCCGGGTTTGCACCGGTACAGCGCGCCGTTGAGGCCGTCGCTGGCGTAGACGGTGCCGTCGCGGGCGGCCGCGACGTCGCCGGGCGTCCCCTCCGCTTCGGGCCCGAGCGGCACCCGGCGCAGGCCCGCCGGTCGTTTCGGGTCGAACCCGATCAGCCCGGTGAAGACGGGCTCGCCCCTGGGAGTCTCGTCGACGACCGCGGAAGCGATCCACAGGCGCCTCCCGGCCGGATCGTAGGCGCCGCCGAACAGGCTGCCGAGCCCGGCCGACGCGGCGATCCTGGTCGCTCCGGGCTTCACCTCGAGCAGGTTTCTGTCGACGACCGTCGTGGCGTAGAGGCGGCGGCCGGCCGGGTCCCAGACCACGCCCTCGACGAGATCGCGGTCGGCCGGGATCGTGGCGTGGAGCCGGCTCGCCGCGATCGGCGCCGAATTGGCGGCGAAGCGCGCAACGATCGGCGCCATCGCCTCCCGTCCGACCAGCGGCTCGACCTGTGCCTGCGCGGCGGGCGACAGGACCGCGCCCATCGCCGCGAGCCGCTTCAGGACCCTCTCGGCGGCCGCCCGGTCCTTCGCCTGCACGGCGGCGGCCAGCCGGCGCCGGGCCATGCCCGCGCTGTTCGGAAAGCGGCCGGCGACCGCGACCGCCTCATCCGGATTCGCGAAATCGCGCACCGCCTTGGGCCAGGGGACCGGCGAGGCGGCCGAAACCGGCGTAGCGACACCGGCCGCCAGCAGGGCGAGCAAGGCCGTCGGTCCGATCTTCATTCGCTCGCCCCGTTCGCCAAGGGTCAGGCCCGAAGCGCGCCCGCCACCAGGCGGTGGAGCTTGGAATGGAGCTGGTCGTTGGCCGCGAGCACCTGGCCCTTGGCCAGGGCCGAGTCGGCGCCGCGGTAGTCGGTGACGAAGCCGCCGGCCTCGCGGACCAGCAATATGCCGGCGGCAATGTCCCAATATTGGAGGTCCTCCTCCCAGAAGCCGTCGAAGCGGCCGGCCGCGACCCAGGCGAGGTCGAGGGCCGCCGAGCCGAAGCGGCGGACTCCGGCGACTTCCGGGCCGACGGAGTCGAGGATCTTCTGGAAGCGGTCGAGGTGGCCGTGGCCCTTGTACGGCACTCCGGTGGCGATCAGGGCGTCGGCGAGGTCGCGGCGGGCGGAGACCCTGAGCCGGCGCTCGTTGAGCCACGCGCCCCTGCCCTTCTCGGCCCAGAAGCTCTCGTCGGTCAGCGGCTGGTAGACGAGGGCCTGGGTGATTTCAGGACGCCCCTGGGCCCCGCGCGGATCCTCGACCGCGATCGAGATCGCGAAATGCGGCAGGCCGTGGAGGAAGTTGCTGGTGCCGTCGAGCGGATCGACGATGAAGCGCGGCTTGTCCGGATCGCCGTCGATCGAGCCGCCCTCCTCGAGAGTCAGCCGCCAGTCCGGCCGGGCGTGGCGAAGCTCCTCGACGATGGTCTGCTCGGCGCGCTTGTCCGCCATCGAGACGAAGTCGGCGGGTCCCTTGCGGCTGACCTGGAGCTGCTCGACCTCGCCATAGTCGCGCCGAAGCCGCGGGGCAGCCTTGCGCGCGGCGCGCTGCATGACGGTGATCAGGCCGGAGTGGGAGACCATCTAGACGCTGCCCTTGCGTTCGATCACGAGGATCCGCGCCTCGCCCTCGGGCCGGGCGACATGCTCCTCGCCCACCTGAGCGACGAAGATCGATCCGGGTTCCAGCCGAACCGACTTCTCTTCGCCGGCGGCGCGATAGTGCATGTCGACCACGCCATCGAGCACGGCGAACACTTCGGTGCCGTCGTTGACGTGCCACTCGTAGGGAGCGTCGGTCCAGTGCAGCCGAACGGTCGCCCCTTCGACCTCCGCGAGGTCGAGCGCGCCCCAGGCGCGGTCGGCGCGGAAGCTTCGGCTGTCGTCGAGGATCCGGGGCACTTAGTCGGCGCGTCGAACGTAGGTCTGCTCGTAGACGTCGACGACGATCCGCGTGCCGGCACCGATATGGGGCGGCACCATCACCCGAACGCCGTTCTCGAGCAGAGCCGGCTTGTAGCTCGAAGAGGCCGTCTGGCCCTTCACCACCGCGTCCGCCTCGACGATCGTCGCCTCGATCGTGTCGGGGAGCTGGACCGAGATCGGGCGCTCCTCCCAGAGCTCCATGACCACGTCCATTCCGTCCTGAAGGAAGGCGGCGGCGTCGCCGAGAAGGTCGGTCGGAAGCGTGATCTGCTCGTAATTGTCCTTGTCCATGAAGGTCAGCTGGTCGCCGTCGCGGAACAGGAACTGAAAGTCCTTGGTGTCGAGCCTGACCCTTTCCACCGTCTCCGCCGAGCGGAAGCGGACGTTGTTCTTCCGGCCGTCGATCAGGTTCTTCATCTCGACCTGCATGTAGGCGCCGCCCTTGCCCGGCTGCGTGTGCTGGATCTTGACGGCGCGCCATATGCCGCCCTCATATTCGATGATGTTGCCGGGACGAATGTCCACGCCGCTGATCTTCATGCGTCACTCACTGTCTGGAAAGAGCCGCCGCGGGCCTTAGCCTCCGTCGGGTGTTGGGGCAAGGGATGGGGAGTGCCCTGCCCGTCACCCTGAACTCGTTTCAGAGTCCAGAGTCGATGCGGCTCGAAGCTCGCGGGTCGTTGACCCACGGCGGAGCTTCGCCCGAGCCTGAATGCTGAAACAAGTTCAGCATGACGGCCCGCGCCCTCCCTCCGGTCACTTCTTCCCGGCCAGCAGCGGGTAGGGGTTGATCGGAGTGCCGTCATACCATTTCTCCCCCTCGGTCATCTTGTTGATCGCGAAATGGAGGTGGGGGCCGGCCGGATTGGCGTTTCCGGTCGAGCCGACGGTGCCGATCGCATCGCCCTGCTTCACCGCCTGTCCCTCGCGCAGGCCGGGCGCATAGGCCTGCAGGTGGGCGTAATAGAACATCCATTTGCTGTCGGGCGATCGGACATAGGCGGTGATTCCGCCCCCGCCGCGGCTGTTGAACAATTTTTCCACGGTGCCGGGCGCGGCCGCGATCACCGGCGTGCCGTGCGGCGCCATGATGTCGATCGCATTGTGGACCCGGGCGCCCCCCGAGCGCGATTGGGTGTAGGTGTCCTGAAGGTCATCCGCCTTCACGCCCGCCACCGGGATCGCCACCCCGGTCGGCCCAAGCACGAGCTCCGCGCGCGGCGTCGGATCGGGCGCCGGCGGCGGCGGCGCATCGTTCCTCGCCACGCTGACCCCGGTAAAGGCGACGTACCAGAAAATGCTCGTCAGGATGCATGTGACGATCGCGGTCACAGCGACGATGCCGAAGGTTCTCAACCGGTCCATGCGGCCTCAACGCAACTTATTTCCCACCCGTTCCGTTTCGAGCGCCTGATGACCGGAACCGTCCGCATCGGCTGCTCGGGATGGATCTACCGCCACTGGCGTGAGCTCTTCTATCCGGCGAAGCTCCCCCAGCGCCTGTGGTTCGCGCATTATGCGGAGACGTTCGGCACGGTCGAGCTCAACACCAGCTTCTACCACCTGCCCAAGGCGGAGACCTTCACCAAATGGCGCGACCAGGCGCCGGCCGGCTTCCGCTACGCGGTCAAGGCGCCGCGCTTCATCACCCATATGAAGAAGCTCAAGGACTGCTCTGAGCCGGTCGACGAATTCCTGAGCCGGGCTCGCCGCCTCGGACCGGCGATCGGCCCGATCCTCTACCAGCTGCCGCCGCGCTGGGCCTTGAACCGGGAGCGGCTGGAGGAGTTCATCGCGCTCCTTCCGTCGGATCTCACCCACGTCTTCGAGTTCCGCGAGAAGAGCTGGATGACCGAGCCGGTTCTGGCCCTGCTCGAAGCCCGCGGAATCGCCTTTTGCGCCCACGACATGCCCGGCGGCGCGACTCCGCGCTGGGCGGCGGGGCCGATCGCCTATATCCGCTTTCACGGCGGGGTCGGCAAATATTGGGGCCGCTATCCGGACGAGACGCTGCTGGGCTGGACCGACTGGATCGCCGGCCAGGCGCGAAGCGGGCGCGACGTCTGGTGCTATTTCAACAACGACATAGGCGGCCACGCCATCCACGACGCGCTGACGCTTCGGGCAATGGTCGCGCAGGTGCTGCGCTAGGGCCTCATTGGGCCTTGCCGGTGGCGATCGCCGCCTGTTCGGCGAGCGCCCCCTGGAACCGGATCTCCAGCGGCATGAAGCGGCCGAGAAGCTGCGGCGAAGGCTGGGCCGCAAGCTCGGCGCCGCTGACCCGGGCCGCGGCGCCGGCGATCGAGGCAATCTCGTCCCCGACCGCGAACAGCTTTTCCTTGCCCGCGAAGGCGCGCCGGAAACGCGCCATCGTCTCCGCTTCCTCGCCGCGGAAGCGGAGGCCTTCGGTCTTGCGGTCGAATTCGCTGAGCTCGCGCGCCAGATTGGCTCGGCCCTCCGCGCTCGCCGCCCGTGCGCGCACGGCAATCTCGCCGAGCTGCGCGCGCAGGGTCGCGGCGGCGGAGTCGGGCCGATTCCCGAACTTGGCCGCGATCCACGCCCGGCCCGAGACGCTCATCGAGCGATAGAGCTGCACGCCAATGTCGAGCGCCTGGTATATCGAGTGGGTCGAGGGGAGCGCCGCCTGCCGGTTGCGGTACATGGACGCATTGCCGTCGATGAGCAGGAAGCTGCCTTCCATCAGCCTCGGCGCCATCTTCATCGCCGCGGCTCGGTCGCCGCGCTCGGCGGCGCGAAGGAACGCGTCGAACTCGCCGAGGAGTTCGAGGCATTTCGCGTTCTGGCTCCTGACCTCGGCGAGCATCGTCGCGGGCTCCAGGGTCCCGTAGCGGAGGCCGGGCGGCGGCACGATCCTGCCCGTCATGGAATCGGCCTGCCGGACCATCGCCTCGGCCTCGGCCATCAGCGCCCTCACCTTCGGCGCACCCGCCTTGACCCCGGCGGGAGAGGTCATGCTGTCGAACAGCGGCTTCGCATCGAGCAGCTTCTTCATTCCGGCGACCTGGACGTTGAGCACCTCGCCGAGCTGGCCGATGAAGGCGAGCGACTCCTCCACCGGCGGCGGCGATTCGACCTGAAGCCGGGCCTGAGCGGACGATTGGGCCGGAATGGCCGCCAACAGCAACGCCGCGGCGAAAGCCGCACTCAATGGCCTCGACATATTCCCACCCGCAAAAATCAATGACGGCAGCGGCTTAGCCCAGGACGCGGCAAGTTGACAGCCCTCGCGATCGGCAGTCTTCCAGCCTCACCGGTCCTTCGGAGCGCGGGACGGGCGGGCGTCCGACAGCAGGCTCTGGAACTCGGCCACGGCGGCGTCGGGCCCCTGCGCATGCCCCCACACCGCGCTGCACACCGCCAGGAAATCGGCGCCCGCCTCGACCAGGACCCGGCCGTTGTCCGCCGTGATTCCGCCGATCGCGACGGAGGGTATCTCGAACAGGCGCGACCACCAGGACAGGATCGCCGGCTCGGGCCGGTAGGCCGTCTCCTTGGTCGAGGTTGGAAAGAAGGCGCCGAACGCGACATAATCGGCCCCCGCCTCGCCCGCCGCCATGGCGAGGTGGCGGCTGTCATGGCAGGTGACTCCGATCTGGGCGGTGGGCCCAAGCACTGAGCGCGCCTCGCGAGGATCGCCGTCGCCCTGGCCGAGATGGACTCCGTCGGCGCCGAGCCGCCTGGCGAGCGCCATGTCGTCGTTGACGATGAAGGCGACCTCGTGCGCCTCGCAGATGCGCTGAAGCGGCTCGGCGAGCCTGGCCGCCTCGTGCTGGTCGAGGCCCTTGACCCGGAACTGGAAGGCGGCGACCGGGCCGCCGGCGAGCGCCCGTTCCAGCCGCCCGGGAAAATCGCCCCCGACGTCGAGGGGCGAGATCAGATAGAGCTGGCAGGCTAGCCGCGCGGTCGGCTCGAACAAGGCCGCGAAGTCGGGATCGAGCGGGTCTTCCATCGAGTCAGCCGTTCGCATCAACCCGCGTGCCGCTCAAGCAGCAAAAGCGGGCGGGCCTGCGCCCCGTCCCCCAGCATTCGCCGATCTCGGCGAACCCGGCTTCCTCCATCAGCGCCTTGACCTCCGCCACCTCGAACAGGCGGAAGCCGAAGCGGTGGCCCGGCCACTTGCTCAGCTCGGCGGCCGGCTCGAAGACGAGCACCAGCGATCCGCCCGGCTTGACCACCCGAGCCAGCTCCGCGAGCGCGGCGCCCGGATCGGGCCAGAAATAGAGGCTGTTGACGCTGACCGCCTTGATCACGGTCGCCGGCGGCAGCGGCAGGTTTTCGGCGGAGGCGCGATAGAGATGAAGGCGGCCCCGCCGAACGTCGCGGGCGAAGCGATCCCGGGCCCTCGCGATCGTCGTGTCCGAAATGTCCGCGCCGAACACCTCGCCGCGAGTTCCGAGCAGAAGCGAGCGGAGCAGCGCACCGCCGCCGAAGCCGACCTCCAGAACCCAATCGTCCCGGTCGAGCCGAAGGCAGGCCAGCGCCAGCGCGTTCATTTCCCGGCTGATCCGGTCCAGCCAGGGAGCGATCAGCAACCGTCCGACCAGCCCGGACGGGCGGCCGAACTGCCTGGCGAGGAAGCGGTGAATGACTATGCCGCAAGCTTCTCGGTCGAGGCGCGGTGGATGTCGTCGATCGCCTGGCCCAGCGCCCGGTCGAATTCCTCGTCGGTCATCTGGTGCCTGAGGTCCTCGAGCAGCGCCCGGCTGAAGCTGGCGATAATGCCGCGGTTCCTGGCGAGCTCGGCGCAGGCCTCGGGACGGCTGAAGCCGCCGGACAGCGCCACGACTCGAAGCACCCGGGGATGGTCGACCAGCGGATCGAACAGCCCCGGCGTCGCCGGGATGCTGAGCTTGAGCATCACACGATCGTCGCCCGGCAGAGCGTCGAGCCCCTTGAGCAGCTCGTCGAGCAGGATTCGGTCCGCCTCCGCCCGCTCCGGGCTCTTGATGTTGACCTCCGGCTCGAGGATCGGGACCAGCCCGGCGGCGAGCACCTGCCGGCCCACCTCGAACTGCTGCCTGACGACCTCGGCGATGCCCTCCCGGTTGGCGAGGTTGATCACCGAACGCTCCTTGGTGCCGAACACGCCCAGCGCCTTGGCCCGGGCGAGCAGCGAGTCGAGCTCGGGCATCGGCTTCATCAGCTGCACCCCCTTCTCCTCGGCCTCGAGGCCCTTGTCGATCTTGATGAAGGGGACGACGCCGCTCGCCTTGAGCACTTCCGGCACCGGCCGGCCGTCGATCGCGCCGTCCATCGTCCGCTCGAACAGGATCGCTCCAAGCACCTTGCCGCCGCCGAAGGCGGGCGACTTGATGATCCGCGAGCGCATCTGGTGGATGAGGCCGAACATCTCCTCCTCCGAGCTCCACGCGCCCTCCTCGATGCCGTAGCCCTTGAGCGCCTTGGGCGTCGAACCGCCGCTCTGGTCGAGAGCGGCGATGAAGCCTTCGCCGCTTTCCATCCGGCCGGTCATCTTCGCTTGGTCCATCTATGTTCGTCCCTCGATTCGCTGGAAGCCGCACGTCCCGTATCCCAGCGCGCCGCCGCGTTCAAACCGGGCCGCATCAGCCCGACCGGGTAGGGCGCGGCCCCGCCGAGAGGTTGATCGCGATCGAGATGCGCCGGCCCTCGCCGCGCCACGGAGCGACGCTGTGGGTCAGCCAGGACGGGAAGAGGATCAGCATCCCCGAGCGCGGTCTGGTGTGGATCAGCTGCTCGCCGCCGGAGCCGCGGAACCTGAGGTCCGGAGCGTGCATGTCGAGATAGGGAAAGCGCGGATCGTGGAGGACGAGCTCCCCCCCCTCCCCCTCGCCGGCGCGGACGTAATAGACCGCCGACCAGTAGGACGCGCCGTGATAATGGGCGGCGTTGCCGGCGCCGCTTTCGTTGATATTGGCCCAGGCCTCGAGCAGCCAGCCGCGGCGCTCGCCCTCCACGGCGAAGGTGTCGATCGTGTTGGCGTCGGCCAGCTCGACCGTCCTGGCCGCGACCCGCCGCGCCGGCTCGTCGCCCCAGTCGAACAGGTCGAGCTGCGAGTGCCAGCCGCCGGCATTGGACCGCTGCATGCCCGGATCGACGGCGCGGCGCTCGAGGATCAGCGTCTCCAGCTCGGCGTTGAGCGAGCCGGCATCAGGGAGATGATCGACGATCACCGGCGTCGAGAAGACATGCTCGACATGGAAACCGGCGGCCATCCCCGCCCCCCTAGAGCCCGGCCGGGGGGCCTGGCGGCCCCTTCAGCTCGAGCCCGTTGCCGTCGGGGTCCCGCAGATAGACGGACGGCCCGTCGCCCTCGGCTCCGTAGCGCCGGGTAACCTTGGCGGCGATTCCGTGACCCCCGAGGTGGGCGATCAGCGCCGGCTCGTCCCACTCGGCGACCCGGAAGCAGACATGGTCGACGTTGCGGCCTTCGTCGCCCGGGCCGGCGCCGCCCATCTGGCCGAGCGGCCCCTCGAGAGGCACGAGGTCGATCAACGAGGTGCCGGCGCGCAGCTGGTAGAGGCCGATCCCTTCCTGGACCTTCTCGACCGTCGCTCCGAGCACCTCGGTGTAGAAACGAATTGACGAGCCGATGTCCGCGACCCGGAAGACGACATGGTCGATCGCTTCGAGCCGGATCACCCGGTGGCCTCCAGCGCCCTCACCCCCGGCAGCACCTTGCCCTCCATCCATTCGAGGAAGGCCCCCCCGGCGGTCGAGACGAAGGTGAAGCCCTCGGCGACACCGGCATGGTTGAGCGCAGCGACGGTGTCGCCACCGCCGGCGACCGAGACGAGCTGGCCGGCCTGGGTGAGCGCCGCGGCGGTCCGTGCGAGCTGAACGGTCGCTTGGTCGAAAGGCGGAGTCTCGAAGGCGCCGAGCGGTCCGTTCCAGACCAGAGTGCGGCAGGTCTTGAGAGCGTCGCCGAGGGCCTCGACCGCGGCCGGGCCGATGTCGAGGATCATCTCGCCGGCGGCGACCTCGTGGACATTGCAGGTCCTAAGGCTCGCCGGGTTGGGCGCGAATTCGGTCGCCACGACGACGTCGTAGGGCAGATGCACGGTGCAGCCCGCACGCTCCGCCGCGTCGAGTATGGCGAGGGCGGTATCGGCGAGGTCATGCTCGGCGAGCGACTTGCCGACGTCGACTCCGCGCGCGGCGAGGAAGGTATTGGCCATGCCTCCGCCGATGATGAGATGATCGACCTTCGTGACCAGGTGGCGAAGCACTTCGAGCTTGGTCGAGACCTTCGCTCCGCCCACCACCGCCGCCACCGGCCGCTCGGGCTCGCCCAGCGCCTTCTGGAGCGCCTTGAGCTCGGCTTCCATGGCCCGGCCGGCATAGGCCGGGAGCACGTGCGCAAGCCCCTCGGTCGACGCATGGGCGCGGTGGGCGGCGGAGAAGGCGTCGTTGACGTAGAGATCGCCGAGGCGGGCGAAGCGCTCGACGACCGCGGGATCGTTCTTCTCCTCGCCGCCGAAGAAGCGGGTATTTTCGAGGATCGCGACGTCGCCCGGCTGAAGCATCGCCACATTCTCCTCCGCTACCTCCCAGTCGACGTAGCGCACCGACCGGCCCAGCACGTCCTGATAGGCCCGTGTGACGAGCGACAGCGAATATTCGGGGCTCGGCACCTTGGGCCGACCGAAATGGGCGAGGAGGAGGACGATCGCGCCCTTGTCGGCGAGCTCGGTCACCGTCGGCAAGGTCGAGCGAAAGCGGGTGTCGTCGGTGACCTCGCCGTCCGCCATCGGAACGTTGAGGTCGACCCGGACGAGCGCCCGCTTCCCACGGACCTCTCCAAGATCGTCCAGCGTCTTGAACGACGTCATGCCGTCATCCCGGCGAAAGCCGCGACCTCAGCGAGGAAAGTCTCGGCGGGTCTCCCCGAGCTACCGGCTTTCGCCGGCATGACGGGTCGCATCACAGCCGGGCCATCGCCCCGGCGGTATCGACCATCCGGTTCGAGAAGCCCCATTCGTTGTCGTACCAGGAAAGGACCCGGACCAGCCGGCCCTCGAGCACCGCGGTCTCGAGGCTGTCGACGGTCGAGCTCGCCGGGCAATGATTGTAGTCGATGGAGACCAGGGGCTCCTCGCTGTAATCGAGGATCCCGGCGAGCGGACCGCTCTGCGCCGCCGCCTTGAGCACGCCGTTGACCTCTTCGAGACTGGTGTCGCGCTTTGGCGTGAAGGTGAGGTCGACGAGGCTGACATTGGGAGTCGGAACTCGGATCGCCGAGCCGTCCAGCTTGCCCTTCAGTTCGGGAAGCACCTCGCCCACGGCCCGGGCGGCGCCGGTGGTGGTGGGGATCATCGACATGGCCGCCGCTCGGGCGCGCCGCTTGTCGCTGTGGATTTGGTCGAGGATCTTCTGATCGTTGGTGTAGGCGTGCACCGTCGTCATCAGGCCGCGCTCGATGCCGATCGAATCGTTCATCACCTTGGCCACCGGAGCCAGGCAGTTGGTGGTGCAGGACGCGTTGGAGACGATCCTATGGCCCGCCTCCAGCCGGTCGTGATTGACTCCGTAGACGACTGTCAGGTCGACCCCCTTGGCCGGGGCCGAGATCAGGACTTTCTTCGCGCCCGCAGTGAGATGGGCGCCGGCTTTGTCACGGTCCGTGAAGAAGCCGGTGCATTCCAGCACGAGGTCGATGCCGTTGTCGCCATGGGGCAGCTTGCCGGGTTCGCGCTCGGCGGTGACCTTGATCCGCCGGCCCTCGATGATCAGGTCGTTGCCGTCCGCCCGGACCTCGCCCGGATAGGCGCCATGGACCGAATCGCGCTTGAACAGCAGGGCGTTGGATTCGGCGTCGGCGAGGTCGTTGATCGAGACCAGCTCGAGTCCGCTGTCCGCCTTCTGGAGCAGGGCTCGAGCCACCAGGCGGCCGATCCGTCCGAAACCGTTGATCGCAACTCTCGTCGCCATGTCATTGATCTCCCTGAGATTTGAGCGCCGCAATGATTTGCGGCACGATCGCCTCGGCGGTGAAGCCGAAGCGCTGAAACAAGTCTTCCGCCGGGGCGGAGGCGCCGAACCGATCGAGGCCGATGGCAAGGCCGTCCGGCCCGACATAGCGCTCCCAGCCGAGAGTCGTGCCGGCCTCGATCGACACCTTCAGGACGTCGCCGGGCAGCAAGTCGCTCCGGTAGGACTCGTCCTGGCCGTCGAACAGCTCCCAGCAGGGCATCGAGACGACGTCGGCGCCGATACCCTGCGCTTCCAGCGCATCGGCGACGGCCGCCGCGACCTCGACCTCCGAACCGGTGGCGATCAGCACCGCGCGACGGGCCGCAACGGCCGAGCGCAGCCGGTAGGCGCCTCGGGCGGACAGGCTTTCGGTGCGCTCCGTGCGGAGCTGGGGCAGGTTCTGGCGGGTAAGTGCGAGCACCGAGGGACCTTCGCGCCGCTCAAGCGCAAGCGCCCAGCATTCGGCCGTCTCGACGGCATCGGCCGGGCGGTAGACGTGAAGGTTGGGAATGAGCCTGAGGCTAGTCAGATGCTCCACCGGCTGGTGGGTCGGACCGTCCTCGCCGAGGCCGATCGAATCATGAGTCATCACGTAGATGACTCGCACGCCCTGAAGCGCCGACAGGCGGATCGCGGGGCGGCAATAATCGGAGAAGACGAGGAAAGTGCCGCCATAAGGGATGACGCCGCCGTGAAGGGCCATTCCGTTCATCGCGGCGGCCATCCCGAACTCGCGAATGCCGTAATAGATGTAACGGCCGGAATAGTCCTCTTTTGTCAGGGGTTTCTGGGCTTTTGTTTTGGTATTGTTTGAACCTGTAAGGTCGGCCGAACCGCCGATCGTCTCCGGCACCGCGGCGTTGACCGCCTCCAGCGCGAGCTCCGACGCCTTTCGCGTGGCGACCTTCTGCGGCTCGGCGGCGAGTCGGTCCAGCCATGCATGGAGACCGAGCTTCTCGGGCAGCCGTCCCTCCATCCGGCGGAGGAATTCGTCGCGCACCGGGCTGGCGGCGAGGCGGGCGCGATAATCTTCGTGCAGCTGCCGGGACCGCCCGCCGGCCTGCCGCCAGGCGGTCAGGATCGGCTCGGGAATGTCGAACGGCTCGCTGTCCCAGACCAGCTGCCTGCGAGCCGCGGCGACCTCGTCGGCGCCCAGCGCGGCGCCGTGGGTGGCGGCGGTGCCCTGCTTGTTGGGCGCGCCCCAGCCGATGATCGTCCGGCAGGCGATCAGCGATGGCCGCGGGTCCGCAAGCGCTTCGTCGATCGCCCGGCGGATGTCGGCGAAATCGTGGCCGTCGCAGGAGACGGTGTGCCAGCCGCTCGCTTCGTAGCGGCCGATCGTGTCCTCGGAACGCGAAAGCTCGGTGCCGCCGTCGATGGTGATGCGATTGTCGTCCCAGAAGACGTTGAGCCGGCCGAGGCCGAGGTGCCCGGCGAGGCCGGCCGCCTCGTGATTGACACCTTCCATCAGGCACCCGTCGCCGGCGATCACCCAGATCCTGTGATCGACCAGGCCGTCGCCAAAGACGGCGTTGAGGTGCCGCTCGGCGATCGCCATGCCGACGGCCATCGCCAGTCCCTGTCCGAGCGGCCCGGTGGTCGCCTCCACTCCGTCCAGCATGAAATTTTCCGGATGGCCGGCGCAGGGGCTTCCGAGCTTACGGAAGTTCGCGATCTCCCCGATCGTCGGGTGGGCGTAGCCGGTGAGGTGGAGGAGCGAATAGATCAGCATCGAGCCGTGGCCCGCCGACAGGACGAAGCGGTCGCGGTCCGGCCAGGCCGGATCCGACGGATCGTGCTTCAGATATTCGGTGAACAGGATGGTCGCGACGTCCGCCATGCCCATCGGCATGCCGGGATGTCCCGAATTGGCGGCCTGCACGGCGTCCATCGACAGCGCGCGAATGGCGTTGGCGAGCAGTCTCGGATCGGCGGCCATGCACTTTCCCAAGTGGCGGCGCCCGGGCGGGCGGTCGAGGAGAGTCGGGGGACCCTCCGGTGCCCGCTCCTTTATCGGCGGGCGCGCGCCCGTCAACCGCAGCCCGGCGGTTTTCAAAAGGAGGGAGGTCATGCTATGCAGCCGCCATGGGGCAAGACAGGGCGGAATTGGCCATCGGCCGGATCGAGCGTGCGGTTGCGCGCATCGAGAGCGCCGCTACCCGCGGCCTGCAAAACCTCGCACCCGACGACGGCGCCCTGCGCGAGGCCCATGAGGCGCTGCGGGGCCGGGTGCGCGAGGCGCTGGCCCAGCTCGACGGGCTGATCGTCGCTGCGGAGAAGAGTTGATGGCGTCGGTCGAGGTCGAGATCGCGGCGCGCAAATATTCGGTCGCCTGCCGCGACGGGGAGGAGGAGCATCTGCGCTCGGTCGCCGCGATCGTCGACAGCAAGGCGCAGGATGCGGCGGCGGCGCTCGGAAGCCTCAGCGAGGCCCGCCAGCTACTTTTTGCCTCATTGCTGCTCGCCGACGAGCTCAAGGAGCACCGCTCCGGCCAACCGCCGGCGCAGAGTCCCGAGCTTGATCCCGCCATTCTCGATGCGCTGGAGCGCCTGGCCGGACGGGTGGAAAGCCTCGCCGAACAGCTTGAGCGGAGCGCCCAGGCTTCCTAGATAGGGGCGGACGGGTACTGCCCGGTACGAGCTTCAGAACATCCCTGGGCGATAAGCATCCTCGGGGGCTATCCCTGGTCGGGCCCTGGTCCGGCACATATGGTCCCCACCTGACGTTGACGCGTCAGAGGATATTCAAGCAAACGGCCA
>DASVUZ010000052.1:0-4325 GCA_036386795.1 Allosphingosinicella sp.
TCCATGACCCTCAAGCAGGCGAAGAAGTGGGTCGAGAAGGAGCGCAAGGAAGTCTGGGACATCCTCGACGAGGTGATCCGCGAGCATCCGGTGCTCCTCAACCGCGCCCCGACTCTCCACCGCCTCGGAATCCAGGCGTTCGAGCCGGTTCTGATCGAGGGCAAGGCGATCCAGCTCCATCCGCTCGTCTGCGCGGCGTTCAACGCCGACTTCGACGGCGACCAGATGGCCGTCCACGTCCCGCTGAGCCTCGAGGCTCAGCTGGAAGCGCGCGTGCTGATGATGTCGACCAACAACATCCTCTCGCCCGCCAACGGCAAGCCGATCATCGTTCCTTCGCAGGACATGGTGCTCGGCCTCTATTACCTGTCGCTGGAGCGCGAGGGCGAGCCGGGCGAGGGCATGCTGCTGTCCGACATGTCGGAGGTCCACCAGGCGCTCAACGCCGGAGCGGTCACCCTCCACACCAAGATCACCAGCCGGGTCCCGCAGACCGACGAGCAAGGCAAGCAGTATATGAAGCGGTTCGAGACGACGCCGGGCCGAATGCTGCTCGGCGAGACTCTGCCGAAGAGCCACAAGGTGCCGTTCGAGACGGTCAACCGGCTCCTGACCAAGAAGGAGATCGGGGACGTCATCGACGTCGTCTATCGCCACACCGGCCAGAAGGAGACGGTGCTGTTCGCCGACGCCATCATGGGGCTTGGCTTCCGCCACGCCTTCAAGGCCGGCATTTCCTTCGGCAAGGACGACATGATCATCCCCGAGGAGAAGATCGGCCTCGTCGAGGACGCCCGCAACACCGTCAAGGATTACGAGCAGCAGTACCAGGACGGGCTCATCACCCAGCAGGAGAAGTACAACAAGGTGATCGACGCCTGGTCGTCGTGCGGCGACAAGGTCGCCAACGCGATGATGGACAAGCTCAAGGCGCAGCCGAAGGGCGAGGATGGGCGAATGGCGCCGATCAACTCCATCTACATGATGGCCCATAGCGGCGCCCGCGGCTCGCAGGCGCAGATGAAGCAGCTCGCCGGAATGCGCGGCCTCATGGCCAAGCCGTCGGGCGAGATCATCGAGACCCCGATCATCTCGAACTTCAAGGAGGGCCTGACCGTCCTCGAATATTTCAACTCCACCCACGGCGCCCGCAAGGGCCTCGCGGACACGGCGCTCAAGACGGCCAACTCCGGCTACCTCACCCGCCGCCTGGTCGACGTGTCGCAGGATTGCGTCATCGTCGAGGAGGATTGCGGAACCGAGAACGCGCTCGAGATGCGAGCGATCGTCCAGGGCGGCGCGGTTATCGCGTCGCTGGGCGACCGGATCCTCGGCCGCACCCCGGCCGAGGACATCGTCGACGGCAAGTCCGGCGACGTCATCGCCAAGGAGGGCAACCTCATCGACGAGCCGCAGGCGCTTCGGATCGACGAGATCGGAGTCCAGGCGGTGCGGATCCGCTCGCCGCTGGTCTGCGAGAGCGAGCATGGCGTGTGCGGCAAGTGCTACGGGCGCGATCTCGCCCGCGGCACGCCCGTCAACATCGGCGAGGCGGTCGGGGTCATCGCGGCCCAGTCGATCGGCGAGCCGGGCACCCAGCTCACCATGCGGACCTTCCACATTGGCGGCGCCGCCCAGCTCAACGAGACGTCGAGCCTCGAGGCCTCGGTGGACGGAACCATCGAGCTTCGCGACCTCCCGGCGATCATGGACCCGCGCGGCCGCCGCATCGCGATGTCGCGCTCGGGCGAGCTTGCGATTGTCGACATGGACGGCCGCGAGCGGGCCACGCACCGAATCCCCTACGGCGCGCACCTGATGGCCGACCACGGCCATATCGTCTCGAAGGGCGACCGGATCGCCGAATGGGATCCGTTCATGATGCCGGTCATCACCGAGAAGGGCGGAATCGTGAAGTTCCAGGATCTGGTCGAGAGCAAGACGCTCACCGAGCAGACCGACGAAGCGACCGGAATCGCCCAGCGCGTGGTCACCGAATATCGCGGCTCCGCCCGGACCAAGGAGGATCTGCGTCCGCGCATCACCCTCCTCGACGAGGAGAGCGGCGAGGCGGCCCGCTACATGCTTGCCCCGGGAGCGATGCTTTCGGTCGAGGAAGGCCAGAGGGTCGAGGCCGGCGAGGTTCTCGCCAGGGTCAGCCGTGAGGCCGCCAAGACCCGCGACATCACCGGCGGTCTTCCGCGGGTGGCGGAGCTGTTCGAGGCTCGCAAGCCCAAGGAGAATGCGATCATCGCCAAGGTCTCCGGCCGGGTCGCCTTCGGCAAGGACTATAAGGCCAAGCGCAAGATCGCGATCATCCCCGAGGACGGAGGCGAGCCGGTCGAGTATCTGGTGCCCAAGTCGAAGGTCATCGACGTGCAGGAAGGCGATTTCGTCAAGCGCGGCGACAACCTGATCGGCGGAAGCCCCGATCCGCACGACATCCTCGAGGTGCTCGGAGTGGTCGCCCTGGCCGAATATCTCGTCTCGGAGATCCAGGAGGTCTACCGGCTGCAGGGCGTGAAGATCAACGACAAGCATATCGAGGTGATCGTCCGCCAGATGCTTCAGAAGGTCGAGATCACCGACAGCGGGGATTCGACCCTGCTCGCCGGCGAGCAGATCGACCTTCAGGAGATGAACGAGATCAACGCCAAGCTGAAGGCCACCAAGAAAAGGCCGGCCGAAGGCAAGCCGGTGCTCCTCGGGATCACCAAGGCGAGCCTGCAGACCCGCAGCTTCATCTCGGCCGCCTCTTTCCAGGAGACGACCCGGGTGCTCACCGAAGCTTCGGTGCAGGGCAAGATCGACACTCTCGACGGGCTCAAGGAGAATGTCATCGTCGGCCGCCTCATCCCGGCGGGCACCGGCGCGGGCATGAACCGCTTCCGCATCGCGGCCTCCAGCCGCGACGCCGCGCTTCGCGCGCAGCATCGGAAGATCCAGGAGGCCCTGCTCGCTCCGAGCAGCTCCGAAGAGGAGCATGCGGCTGAGCTCGCCCAGGGGCCCGAAGCGGCGATCGGCGACGATCCCCTCGCCGAGGTCGCTCCGACCGGCCACGGCACCGACGCCGACGCCGGCGAGTATCTGCAGGACTGAGCTTCGGCTTCACGCCGATGCGAAGCGCCCCGCCGGACTCCGTCCGGCGGGGCGTTTTGCTGAAGGGAAGGACGTCATGAAGACCGCGATCGTCCTCATTCTCGTCGCGCTGACGATCCTACCGGCGATCGCGATGGTGCGGATCAGACTTCGCCGCGGCAAGCGCGACTGACGCGCAGCGGAGCGGCACCCACGGCCCCGTTTCGGTCAATCCTCGAACGGCTCCACGAAACTTCGCCTGCCGAGCAGGAAAGCGTCGGCGCTGAGGCGCAGCGGCGCGAGGTCGACATGGCTGGTGCCGCTTTCGAGCAGCTCCGCGAAATGGGCGTAGATGCCGGGATATTCGCCGTGGCCGGGCGCCGCCACTTCCTCGCCGTTTACGACGAGACGCGAGCCGCCGTCGAGGAGCATGACCCTCTCGCCGTCGGCGGTCTCGACCTCGATGCTCCAGGCCTCCCCGTCGGTGTAGCGCCAGTCGAACTCGGCGGTCAGCTCCGCGTCTGCGGCAGGGCTCGCGAAGCGCAGGTTCGCGGCGATCGGGGTCTGCCGGTTCTCCGGGAAGAACAGCTCGGCCTCGCGCACGATCAGTGCGCCGGGGAAGATCCGCGTCGCGATCGACAACGCGTTGATCCCGGGATCGAAGACGCCGAACCCGCCCGGGTCCCATATCCACTGCTGGCCGGGATGCCATTTGCGCACGTCTTCGCGCCAGCTGATCCGCATCCGGGCGACGCGCCGGCCCTTCAGCCGCTCGGCCGCCGCCTCGACGGCGGGATTGTACTGCGCGTGCCAGGTGGTGAAGAGAGTCACGCCCCGCTTCGCCGCCACCCGCGCCAGCTCCTCGCATTCCCCAAGCGTCACTCCGGGCGGCTTCTCGAGCAGGGTGTGGAGCCCGGCCTCCAGGCAGGTGCGGGCGATGTCGTAGCGCACCGACGGCGGGGTGCAGACCGCGACGGCGTCCACCCCGGCCCCGACCGCGAGCATTTCCTCGACGCTCCGGAACGAGGCCACCCCTTCCGGCCCCGCATTGCTGCGGCTGACCGTCGCGGCGAGCTCGAAGGCCGAAATGGCTTCGATCGAAGGCACATGCTGGTCCTGCGCGATCTTGCCGTAACCGACGATGGCGACGCGGTGCACGCTCACCGCCGCACGCCTTCCACGTAGGCGCGCGCCTTGGCCGCGGTCTCGTCGGCCGACTGGCCTGGCTTGTAGAGACCGGACCCGAG